>NZ_JBKFSV010000015.1:0-93288 GCF_046569445.1 Salmonella sp. 741265050_HSA | reverse complement strand
GTTGGTTAGAATACCTGCCTGTCACGCAGGGGGTCGCGGGTTCGAGTCCCGTCCGTTCCGCCACCCTAATTAGGGGCGTAGTTCAATTGGTAGAGCACCGGTCTCCAAAACCGGGTGTTGGGAGTTCGAGTCTCTCCGCCCCTGCCAGAAATAATCCTTAGCATCTGCTAAGGATTTTTTTTGCCTGAAATTACCTGATTACCTGGTCAGGTAATCGTAAGTTCCCTTCTTTTTCTTTTCATCATTTTCATTGTTCATCCAGCACATCCGTTTTTAACAGATCGCAGATCAGCGAGTATTTATCGCTGTTTTGCAGCCAAATGGCGTATAGCGGCCGTGAAAGCGTTGCGCTGTCGGCAACGGTATGTAATCCGCCCTTTTCATTTGCCCAGTTTACAGGAAGCCAGCTACAGCCATTTAATGCGCTAAGCTGCTGTCGGGCGAGTTCGGCTGAGCTGGTTGTTAATACCGGCACTTCATCTGCTGCGATCAGCCCTGTTTCATGCTGTTGGAAGTCTGGTCCCCACTCCAGCCGCAGATAATTGAGTTCTGATTTCTTACGGACAGGGCTGCTGCAATATAACGCCAAAGTGAAGTGCCCTAACAGCTGACTGCTGAACTCATCCATTTTGGGCGCTTCGGTAGTAATGAGGAGATCAAGCTGGCGTTCATGAAGTTGCTTCACAAGCGATTGCCGTTGAGCGATTCTGGCTTCGAATTGCAGGCCGCTTTGCGGCTCCTGTAGTTGGTACAGTCGACCCAGCCAGGCGTTAAGCATACACTCCCATAAAGACGCGCTGGCGCCGATGGAAAACTCGTTATGACGTGAGGTATGCGCCACCTCTTTACGTGCCGCCTGCCACGTATTCATCAGCGTTTCCGCATACGGTAAAAGTTTTTCGCCAGCTGTGGTTAAACGGATATTGTTTCTGTGCCGCGTAAAAAGGTTTACGCCCAGTTGATTCTCCAGTTGCCTGATACGAAAGCTCACCGCGGATTGCGTCAGGTAAAGTGCTTCTGCGGCCCGCCCGAAATGGCGTGTCCGGCTAACTTCCAGGAAAGTTTTTAACAATTCCGTATCCACTGTGCTCTCCACAAAATTATTTGTCGTTATGATTTAAATGTTTTGTTTTACACTCTGTCAAGCGTAACTAATACTCCGCGCCATAAATAGCTCAGACAAAGAATTAGGAGCGTGCAGGATGGCGGAAAGCTTTACGACGACTAATCGATATTTTGACAATAAACATTATCCACGTGGATTCTCTCGTCACGGTGATTTCACGATTAAAGAGGCACAACTGCTTGAGCGTCATGGTCATGCCTTTAATGATCTGGATCTTGGCAAGCGTGAGCCTGTGACTGAAGAAGAGAAGCTGTTTGTAGCGGTATGTCGCGGTGAACGTGAGCCGGTAACGGATGCAGAACGCGTCTGGTCCAAGTATATGACGCGTATCAAGCGTCCAAAACGCTTCCACACCTTGTCTGGCGGCAAGCCGCAAGTTGAAGGCGCAGAAGACTACACCGAAGCTGATGATTAATAAAAAGGGCGTAATGCCCTTTTTTTACGCCAACAGCTTTTGCAAATGAATTAACAACCTGTCTATCGCCCGATAGCTTACCGCTTCCTGCAAATGCTGACGTGAGATCTGGTCAGCCAGTTCTATGTCGGCAATGGTTCTGGCCACTTTTAGTAAACGCTGCCAGGCGCGAATGGATAATCCAAGATGCACCAGCGTGTCTTCAAGCCAGCGGGCGTCATCGTGATGCAAAACACAATATTTTTGGATTTCGCGACCCTCCAGACGCGCGTTTAACTTCTTCTGGCGTCGGTACTGCCGTTCATGGGCGGCGATGACCCGCTTTTTTACCGTAGCGCTGCTCTCACCCTTTGAGGCGTGTTGGCTAAGAATCCCGGGCGGAGGAAGCGGTATCTCAAGAGAAAGGTCAAAACGATCAAGAAACGGGCCTGACAACCGATTAAGGTAACGTAGTGTCTGTTCTGGCGTGCAGCGATTATGGTTTCCCTGATAATGTCCGGTCGGGCTGGGATTCATTGCGGCGATTAACTGGAACCTGGCAGGGTACGTTATTTTCGCTCTGGTACGGGATAAATGAATTTGACCGGATTCTATAGGTTCACGTAGCGCATCCAGTGTGCGTCGTTCAAATTCAGGCAATTCATCAAGGAACAAAATTCCGTTGTGCGCCAGCGATATCTCTCCCGGGGCGGGTATTGCGCCGCCGCCGACCATAGCAGTAAGTGAGGCGCTATGATGAGGTGAGCGAAAGGGACGTTGCTGCCATCGTTTTTGTACCGTATCGGCATTAACCAGACTGAGGATCGCGGCGCTTTCCAACGCCTCTTCATTGCTTAATGGTGGAAGAATCCCGCTCAGTCGACTGGCCAGCATGGTTTTACCCGTACCCGGCGGGCCGATCAATAGCAGATTATGTCCCCCTGCCGCTGTAATCTCCAGGCCGCGTTTACCCTGCTCCTGACCGATCACATCGCGAAGATCGGCAGTTGCGGTAGGCGATGCCATATCCTGAGCTAAAGGTCTTTCCAGGGCGTGTTTCCCTTCCAGAAAGGCGCAGACGGTTTGTAGATGATCGGCGATAAAACATCCTTCTTTGCTGATAAGCCCAACCTCCGCCGCGTTCTCTGTTGCGACGATAATATTTCTGCCGGCCTTGATGGCTTCCGTTGCACTTGATATTGCGCCAGGAACGCCACGTAATGCGCCTGTAAGCGCTAACTCACCCACCAGCTCATATGCCTCAAGATTCGACGCTGTAAGCTGCTCAGACGCGGCCAGAAGCGCAACAGCAATAGGCAGGTCATACCTTCCGCCCTCTTTCGGTAGATCGGCTGGAGCAAGGTTAATGGTTATTTTTTTAGCCGGAAATTCATATCCGCTATTAATAATCGCACTACGTACCCGGTCACGCGCCTCTTTTACCGTGGTTTCCGGTAGGCCAACCATGGTTAATCCCGGTAATCCATTACTGATATGCACCTCTATAGTGATAGGCGGCGCATTGACGCCAAGTGCGGCGCGAGTATGAACAATCGCCAGTGACATAATCCCTCCTGTTACGTGGATTATGCGGAATAGAAGAGAAAATCGAATTACTGACTTTTTGTTTTTTAGCGGCTGCTTCCTGAATTTTGGCGTCATTTTCAGGTAAGAAACATCAAACTGGAAGAGCGCTCGCAGAAGCGAAAAGAAGGAAAACAGGGTGTAGAGTGCGCCAAAAGGGGGAGGAAAACGTGAAAATTTTTCAGTTGCTAATTTTTCTTATAAAAAACAAAGCACTTTTAGGCATTCACCTGCATTATCTGAAACGTGGTTAAAAAAATATCTTGTGCTATTGGCAAAACCTATGGTAACTCTTTAGGTATTCCTTCGAACAAGATGCAAGAATAGACAAAAATGACAGCCCTTTTACGAGTGATTAGCCTGGTCGTGATTAGCGTGGTGGTGATTATTATCCCACCGTGCGGGGCTGCACTTGGACGAGGAAAGGCTTAGAAATCAAGCCTTAACGAACTAAGACCCCCGCACCGAAAGGTCCGGGGGTTTTTTTTGGCCTGAAAAACTTAAGCGAGGAGCAGAGCGTGAATAACAGCATAAAATTCTGTTTCTCAAGATTTACGACGGGGATGTAACTATGAACGGGGCACAGTGGGTGGTACATGCTTTGCGAGCGCAGGGGGTGAAAACCGTATTTGGTTATCCTGGCGGCGCAATTATGCCGGTTTACGACGCGTTGTATGACGGTAGTGTGGAGCATTTGTTGTGCCGACACGAACAGGGTGCGGCAATGGCGGCAATCGGTTATGCCCGTTCTACCGGCAAAACCGGTGTTTGTATCGCCACTTCCGGCCCTGGCGCCACTAACCTGATCACTGGCCTGGCGGATGCGTTGTTAGATTCGGTCCCCGTCGTCGCGATCACGGGTCAGGTTTCCGCCCCGTTCATCGGCACTGATGCGTTCCAGGAGGTGGATGTGTTAGGCCTGTCGCTGGCCTGTACCAAACACAGCTTCCTGGTGCAGTCGCTGGCAGAGCTGCCTCGTATCATGGCAGAGGCTTTTGAAGTCGCCAACGCTGGCCGTCCTGGCCCGGTTCTGGTGGATATCCCGAAAGATATCCAGTTGGCCAGCGGTGAGCTGGAACCCTGGTTTACTACCGTTGCTAACGAAGCGACCTTCCCGCAGGCTGATGTTGAACAGGCGCGCCAGATGCTGGAACAGGCGAAAAAACCCATGCTGTACGTCGGCGGTGGTGTTGGTATGGCGCAGGCGGTTCCGGCGCTGCGTAAATTTATCGCGGTAACGCAAATGCCAGTTACCTGCACGCTGAAAGGGCTGGGGGCTGTTGAAGCTGATTATCCGTACTATCTGGGCATGCTGGGAATGCACGGTACTAAAGCGGCTAATTTCGCGGTGCAAGGGTGTGATTTACTGATCGCAGTGGGTGCACGTTTTGATGACCGGGTGACCGGTAAGCTGAATACGTTTGCGCCGAACGCCAGCGTAATCCATATGGATATCGACCCGGCGGAAATGAACAAACTGCGTCAGGCACACGTCGCGTTGCAGGGCGATTTAAATTCGCTGTTGCCGGCATTACAGCAACCGCTGAAGATCGACGCATGGCGTCAGTCCTGTGCAGAGCTGCGCGCAGAACACGCCTGGCGCTATGACCATCCT
Organism: Salmonella sp. 741265050_HSA; assembly: GCF_046569445.1. Taxonomy (NCBI): domain Bacteria; kingdom Pseudomonadati; phylum Pseudomonadota; class Gammaproteobacteria; order Enterobacterales; family Enterobacteriaceae; genus Salmonella; species Salmonella sp. 741265050_HSA. The sequence goes on along the minus strand of NZ_JBKFSV010000015.1, from coordinate 88,569 downwards.
GGCGAGACTATCTATGCGCCGTTGTTGTTGAAGCAATTGTCGGAACGCAAACCCGCAGACAGCGTGGTGACGACGGATGTGGGGCAGCATCAGATGTGGTCAGCCCAGCATATGACTTACACCCGCCCGGAGAACTTCATCACTTCCAGCGGTCTGGGGACGATGGGATTCGGCTTACCGGCGGCCGTTGGCGCGCAGGTAGCGCGACCGAATGATACCGTTATCTGTATCTCCGGTGACGGCTCCTTCATGATGAATGTTCAGGAGTTGGGCACCGTAAAACGCAAGCAGTTACCGTTGAAGATAGTCTTACTCGACAACCAGCGGTTAGGTATGGTTCGACAATGGCAGCAACTGTTTTTCCAGGAGCGATATAGCGAAACCACCCTGACCGATAACCCCGATTTCCTCATGCTGGCCAGCGCCTTCGGCATTCCAGGCCAGCACATTACTCGTAAAGACCAGGTTGAAGCGGCACTCGACACGATGTTGGCAAGCGAAGGGCCGTACCTGCTTCACGTCTCAATCGACGAACTTGAAAATGTCTGGCCGTTGGTGCCGCCTGGCGCCAGTAACTCTGAAATGCTGGAGAAATTATCATGATGCAACATCAGGTCAATGTATCGGCACGCTTTAATCCAGAAACCTTAGAACGTGTTTTACGCGTGGTGCGCCATCGTGGTTTTCAGGTGTGCTCCATGAATATGGAAGCCGCGACCGATGCGCAGAATATAAATATTGAATTGACCGTTGCCAGTCCCCGGTCGGTCGACTTACTGTTTAGTCAGTTAAGTAAACTGGTAGATGTTGCGCATGTCGCGATCTGCCAGAGCGCTGCCACATCACAACAAATCCGCGCCTGAGCGCAAAAGGAAGAAAAATGACGACGAAAAAAGCTGATTATATTTGGTTCAATGGCGAGATGGTGCGCTGGGAAGACGCGAAGGTTCACGTAATGTCTCACGCGCTGCACTACGGTACGTCGGTATTTGAAGGGATTAGGTGCTACGACTCTCACAAAGGCCCAGTAGTGTTTCGTCATCGTGAACATATGCAGCGCCTGCGCGACTCAGCAAAAATTTATCGTTTTCCGGTTTCTCAGAGTATTGATGAGCTGATGGAAGCCTGCCGCGAAGTGATCCGCAAAAACAACCTGACCAGCGCCTATATCCGTCCGTTGGTATTTGTCGGCGATGTCGGTATGGGCGTTAACCCGCCCCCGGGATACACCACTGACGTCATCATCGCCGCGTTCCCGTGGGGGGCATACCTGGGCGCCGAAGCGCTGGATCAGGGGATCGATGCGATGGTTTCTTCCTGGAATCGCGCTGCGCCGAACACCATTCCAACCGCTGCGAAAGCGGGCGGTAACTACCTCTCCTCACTGCTGGTGGGTAGCGAAGCGCGCCGCCACGGCTATCAGGAAGGCATCGCCCTGGATGTAAACGGCTATATCTCCGAAGGCGCAGGTGAAAACCTGTTTGAGGTAAAAGATGGCGTGCTGTTTACTCCGCCGTTTACCTCTTCCGCGCTGCCAGGCATTACTCGCGACGCGATCATCAAACTGGCGAAAGAGCTGGGTATTGAAGTGCGCGAGCAGGTGCTGTCCCGTGAATCGCTGTATCTGGCCGACGAAGTGTTTATGTCCGGAACCGCGGCAGAAATTACTCCGGTACGCAGCGTTGATGGTATCCAGGTAGGTGAAGGCCGTTGCGGCCCTGTTACCAAGCGTATTCAACAAGCCTTCTTTGGTCTCTTCACTGGAGAAACCGAGGATAAATGGGGCTGGTTGGATCCGGTAAATTCATAATAAATAAAATTAATATTTTCCCAAAATAATTTGCGTCACAGGAAGGCGGCAACGCAGCGAATCCCCAGAAGCTTACTGTAGTAAGTGACTGGGGTGAGTGAGGCAGCCAACGCACCTGTGGCGTGAAGTATGAAGGGAAAAGATGGGGAGTAAATAAAGCATGCCTAAGTACCGTTCCGCCACCACCACCCATGGTCGTAATATGGCGGGTGCCCGCGCGCTGTGGCGCGCCACCGGAATGACCGACAGTGATTTTGGCAAACCGATTATCGCCGTGGTGAACTCATTCACTCAGTTTGTGCCGGGTCACGTTCATCTGCGCGATCTCGGTAAGCTGGTCGCCGAACAGATTGAAGCTTCCGGCGGTGTGGCGAAAGAGTTCAACACTATTGCCGTGGATGACGGGATCGCCATGGGGCACGGGGGTATGCTCTATTCACTGCCGTCGCGCGAGCTGATCGCCGACTCCGTGGAGTACATGGTGAACGCTCACTGCGCTGACGCGATGGTGTGTATCTCTAACTGCGACAAAATCACCCCAGGGATGCTCATGGCCTCGCTGCGCCTGAATATTCCGGTGATCTTTGTCTCCGGCGGACCGATGGAAGCCGGGAAAACTAAGCTTTCAGACAAAATTATCAAGCTGGATCTGGTTGATGCCATGATTCAGGGCGCGGACCCGAAAGTCTCTGACGATCAAAGTAACCAGGTTGAACGCTCCGCCTGTCCAACCTGCGGCTCCTGCTCCGGCATGTTTACCGCTAACTCCATGAACTGCCTGACCGAAGCGCTGGGCCTGTCGCAGCCGGGCAACGGTTCGCTGCTGGCGACCCATGCTGACCGGAAGCAGTTGTTCCTCAATGCCGGTAAGCGGATTGTTGAACTGACTAAACGCTATTACGAGCAGGATGACGAAAGTGCACTGCCGCGTAACATCGCCAGCAAAGCCGCGTTTGAAAACGCGATGACGCTGGATATTGCGATGGGCGGTTCGACCAATACCGTTCTGCATCTGCTGGCGGCGGCGCAGGAAGCGGAAATCGACTTCACCATGAGTGATATCGACAAGCTGTCCCGCAAGGTGCCGCAGCTGTGTAAAGTGGCGCCAAGTACCCAGAAATACCATATGGAAGACGTTCACCGTGCCGGCGGTGTGCTGGGTATTTTAGGCGAGCTGGATCGCGCCGGGCTGCTGAACCGCAACGTGAAAAACGTATTAGGCCTGACGCTGCCGCAAACGCTGGAACAGTACGACATCACGGTTACGCAGGACGAAGCGGTTAAAAAAATGTTCCGTGCTGGCCCTGCCGGTATCCGTACTACCCAGGCGTTCTCGCAGGATTGTCGCTGGGATTCGCTGGATGACGACCGCGCAGCGGGTTGCATCCGCTCGCTGGAATATGCCTATAGCAAAGACGGCGGTCTGGCGGTGCTATATGGCAACTTCGCCGAAAACGGCTGCATCGTTAAAACCGCGGGCGTCGATGACAGCATCCTTAAATTTACCGGCCCGGCGAAAGTGTATGAAAGCCAGGACGACGCGGTAGAGGCGATTCTCGGCGGCAAAGTAGTGGAAGGCGATGTAGTCGTGATCCGCTACGAAGGGCCGAAAGGCGGGCCGGGAATGCAGGAAATGCTCTATCCGACCAGTTTCCTGAAGTCGATGGGGCTGGGCAAAGCCTGCGCGCTCATCACCGATGGGCGTTTCTCCGGCGGTACTTCGGGTCTTTCCATCGGCCACGTCTCGCCGGAAGCGGCCAGCGGCGGCACTATTGCGCTGATTGAAGATGGCGACACTATTGCGATTGATATCCCGAACCGCAGCATTCAGTTGCAGTTGAACGAGGCTGAAATCGCCGCACGCCGCGAGGCGCAGGAGGCTCGTGGCGACAAAGCCTGGACGCCGAAAAATCGTCAGCGTCAGGTTTCGTTTGCCCTGCGTGCCTACGCCAGCCTGGCGACCAGCGCCGATAAAGGCGCGGTGCGCGATAAATCGAAACTGGGAGGTTGATGATGGCGGAATCTCAACCACTGTCAGTCGCGCCGGAAGGGGCGGAGTATCTGCGCGCGGTGCTACGCGCGCCAGTATACGAAGCGGCGCAGGTGACGCCGCTGCAAAAAATGGAAAAGCTCTCGTCACGTCTGGATAACGTTATTCTCGTCAAACGCGAAGACCGGCAGCCGGTACATAGCTTTAAGCTGCGCGGCGCTTACGCGATGATGGCCGGATTGACCGAAGAACAAAAAGCCCACGGCGTGATTACCGCGTCGGCGGGGAACCATGCACAGGGCGTGGCGTTTTCCTCCGCGCGGCTTGGCGTGAAGTCTCTGATCGTCATGCCAAAAGCAACGGCGGATATTAAAGTCGATGCGGTACGCGGTTTTGGCGGCGAAGTGCTGTTGCACGGCGCTAATTTTGATGAAGCGAAAGCGAAAGCTATTGAACTGGCGCAGCAGCAGGGTTTTACCTGGATGCCGCCGTTTGATCACCCAATGGTGATCGCCGGGCAGGGCACGCTGGCGCTGGAGCTGCTTCAGCAGGATTCGCATCTCGATCGTGTCTTTGTGCCGGTTGGCGGCGGCGGCCTGGCGGCGGGCGTAGCGGTACTGATCAAACAATTGATGCCGCAAATCAAAGTGATTGCCGTCGAAGCGGAGGATTCCGCCTGCCTGAAAGCGGCGTTGGAAGCCGGTCATCCAGTGGATCTCCCGCGCGTTGGGTTATTTGCTGAAGGCGTGGCGGTAAAACGCATCGGCGACGAAACCTTCCGCCTGTGTCAGGAATACCTTGATGATATTGTCACCGTGGATAGCGACGCTATCTGCGCGGCGATGAAAGATCTGTTTGAAGATGTGCGTGCGGTGGCGGAACCGTCCGGCGCGCTGGCGCTGGCGGGGATGAAAAAATATATCGCCCAGCACAATATTCGCGGCGAACGGCTGGCGCACGTCCTTTCCGGCGCCAACGTCAACTTCCACGGCTTGCGCTATGTGTCTGAACGCTGCGAGCTGGGGGAACAGCGCGAAGCGTTACTGGCGGTGACCATTCCGGAAGAAAAGGGGAGCTTTCTCAAATTCTGCCAGTTGCTTGGCGGGCGTATGGTCACCGAATTTAACTACCGTTTTGCCGACGCGAAAAATGCCTGTATTTTTGTCGGCGTACGCGTCAGTCAGGGGCTGGAGGAGCGAAAAGAGATTATCACCCAACTGTGCGACGGCGGTTATAGCGTAGTGGATCTCTCCGACGATGAAATGGCGAAGCTGCATGTGCGCTATATGGTCGGTGGGCGTCCATCCCATCCGCTACAGGAACGCCTCTACAGCTTTGAATTTCCGGAGTCACCCGGCGCGTTGCTCAAATTCCTGCATACGCTTGGCACGCACTGGAATATTTCGCTATTCCATTACCGTAGCCACGGTACCGATTATGGCCGCGTGCTGGCGGCGTTCGAGTTAGGCGATCATGAGCCGGATTTCGAAACCCGGCTGCATGAGCTGGGCTATGAATGCCATGATGAGAGCAATAACCCGGCGTTCCGGTTCTTTCTGGCGGGTTAATTCAGCGTTTAGTTTTTCAGGCCCACAAAGTAAAGTGGGCCTGATATCCAGATATGATCTTCCCTCAGTTATTGGGCTTTTCTGCCAGCCCGGAGCATCCACTCATTTAATTTTGCGAGACGTTTTCCAGAAGGCGCCCAATCTGCTTGTGGTGAAACTCGGCTCACCATATCGTTAGCACCGCTATCACTTGCATCTGCTAAAAACAATGTATAAAATTTTATACACAAGGATGTTATGTTACTCACCCGAGCTCTCTCCAATGAAAAAGAAATTCGATGGGTGGGATCTTCTCTGGAGGATCTCCTGGCTTTTCCCATAACGGTACGCAAAGCAGTCGGTTATCAGCTTCACAAAATTCAGTATGGAATTGAACCCGATGACTGGAAACCGTTTTCAGAAATTGGGGCTGGGGTAAATGAAATTCGGATTCGTGACAACAATGGTATCTATCGCGTTATGTATGTCGCTAAGTTTGAAGAAGCACTCTACGTTTTGCATAGTTTCCAAAAACAGACGCAACAAACCAGTCAGCACGATAAAAACATCGCCAGAACGCGTTATAACCGGGTGGTGCAACAACGGAGAAACAGCTTGTGATTGCCAAAACTGATAGTGATATTCGCCATGTGACGCCATCTGGCGGTAATGTTTTTGCTGATTTGGGGTTTGATAAGCAGGACGCAGAAAAGTTTTACGCTGATTCCCTGAGTGAAATCGAAAACACGTTAGCCATTAAAGAACAGCTCATGGAAGAAATTACCCTCTGGATTACGCGAAACCAGATGAAGCAAGCCGAGGTTGCTACAGTTTTGCATATATCCCGACCGCGCGTTTCGGATGTCGTCAACAAGAAATGCAGCAAATTCACCATTGATGCTCTGGTGAATATGCTTAGCCGTATTGGGAAGCCTGTTCGGGTAATGGTAGGGCCGTAAAACTAATTCGGTAAAATCTTCCAGAACGCATCAATTAGCGGCTCATGCAGCCGCTTTTTTTGCGCGCAGACGCCAAGCTCAAACGGCGTTTTTTCATCACTACGTTCTAAAATCATCACCCGGTTGCGCACCGGTTCCGGGCTATTTTCCAGCACCACTTCCGGCAGCAGCGCCACGCCGCAGCCCAGCGCCACCATTGAGACCATCGCTTCGTGACCGCCGACGGTGGCGTAAATCTGCGGATTGCTGATTTTATGGCGGCGGAACCATAGCTCAATGCGGCGGCGTACCGGCCCCTGATCGGCCATGATAAACGGCACCGTCGACCAGTCTGGCTTATCAACCGAAACCTGATTACGCACCGGGCAGGGCAGCGCCGGGGCGATCAGCACCACCGCCAGATTTTCCAGCATCGAAAACGCCACCGCGCCGGGCAGCGTTTCTGGTTTGCCGGCGATTGCCAGGTCCGCTTCTCCCGTTACCACCTTTTCCATCGCATCGGCAGCGTCTCCGGTCGTCAATTTGATTTCAACAGAAGGGTGTTCGGCGCGAAAACGGTCGAGGATCGGCGGCAGATGACTGTATGCCGCGGTCACCGAGCAGAAAATATGCAGTTCGCCGGAAAGGGACGGCCCCTGCTGATCGAGGGTATGGCGCAACTGCTGATATTGCAAAAGTGTCTGTTGGGCAAACACTCGCAGCTCTTCACCCGCTTCGGTCAGCGTGACCGTGCGGTTATCACGCACAAACAGCGGCTGGCCGAGATCTTCTTCCAGCCGCTGGATCTGCCGGGAGAGCGTGGAGGGGCTGACGTGCATCGCCCGCGCGCTGCGGCCAAAGTGGCGGCTTTCCGCCAGATGCAGGAAGGTTTTTAGATCGCGTAAATCCACAGACAGACCTCCGGTTTTTGACGTTGCATAAACCGCAACATAACGTTGTGAATATATCAATTTCCGCAATAAATTTCCTGTTGTAATGTGGGTTCATTCGCACAGATAGCAATCTGTAAACCGAACAATAAGCGCGACACACAACATCACGGAGTACACCATCATGGCTAACTACTTTAATACACTGAACCTGCGCCAGCAGCTGGCGCAGCTGGGTAAATGCCGCTTTATGGGCCGCGACGAATTCGCCGACGGCGCGAGCTACCTTCAGGGTAAAAAAGTGGTCATCGTCGGCTGTGGCGCTCAGGGGCTGAACCAGGGCCTGAACATGCGTGATTCCGGTCTGGATATCTCCTACGCCCTGCGTAAAGAAGCGATTGCTGAGAAGCGTGCCTCCTGGCGTAAAGCGACCGAAAACGGCTTCAAAGTGGGTACCTACGAAGAGCTGATTCCGCAGGCTGACCTGGTGGTTAACCTGACGCCAGACAAACAGCACTCCGACGTGGTGCGCTCCGTACAGCCGCTGATGAAAGACGGCGCGGCGCTGGGCTACTCCCACGGCTTCAATATCGTGGAAGTGGGCGAGCAGATCCGTAAAGACATCACCGTAGTGATGGTAGCGCCGAAGTGTCCGGGCACCGAAGTGCGCGAAGAGTACAAACGTGGTTTCGGCGTGCCGACGCTGATCGCCGTTCACCCGGAAAACGACCCGAAAGGCGAAGGCATGGCGATTGCGAAAGCCTGGGCTGCGGCCACCGGCGGTCACCGTGCGGGCGTACTGGAATCTTCTTTCGTTGCGGAAGTGAAATCTGACCTGATGGGCGAGCAGACTATTCTGTGCGGTATGCTGCAGGCCGGCTCCCTGCTGTGCTTCGACAAGCTGGTGGCAGAAGGCACCGACCCGGCATACGCGGAAAAACTGATTCAGTTCGGCTGGGAAACCATCACCGAAGCGCTGAAGCAGGGTGGTATCACTCTGATGATGGACCGTCTGTCTAACCCGGCGAAACTGCGTGCTTACGCGCTGTCCGAACAGCTGAAAGAGATCATGGCGCCGCTGTTCCAGAAACACATGGATGACATCATCTCCGGCGAATTCTCTTCCGGCATGATGGCTGACTGGGCTAACGACGATAAGAAACTGCTGACCTGGCGTGAAGAGACCGGTAAAACCGCGTTCGAAACCGCACCGCAGTTTGAAGGTAAAATCGGCGAGCAGGAGTACTTCGATAAAGGCGTGCTGATGATTGCGATGGTGAAAGCGGGCGTTGAGCTGGCGTTCGAAACCATGGTCGATTCCGGCATCATCGAAGAGTCCGCTTACTACGAATCACTGCACGAACTGCCGCTGATCGCGAACACCATCGCCCGTAAGCGTCTGTACGAAATGAACGTAGTTATCTCCGATACCGCAGAATACGGTAACTACCTGTTCTCTTACGCTTGCGTACCGCTGCTGAAACCGTTTATGGCGGAATTGCAACCGGGCGATCTGGGTAGTGCTATCCCGGAAGGCGCGGTAGACAACGCACAGCTTCGCGACGTGAACGACGCGATTCGTAGTCATGCGATTGAGCAGGTAGGTAAGAAACTGCGCGGCTATATGACGGATATGAAACGCATTGCGGTAGCGGGTTAATGTAGGCAGTGTCGGGTGGCGCTAGCGCTTACCCGACCTACAAAATCAAGCAGACGATGTAGGCCGGGTAAGGCGTAGCCGCCACCCGGCTTTTTATTTGCGATACAATACTTTAATGATGTGGTAACCGAACTGAGTATGCAGCGGGCCGGTTGGCTCCAGTACCGGGCAGGAAAAGACTACTTTATCGAATGCCGGAACCATCTGGCCCTGACGAAATTCGCCTAAATGACCGCCTTTTTTACCGGATGGGCAGATAGAATGCTTCTTCGCCAGCTTCTCAAAATCGCCGCCGTTTTTAATTTGCTCCAGAAGATCTAAAGCCAGTTTCTCTTCTTTTACAAGAATATGCAGTGCTGCTGCCATTTTTGCCATTATTGTGTTCTCACGTCGCAAAGATTGGCCGTCACTTTATCACTCCTTAGGCCGTCAGACATATACTCTTCGCCATTACAGGACAGATGTCCCGCCTGATTTAATGAACCGGGAGATAAGCGGCATTTTTAGCAGGCGTATTTCGGATGTGCGGGACGGCGGTCCTGTCCTTTCTGACAAGGGGCGAGATACCATGAACATAATGAAAAACGCAGAATTTCCAGACGACTGGCTTTTAGGGCTACGCCAGGTCGTACGCGACCCAGTGCTCTATGAATTACTCAAATACTGCCCGTTGGAAATCATGCAGTACAGGGCGTTTATGCGATGTCGCTTGAGTATGTTCTGCTGACGGCGATCGCGCTAATGGGTTCTTACAGTTGGATCAAGAGCGCACAGCGTAATGGCTATACGCCGCTTGCCGCCAGAGCCTGCTGATTGACCTTTTCCAGGCTGCCTGAAAAAGCAGCCTGGTCTTCTCTGGGCCTCGCTTTCTGCTACAATCCCTCCCCCGTTCGAAGATTGAGCACTATTCCCATGCGTTTAAATCCCGGCCAACAACACGCTGTCGAATTCGTCACCGGACCCTGCCTGGTGCTGGCAGGTGCGGGTTCTGGTAAAACTCGCGTAATTACCAATAAAATCGCCCACCTGATCCGCGGATGCGGCTATCAGGCCCGGCATATTGCGGCGGTGACGTTTACCAACAAGGCAGCGCGTGAGATGAAAGAACGCGTCGGGCAGACGCTCGGCCGTAAGGAAGCGCGCGGTTTGATGATCTCCACCTTTCATACGCTAGGGCTGGATATTATTAAGCGCGAGTACGCTGCGCTGGGGATGAAATCGAACTTTTCATTGTTTGACGATACCGACCAGGTCGCCTTGCTCAAAGAGCTGACCGAAGGCCTGATCGAAGACGACAAGGTTCTGTTGCAACAGCTGATCTCCACGATCTCCAACTGGAAAAACGATCTCAAAACGCCTGCACAGGCAGCGGCGGGGGCGAAAGGTGAACGCGATCGTATTTTTGCCCACTGCTACGGGCTTTACGACGCCCATATGAAGGCATGTAACGTTCTCGATTTTGATGATTTGATTTTGCTGCCGACGCTGCTGCTGCAACGCAATGATGAGGTGCGCGAGCGCTGGCAGAATAAAATTCGTTATCTGCTGGTGGATGAATATCAGGATACTAACACCAGCCAGTATGAGTTGGTTAAGCTGCTGGTCGGGCAACGCGCGCGTTTTACGGTCGTAGGCGATGACGATCAGTCTATCTACTCCTGGCGCGGGGCGCGTCCGCAAAACCTGGTGTTACTGAGCCAGGATTTTCCGGCGCTGCAGGTGATTAAGCTGGAGCAAAACTATCGTTCTTCGGGCCGCATCCTGAAAGCGGCGAATATTCTCATCGCCAACAATCCGCACGTCTTTGAAAAGCGCCTCTTTTCCGAGCTCGGTTACGGCGCGGAACTCAAAGTGTTAAGCGCAAACAATGAAGAGCATGAAGCTGAGCGCGTTACCGGCGAACTGATTGCCCATCACTTTGTGAACAAGACCCAGTATAAGGATTACGCCATTCTGTATCGCGGGAATCATCAGTCGCGGGTATTTGAAAAATTCCTCATGCAGAACCGCATTCCGTACAAAATTTCCGGCGGCACCTCATTCTTCTCCCGTCCGGAGATTAAAGACCTGCTGGCCTACCTGCGGGTGTTGACCAACCCGGATGATGACAGCGCTTTCCTGCGCATCGTGAATACGCCAAAACGCGAAATCGGTCCGGCCACTCTGCAAAAACTGGGTGAATGGGCAATGACGCGTAATAAAAGCCTGTTTACCGCCAGCTTTGATATGGGACTTAGCCAAAAGCTGACCGGACGTGGTTACGATTCATTGACGCGTTTTACCCACTGGCTGGGGGAAATCCAGCGTCTGGCCGAACGCGAGCCTGTCGCCGCCGTGCGCGATCTCATCCACGGTATTGACTATGAATCCTGGTTGTATGAAACCTCGCCGAGCCCCAAAGCGGCGGAAATGCGTATGAAAAACGTTAACCAGCTCTTTAGCTGGATGACTGAGATGCTGGAAGGCAACGAACTCGATGAGCCGATGACGCTGACCCAGGTGGTTACACGCTTTACGCTGCGCGATATGATGGAGCGCGGCGAGAGCGAAGAAGAGCTGGATCAGGTACAGTTGATGACGCTTCATGCGTCGAAAGGACTGGAATTCCCGTATGTCTATATGGTGGGAATGGAAGAAGGATTTTTGCCGCATCAAAGTAGCATTGACGAAGACAATATTGAGGAAGAGCGTCGGCTGGCCTATGTCGGGATCACTCGCGCGCAGAAAGAGCTCACCTTTACATTATGTAAAGAGCGCCGTCAGTATGGGGAACTGGTGCGCCCGGAACCCAGCCGCTTCCTGTTAGAACTACCGCAGGATGATTTAATCTGGGAGCAGGAGCGCAAAGTGGTAAGCGCTGAGGAGCGAATGCAAAAAGGGCAAAGTCACCTGGCTAATCTGAAAGCCATGATGGCGGCAAAGCGAGCGAAATCGTAGGCCAGATAAGCGAAGCGTCATCCGGCAATCAGGCTACGGTTAGCGAACGTCCAGCGGCCAGTGTACATAGCTTTGCCACTGGCTTTCCTGATCAATCAACTCTTTACCCAGCGGGTGATGCGCCAGCCAGTCGCCGGGCAAGGTTAACGTCAGATTTTCATTTAGCGCCTGTAGCGTAATTTCTGGTACCAGATCGTCACGACGGCGACCGGCAAAGAGAATCGCCAGGCGCAGCAAACGGCATAGCTGTTCCGCAACACGGGGCGGTACCGCGTTTTGCTGATGAAGCGAAGAGAGATCGACCGGATTGGTCTGATTCAGTAAGAGGGTGGCGAGCAACTTTTTCTGCGCGGGCGTATAGCCAGGCAGATCCAAATGGCGTACTAAATAGGCGGCATGATAGGGCGCCTGTTTAAAATCAACGCTCAGACCGATCTCATGCAACTGGCAAGCGCTAAGCAACAGTTCACGACTGATAGGCTCAATATGCCAGGCATTTTCTACCTGTTTGAGGAAGTTATCTGCCAGCTTCGCCACGCGATTTGCCTGATCGGTATCGACGATAAACCGACGCTGAATGTTTCGCAGCGTGCGGCTGCGGATATCCTGATCTACCGCCAGATGCAACATCCCATACACCAGCCCTTCGCGTAACGCGCCGCCTGCCAGCGTCATGCTCTGGATGTTCAGCTCGGTAAATATCGCGATCAGAATAGCCAGCCCGCTTGGGAAAACCAGCGCGCGCTCCAGCGTCAGGCCTTCGATTTCCAGCTCTTCCAGACGCCCGCACTGTATCGCGCGTTGTTTTAGCTGCTGCAGTTTGGCGAGCGTAATGCGCTCGTCCATCCCCTGCGCCATCATGATTTCCTGCAATGCCTGTACGGTGCCGGAGGCACCCACGCAGACCTTCCAGCCATGAAAACGCAGTTCATCGGCGACCGGACGCAGCACATCGCGCGCGGCCTTCTCCGCATCATCAAAGTTTTCTTGCGCCAGATTACGATCGCTAAAATAGCGTTCAAGCCACGTTACGCAGCCCATCGACAGGCTAAACAGCGACGTGGTTTGCGCGCCAGTGCCGGTAACCAGTTCAGTGCTGGCGCCGCCGATATCCACCACCAGTCGCTGATCTGCGCCGCCGGTGGTATGAGCGACTCCCTGATAAATCAGCCGCGCCTCTTCTTCGCCGCTGATAACCTGCACCGGACAACCAAGGATAGTCTGCGCTTTCGCGATAAATTCACCCGCATTGACGGCGAGACGCAATGTTGCGGTGGCAACCACGCGGATTTGTGGCTGCGGGATATCCTGCAAACGTTCAGCAAACAGACGCAGGCATTGCCAGCCGCGTTCCATCGCTTCGGCTGAAAGGTGGTTGTCGTTGTTCAGACCCGCGGCCAGACGCACCTTGCGTTTTATTCGGGTCAGCGTCTGGATGCTTCCCGCCGCCTCGCGCACGACCAGCATATGAAAACTATTGGAACCGAGATCAATGGCGGCATACAACGAGGTGGAATTCATACACTTCATCCTTCAACCTGTATCCATGTTGGCTGCGTACTCTTCCTAAGCTCATCGGGATTTGTTTTCTTGCCGCCTTGATACAGGCTAAATGATTTTGTGTATGGCATAACTTTTCTTAACCTGAACGACGACGATTACGCGGAGCGCCAGCGCGGCGCGGACCATTGCCAGGACGCGCACGCGTCAGGCGCAACGGCTTGGGCAGATCGTTCATGAGCGCTTCCGGATTGTATTTGCTGACCGGAATCGAGTGGCCGATATAGCTCTCAATAGCGGGCAGATTCAGCGCATACTCTTCGCAAGCCAGGCTGATGGAATGTCCGCTGGCGCCAGCGCGACCGGTACGACCGATACGGTGAACATAGTCTTCACAATCGTCTGGCAGATCGTAGTTAAAGACGTGCGTTACTGCGGGGATATGCAACCCGCGCGCCGCGACATCGGTCGCCACAAGAATATCCAGATCGCCGCGGGTGAACTCATCCAGAATCCGCAGGCGCTTTTTCTGCGCGACATCGCCGGTCAGCAGACCAACACGATGGCCATCTGCCGCCAGGTGTCCCCAGATATCTTCGCAACGATGCTTGGTGTTGGCGAAAATAATGGCGCGATCCGGCCACTCTTCTTCGATCAGCGTTTGCAGTAAACGCATTTTCTCTTCATTAGAGGGGTAGAAAAGCTCTTCTTTAATGCGGTGGCCGGTCTTTTGCTCCGGTTCCACTTCAACATATTCGGCGTTGTTCATCTGTTCAAACGCCAGCTCGCGAACCCGATAAGACAGGGTGGCGGAGAACAACATGTTCAGACGCTGCGCAGCCGGCGGCATACGACGGAACAGCCAGCGGATATCTTTAATAAAGCCCAAATCGTACATGCGATCGGCTTCATCGAGTACGACGACCTGAATGGCGCCGAGGTTAATGTGATTTTGTTTGGCGTAGTCGATCAGTCGGCCCGTCGTACCAATAAGAATATCAACGCCGCTTTCCAGCACTTTAAGCTGCTTGTCGTAACCATCGCCGCCGTAAGCCAGGCCTAATTTTAAGCCTGTCGCTTGCGCCAACGGCTCCGCGTCTGCGTGAATTTGTACGGCTAATTCACGCGTCGGCGCCATGATCAGCGCGCGCGGCTGGTTCACCTTGCGATCGTCGATCGCGGGATGAGAAAGTAAATAATGAAACGTTGACGTCAGAAACGCCATCGTTTTCCCGGTACCGGTTTGCGCCTGCCCTGCAACGTCACGACCCGCCAGCGTTAGCGGAAGGGCCAGTGCCTGAATGGGCGTACAATTATAAAACCCTTTTTTTTCAAGGGCTTCAACCACCTGTGGGTGCAGGGCGAAGTCGGAAAACTTCTGTTCTGTTAAATGTGTTTTGCTCATAGTGTGGTAGAATATCAGCTTACTATTGCTTTACGAAAGCGTATCCGGTGAAATAAAGTCAACCTTTGTTGGCGAAGTTAACATCAGCACCTCGTTGGTTAATGCTACACCAACACGCCAGGCTTATTCCTGTGGAGTTATATATGAGCGATAAAATTATTCACCTGACTGACGACAGTTTTGACACGGATGTACTCAAAGCGGACGGGGCTATCCTCGTTGATTTCTGGGCAGAGTGGTGCGGGCCGTGTAAAATGATCGCTCCGATTCTGGATGAAATCGCTGACGAATATCAGGGCAAATTGACCGTTGCCAAACTGAACATTGACCAGAACCCAGGTACTGCGCCTAAATATGGCATCCGCGGTATTCCGACTCTGCTGCTGTTTAAAAACGGCGAAGTGGCGGCAACCAAAGTAGGCGCACTGTCTAAAGGTCAGTTGAAAGAGTTTCTCGACGCCAATCTGGCGTAATACCTTTTATACGTCGAATGACAAAGGCGCTGTATGGTCAGGCGTCTGTCATTCGACGAATGATTAAGGTATCAGGCAGTTTCGTGGCGTCTGTTGTCCTTACGTTATTCTTAAATTGTCAGGATCTCTGGACGCCCGGTCTGAGTCGTGCTAAGTTAGTATTGACTTCGAATTAAACATACCTTATTAAGTTTGAATCTGGTTTTATCCGTCACTTCCCGTTTTTTCTCGCACGAGAAGTGGAAAGATTCCTGGCTCTTCGCTCATTCCGTCTTGTCGTTTCAGTTCTGCGTACTTTCCTGTGACCAGACAGCGAACAGACATGAGTTGATAGCCGTAAACAGGCATGGATGACCCTGCCATACCATTCACAACATTAAGTTCGAGATTTACCCCAAGTTTAAGAACTCACACCATTATGAATCTTACCGAATTAAAGAATACGCCGGTTTCTGAGCTGATCACTCTCGGCGAAAGTATGGGGCTGGAAAACCTGGCCCGTATGCGCAAGCAGGACATTATTTTTGCCATCCTGAAGCAGCACGCAAAGAGTGGCGAAGATATCTTTGGCGACGGTGTGCTGGAGATATTGCAGGATGGATTTGGTTTCCTCCGTTCTGCAGACAGCTCCTACCTCGCCGGTCCTGATGATATCTACGTTTCCCCCAGCCAAATCCGCCGTTTCAACCTCCGCACTGGTGATACCATTTCTGGTAAGATTCGCCCGCCGAAAGAAGGTGAACGCTATTTTGCGCTGTTGAAAGTTAACGAAGTTAACTACGACAAACCGGAAAACGCCCGTAACAAAATCCTCTTTGAGAACTTAACCCCGCTGCACGCAAACTCTCGTCTGCGTATGGAGCGTGGTAACGGTTCTACCGAAGACTTAACGGCACGCGTTCTGGATCTGGCTTCGCCGATCGGTCGCGGCCAGCGCGGTCTGATTGTCGCGCCGCCGAAGGCGGGTAAAACCATGCTGCTGCAGAACATCGCGCAGAGCATCGCGTATAACCACCCAGACTGCGTGCTGATGGTGCT
Organism: Salmonella sp. 741265050_HSA; assembly: GCF_046569445.1. Classification (NCBI taxonomy): domain Bacteria; kingdom Pseudomonadati; phylum Pseudomonadota; class Gammaproteobacteria; order Enterobacterales; family Enterobacteriaceae; genus Salmonella; species Salmonella sp. 741265050_HSA. The sequence goes on along the minus strand of NZ_JBKFSV010000015.1, from coordinate 72,381 downwards.
GCTGATTGACGAACGTCCGGAAGAAGTAACCGAGATGCAGCGTCTGGTGAAAGGCGAAGTGGTTGCGTCTACCTTTGACGAACCGGCATCCCGCCACGTTCAGGTTGCCGAAATGGTTATCGAGAAGGCGAAACGTCTGGTTGAACACAAGAAAGACGTTATCATCCTGCTCGACTCCATCACCCGTCTGGCGCGTGCCTACAACACCGTGGTGCCGGCTTCCGGTAAAGTATTGACCGGTGGTGTGGACGCTAACGCCCTGCATCGTCCGAAGCGTTTCTTCGGCGCGGCGCGTAACGTGGAAGAGGGCGGCAGTCTGACCATCATCGCGACGGCGCTGATCGATACCGGTTCCAAGATGGACGAAGTTATCTACGAAGAGTTTAAAGGCACCGGTAACATGGAGCTGCATCTTTCGCGTAAGATCGCTGAAAAACGTGTCTTCCCGGCTATCGACTACAACCGTTCCGGTACCCGTAAAGAAGAGCTGCTCACCACTCAGGAAGAGCTGCAGAAAATGTGGATACTGCGTAAAATCATCCATCCGATGGGTGAAATTGACGCGATGGAATTCCTCATTAACAAACTGGCGATGACCAAAACTAATGACGACTTTTTCGAGATGATGAAGCGCTCATAACCTGGTCTTTACCTGAAAACGCCACGTTTTTACGTGGCGTTTTTGTTTTGCGATTCATCCTAGCGTCATGTCATATAAACTGGTCATCGGGATATGCGCTACAGAGTAACACCATGCACAATACACATTGTTTGCGGTAAAAAGTGTAATGTTCTAACAGGTCTCTTCTAGGAGCTGGCGTAACGCATTATACTTTAAGGAAATGATATATGCTGAGAGCACATACACTGTGAAGTTACTCACCGCTTTATCTGAGCTAATCAGTATTTTTTTATTCACGACCATTTTTATTTTTCTTGCGCGAAAAGTAGCCATAAAAATTGGTTTAGTGGATAAACCAAACTTTCGTAAACGACATCAGGGTGTTATCCCATTAGTCGGCGGGATTTCTGTGTTTGCAGGAATCTGCTTTATGTTTGGCCTCTCGGATTACTACATACCGCACTTATCGCTATATCTTATTTGCGCTGGTGTATTGGTTTTTGTTGGTGCGATGGATGACCGTTTTGATATCAGTGTAAAAATCCGTGCTGTGGTTCAGGCTGTTATTGCGGTTGTAATGATGGTTATCGCAAAACTTCACTTAGGTAGCCTTGGTTACATCTTTGGGCCTTGGGAGTTAGTGCTTGGCCCCTTTGGCTATTTCCTTACGCTGTTTGCGGTATGGGCGGCGATCAACGCTTTCAATATGGTTGACGGTATTGACGGCCTGCTGGGTGGGTTATCCAGCGTCTCATTTGCGGCGATGGGGCTGATTTTATGGTTTGATGGTCAGACTAGTCTGGCAATGTGGTGCTTTGCCATGATCGCCGCGATTCTGCCTTACATTATGCTTAATCTCGGTATTTTGGGGCGGCGTTATAAAGTCTTTATGGGCGATGCCGGTAGTACACTGATTGGCTTTACCGTCATCTGGCTTTTACTGGAAACGACGCAGGGGAAAACTCACTCTATCAGCCCGGTTACCGCGCTATGGATTATCGCTATTCCATTGATGGATATGGTGGCGATTATGTATCGCCGTCTGCGTAAAGGGATGAGCCCCTTTTCCCCTGATCGCCAACATATTCATCATTTGGTTATGCGAGCAGGGTTTACTTCCCGCCAGGCATTTGTTCTTATTACGCTCGCAGCGGCGATTCTGGCGGGAGTAGGCGTAACGGCAGAATACTCTCATTTTGTTCCTGAATGGGTTATGTTGGTGCTCTTTTTGCTAGCATTCTTCCTCTATGGCTACTGCATTAAGCGGGCCTGGAAGGTGGCGAGATTTATTAAGCGTGTGAAGCGTCGCCTGCGCAGGCAACGTGAGAACCGGCCAAACTTAACCAAGTAAATGAGGATACGATGACACAACCATTACCGGGGGCACGCGCGGTGAGCGCTGAAAATGAACTGGATATTCGCGGGTTGTTTCGTACTTTATGGGCTGGCAAATTCTGGATTATCGGCATTGGCCTGCTATTTGCCCTTATCGCGTTAGCCTATACCTTTTTTGCTCGTCAGGAGTGGAGTGCGACGGCGATCACCGATCGCCCAACCGTAAATATGTTGGGCGGTTATTACTCCCAGCAGCAGTTTCTGCGCAACCTGGATATTAAGACCGATCCCTCTTCTTCCGATAAGCCCTCGGTGATGGATGAAGCGTATAAAGAGTTCATCATGCAACTTGCCTCCTGGGATACGCGTCGCGATTTCTGGTTACAGACGGACTATTACAAGCAGCGAATGGTCGGGAATAGCAAAGCTGATGCGGCGATGCTTGATGAACTGATCAATAACATACAGTTTACGCCCGGCGATTTTACACGCGCCATCAACGACAACGTGAAGCTGATTGCTGAAACTGCGCCGGATGCCAATAATCTGCTGCGTCAGTATGTCGCATTCGCCAGCCAGCGGGCGGCGAGCCATCTGAATGATGAATTAAAAGGCGCCTGGGCTGCGCGTACCGTGCAGATGAAAGCGCAGGTCAAACGGCAGGAAGAGGTTGCGAAAGCGATCTATTCACGTCGTGTAAACAGTATTGAGCAGGCGCTCAAAATTGCGGAACAACATAATATTTCTCGTAGCGCGACGGATGTCCCGGCGGATGAATTACCGGACTCAGAGCTTTTTTTACTCGGTCGCCCTATGTTGCAGGCGCGTCTTGAAAATCTGCAAGCGGTTGGCCCTGCGTTCGATTTGGACTACTTTCAAAATCGGGCAATGTTGAATACGCTTAATGTGGGGCCGACCCTGGACCCTCGTTTTCAGACCTATCGTTATTTGCGTACGCCGGAAGAACCGGTAAAACGTGATAGCCCACGCCGAGCCTTCCTGATGATTATGTGGGGTATCGTTGGGGCGCTAATCGGTGCGGGCGTTGCCTTAACCCGTCGCCGCACGATTTAGCAACACCTCTGCAGTAGGGGGCTGGGCCCCTACTGTCTATTCGAAGAGAATCGATGTGAAAGTACTGACTGTATTTGGTACACGACCGGAGGCCATTAAGATGGCGCCTCTGGTCCATGCGCTGGGAAAAGATCCTCATTTCGAGGCTAAAGTATGCGTTACTGCGCAGCATCGGGAGATGCTTGATCAGGTATTAACTCTTTTTTCTATTGTGCCTGATTACGATCTCAACATTATGCAGCCGGGACAGGGGTTGACGGAAATTACCTGCCGAATTCTGGAGGGATTAAAGCCGATCCTGGCAGATTTTAAACCTGATGTGGTGCTGGTTCATGGCGATACCACCACTACGATTGCTACCAGCCTGGCGGCTTTCTATCAACGAATTCCGGTAGGGCACGTAGAAGCCGGGTTGCGAACCGGCGATCTCTATTCCCCCTGGCCGGAAGAGGCAAACCGCACGCTGACCGGACATCTGGCGATGTACCACTTTGCGCCGACGGAAAACTCGCGGCAGAATCTGTTGCGGGAGAACATTCCGGATGAGCGCATTTTTGTCACTGGCAATACCGTTATTGACGCGCTGATCTGGGTACGCGATCGCGTTCTGGCGAGCGATACATTACAGGCTGAACTGGCCGAGCAGTATCCTTTCCTCAATGTGAATAAGAAGATGATTTTGGTGACCGGTCATCGGCGTGAAAGCTTTGGTCAGGGCTTTGAGCATATCTGCCAGGCGCTGGCGGAAATCGCCGCCGCGAACCAGAATGTGCAAATTGTCTATCCGGTGCACCTCAATCCCAACGTTAGCGAACCTGTCAACCGTATCCTCGGCCATGTTGAAAACGTGGTGCTGATTGAGCCGCAGGACTACTTACCTTTTGTCTGGCTGATGAATCACGCCTGGCTCATTCTGACCGATTCCGGCGGTATTCAGGAAGAAGCGCCGTCATTAGGTAAGCCGGTATTGGTCATGCGTGAAACCACAGAGCGTCCGGAAGCCATTACCGCTGGTACGGTAAGACTGATCGGCACGGACTCCCGGCGCATTGTGGCGGAAGTTATGCGTCTGCTGCACGACGAAAATGAATATCAAACTATGAGCCGCGCCCATAATCCTTATGGTGACGGGCAATCATGCGCGCGCATTTTACAGGCGTTAAAAAGTTATCGGGTATCGTTATGAGTTTTACGACCATTTCTGTTATTGGGCTGGGGTATATCGGATTACCGACTGCGGCCGCTTTTGCTTCCCGCCAGAAGCAGGTTATCGGCGTGGATATCAACCAACATGCGGTAGACACCATAAATCGCGGTGAAATTCACATCGTGGAGCCGGCGTTGGGCAATGTGGTGAAGATGGCGGTGGAAGGCGGCTTTCTGCGTGCGACGACGACACCTGTCGAGGCCGATGCGTACCTGATTGCCGTGCCGACGCCATTCAAAGGCGATCACGACCCTGACATGGCCTATGTGGAAGCCGCGGCGAAATCCATTGCGCCGGTATTAAAAAAAGGGGCACTGGTGATTCTGGAATCAACATCGCCGGTCGGCGCAACGGAGCAAATGGCCGGCTGGCTGGCCGGGATGCGCCCGGATCTGACCTTTCCCCAGCAGGCGGGCGAGCAGGCCGACGTGAATATCGCCTATTGTCCGGAGCGTGTGCTGCCGGGTCAGGTGATGGTGGAACTCATTAAAAATGACCGCGTGATTGGCGGTATGACGCCAGTATGTTCGGCTCGCGCCAGCGCGCTGTACAAAATTTTCCTTGAGGGCGAATGCGTTGTCACCAACTCGCGCACCGCAGAGATGTGCAAGCTGACGGAAAATAGCTTCCGTGATGTGAATATCGCCTTTGCGAATGAATTGTCGCTGATTTGCGCCGAACAGGGGATTAACGTCTGGGAATTGATCCGCCTGGCGAACCGCCATCCGCGCGTCAATATTTTGCAGCCGGGCCCAGGCGTTGGCGGGCACTGCATTGCGGTCGATCCGTGGTTTATTGTGGCGCAAAATCCGCAGCAGGCGAGACTGATTCGCACCGCGCGTGAAGTGAACGACGGCAAACCGCACTGGGTAGTCGATCAGGTAAAAGCCGCGGTCGCAGATTGCCTGGCGGCCACCGATAAACGCGCCAGCGAAGTGAAAATCGCCTGTTTTGGGCTGGCCTTTAAGCCGAATATCGACGATCTGCGCGAAAGCCCGGCGATGGGGATCGCGCAAAGTATCGCCCGCTGGCACAGCGGCGAAACCCTGGTCGTCGAACCGAATATCCATCAGTTGCCGAAAAAATTGGACGGACTTTGCACGCTGGCGAAACTGGACGCGGCGCTGGCCGCCGCCGATGTGCTGGTGATGCTGGTCGATCACGACGAATTTAAAGCGATTCCCGGCGATGCGGTTCATCAACGTTATGTGGTTGATACCAAAGGAGTCTGGCGCTGATGAAACGGATTCTGGTGACCGGCGGCGCAGGCTTTATCGGATCTGCGGTGGTGCGGCATATCATCCATGAAACGGCAGACGCGGTGGTGGTGGTGGATAAACTCACCTATGCGGGCAACCTGATGTCTCTGGCATCGGTGGCGCAAAGCGACCGTTTCGCCTTTGAGAAGGTGGATATCTGCGATCGGGCATCACTGGAGCGAGTTTTCCAGCAGTATCAGCCCAATAGCTTGATGCACCTGGCGGCGGAAAGCCATGTAGACCGTTCCATCGACGGCCCGGCGGCGTTTATTGAAACGAATATCGTTGGTACTTACACCTTGCTGGAAGCCGCTCGCGCTTACTGGTCCGCGCTTGACGCGGACGCTAAAGCGGCGTTCCGCTTCCACCATATCTCCACCGATGAAGTGTATGGCGATCTGCATACTGCAGACGATTTCTTCACCGAAACCACGCCATATGCGCCAAGCAGCCCTTATTCCGCCTCCAAAGCCAGCAGCGACCATCTGGTACGCGCCTGGTTACGTACCTACGGCCTGCCTACGCTTGTCACCAACTGCTCTAATAACTACGGGCCCTACCATTTCCCGGAAAAACTGATCCCGCTGATGATTCTGAACGCGCTGGCGGGTAAACCATTGCCGGTCTATGGCAACGGCCAGCAAATTCGCGACTGGCTGTATGTGGAAGATCATGCCCGTGCGTTGTATCACGTGGTGACGAACGGCGCGGTGGGCGAAACGTATAATATCGGCGGTCATAACGAACGTAAAAATCTGGATGTGGTCAGGACGATCTGCGCTCTGCTGGAGGAACTGGCCCCGCAAAAACCGCAGGGTGTGGCGAATTATCACGATCTGATTACCTTCGTCGACGATCGACCCGGCCATGACTTACGTTATGCCATCGACGCGTCGAAAATCGCCCGCGAGCTGGGCTGGACGCCGCAGGAAACCTTCGAAAGCGGGATGCGAAAAACCGTTCAGTGGTATCTCGCCAATGAGGCCTGGTGGAAACCCGTGCAGGATGGCAGTTATCAGGGCGAACGCTTAGGTCTGAAACGCTAAACGGCAGGTTCTTACTCCTGGAGGAGAAACGAATGAAAGGCATCATTCTGGCGGGAGGTTCCGGTACCCGGTTGCATCCCATTACGCGCGGCGTATCAAAGCAGCTTCTGCCCGTCTACGATAAACCGATGATTTACTATCCGTTATCGGTGCTAATGCTGGCGGGCATTCGTGAGATCTTGATCATCACCACGCCGGAGGATAAACCCGACTTTCAGCGTTTGCTGGGTGACGGCGCAGCATTCGGTATCGATTTACATTATGCCGAGCAGCCCAGTCCGGACGGGCTGGCGCAGGCCTTTATCATTGGCGAAGCGTTCCTCAACGGTGAACCCTCATGCCTGGTATTGGGCGACAATATCTTTTTTGGTCAGGGCTTTAGCCCCAAACTCCGTCAGGTCGCGGCGCGTACCGAAGGCGCTACAGTATTTGGCTATCAGGTCATGGACCCGGAACGCTTTGGCGTCGTGGAGTTTGACGATGATTTTCGCGCGCTCTCGCTGGAAGAAAAGCCGAAACAGCCTAAATCTAACTGGGCGGTCACCGGCCTCTATTTCTATGACAGCAAGGTCGTTGAGTATGCGAAGCGCGTGAAACCGTCCGGACGTGGCGAGCTGGAGATCACTTCTATCAACCAGATGTATCTGGAGGAAGGTAAGCTGACCGTTGAACTGCTGGGCCGCGGCTTCGCCTGGCTGGATACGGGCACCCACGACAGTCTGATTGAGGCGAGCACTTTTGTGCAGACGGTGGAAAAGCGCCAGGGCTTCAAAATTGCCTGTCTGGAGGAGATTGCCTGGCGCAACGGCTGGCTGGATGATGATGGTTTGAAACGCGCCGCCAGTCAGCTTGAAAAAACCGGCTATGGCCAATATTTACTGGAGTTGCTCCGTGCCCGTCCGCGCCAGTATTGAACCGTTACTCTGGGAAAATACGTTCTTTGGCGTGAATAGCGGCATTGTGCGTATCGATGCCTCAGCGCCCGAATTAACGCCAGAAGCGCTGCAGGCGTGGCAACGCGTGCAGGTAAAAGTGCCGGCTGAAAATATCGCCTGGCTGTCGGCGTTGCAATCGCTGGGATTCTCTTTGGTTGAAGGCGAGGTGGATTTTGCGTTGCCGGTAAAAGGGCATCGCGACCAGCATGGCGCGGAAATTGCACATCTTAAAGACATTCCTGCTTTGCGTCAGTTGGCCGGAGAGGCGTTTACGCAGAGTCGTTTTCGCGCGCCGTGGTATGCGCCCGATGCCAGCGCCCGTTTTTACGCCCAGTGGATTGAGAATGCGGTACGCGGCACGTTTGATCACCAATGCCTGGTGCTTCGCACAGAGACAGGCGCTATCCGTGGTTACGTCTCGCTGCGGGAATTGAATGATACCGACGCGCGCATCGGTCTGTTGGCCGGACGCGGCGCGGGAGCGGAACTTATGCAGGCGGCGATCTGTTGGGCGCAGAGTCGCGGCAAAGCAACATTGCGGGTGGCGACCCAGTTGGGCAACACCGCCGCGCTTAAACGTTACATACAAAGCGGTGCCAACATCGAAAGCACTGCGTACTGGTTATACAGGTGACAACATGATTCCTTTTAATGCGCCGCCGGTGGTGGGAACCGAACTCGAATACATGCAGTCTGCAATGAGCAGCGGCAAACTGTGCGGCGACGGCGGCTTTACGCGTCGTTGCCAGCAGTGGCTGGAGCAACATTTCGGCAGCGCGAAGGTGTTGCTGACGCCTTCCTGTACCGCATCACTCGAGATGGCGGCTCTGTTGTTGGATATTCAGCCCGGCGATGAAGTGATCATGCCGAGCTTTACGTTTGTCTCCACCGCTAACGCTTTTGTCCTGCGCGGCGCGAAAATTGTGTTTGTCGATATTCGTCCGGATACGATGAATATTGACGAAACGCTGATTGAGGCGGCGATTACTGATAAAACCCGCGCTATCGTGCCGGTACACTACGCTGGCGTCGCTTGTGAAATGGACGTCATCATGGCGCTGGCGGATAAGTATAATCTGTTCGTTGTCGAGGACGCCGCCCAGGGCGTGATGTCCACGTACAAAGGGCGCGCGTTAGGAACGATCGGTCACATCGGCTGTTTTAGCTTCCATGAAACCAAAAATTACACCGCTGGCGGCGAAGGCGGCGCGACGCTGATCAATGATCGTACGCTGATTGAACGCGCGGAGATCATCCGCGAAAAAGGCACCAACCGCAGCCAGTTCTTCCGTGGTCAGGTGGACAAATACACCTGGCGGGATATCGGCTCCAGTTATTTGATGTCCGATCTGCAGGCTGCCTACCTGTGGGCGCAACTGGAGGCCGCCGATCGTATCAATCAACAGCGTCTGTCGCTGTGGCAGACTTACTACGATGCGTTAACGCCGCTGGCGCGCGCCGGGCGTATCGAGCTGCCTTCTATTCCGGAAAACTGCGGGCATAATGCCCACATGTTTTACATCAAACTGCGGGATATCACCGATCGCAGCGCGCTGATTAATTTCCTGAAAGAGGCGGAAATCATGGCGGTATTCCATTACATTCCGCTGCATGATTGTCCGGCGGGCGATAAATTCGGCGAGTTTATCGGGGACGATGTCTACACCACAAAAGAGAGCGAACGTTTGCTGCGTCTGCCGCTGTTTTATAACCTTGCGCCCGTCGATCAACGAACGGTGATTACTACCTTGCTAAATTATTTCTCCTGATATGTCGCTTGCTAAAGCCTCCCTGTGGACGGCGGTCAGTACGCTGGTAAAAATTGGCGCCGGACTGCTGGTGGTGAAACTACTGGCCGTCTCTTTTGGTCCGGCGGGCGTCGGACAAGCGGGTAACTTCCGCCAGATGATCACCGTGCTGGGCGTATTGGCTGGCGCGGGGATATTTAACGGCGTTACCAAACTTGTCGCACAACATCATGATAATCCGGCGCAGTTACGTACCGTGGTGGGAACCTCCTCCGCGATGGTATTGGGGTTCTCTACGCTGCTGGCGCTGGTCTTCCTGCTGGCGGCGGCGCCGATTAGCCAGGGACTGTTCGGTCATACGGACTATCAAGGGCTGGTGCGTCTGGTTGCGCTGGTACAAATGGGGATCGCCTGGGCGAACCTGCTGCTGGCGCTAATGAAGGGCTTTCGTGACGCGTCGGGTAATGCCTTATCGTTAATTGTCGGCAGCTTTTTGGGCGTCGCCGCCTGGTATCTCTGCTATCGTGTCGGCGGCTATGAAGGCGCTCTGCTTGGCCTGGCGCTGGTGCCGGCGCTGGTAGTAGTGCCAGCCGGCTTAATACTGATTAAGCGCGGCACCGTCCCGCTACGCTATCTCAAGCCCTCCTGGAACAACGGTCTGGCAGGGCAGCTCAGTAAATTTACCCTGATGGCGCTGATTACCTCCGTTACGATGCCGGTCGCCTATGTGATGATGCGAAACCAACTGGCCGCGCACTATAGCTGGAGCGATGTCGGGATCTGGCAGGGTGTAAGCAGCATTTCTGATGCCTATCTGCAATTTATCACCGCCTCCTTCAGCGTTTACCTGTTACCCACGCTCTCACGCCTGACGGAAAAACAGGACATTACGCGTGAAGTGGTAAAAGCGCTGAAATTTGTTTTGCCGGCGGTTGCGGCGGCGAGTTTTACCGTCTGGCTACTGCGCGATTTTGCTATCTGGCTGCTTTTTTCCGCCAAATTCACCGCGATGCGCGATCTGTTCGCCTGGCAGTTAGTGGGCGACGTGCTGAAAGTCGGCGCCTATGTTTTCGGTTATCTGGTGATTGCCAAAGCGTCGTTGCGATTTTACATTCTGGCCGAAATTAGCCAGTTTATTCTGTTAACGGCATTCGCTCACTGGCTGATTCCCGCTCACGGCGCGCTGGGTGCGGCACAGGCTTATATGGCCACCTATATTGTCTATTTTTCACTTTGTTGCGGCGTATTTTTACTCTGGCGTAGGCGAGCATGACTGTACTGATTCACGTCCTGGGATCGGATATCCCTCACCATAACCACACCGTGTTGCGGTTTTTCAATGATACGCTGGCCGCCACAAGCGAGCACGCGCGTGAATTTATGGTTGCCGGCGAAGATAACGGTTTCACGGAAAGCTGCCCGGCGCTCTCGCTTCGTTTTTATGGCAGTAAGAAAGCGCTGGCGCAGGCGGTCATCGCCAAAGCGAAAGCAAATCGTCGACAGAGATTCTTCTTTCACGGTCAGTTCAACACCAGCCTGTGGCTGGCGCTGTTAAGCGGCGGTATTAAGCCAGCTCAGTTTTACTGGCATATCTGGGGCGCGGATCTCTACGAAGTGTCCCACGGGCTGAAATTCCGCCTTTTCTACCCGCTTCGTCGTATCGCGCAGGGGCGAGTAGGGGGCGTATTCGCGACGCGCGGCGATCTCAGCTATTTTGCGCGCCAGCACCCGGGCGTACGCGGCGAGTTGCTCTATTTCCCGACGCGCATGGATCCTTCCCTGAATGCTATGGCAAAAGAGCGCCAACGTGCGGGGAAATTGACCATTTTGGTAGGGAACTCCGGCGATCGCAGTAACCAACATATTGCGGCGTTACGGGCGGTGTATCAGCAGTTTGGCGACACGGTAAACGTGGTGGTGCCGATGGGCTATCCGGCCAATAACCAGGCCTATATTGATGAGGTTCGCCAGGCCGGCCTGGCGCTATTTAGCGCCGAAAATCTACAAATTCTTAGCGAAAAAATGGAATTTGATGCCTATCTTGCGCTGTTGCGCCAGTGCGACCTCGGTTATTTTATTTTCGCCCGCCAACAGGGGATCGGGACGTTGTGTCTTCTAATTCAGGCCGATATCCCGTGCGTGTTGAATCGCGACAATCCTTTCTGGCAGGATATGGCGGAACAGCATCTGCCCGTCCTGTTTACCACGGACGATCTTAATGAGCAGGTCGTGCGCGAGGCGCAGCGTCAGCTCGCATCGGTAGATAAAAGCGGCATCACCTTCTTTAGCCCCAACTACCTGCAACCGTGGCATAATGCGTTGAGAATCGCCGCAGGAGAAGCCGAATGAGTTTAATGCAATTCAGCGGGCTGCTGGTGGTCTGGCTGCTCTCTACGCTGTTTATCGCCACGCTGACCTGGTTTGAATTTCGCCGCGTGCGTTTTAACTTCAACGTTTTCTTTTCGTTGCTGTTTTTGTTGACCTTCTTTTTTGGTTTTCCGCTAACCAGCGTGCTGGTATTTCGTTTCGACGTTGGCGTCGCGCCGCCGGAAATCTTATTGCAGGCTCTATTATCCGCTGCCTGTTTCTACGGCGTGTATTACGTGACCTATAAAACGCGTTTACGCAAACGCGTTGTGGATGTACCACGCAAGCCGCTATTTACCATGAACCGGGTGGAAACCCACCTTACCTGGGTGATCCTGATGGGCATCGCGCTGGTGAGCGTGGCGATTTTCTTTATGCATAACGGCTTTTTGCTGTTCCGGCTGCACTCCTACAGCCAGATCTTTTCCAGCGAAGTCTCCGGCGTGGCGTTAAAACGGTTCTTCTATTTCTTCATTCCGGCGATGCTGGTGGTCTATTTCCTGCGCCAGGACAGCAAAGCGTGGCTGTTCTTTCTGGTGAGCACCGTCGCGTTTGGTCTGTTGACCTACATGATTGTCGGCGGCACGCGCGCTAACATCATTATTGCGTTTGCTATCTTCCTGTTTATCGGCATTATTCGGGGCTGGATCAGCCTGTGGATGCTGGTGGCGGCGGGCGTGCTGGGGATTGTCGGTATGTTCTGGCTGGCGCTCAAACGCTACGGATTAAATGTGAGCGGCGATGAGGCGTTCTATACGTTTCTTTATCTGACGCGCGATACCTTTTCGCCGTGGGAGAATCTGGCGCTGCTGTTGCAAAATTACCACAATATCGATTTTCAGGGGCTGGCCCCTATCGTACGTGATTTCTACGTCTTTATTCCCACCTGGTTATGGCCGGGACGACCCAGTATCGTGCTGAATTCTGCGAATTACTTCACCTGGGAAGTCCTGAACAACCATTCTGGCCTGGCGATATCGCCAACGCTTATCGGATCTCTGGTGGTCATGGGCGGGGCGCTGTTTATTCCGCTCGGCGCGATCGTCGTCGGGCTGATTATCAAATGGTTCGACTGGCTGTATGAACTGGGTAACCGGGAGCCCAATCGCTATAAGGCGGCGATTCTGCACAGTTTCTGCTTTGGCGCCATCTTTAATATGATTGTGCTGGCGCGAGAAGGGCTGGATTCGTTTGTCTCGCGCGTGGTTTTCTTCCTGGTGGTTTTTGGCGCCAGCCTGCTGGTCGCTAAGCTTCTGTTCTGGTTATTTGATAGCGCCGGACTGATTCATAAACGTACAACTTCGCTCCCTCAGGCACAGGTGGAAGGAAAACTATGACTAACAATGCCGCTGCGCCCCTTTACTCGCTGCGTGGATTACCTCTGATTGGCTGGCGCGACATGTCACATGCGCTGAATTATCTGTTTGCCGATGGACAACTGAAGCAAGGCACGTTGGTGGCGATCAACGCCGAAAAGCTGCTGACGGCGGAAGATAATCCGGAAGTTCGCGCGTTGATAGCGGCGGCGGAATTTAAATATGCCGATGGCATCAGCGTGGTGCGTTCAATACGTAAAAAATTTCCGCAGGCGCAGGTTTCTCGTGTGGCTGGCGCCGACCTTTGGGAAGCGTTAATGGCGCGCGCGGGGAAAGAAGGCACACCGGTATTTCTTGTCGGCGGCAAGCCTGAGGTGCTGGCGCAGACGGAAGCAAAACTGCGGACGCAGTGGAACGTCAATATTGTGGGTAGCCAGGACGGTTACTTTACGCCGGAGCAGCGTCAGGCGCTATTTGCGCGTATCCATGCCAGCGGCGCGAAAATTGTCACCGTCGCGATGGGATCGCCAAAACAGGAATTGCTCATGCGCGATTGTCGGGAAGTGCATCCCCATGCGCTATATATGGGGGTGGGCGGTACCTATGATGTGTTTACCGGTCACGTCAAACGCGCCCCAAAAATATGGCAGAACCTGGGGCTGGAGTGGTTGTATCGTCTGCTTTCTCAACCGAAGCGTATTACCCGCCAGATGCGTCTGCTGCGCTACCTTCGCTGGCACTATACTGGCGATCTCTAATTCTCCCTTCTGATGACTTGAGCAGCGGATTGTGCTTATGGCGCTGCTCATTTACAACATAATCGATGATTTCTTACACAATAAGTGCATTTTTTTAATGCTCCATTTGCCATTTGTCCAAATTTAAGAAAATATTCGCAACAATCGATGTACCCATAACAATAACCGGTACTACCGGAACCGTTGCAAACACGACATGAGGATTTATGGCAGAGAAAAAACCGGAGCTACAGCGTGGGCTGGAAGCTCGTCATATTGAATTGATTGCCCTTGGGGGCACCATCGGCGTCGGACTCTTTATGGGCGCCGCCAGTACGCTGAAATGGGCGGGCCCGTCAGTGCTGCTGGCGTATATCATCGCCGGATTGTTCGTCTTTTTCATTATGCGTTCGATGGGGGAGATGCTCTTTCTGGAACCTGTTACCGGCTCCTTTGCCGTGTACGCCCACCGGTATATGAGTCCTTTTTTTGGCTATCTTACCGCCTGGTCATACTGGTTTATGTGGATGGCGGTCGGAATCTCGGAAATTACCGCCATTGGGGTCTACGTCCAGTTCTGGTTTCCGGAGATGGCGCAGTGGATACCGGCGCTGATTGCCGTCGGACTGGTCGCGTTGGCGAATCTGGCTGCGGTGCGCCTGTATGGTGAAATCGAATTCTGGTTTGCGATGATCAAAGTCACCACGATTATTGTGATGATCATCATCGGTCTGGGGGTGATTTTCTTCGGCTTTGGTAACGGCGGCCAGGCGATTGGCTTTGGTAATCTGACCGAGCATGGCGGCTTTTTTGCCGGCGGCTGGAAAGGCTTTCTGACCGCATTATGTATCGTGGTGGCCTCTTATCAGGGGGTTGAGTTGATCGGTATTACCGCCGGTGAAGCGAAGAATCCGCAGGTGACGTTGCGTAGCGCGGTGGGTAAAGTGCTGTGGCGTATCCTGATTTTTTATGTTGGCGCGATTTTCGTGATCGTCACCATTTTCCCGTGGAATGAGATTGGCAGCAACGGCAGTCCCTTTGTGCTCACCTTCGCGAAAATCGGCATCACCGCCGCGGCAGGCATTATCAACTTTGTCGTGCTGACGGCGGCGCTCTCCGGCTGTAACAGCGGAATGTATAGCTGTGGGCGTATGCTTTACGCGCTGGCGAAAAACCGTCAACTGCCGGCGGCAGTCGCGAAAGTCTCTCGCCACGGTGTACCGGTCGCGGGCGTGGCGCTCTCTATTTTGATTTTGCTGGTAGGTTCTTGCCTGAACTACATCATCCCCAATCCGCAGCGCGTCTTTGTTTACGTTTATAGCGCCAGCGTACTGCCGGGGATGGTGCCGTGGTTTGTCATTCTGATTAGCCAACTGCGCTTTCGTCGGGCGCATAAAGAAGCGATTGCGGATCATCCTTTTCGTTCCATTATGTTTCCGTGGGCGAACTATTTGACGATGGCGTTTCTGGTTTGCGTTTTAATCGGCATGTACTTTAATGAAGATACGCGCATGTCGCTGTTTGTCGGCGTCATCTTCCTGCTGGCCGTCACGCTGGTCTACAAAGTTTTCGGTCTGAATCGTCACGGAACCGCCCACAAGGTGGGGGAATAAGCGCCAAAATGCGCAAAGCATAACCAAACGCGCATTTTATTTAAAAAGGCACTGGACAGCGGGGTGTGAAGTCCGTATTATCCACCCCCGCAACGGCGCTAAGCGCCCGTAGCTCAGCTGGATAGAGCGCTGCCCTCCGGAGGCAGAGGTCTCAGGTTCGAATCCTGTCGGGCGTACCATTTATTTAGGTGCTTGAGCTGCGGTGGTTTAATACCGCGTAAAAAGTTTCAGTGGTGGCTATAGCTCAGTTGGTAGAGCCCTGGATTGTGATTCCAGTTGTCGTGGGTTCGAATCCCATTAGCCACCCCATTAATATAGAGTTGTGAAACGCGAAGGTGGCGGAATTGGTAGACGCGCTAGCTTCAGGTGTTAGTGTCCTTACGGACGTGGGGGTTCAAGTCCCCCCCCTCGCACCACGACTCAATGAATTGAACTAAAAATTCAAAAAAGCAGTATATCGGCGAGTAGCGCAGCTTGGTAGCGCAACTGGTTTGGGACCAGTGGGTCGGAGGTTCGAATCCTCTCTCGCCGACCAATTTTGAACCCCGCTTCGGCGGGGTTTTTTGTTTTCTGTTCATTTTCAACTACTTATCCCGCACGTGTTGCCATTATGGTTTATTGGCGATATCCCAGACTTTATTTGTCGCTATTCGGTGACGAATAATCTATTGATTTATAATCACTTTATAAAAAACATCCTGTTCTGTCTCCGCCGGGCGACACGCTAAAACCTCGCCAGCGGCGGGGGGATGACAATCGCGTGAATTCTCTACGTTTTTTTAACGCCTGCGCCTGTTTTTTAGCGGTGCAAAGATGGCACGTTATGTGCAATAATGTAAGGGTAGATGCTCATTCCATCTCTTATGTTCGCCTTCTGGCCTCATAAACTCAGGAATGATGCAGAGCCGTTTACGGTGCTTATCGTCCACTGACAGATGTCGCTTACGTCTCATCAAACACCCTGGACACAACGTTGAGTGAAGCACCCCTTTATGTTGTCATACAGACCTGTTTTGACGCCTGCCCCTTAACCGGGCAGGCGTTTTTTTATGCATCCCGAATGATTTTGTGTAGGCGGTAAGCCCGGTAAGCGAAGCGCCACCGGGCAAGAGGGAATTACTGCGGGGGATTGTTCTGTAATGTCAGCATCAGGCCGTCGCGCCGCATGGCGGCGGCCTCTTCCGGTTGATGCAGTCGATCAAGCGCATCGGCAAGCCAGGCATAATCATACGCGTCCGGGCGTTGTTTCAGCGCGGCGCGGAAAGCCAGAGTCGCCTCCTGCCATTCACCGTGTTTCATTAGCGACTGGCCGAGCGTGCTCCATAACAGCGGGCGATCGCCTACCGTCTTGATTTGCTGACGCAGCACTTTCTCCAGTTGTTCCGGATTATTGGTTCTGAGGCGAGGAATGGGCAGCACCAGCCGATCGTCATACTGGCGTTTCAGACCGTCGATGATAATCTGCTGCGCCATATCATGATCGTCACACTCGATCAGATGCTCGGCCATCGCGACCTGCAGCGCCACCTGATGGCGGGTTTTACGGCTTTGGTTTTTCCACCAGGTGCGTAATCCTTCGCTGCCCTGCTCGGCGCGCGCCTGATCCATGAGTCCTATCCACGCCTGTTGTTCGAGCATGGCGCGATGCGCTTCATCGCCAACGTGCGCTTTCGCCATGGATGGGATGATATCCAGTAAAGAACTCCATGCGCTGGTGCGAATATAGGCCTGCTCCGCCAGACGCAGAACTTCCGGGTGACGCGGCGTGACCTCCAGCAGTTTGTCCACGCCGTGACGCGCCGCGTGATTTTCATTGCGCGCCAGCTGTAAGCGCACGCGTGTGATCTCGACCGGGATGGTGTCGTTCCCCGCCAGCTCTGCCGCACGTTCAAGGTGCTGATTAGCGCGTGCTTCATCGCCGCGCTGCTGCGCCGCTTCTGCCGCCAGCAGATAATTTACCACCGGTTGTTCAGCATGGTCGGCATTTTTTGACATCAGCTTTTCAACCTGCTGATAGTCGCCCTCCGCCAGCTTCAGCAGCGCCTGTTCGGTCTGCTTGCGGGCGCGACGGCGTTTACGGCCGGCAAACCAACCGCGGGTGTGCGCGCCGGTACGAAACAGACGGCGTAGCAACCACTCAATGGCGAATAGCACCACCATAGCGACGATGAGAATGATCGCCAGTCCGGTGACGCTGGTTTCAATGTTGTAGTTATCGGTCTGGATTAACACATAGCCCTGGTGACCGGCTATCATCGGGCCGACCACGATACCCGCGAGCAACAACACAAAGAGCAATAATACTTTTAGCATCATTATTCTCCTTGCGGCGCGGCTGCCGGAGCGTCTGTCTGCGTGGCAGGCGCTGCCGTAGAGACTGTCGGTTGCGCCAGCAGATTACGCACGCGGGTTTGCATCAGTTTTTCAAGCATCGCCTGGCTTTCCAGGGTTTCCGGCAGATCCATCGTGATATTTTGCTGGCTTAATTTATCGACCTCCTCCAGGAAGGCTTTTGTCGCGGCGTCGTCAGTATCGTAATAAGCGCGAACCCAGGTCGAAACGTTATCCAGCGCCTGACGGTATGTTTCTTCCTGATGGCGTGGCACGGCCTGCGCGGCGACTAACAGGCGAGAGCGAATATTTTCGCGTAAATAGACGTCCTGGTTGGGCGCCAACAGCGGTACAGCGGTATCATCGCGGCGGCGAATGGTAATAAAGCTGTCCATAAAGTTCTGCCAGCTTTTTTGCAGGTTAACGCGCCATTCGCTTAGCGAGCTGGACAGCTCGCTGCTGTCTGAATCCATCGGCGAGCCATCGGTATCGTTATCCGCCAGACGCAGGTTATCGATTTGGTTAGAGAGCTGATTGAGCTTGAGAATAATGCCGTCGTAGTCGATCTGCGCAACGGATGACAGGCTGGCGATATCGTCAGTAATCGCGCGTCGTGCGGTAATCAGGCTGGGGTCATTCATGTCCGCCAGACTGGCGTCAGCGCTTTTGAGCAGCGCAGCGGCGGTAGTGACGTCCTGATCGCTCCACAGCTTGCGTCCGGCGAGTTTCACCAGGAAATCAGCCTGCGCCAGCAGCCAGGTTTTAGCATCGCTGCCGGAAATAGTGGCGACTTTTTGTTGTACTTCATCAAGCTGTTTCGCCAGCGCCGCCTGTTGGCGATTCGCGTCATCTAACTGCGCCGCTTGTTTTTTGATAATCCCTTCCAGCTCCGCTTTTTGGCTCTCCTGTGCCTTTTGCAAGGCGGTTAGTTGCGTCGCCAGCGCATCGCTGGTTTCCGTTTGCGCGGTTGCTTGCTGTTTCCCCCAGCCATAAAGCCCAATACCTGCCGCCAGGGCAATCGCAATCGCCACCGCGCTTAATACCAGCGCGGCGCCGTTCTTACTTTTTTTCTCGGTATTAACTGGCTGTGGCGTGGTTTCCACGCTCTCCCTGGTCTCATCAACCACGGCGGAGGATTTTTCTTGTTCCGTCATTATGGCATCCCATTATGAGAGTTATTGTAATGCGCGCAACAGCGCATCGTTGTCGGCGTTATCAGCGACCTTAATATCTTGCCAGCCCAGTTCCCGGGCGAGGTGCGCCAGACGCTCACTGACGACCAATAGCCGACAGCGTAGTAACCAGTGCTCACGATACCACTCGGGAGTCAGCGACCAGAGCCGTTGCAACATCTCGCCGCTGGTAACAACAAGCGTTGTTACGCCGCGAGTATGCCAGCGCATCGCTTCTTCCGCGCCATCGTAATGTTTCGCACATCGTTGATAACATTCACAAAAACTGACTTCGGCTCCGCGAGCTGTCAGGGTTTCGCCCAGCAGTTCGCGGCCGCCATTGCCACGCAAAATCAGCGCGCGTTTGCCCGCAATATTTTGTAATTCAGGTAATTGTAGCAAGGCTTCGCTGATTTCCCGATCCAATGGATAACGAATATCGAACCCGCTAACGGTATGAAGGGCGAGCGCC
The DNA here is from genome assembly GCF_046569445.1 of Salmonella sp. 741265050_HSA. NCBI lineage: Bacteria > Pseudomonadati > Pseudomonadota > Gammaproteobacteria > Enterobacterales > Enterobacteriaceae > Salmonella > Salmonella sp. 741265050_HSA. The sequence goes on along the minus strand of NZ_JBKFSV010000015.1, from coordinate 53,147 downwards.
GTGGTGCGGCCAATCGCGAAATAGCGCGGCGACGCAGGCCAGTTTCGGCCATCCCGCTGGAGCTGGGCGTGAGCAAAGGCGACGGCGTGCTGTGAAAGGGCAAAAACCAGATCGTTTTCCGTCAGCGTCGCCAGGCGGTCGGCCAGGGTGGGTAGCTCCCGGCCGGCGACAAATTCAATCAGTGGAAAACTCCAGGCCACCTGCCCCAGTGCGCGCAGACGGCTCACTAACGCTTCCCCTGCGGGAGAGGGGCGGGTGATCAGAATACTCATGCGGGCGTCTCGCCGTTATAAACTTCCGTCAGAATCGCGCGTGCGCCGTTTTCCAGCAGTTCCTCTGCAAGCGAGATGCCCATTTGCTCCGCCAGCTCGGGAGAACCACGACGTTCGCCGCGCACCATCACCGAACCGTCCGGTGCGCCAACCAGCGCGCGTAGCCAAATTTCACCGTTGATGATTTCTGCATAGCTGCCAATCGGCACCTGACACCCGCCTTCCAGGCGGGTGTTCATAGCGCGTTCCGCCGTTACGCGCAGCGCGGTTTGCGAGTGATTCAACGGTGCGAGCAGCGCCTGTGTTCGCGCGTCGTCAAGACGACACTCAATCCCGACGGCGCCCTGGCCTACGGCAGGAAGCGAAACGTCGGGCGGCAAGGCTGTGCGAATGCGCGACTCCAGACCTAAGCGTTTCAGACCGGCCACGGCCAGGATAATGGCGTCATAGTCGCCGTTGTCCAGCTTGCCGAGACGTGTGCCGACGTTGCCGCGCAACGAACGGATAATGAGGTCCGGACGGCGTTCCGCCAGTTGACACTGGCGACGCAAACTGGACGTCCCGACGATACTACCCGCGGGCAGATCGTCCAGACTGTGATATTTATTCGAGACAAACGCGTCGCGCGGATCTTCGCGCTTGCAAATGGTCACCAGACCGAGACCGTCCGGGAAGGCCACCGGAACGTCTTTCATAGAGTGCACGGCGATATCAGCGCGCTTTTCCAGCAGCGCGATTTCAAGCTCTTTAACAAACAGTCCCTTACCGCCCACTTTCGCCAGGGGAGTATCGAGAATCACGTCGCCGCGTGTGACCATCGGCACCAGTTCTACCGTCAGTCCCGGATGGGTTGCCATCAATGCGTCTTTGACATAATGTGCCTGCCAAAGCGCAAGGGGACTTTGGCGTGTGGCAATTCTTAAAACATTGTCTAACATGCTTGTTACCGTCATTATCAATCATTGACCATCCTAACATCCTTATAGAGAGTATGTTAGTTTTCCGGTCACCGTGAGTGAGAGGATAAGGCGCAGTGTCGTCAATGACAGTGAATAATGACGAGAAACCGCCAGCCCGTATTTAAGAATTTACACGCAGCGAACGGTGCTACACTTGTATGTAGCGCATCTTTCTTTACGGTCAATGAGCAAGGTGTTAAATTGATCACGTTTTAGACCATTTTTTCGTCGGTATTAGATAAAAATATGCAGGCGAGAAAGGGTAACGGTTATTTTTGACATACGGTTTATCCCGAATGGCGACGGTCAAGTACTGACCTGCACCATGACGGGTAGCAACATCAGGCGATACGTCTTGTACCTCTATATTGAGACTCTGAAACAGAGACTGGATGCCATAAATCAACTGCGTGTGGATCGCGCGCTTGCTGCCATGGGACCCGCTTTTCAGCAGGTTTACAGTCTTCTGCCGACATTATTGCACTATCACCATCCACTGATGCCGGGTTACCTTGATGGTAACGTTCCCAGCGGTATTTGCTTCTACACGCCTGATGAAACCCAACGCCACTATCTGAACGAACTTGAGCTGTACCGCGGTATGACGCCGCAGGACCCGCCGAAGGGCGAGCTGCCGATTACCGGCGTTTACACCATGGGCAGCACCTCCTCGGTCGGGCAGAGCTGCTCGTCCGACCTGGATATCTGGGTGTGCCATCAGTCCTGGCTTGACGGTGAAGAGCGTCAGTTGCTGCAACGTAAGTGTAGCCTGCTGGAAAGCTGGGCCGCCTCGCTTGGCGTTGAGGTGAGCTTCTTCCTGATCGACGAGAACCGTTTCCGCCATAACGAAAGCGGCAGTCTGGGCGGGGAAGACTGTGGTTCTACGCAGCATATCCTGTTGCTTGATGAGTTTTATCGTACCGCTGTGCGCCTGGCCGGGAAGCGTATCCTGTGGAGTATGGTGCCGTGCGACGAAGAAGAGCATTACGACGACTATGTCATGACGCTCTACGCGCAGGGCGTATTAACGCCAAACGAATGGCTGGATCTGGGGGGCTTAAGCTCGCTCTCCGCCGAAGAGTACTTTGGCGCCAGCCTGTGGCAGCTATACAAGAGCATTGACTCGCCGTACAAAGCGGTGCTGAAAACGCTGCTGCTGGAAGCCTACTCATGGGAATATCCCAACCCACGTCTGCTGGCGAAAGATATTAAACAACGTCTGCATGACGGTGAAATCGTATCGTTTGGACTCGATCCCTACTGCATGATGCTGGAACGGGTCACTGAATACCTGACGGCGATTGAAGATCCGACGCGGCTGGATTTAGTCCGCCGCTGCTTTTACCTGAAAGTGTGCGAGAAATTAAGTCGCGAGCGCGCCTGCGTAGGCTGGCGTCGGGAAGTATTAAGCCAGTTAGTCAGCGAGTGGGGATGGGACGACGCGCGTCTGACCATGCTCGATAATCGCGCAAACTGGAAAATCGATCAGGTGCGCGAAGCTCACAACGAATTGCTCGACGCCATGATGCAGAGCTATCGTAATCTGATTCGCTTTGCGCGGCGCAACAACCTCAGCGTGAGTGCCAGCCCGCAGGATATCGGCGTACTGACGCGTAAGCTGTACGCGGCTTTTGAAGCGTTGCCGGGTAAAGTCACGCTGGTGAACCCGCAGATATCGCCGGATCTGTCCGAGCCGAATTTAACCTTTATCCATGTGCCGCCGGGACGCGCCAACCGTTCAGGCTGGTATCTCTACAACCGCGCGCCGAACATGGATTCCATCATCAGCCATCAGCCGCTGGAATATAACCGTTATCTTAATAAGCTGGTCGCGTGGGCGTGGTTCAACGGCCTGCTGACGTCGCGAACGCATCTGTTTATTAAGGGCAACGGTATTGTCGACCTGCCTAAGTTGCAGGAGATGGTCGCCGATGTTTCGCACCATTTCCCGCTGCGCTTGCCTGCTCCAACGCCGAAAGCGCTCTACAGCCCCTGTGAAATTCGCCATCTGGCGATTATCGTTAACCTCGAATATGACCCGACGGCGGCGTTTCGCAATAAAGTGGTCCATTTTGACTTCCGTAAGCTGGACGTTTTCAGCTTTGGCGAAGAGCAAAACTGTCTGATAGGCAGTATCGACTTGTTATATCGCAACTCGTGGAACGAAGTGCGTACTCTGCACTTTAACGGCGAGCAGGCGATGATCGAAGCGCTGAAAACGATTCTGGGGAAAATGCACCAGGATGCTGCGCCGCCGGATAGCGTGGAGGTGTTCTGCTACAGTCAGCATCTTCGCGGTCTGATTCGCACCCGCGTGCAGCAACTGGTCTCCGAATGTATCGAGCTACGTCTTTCCAGCACCCGTCAGGAGACCGGTCGATTCAAGGCGCTGCGGGTTTCCGGGCAGACGTGGGGACTATTCTTCGAACGCTTGAATGTCTCGGTGCAGAAGCTGGAGAACGCTATCGAATTCTACGGCGCGATTTCGCATAACAAGCTGCACGGGCTGTCGGTACAGGTGGAAACCAACCAGGTGAAATTGCCGTCAGTGGTGGATGGCTTCGCCAGCGAAGGGATTATCCAGTTCTTCTTTGAAGAAACGGGTGATGAGAAAGGCTTTAATATTTATATTCTGGATGAAAGTAACCGGGCGGAAGTGTATCACCACTGCGAAGGTAGCAAGGAAGAACTGGTGCGCGACGTCAGTCGCTTCTATTCGTCATCGCACGATCGCTTCACGTATGGCTCCAGTTTTATCAACTTTAACCTGCCGCAGTTCTACCAGATAGTGAAAACCGATGGCCGCGCGCAGGTGATCCCATTCCGTACGCAGCCTATCAACACCGTGCCGCCAGCAAACCAGGATCATGACGCACCGCTATTGCAGCAGTATTTTTCCTGAGGATTTTTGCCCGGTGGCGGCTACGCCTTACCGGGCCTACAGTAAGCCGGATAAGCAAAGCGCATCCGGCAAATAAATCAACGAAAACTCACCTTTTCACCCGCCTGCTGCGTCGCCGCCTGCTCCAGCAGATCCCAGAAGGTTTCGCCGCTGCGATCGCAAATCCACTCGTCGCCTTTCAGGTCAAAGTGATAGCCACCCTGTTTGGTTGCCAGCCACACCTGGTGCAGCGGCTCCTGACGGTTAATAATGATTTTACTGCCGTTCTCAAAGCTGAGGGTCAGCACGCCACCGTTGATTTCGCAGTCGATATCGCTGTCGCCGTCCCAGTTATCGAGGTGTTCTTCAATGGTGAGCCACAGGGCGTCAGCCAGGCGATGAAATTCACTGTCGTTCATTGTCGTTTCCCGTTTTTTCGTGATGGCGGCAGTATAACCTGGAACAAAAGGCGTTGCAGTTTACCGCCAAACGCTTGCTTTTACGCCTTCTCCTGCGATGATAGAAAATAGAAAGCATGAACTTACAGGCAATCCATAATGAAAAACGTGTTTAAGACACTCGCTGTACTTCTGACTCTGTTCAGCCTGACGGGCTGCGGTTTGAAAGGGCCGCTTTATTTCCCGCCAGCCGATAAAAATGCGCCGCCGCCGACGAAAAAAGTCGATTCGCAAACGCAGTCCACGATGCCCGATAAGAACGATCGCGCAACGGGAGATGGCCCGTCCCAGGTCAATTACTGAGGATAGTTTTCTGTCCCCGCGTGAACGGAGTGAATGATGCAATTCTCTAAAATGCATGGCCTTGGCAACGATTTTATGGTCGTCGACGCGGTAACGCAGAATGTCTTTTTTTCGCCGGAACTGATTCGTCGGCTATCCGACAGACACCTGGGCGTAGGGTTCGATCAGCTGCTGGTGGTTGAGCCGCCCTATGATCCTGAGTTGGACTTTCATTACCGCATCTTCAACGCCGACGGCAGTGAAGTCTCGCAGTGCGGCAATGGCGCGCGCTGTTTCGCGCGATTTGTTCGCCTGAAAGGGCTAACCAATAAACGCGATATTCGGGTCAGTACCGCGAATGGCCGGATGGTACTGAGCGTCACGGAAGATGAACTGGTGCGGGTGAATATGGGGGAGCCAAACTTTGAACCCGCGCAGGTGCCTTTTCGCGCCAACAAAGCGGAAAAGACGTATATTATGCGAGCGGCGGAACAGACCATATTGTGCGGCGTGGTTTCAATGGGTAATCCGCACTGTGTCATTCAGGTTGATAACGTCGACACGGCGGCCGTTGAAACACTGGGGCCGGTTCTGGAAAGCCATGAGCGTTTTCCTGAACGCGCCAACATTGGTTTTATGCAGGTTGTAAGACGTGAGCATATCCGGCTGCGAGTCTATGAACGCGGCGCAGGGGAGACCCGCGCGTGCGGCAGCGGCGCGTGCGCTGCCGTTGCCGTGGGGATTCAGCAGGGGCTGCTGGCTGAAGAAGTACGCGTGGAATTACCGGGCGGTCGGCTGGATATCGCCTGGAAAGGTCCGGGTCATCCGTTATACATGACTGGTCCGGCGGCACATATCTACGACGGATTTATCCATTTATGAAGCAACCAGAGGAAGAACTACAGGAAACGCTCACGGAACTGGACGATCGAGCGGTCGTCGATTACCTGCGCCATCACCCTGAGTTTTTTATCCGTAACGCCCATGCCGTGGAAGCGATGCGTGTTCCACATCCCGTGCGGGGAACGGTTTCGCTCGTTGAGTGGCATATGGCCCGCGCGCGTAATCACATCAATGTGCTTGAAGAAAATATGACACTGCTGATGGAACAGGCTCATGCCAATGAAAGCCTGTTTTATCGCTTGCTGCATCTGCAAAGCCGTCTGGTCGCCGCGGATAGTCTGGATGAGATGCTGATGCGGTTTCACCGCTGGGCGCGCGATTTGGGTCTTGCCGGCGCGACGCTACGTTTGTTCCCGGATCGGTGGCGTCTTGGCGCGCCATCGCGCTATACGCATCTGGCTTTAAACCGTCAGGCCTTCGAGCCGCTGCGTATTCAACGACTGGGACAGTCGCAGCATTATCTTGGCCCGCTAAACGGCCCGGAACTGCTGGTGGTCTTGCCGGAGGCGAAGGCTGTAGGCTCGGTAGCCATGTCGATGATGGGCAGCGATGGCGACCTCGGGGTGATTCTCTTCAGCAGCCGTGACCCGCACCACTATCAGCCGGGGCAGGGGACGCAGCTTTTACAGGAGATCGCGCTGATGCTGCCGGAGCTGCTGGAACGCTGGATTAAACGCGTATGACGGATGTCGCGCTTTCTCAGGATGTCTCGCGGTTCCTGCGCTATTTAGGCGTGGAGCGCCAGCTTAGCCCCATTACCCTGCAGAACTACCAGCGTCAGCTTGATGCTATTATCGCTTTAGCCGGAGAAACCGGGCTGAAAAGCTGGCAACAATGTGACGCTGCGATTGTGCGCAGTTTTGCGGTGCGCAGTCGGCGCAAAGGGCTTGGCCCTGCCAGTCTGGCGCTACGTCTCTCGGCATTGCGAAGCTTTTTTGACTGGTTAGTCAGTCAGGGCGAATTGAAAGCTAACCCGGCGAAGGGCGTCTCCGCACCGAAAGCGCCGCGTCATCTGCCGAAAAATATTGATGTCGACGACGTTAACCGCCTGCTGGACATCGATCTTAACGATCCGCTCGCCGTACGTGATCGGGCGATGCTGGAGGTCATGTACGGCGCGGGGCTGCGTTTATCCGAACTGGTTGGCCTGGATATAAAGCACCTCGATCTCGATACCGGCGAAGTGTGGGTAATGGGTAAAGGCAGCAAAGAGCGACGCCTGCCGATTGGCCGTAACGCGGTGACGTGGATTGAGCACTGGCTGGATCTGCGCGGCCTGTTCGCCAGCGATGAAGAGGCGTTATTCCTGTCGAAGCTCGGCAAGCGTATCTCCGCGCGCAATGTCCAAAAACGGTTCGCCGAATGGGGCATAAAGCAGGGGCTAAACAGCCACGTGCATCCACATAAGCTGCGCCATTCGTTCGCGACCCATATGCTGGAATCGAGCGGCGATCTGCGCGGCGTGCAAGAGCTGCTGGGTCATGCCAACCTTTCCACCACCCAAATTTATACTCATCTTGATTTTCAACATCTTGCTTCAGTGTACGACGCGGCGCATCCGCGCGCTAAACGGGGGAAATAATGCGTTTTTACCGGCCTTTGGGGCGTATTGCCGCGCTCACCTTTGACCTGGATGATACCCTTTATGATAACCGTCCGGTGATTTTGCGTACTGAGCAGGAAGCGCTCGCTTTTATGCAAAATTATCACCCGTCGCTACGTTCGTTTCAAAACGTCGATTTACAGCGGATACGGCAGGCGGTGCGTGAAGCGGAGCCGGAAATCTATCATGACGTTACCCGCTGGCGCCATCGCGCGATAGAGCAGGCCATGCGGGATGCGGGATTATCGGCGCAGGAGGCCATTGCCGGCGCGAATGCGGCGATGATGCATTTTGCCAAATGGCGCAGCCAGATTGAGGTTCCGCAGGCTACCCATGAGACGTTACAGCAGCTTGCGAAAAAATGGCCGCTGGTGGCGATCACCAACGGCAATGCCCAGCCGGAACTGTTTGGCCTCGGTGATTACTTTAAGTTTGTACTGCGCGCCGGCCCGGATGGACGTTCCAAGCCGTTTAGCGACATGTATTTCCTGGCGGCGGAAAAACTGCATGTGCCGATCGGCGAGATCCTGCATGTCGGCGATGATCTGACTACCGATGTGGCTGGCGCTATTCGCTGTGGGATGCAGGCCTGCTGGATTAAACCTGAAAATGCCGACCTGATGCGGACGCAGGACAGCCGTTTACTGCCGCATATCGAAATTTCGCGGTTGGCATCTCTCACCTCGCTGATATAATCACCAGTAGTTCTGTATAAATTCCCAGTTATTCTGGCGGATGGCGCTATGCTTATCCGCCCTACGATAAGTAGCCCCGGTAAGCGAAGCGCCCCGGGCGTTTTTAGTTTTCATGTTTTTACGCGGCGGTGCCAATGGACGTTTCTTACCTGCTCGACAGCCTTAATGATAAACAGCGCGAAGCGGTGGCCGCGCCACGTAGCAACATGCTGGTGTTGGCGGGCGCGGGAAGCGGGAAAACCCGCGTGCTGGTGCACCGTATCGCCTGGTTACTGAGCGTAGAAAACAACTCGCCATACTCCATCATGGCGGTGACTTTTACCAACAAAGCGGCGGCGGAAATGCGCCATCGTATTGGCCAGTTGATGGGGACCAGCCAGGGCGGAATGTGGGTAGGGACGTTCCACGGTCTGGCGCACCGCCTGCTGCGCGCGCATCATATGGACGCTAATTTGCCGCAGGATTTCCAGATTCTCGACAGCGAAGATCAGATGCGTTTGCTTAAACGCCTGATTAAGGCGATGAATCTTGATGAGAAGCAGTGGCCGCCGCGTCAGGCGATGTGGTACATCAATAGCCAGAAAGACGAAGGGCTACGCCCGCACCATATCCAAAGCTATGGCAATCCGGTGGAGCAGACCTGGCAGAAGGTGTATCAGGCCTATCAGGAAGCGTGCGATCGCGCTGGTCTGGTGGATTTTGCCGAGCTACTGCTGCGCGCTCATGAACTATGGCTGAACAAGCCGCACATCCTGCAACACTATCGCGAGCGGTTTACTAACATTCTGGTGGACGAATTCCAGGATACCAACAACATTCAGTACGCCTGGGTTCGTCTGCTGGCGGGCGATACCGGTAAAGTGATGATTGTTGGCGACGATGATCAGTCGATCTACGGCTGGCGCGGGGCCCAGGTAGAGAACATCCAGCGCTTCCTCAATGATTTCCCCGGCGCGCAGACCATTCGTCTGGAGCAGAATTACCGTTCGACCAGCAACATCCTTAGCGCGGCGAACGCTCTGATTGAGAATAACAATGGGCGTTTGGGTAAAAAGCTGTGGACTGACGGCGTTGATGGCGAACCGATATCTCTGTACTGCGCTTTCAACGAACTGGATGAAGCGCGCTTTGTGGTTAACCGTATCAAAACCTGGCAGGACAACGGCGGCGCGCTTGCGCAATGCGCCATCCTTTATCGCAGCAACGCCCAGTCGCGCGTGCTGGAAGAAGCGTTATTACAGGCCAGTATGCCGTACCGGATTTATGGCGGTATGCGCTTCTTCGAACGTCAGGAGATCAAAGATGCGCTCTCTTATCTGCGTTTGATTGCCAATCGCAACGATGATGCCGCCTTTGAACGCGTGGTGAATACCCCAACGCGCGGCATCGGCGACCGTACGCTGGACGTGGTGCGCCAGACCTCGCGCGATCGCCAGCTAACATTGTGGCAGGCGTGCCGTGAATTGTTACAGGAAAAAGCCCTGGCCGGGCGTGCGGCCAGCGCGCTGCAACGCTTTATGGAACTGATCGACGCTCTGGCGCAGGAAACTGCCGACATGCCGCTGCATGTGCAGACTGACCGGGTGATCAAAGATTCCGGCTTGCGCACCATGTATGAGCAAGAAAAAGGCGAGAAAGGCCAGACGCGCATCGAAAACTTAGAGGAACTGGTGACGGCAACGCGGCAGTTCAGCTACAACGACGAAGATGAAGATTTAATGCCATTGCAGGCCTTCCTCTCTCACGCGGCGCTGGAAGCGGGCGAGGGGCAGGCGGATACCTGGCAGGATGCGGTACAGCTGATGACGCTGCACTCGGCCAAAGGCCTGGAGTTTCCGCAGGTGTTTATTGTCGGCATGGAAGAGGGCATGTTCCCCAGCCAGATGTCGCTGGATGAGGGCGGGCGTTTGGAAGAGGAGCGTCGTCTGGCCTACGTCGGCGTTACCCGTGCCATGCAGAAGCTGACGCTAACTTATGCCGAAACTCGCCGTCTGTATGGTAAAGAGGTCTACCATCGCCCGTCGCGTTTTATCGGCGAACTGCCGGAGGAGTGCGTGGAAGAGGTCCGTCTGCGCGCCACCGTCAGTCGTCCAGTGAGCCATCAACGAATGGGAACGCCGCTGGCGGAAAACGACACAGGCTATAAACTCGGCCAACGCGTGCGCCATGCGAAGTTCGGCGAGGGAACTATTGTCAACCTGGAGGGCAGCGGCGAGCATAGCCGGCTGCAGGTGGCTTTTCAGGGGCAAGGGATCAAATGGCTGGTTGCCGCGTATGCGAAGCTGGAAACGGTTTGACCGACTCTCATAGTGCCGGATGACGCCTCTTATCCGGCCTACGCGCTGGCTAACATTTTGATTTGTAGGCCGGATAAGGCGAAGCCGCCATCCGGCTATATAGTGATGTTAATATTCTGAAATCATAGATAAATACTCTCACTCTGCTAACCTTTCTGCATAAGGGGAAATTATTGCTTTTTCGCGTTTCGTTGCGTGTTGACGGCAAATTTTTGCTGGCGTAACATGCGCCCACGATTACGCTAAGAGGACATTCGCCTTGGACACACCCAGTAGATACTGGCTCATTATCCTGTCATCCAGGATCAACTCCTAAGGCTATCCCTTTTTGCTGATAGCCTTAGCGGTTGTCAGCGACCTTTCATTTTTTCCCGTCGCGTTGAGTCAGGCTGTTTAATGGTCTGAAACCCAATTTGTTTCTGTGTGCCCATCTGAACTGTCCGATATTTTTACGCATTGGGAGTCCCGGTCATGCTGAGCGCATTTCAACTGGAAAAAAACCGACTGACCCGGCTGGAAGTCGAGGAGTCACAAAGCCTGATTGATGCCGTATGGGTCGATTTGGTCGAACCGGACGACGACGAGCGATTGCGCGTACAATCTGAGCTGGGCCAGAGTCTGGCGACGCGTCCTGAACTGGAAGATATCGAAGCATCCGCGCGCTTCTTTGAAGACGAAGACGGACTGCATATCCACTCCTTCTTCTTCTTCGAAGATGCGGAAGATCATGCCGGTAACTCTACGGTGGCATTCACTATTCGCGATGGCCGTCTGTTTACGCTGCGTGAACGCGAACTGCCCGCCTTCCGTTTGTATCGTATGCGCGCCCGCAGCCAGGCGATGGTCGACGGTAATGCTTATGAATTACTGCTCGATCTGTTCGAAACCAAAATTGAACAGTTAGCGGATGAAATCGAAAACATCTACAGCGATCTGGAAAAACTGAGCCGCGTCATTATGGAAGGGCATCAGGGCGATGAATACGACGAAGCGCTCTCCACGCTGGCGGAACTGGAAGATATCGGCTGGAAGGTACGCCTGTGTCTGATGGATACCCAGCGCGCGCTGAACTTCCTGGTGCGCAAGGCGCGCTTACCGGGCGGACAGCTGGAGCAGGCACGCGAGATTCTACGCGATATCGAATCTCTGCTGCCGCACAATGAATCGCTGTTCCAGAAGGTGAACTTCCTGATGCAGGCGGCGATGGGTTTCATCAACATTGAGCAGAACCGCATTATCAAAATCTTCTCGGTGGTTTCCGTGGTGTTCCTGCCGCCGACGCTGGTCGCTTCCAGCTATGGGATGAACTTCGAGTTTATGCCGGAACTGAAGTGGAGCTTTGGTTATCCAGGCGCGATTATCTTTATGATTCTGGCGGGGCTTGCGCCGTATCTGTACTTTAAGCGCAAGAACTGGTTGTAAAATCAACGGACTGGCGATTTAACCGCCAGTCCGTTGGAAGTTCTTCATCATGAGGAGAGTTCTTGTTTTGAAGAAGCGATGAAAGATAGCAGTAGTGTTGTGAGTATTACCCAGGCAATATTGAGTTGTATACCAATATTATCGCAATCAGCCCCATTGAGTGCGACACTGACTGTACAGAAGACATTTACACCTATAGACAATGCGATGAAATAAAGTGCCCTGCAACCTGAATCTCTGATTCTCTTCGCGCCAATATTAATATGGATATAGGTATTGACAATAATAAATATTAAATCAAGATATTGGTTTTTAGGCATTATAGTAAATAATATTATCCATGATGATAATGTATAAATAACAAACTTTGCTCGCTTCAATGTATCCTTGGGGGAAGGGTGAAAAATATCTTTAATAATCCTAATCATATTATTTTTTCCATATTGATAACCAACTTCAGGTCTCACATGTAAATATATCACACTGAATTTTCTAATGACAGTAATGGTAAATAATGGCATGATAATTACGTTGCACAGCAATAGATAATAATTAAATATATTATCTGGTAATTAACAATTTCAATGAATGGATTTCATAAAATGCAAGAGAAAAATTTCTGGCAAGTTTATTTTGGTAAAGACCCTTTTTCTAAAGCCGAATTCATTAAAGCCTGGATTGGATGGTGGGTGATTGCTATTGTCCTGCTCGTTGTACTGTCGATTTGTACTTCATTAAATTTGAGGGGGATTGGAATAGCGTTGGGATTCGGCTTTTGCCAGATCCATGCCCGTTATTTAACGTTTGTTGGTTGGAATAAGTTTATTGGTGTGTTGGGCGTGTTTCCAGTAACAAATATTATATTATTTATTGTATTGCTATTTACTAAAAAGAAATAACATAAAATGGCAGCCAGATAATAGCTGCCATTTTATTATTTAATGCTTACGCCGTTGCGTATAAATCGCATCCATCACGAAAATCGCCAGCGCGACCCAGATAAATGCAAATGTCACCATCTTATCCGCACCCGGCACTTCGCCATAAAACGTCACCGCCAGTAAAAACATCAGCGTTGGGCCGATATACTGGAAAAAGCCCAGTGTAGAAAGACGCAGACGCGTAGCCGCTCCGGTGAAGCACAGCAGCGGAATCGTAGTGACCACACCCGCCGCCATTAACAGCAAGTTCAACGATAGTGCGTTTTGCCCCATATGGCTGGTAGGGCTATCGGCGATGCCAAACAGATAAATCGCGGCGACCGGCAACAGCCATAGCGTTTCGACCAGCATACCCGTCTGCGCTTCAACGGCGATCTTCTTACGCACCAGGCCGTAAAACGCAAAACTAAACGCCAGCCCCAGCGCGATAATCGGCAGCGAGCCAAAGGTCCAGAGTTGCACCAGCACGCCGCACACCGCCAGAATCACCGCCAGCCACTGCATTCGACGGAAGCGTTCGCCAAGAAAAATCATCCCCAGCAAGATGTTAACCAGCGGATTAATGAAATAACCCAGGCTGGCCTCCAGCATATGGTGATTATTTACCGCCCAAATGAACAATAGCCAGTTACCGCCGACCAGTACGGCGGACAGGGCCAGCAGAAAAATCTTCTTTGGCGTTTTCAGTAAGCGCTTAACCTGTCGCCACTGCCGGCTGACGCTAAGCAGCGCCACCATAAAGAAAAATGACCAAATCACGCGGTGCGTCAGGATCTCATCTGCGGGAACGTAATAGATCAGCTTGAAATACGCGGGGGCGATCCCCCAAATAAAATAGGCGGCAAGAGCGAGTAATACGCCCTGCCGTGTTTGTTTTGCGTCCATCCGGAAAACTCGTATCTGAAGTGTAACAACAGTTTACCTGCTTTTATCCCACCATATAAGTAGCGGTGGCGCTGGCGATGTACAGCTGATCTTCATTGTGTAATTCCACGCGGGCGACGGCCACTTTATTCCCTGCGCGCAGCAGGCTACTGGTGGCCGTAAAGCGGTTGCCTCTGCCCGGACGCAGGTAATCGACGCGCAGGTCAATCGTTCCCATCCGCGACAGGCGCTGGCGTAGTTCATCTTCGCTGATGGTTTCGTGGCGAGTTAGCGTGCTGCCGACGCATACCAGTCCGGCGGCGACATCCAGCGCAGAGGCGATCACGCCGCCGTGTAAAATGCTTTGCGCCCAGTTGCCGACCATCATCGGCTGGTTGTTAAAGGCCAGTTGGGCGAACGCTTTTTCATAGCGTTCCAGCTCCAGCCCTAACGCCCGATTAAACGGCATGTGGTAGACAAACATTTCACCCACTAATTTCAGAGCTTGTTCAGCGGTAAGTACAGCGGACATAGATTCCTGATACCTCATTGGTTAATGAAATGTTGATATTATGCTTCTTAATTGTTGTTTTCTACTTTAAGAAGGGATAACTAACGGCTATGTGTGTAAATATGTAAAAATGGTTGGCAGAGAATGATTCAAGCTGAAAATACTTCGTCAGGAGAACGTCAAGAATGCGGGCAATTTTGAGAGGGTTGTTGCCAGCCACGCTACTGCCATTAGCGGCATATGCACAAGAAGCTACGATAAAAGAGGTTCATGATGCGCCTGCAGTACGGGGAAGTATCATCGCTAACATGCTACAGGAGCATGATAACCCTTTTACGCTTTACCCTTATGACACCAACTACTTGATCTACACGAACACCAGCGATCTGAACAAAGAGGCCATAAGTACCTACAACTGGTCTGAAAACGCACGTAAAGATGAAGTGAAATTTCAGTTGAGTCTGGCGTTTCCGCTGTGGCGCGGAATACTGGGGCCGAACTCGGTACTGGGTGCTTCCTATACGCAGAAATCCTGGTGGCAGCTTTCCAACAGTAAAGAGTCTTCGCCGTTTCGCGAAACCAACTACGAACCGCAGCTTTTTCTTGGTTTTGCTACCGATTATCGCTTTGCCGGCTGGACGCTGCGCGACGTAGAGATGGGCTACAACCATGACTCTAACGGACGTTCAGACCCCACCTCGCGTAGCTGGAACCGTCTGTATACCCGTCTGATGGCCGAAAACGGTAACTGGCTGGTAGAGGTCAAACCGTGGTACGTGATTGGCAGTACCGACGATAATCCGGACATCACCAAATATATGGGTTATTACCAGCTTAAAATCGGTTATCACCTGGGCGAGGCGGTATTAAGTGCCAAAGGCCAGTACAACTGGAATACAGGCTACGGCGGCGCGGAAGTTGGATTAAGCTATCCGGTCACTAAACATGTCCGGCTTTATACCCAGGTGTACAGCGGCTATGGCGAATCGCTGATCGACTATAATTTTAATCAGACACGTGTCGGCGTCGGCGTGATGCTTAACGATATCTTCTGATTGGATCGTGTTTTAAACATTGCAGTTTCTCTCGCAGGCGCTGAAAATAGCGCCTGTTTTGATTTATGGTGAACGGGGTTAATGTGGCGCAGGCGGAAGTGTTGAATCTGGAATCAGGGGCCAAACAGGTTTTGCAGGAAACCTTTGGCTACCAACAGTTTCGCCCGGGCCAGGAAGCGATTATTGATACTGCGCTCTCCGGTCGCGACTGTCTGGTCGTCATGCCCACCGGCGGCGGCAAATCTCTGTGCTATCAAATCCCCGCGTTGTTGCTGGACGGATTGACCGTCGTCGTTTCGCCCCTGATCTCGTTGATGAAAGACCAGGTCGATCAGCTACTGGCGAACGGTGTGGCGGCGGCGTGCCTGAACTCCACTCAAAGCCGCGAGCAGCAGCTTGAGGTGATGGCGGGGTGCCGTACCGGACAGATTCGTCTGCTGTATATTGCGCCGGAACGCCTGATGCTGGACAACTTTCTTGATCATCTGGCGCACTGGAATCCGGTATTGCTGGCGGTGGATGAAGCGCACTGCATCTCGCAATGGGGACATGATTTCCGTCCGGAATATGCGGCTCTCGGTCAGCTTCGCCAGCGTTTTCCCGCTTTGCCGTTTATGGCATTGACCGCCACCGCCGACGACACCACGCGCCTGGATATTATTCGTCTGCTTGGGCTTAACGATCCGTTAATCCAGATCAGTAGCTTTGACCGACCGAATATCCGCTACATGCTGATGGAGAAGTTTAAGCCGCTCGACCAGCTAATGCGCTATGTTCAGGAGCAACGCGGCAAATCGGGTATCATCTACTGCAACAGTCGGGCGAAAGTGGAAGATACCGCTGCGCGCTTGCAAAGTCGCGGCATTAGCGCGGCGGCCTATCATGCGGGGCTGGAAAACGCTATTCGCGCCGATGTGCAGGAAAAATTTCAGCGCGACGATCTGCAAATCGTGGTGGCGACCGTCGCTTTTGGAATGGGCATAAACAAACCTAACGTACGTTTCGTCGTGCATTTCGATATCCCGCGCAATATTGAATCCTACTATCAGGAAACGGGCCGCGCCGGGCGCGACGGACTGCCTGCGGAAGCCATGTTATTTTACGATCCGGCTGACATGGCCTGGCTACGTCGTTGTCTGGAAGAGAAACCAGCCGGACAGCTTCAGGATATTGAACGGCATAAACTGAATGCGATGGGCGCTTTTGCCGAAGCGCAAACCTGCCGTCGCCTGGTATTGCTTAATTACTTTGGCGAAGGCCGACAAGAACCGTGCGGCAACTGCGATATCTGTCTCGATCCGCCCAAACAATATGATGGCTTAAACGATGCCCAGATTGCGCTTTCTACCATTGGTCGGGTTAACCAGCGTTTTGGCATGGGCTACGTTGTCGAGGTGATCCGCGGCGCGAATAACCAACGCATCCGCGATTTCGGTCATGACAAACTCAAGGTTTATGGCATGGGACGCGAAAAGAGCCATGAGCACTGGGTGAGCGTGATTCGCCAGCTCATTCATCTGGGGCTGGTAATGCAAAATATTGCGCAGCACTCCGCATTACAGTTGACGGATGCCGCGCGTCCGGTACTCCGTGGAGACGTTCCGCTAAAGCTTGCGGTGCCGCGCATCGTCGCCCTCAAACCCCGCGTGATGCAGAAATCGTTCGGCGGTAATTACGATCGCAAATTGTTCGCTAAGTTGCGCAAGCTGCGTAAAGCTATCGCTGATGAAGAGAATATCCCGCCGTATGTGGTCTTTAACGATGCCACGCTGATAGAGATGGCGGAACAGATGCCGGTTTCCGCCAGCGAGATGTTAAGCGTTAACGGGGTTGGGATGCGCAAACTGGAGCGCTTCGGGAAAGAATTCATGGCGCTCATCCGCGCGCATGTCGATGGTGATGACGAAGAGTAGTCAGCCCGGCAAAAAAGTGCCAGGATGGTGACTCACTGAACTATTTCCCCGCGAGCCATTTTTATGTTGATGCTATTTTTCACCGTGGCAATGGTGCACATCGTTGCGCTAATGAGCCCCGGCCCCGACTTTTTCTTCGTGTCTCAAACTGCCGTCAGCCGTTCGCGTAAAGAAGCGATGATGGGCGTACTGGGCATTACCTGCGGCGTGATGGTATGGGCGGGCGTGGCGCTGCTTGGCCTGCATCTCATCATCGAAAAAATGGCCTGGCTACACACGATCATTATGGTAGGCGGCGGCCTGTACCTGTGCTGGATGGGCTATCAGATGCTGCGCGGCGCGCTGAAAAAACAGGATGCGGCGGCGTCTTCTCCGCACATTGAACTGGCGCAGAGCGGGCGCAGTTTTCTCAAAGGGCTGCTGACCAATCTGTCGAATCCGAAAGCGATTATCTATTTTGGTTCCGTTTTTTCACTGTTTGTCGGCGATAACGTCGGCGCTGCGGCGCGCTGGGGTATTTTCGCGTTAATCACCCTGGAAACGCTGGCCTGGTTTACCGTAGTCGCCAGCCTGTTCGCGCTGCCGAAAATGCGCCGCGGCTATCAGCGTCTGGCGAAATGGATTGATGGCTTTGCCGGCGCTCTGTTTGCGGGCTTTGGTATTCACCTGATTATTTCGCGCTAATTTACCTCCGGGCCGGATAAACATCATCCGGCACGACTATCACGCGTGTCTTGCCGACGCCAGGAGCGCGCCTACCAGCATAAACAACGAACCAAACGCTTTATTCAGCGCCTTCATCTGCTTTGGTCCTTTAATCCAGGCGGCAATGCGCTGCGCCAGCGTGGCGTAACCGGTCATCACAATCATATCCACCACAATCGTGGTGACGCCGAGAATGAGGTACTGCGCCAGTTGCGGTTGCTGCGGCATGATGAATTGCGGAAACAGGGCGGCAAGAAAGACAATGCTTTTGGGATTGGTTAGATTGACAAAGACCGCGCGTTTGAACAGCCGACCCCGCGATTGCGTCTGGGCGAGAGTATGCAGATCGATAGCGCCTGCGGCGCGCCATTGCTGGATACCCAGCCAGATAAGATAAGCCGCGCCAGCCCATTTCAGGATTTCAAAAGCGATGAGCGAGCGCGAAAAGAGCGTACCCAGTCCGACGCCCACCAGTACGATATGTATCCCCAGTCCGGTCTGGAGTCCGGCGATAGAAGCCGCTGCGCCACGATATCCATGGTTGATAGACGTCGTCATGGTATTGATGGCGCCTGAACCCGGAGAAAGACTCAGCAGAGTTGAGGTCAGTAGATAGGCGAACCACCATTCAAAGGTCATGCGAAACTCCCTGGTTGTCTGTTTTTGTGCCACAATACGCTACTGCCGCTGTGTTGTGTCAGGCACGACGCAAAAAACGATTTTACCTGGTAAACGAGGCCGAAAACCCGATGTTTCAGCAGCAAAATGACTGGGAAACAAGAGAAAATGCGTTTGCCGCTTTTGCTATGGGGCCGCTGACCGATTTCTGGCGTCAGCGGGAAGAGGCGGAGTTTATCGGCGTGGGTAACATTCCGGTGCGCTTTGTCCGTTTTCGGAATGATTCCAACGATCGGACGATCGTCATTTGTCCTGGCCGCATTGAGAGTTATGTAAAATACGCTGAACTGGCGTATGACCTTTTTCATCTCGGTTTTGATATCTTCATCATCGACCACCGTGGTCAAGGGCGCTCCGGGCGGATGTTATCGGACCCGCATCGGGGTCATGTTGATCATTTTAACGATTATGTTGAGGACTTAGCGGCGTTCTGGCAGCAGGAAATTGAGCCGGGGCCGTGGCGTAAGCGTTATATCCTGGCGCACTCAATGGGGGGCGCGATAGCCACTCTGTTCCTGCAACGCCATCGTGTGCGGTGCGACGCTATTGCGCTCACCGCGCCGATGTTTGGTATTGTGATACGCTTGCCTTCCTTTATGGTGCGCCATATTCTCGACTGGGCCGAAGGGCACCAGCGTATCCGTGAAGATTACGCTATTGGTACCGGTCAGTGGCGGGCGTTGCCGTTTGGGATGAATGCGCTGACCCACAGCCGCCAGCGTTATCAGCGCAACTTACGATTTTATGCCGACGAGCCGCAGCTGCGCGTTGGCGGCCCCACCTGGCATTGGGTACGCGAAGGCATTCTGGCGGGTGAGCAGGTTCTGGCTGGGGCGAGCGATGACACGACGCCTACGCTACTGATTCAGGCGGAAGAAGAGCGGGTAGTGGATAACCGCACCCACGATCGTTTTTGTGAAATTCGCGCCGCGGCGGGATACCCTTGTGAAGGGGGAAAACCGCTGGTTATCAAAGGCGCGTACCATGAGATCCTTTTTGAAAAGGACGCCATGCGCTCAGTCGCGCTTAACGCCATTGTTGAATTTTTCAACAAGCCTAATTTATCCAGCGGAAATCGCTTTGCTTAGAGGTTAAATTTTATTATGTATCAGGTTGTTGCGTCTGATTTAGATGGCACGCTGCTCTCCCCCGACCATACGTTGTCCCCTTATGCCAAAGAGACTCTGAAGCTGTTGACCGCACGCGGCATCCATTTTGTCTTTGCCACTGGTCGTCATCATGTCGATGTAGGGCAAATCCGCGATAATCTTGAAATCAAGTCTTACATGATCACCTCCAACGGCGCGCGAGTGCACGATACCGACGGGAATTTGGTTTTTACGCATAATCTGGACAGCGACATTGCCAGCGACCTGTTCGGGGTGGTGAATGCGAACCCGGACATCGTGACTAACGTTTATCGCGACGACGAATGGTTTATGAATCGTCATCGCCCCGATGAAATGCGTTTTTTCAAAGAGGCGGTATTTAACTACTCGTTGTTTGAGCCTGCGCTGCTGGAGCCGGAGGGCGTCAGCAAAGTGTTTTTCACCAGCGACACTCATGAAAAGTTGTTGCCGCTGGAGCAGGCGATTAACGCGCGCTGGGGCGATCGGGTAAACGTGAGCTTCTCTACGCTAACCTGTCTGGAAGTGATGGCGGGCGGAGTGTCGAAAGGTCATGCGCTGGAAGCGGTCGCTCAGGCGATGGGGTACAGCCTGAAAGAGTGTATCGCCTTTGGCGACGGAATGAACGACGCTGAAATGCTCACGATGGCGGGCAAAGGCTGCATCATGGGCAATGCGCACCAGCGTCTGAAAGACCTGTATCCCGAACTTGAGGTGATCGGCATCAACGCGGATAACGCCGTGCCGCATTACCTGCGCGATCTTTTCTTACGCTGATGTGATTGTTTGTTAGTTGACCAGTTGTCAACTTCACTCTCCGCTACAATGGGTGTTCCCTGTTTTAAGAGACATCCATTGTGGCGCTACTCATCATTACCACTATCCTGTGGGCTTTCTCCTTTAGTCTATTTGGCGAGTATCTTGCCGGGCATGTCGATAGCTATTTCGCGGTGCTGATACGCGTTGGGCTGGCGGCGCTCGTTTTTCTGCCGTTTTTGCGTACTCGCGGGCACAACCTAAAAACCATCAGCCTGTATATGCTGGTGGGGGCGATGCAGCTTGGCATCATGTATATGTTGAGCTTCCATGCTTACCTCTACCTGACCGTATCCGAACTGCTGCTGTTTACCGTTCTGACGCCGCTCTATATCACGCTGATTTACGATGTGATGAGTCAGCGTCGTTTGCGCTGGGGCTATGCATTTAGCGCGTTGCTGGCGGTGATTGGTGCCGGGATTATTCGCTACGATCGCGTGACCGACCATTTTTGGGTCGGTTTGCTCCTGGTGCAGCTTTCTAATATCAGTTTCGCTATCGGAATGGTGGGGTATAAACGTCTGATGGAGACCCGTCCCATGCCGCAGCACAACGCCTTTGCGTGGTTCTATCTGGGGGCGTTTTTGGTGGCGGCGGTGGCGTGGTCGCTGTTGGGGAACGCGCAAAAGCTGCCGGAAACCACGCTGCAATGGAGCATTATGGTGTTTCTCGGCGTGGTGGCGTCCGGCATTGGCTACTTTATGTGGAACTATGGCGCTACCCAGGTAGACGCCGGGACGCTGGGTATCATGAATAATATGCATGTTCCCGCAGGACTACTGGTTAATCTTGCCATCTGGCATCAGCAGCCCCACTGGCCAAGCTTTATTACAGGCGCGGCTGTGATCCTGGCTTCGCTGTGGGTGCATCGAAAATGGGTCGCTCCGCGCTCCGCACAAACGGCAGATGATCGCAGGCGTGATCCCGCGTCGAGCGAATAAACGCCTCGGTCACCGCCTGACGCTGGTCGCCGTCGCGCACGGCGGCATACAGGCGGCTCCACAGACCATCGCCCAGGGTTTTGGTCACCACCAGACCCTGGCGCTCAACACTTTCCACCACCCAGTGCGGCAGGGCGGCAATACCCATTCTGGCCGCCACCATCTGAATCAGCAGTAGCGTATTATCCACGCTTTTCAGCAGCGGACTGATACCCGCCGGTTGCAGGAAATGTCGCCAGACATCCAGTCGGCTGCGCTGCACCGGGTAAATCAACAGCGTTTCGCTGGCTAAATCTTCCGGCGTAATCTGCGTTTTGCTGGCTAGCGGATGGTCGGGCGCCAGCACCAGTCGGACTTCAAAATCAAACATCGGCGAATAATGCAGCCCGCTGCGCGGCAAAATATCCGACGTCATCACCAAATCCAGCTCGCCTTGTTGCAAGGCCGGTTGCGGATCAAAAGTGACGCCGGATGTGAAATCCATTTCTACCTGCGGCCAGTTTGCACGGAAGTTTTCCAGCGCCGGGGTCAGCCACTGAATACAACTATGACATTCAATAGCGATGCGCAGACGAGTTTGCTGCGGTTCGTTGCACGCCTGCAGCGCACGGCTGATTTGCGGCAGCACCTGGTTTGCCAGTTGCAGCAGAACTTCCCCCTGCGGCGTAAAGCGCAGCGGCTGGCTTTTACGCACGAACAGGCGGAAACCAAGGCGTTGTTCCAGATCGCTGAACTGATGAGACAGAGCGGATTGGGTCTGGTGCAGCACCGCCGCCGCGGCAGCCAGCGATCCACTATTCCGCAATGCCTGGAGTGTTTTCAGATGTTTAATTTCGATCATGAAAGTCCTTCACTTCGCCATGAACAAATTGCGCTTGAGGAATATACAGTACCTTTACATTATGGATGTGTAAACATCCAGACGTCTAAAACTCGTCATATTTCGACTTGCAGATGCGTTGGCTTCCTTGCTTACCCCAGTCACTTACTTCAGTAAGCTCCTGGGGATGCGCTGTGTCGCCGCCTTCCTGCAAGCCGAACTATTTAGAGTTTTACTTTCAGATTCAATAAAATAAGAGAGGAAGTAAAATGACAATATTGACTCATACCCTCGGTTTTCCTCGCGTTGGCCTGCGTCGCGAGTTGAAAAAAGCGCAAGAGAGCTACTGGGCGGGGAACTCAACGCGTGAAGCGTTACTGGCGGTGGGTCGCGAACTGCGCGCGCGTCACTGGGAGCAGCAGAAACAAGCGGGTATTGACCTGTTACCGGTAGGCGACTTTGCCTGGTACGACCATGTTCTGACCACCAGCCTGCTGTTAGGCAATGTGCCGGCTCGTCATCAGAACAACGACGGTTCCGTGGATATCGACACTCTGTTCCGCATTGGTCGCGGTCGCGCGCCAACCGGCGAACCGGCGGCGGCAGCGGAAATGACCAAATGGTTTAATACCAACTATCACTACATAGTACCGGAGTTCAGCAAAGGCCAGCAGTTCAGACTCACCTGGACACAGTTGCTGGAGGAAGTGGACGAAGCGTTGGCGCTGGGGCATAAGATCAAACCCGTCCTGCTGGGGCCTGTCACGTATCTGTGGCTGGGTAAAGTGAAAGGCGAGCCGTTTGACCGCCTGACGTTGCTGAAAGACATTTTGCCGGTGTATCAGCACGTACTGGCTGAACTGGCAAAACGTGGTATTGAGTGGGTCCAAATTGATGAGCCAGCGCTGGTGCTGGAACTGCCGCAGGCGTGGCTGGATGCCTTCAAACCGGCTTACGACGCGCTCGCCGGCCAGGTGAAGCTGTTGCTGACGACCTATTTTGAAGGCGTGACGCCAAACCTGGACACTATTATCGCGCTACCGGTACAGGGGCTACATGTTGACCTCATTCATGGCAAAGATGATGTAGCGGAACTGCATCAACGTCTGCCGGTCGACTGGCTGCTCTCCGCAGGCTTGATTAACGGGCGTAATGTCTGGCGCGCCGATTTGACCGAAAAATACGCGCAGATTAACGCCCTTGTGGGCAAACGCGCGCTGTGGGTAGCATCCTCCTGCTCTTTGCTGCACAGCCCGATCGATCTTAGCGTCGAAACGCGTCTGGATACGGAAGTAAAAAGCTGGTTTGCCTTTGCGCTGCAAAAATGCGGTGAACTGGCGTTGCTGCGCGATGCGCTGAACAGCGGCGAAACGGCGGCGCTTGAGAAATGGAGCGCACCGATTCAGGCTCGTCGTCACTCCCGCCGCGTACATAATGCCGCGGTAGAAAAACGCCTGGCGGCGATCACCGCGCAGGACAGCCAGCGTGAGAATCCGTATGAGGTGCGTGCTGAAGCGCAACGCGCCCGCTTTAAACTTCCCGCCTGGCCGACGACGACTATCGGTTCGTTTCCGCAAACCACGGAAATTCGCGGCCTGCGTCTGGACTTCAAAAAGGGCAATCTCGACGCGAATAACTACCGCACCGGCATCGCCGAACACATCAGGCAGGCTATCATCGAGCAGGAGCGTTTAGGGCTGGATGTGCTGGTACACGGCGAAGCCGAGCGAAACGACATGGTGGAATACTTCGGCGAGCATCTGGACGGCTTCGTCTTTACCCAGAATGGTTGGGTGCAAAGCTATGGCTCCCGCTGTGTGAAACCGCCGGTAGTGATTGGCGATATCAGCCGTCCGGCACCGATTACCGTGGAGTGGGCGAAATATGCCCAGTCGCTGACCGACAAACCGGTAAAAGGGATGTTGACCGGCCCGGTGACTATTCTTTGCTGGTCATTCCCCCGCGAAGACGTGACCCGCGAAACGATTGCGAAACAGATTGCGCTGGCGCTGCGTGATGAAGTCGCGGATCTGGAGGCGGCGGGGATCGGGATTATTCAGATTGATGAACCGGCGCTGCGCGAAGGTCTACCGCTGCGTCGCAGCGACTGGGACGCCTATCTGGAATGGGGTGTGGAAGCCTTCCGCATCAACGCGGCGGTGGCGAAGGATGAAACCCAGATCCACACCCACATGTGTTACTGCGAGTTCAACGACATTATGGATTCGATCGCCGCGCTGGATGCGGATGTGATCACCATTGAGACCTCCCGCTCGGATATGGAGTTGCTGGAGTCGTTCGAAGCGTTCGACTACCCGAACGAAATCGGGCCGGGCGTGTACGATATTCACTCGCCGAACGTGCCGAGCGTCGAGTGGATTGAAGCCCTGCTGAAGAAGGCGGCACAGCGTATTCCGGCACAACGCCTGTGGGTGAATCCGGACTGCGGCCTGAAAACTCGCGGTTGGCCGGAAACCCGCGCGGCGTTAGCGAACATGGTCAAAGCGGCGCACAATCTGCGTCAGGCGTAAGAAAACATAGGCACCAGAGGAGGCTTCGGCCTCCTCTTTTTTTTGCGCTCGCGCCTGGTGGTTGAAAAGCGATCTTTATGATGACCATCACAAACATAATAACATTATATTGTTATAACAAATGGGGATGAAAACAAAAAAAGGACCTCTGTATGAACTACAACATGGTGGGTGACGCCATCGTTAAGCATTGTGGCGGGCTGGAGAATTTTATTCATGTGACCAACTGTATGACCCGCGTGCGGATGACCATTGCCGATCCGTCGTTGGTCGACATGCCCGCGCTCAAAGGTATCGAAGGCGTACTGGGCGTGGTGGAAGATGACACGCTGCAGGTGATAGTCGGGCCGGGAAAATCATCGAAGGTGGCGACGGTGATCAACGAACGGCTAAAAGGCGCGCCTGCTGTGGATACCACATTGAGCGGTGTCGAGCAAAAGGCGAAACTGGCGCGCGAAAAAGCGAAGAAGCAGACGCGTACCAAAGCTATTCTCAAACATATTGCGAACATCTTTGTCCCCATTCTGCCAGCGCTCATTGCGGCCGGGATTCTGATGGGGCTGAACAACGTGGTGGTCAACTCGGCGGCTTCATGGGCAATGAGCCATCATATTGCCGCCGTCGGCGACCTTTCGCCCACCCAGGTGGTGCTCGACCAGCGGCATCTGCTCGGCGTCAGCCAGTTCCTGGACATCGTCTCGAAAGCGCTGTTTGGCTTTCTGGCTATTTATGCGGGCATCACCTCGGCGCGTGAATTTGAAGGTAATCTGATTCTGGGCGGTCTGCTCGGCGCGATTACCATTATGCCGCAGGTGACGACGCTGGGGCTGATCCCCGGGCAGGGCGGGCTGATCGGCGTGATTTTTGCCGTCTGGTTGATGTGTCTGCTGGAAAAACAGGTGCGCCGATTCGTGCCGGATATCGTCGACGTGGTGGTGACGCCAACGGTCGTGCTGCTGGTGATGGCTGCTGCGCAGCTGTTTATCATCATGCCCGCGGCGGGCGTGGTCTCCAACGGTATTCTGCACGCACTTAACGGCTTACTGGAACACGGCGGCATTGCGGCAGGTTTTGTGCTTTCGGCGCTATTCCCGTTCCTGATTTCGCTGGGCCTGCATCACGGTCTGTTCCCGATTCACCTTGAGATGATCAACGCCACCGGTCACGCGCCGCTATTTGCTATCCAGATTATGTCTAACGCTGGCATGGTAGGAGCGGCGACGGCGGTACTGCTGCTGACCCGCGACCCGGTGATGAAAAAAATCGCCAAGGGTGCGATCCCAACGTCGATTCTGGCGGTGGGGGAACCGACGATTTTCGGCGTCAATATTCCGGCGGGGTTTGCCTTCATCACGGGGTCGATCGGCGCGGGGTTTGGCGGCGTGATGGTGGTACTGCTGGGAGTCTCCACCAACGGCGTCGGCGCGGCGGGGCTTTCGGCGCTACCGCTGATTGCCGACGGCAAATATCTGCAATACATCCTGGCATGGCTGGTGGGCTGTGCGGCGGCCTTTGCGCTGACGTATGTGGTCGGCAAGGTCCGTGGTTACGATAAAGAAATGGCGTGAATAAAAGGAATAGCACATGAAAGCAATTATGTTGATGTTTGATTCTCTCAACAAACGTCTGTTGTCAGCTTACGGGAGCGATCGCGCCATTACGCCGAATTTCCAGCGCTTAAAGGAGCGCACCGTACGGTTCGATAATTTTTATGTCGGCAGTATGCCCTGCATGCCCGCCCGCCGTGAGTTGCATACCGGACGCTATAACTTTCTCCATCGCGGCTGGTCGCCGCTGGAGCCGTTCGATGACTCCGTGCCGGAAATCCTCAAGAAAAACGGAATTCATACGCATCTGGTGACTGACCATAAACACTATTGGCGTGACGGTGGCGCGACCTACCACTCGCGTTATAGCACTTATGAGTTTATTCGTGGGCAGGAAGGTGACGCGTGGAAAGGCGTGGTCGATAAGCCGGAATATCGCTATGAATCCGGCGAACCGGAGGAGATCAAACAGCGGCGGATCGCCAGTCGGGTGCAGCACCAGATCAACGTGCAGTTTATGCAAAATGAGGACGATCACCATCTGGCGCGGACGATCAACAAAGGTCTGGAATTTATTGATATTAACTACGCCAGCGATAACTGGTTCCTACAACTGGAGTGCTTTGATCCGCATGAACCGTTTTTTGTGCCGGAAAAGTACCTGAAAATGTACGGTATCGACGACCCGTCGCAGTTTGATGGCTGGCCGCCGTACTACTTCGTGACTGAAAGCGCGGAGCGCAAGAGCGTGATCCAGAAGTACTACATGGCGCTGCTGACCATGGTGGATGCCTACGTGGGCAAGGTGCTTGATTACATGGATCGCTACGATCTGTGGCGCGACACGATGCTTATTGTCAATACGGATCACGGTTTTCTGCTTGGCGAGCACGAATGGTGGGGCAAAAATATCATGCCGCTGTATAACGAAGTGGCGAATACCCCCTGCTTTATCTGGCATCCGCAGTATGGCTGTGCGGGCGAATCGCGCCAGGCGCTGGCGCAGACGATCGATATCCCGGCAACGCTGCTCGACAGCTTTGGTCTGGACAAGCCGCAAGATATGCAGGGCGTTTCGCTGCTGCCGGTGCTGCGTGACGATACGCCAGTACGCGACCATGTGCTGTTTGGCTATCATGGCTGCCATATCAACATTACCGATGGCCGCTATGTTTATATGCGCGCGCCGGTTGAGCAGGGCGTTGACGGCCTGTATGAATATACGCTAATGCCGACGCGCATTAACCGCCGCTTCACGCCGCAGGAGCTTCAGGGCATGATGCTGCATCCGCCGTTCAGTTTTACCAAAGGCTGCCAGGTGTTGCAGGTGCCCGCCGAGTCGGTGATGACACGTGATGCCGACCGTTTTGGTCACCGCTTATACGATCTGACCGACGACCCGACGCAGCAAACGCAGTGTCACGATGAAAACGTCGCGCGGAAGCTGTGCGAGCGCATGAAGGCGATGATGGTGCAAAGCGACGCGCCTGCCGAGCTCTATCCGCGCTATGCGCTAAACGATGCCCACGCGCCGTTACTGGGGCTGGACCCGCACCTTCTGCCGGAGCTGGCGGCCTTCACGCCACAGGTTCGCTATGGCCTCTTTGCACTGCTGCAGCACCTCGAAGGAAGCGGGCAGGTTGAGTTGGCTACTCGGCTTCAGTCCGCCTGCCGGGCAGACTGGACGAAAGAAAATTTGTGGGCATTCGTACAGAATGAGGTTCCCGAGGAGCAGCATCAGAGCGTGTATTATAAGATGGCGTTAGAAATGCGACTTGATTAAGTAGTCTCCCCGGCTTTGGCCGGGGAAAAGGAGTACGGAGTTAATGAAAGAAGAACTGGACTATTCACGCGGCGCTAAACCATTATATGCCCAGCTACACGACATTCTGCTGGAGAAGTTGAAAACCGGCGAATACAAAAAGAATGACGTACTGCCTACCGAAGCGGAGTTTGAAGAGATCTTCGGCGTCAGCCGCATTACGGCCCGCCGCGCGCTGGCGGAACTGGCCGCGAAAGGGCTGGTAAAACGCCAGGCGGGGATTGGCACGATGGTGATCAGCACTTCCGAGAAACAGGAAGTCAAAGCCCGCGTGCGGCTGGTGGATGGGCAGCAGCAACATCCGATTGAACGTAATAATCTGAAGCTTGAGCAACTGCAACCCCCTGAAGCCGTGGCCCAGGCGTTTGAGGTTGATGGCAAAACGGCGCTGTCGCTATTAACCCGCACCATTTACCGGCAAAACGAGCAGCCCGCCCAGGTGAACTATATCTGGCTGACGCCGCGTCTACATCAGCTCACTCTTGATACGCTGAGCGGCGGCCTGTACAGAATGCTGGAGGAGAATGACGAAAATATCGATAGCTTCCAGGACGTGATTACCGCCGAGTTGCCGACAGAAGAAGACTGCCACATTTTGCAAATTCCCTCGTTGGAACCGCTGCTGGTGAAAACGCGTAAAGGCTATAATGACCGCGGGGAGCTGGTGGAATTCAGCATTGCCAAACACATCGCCAGCTGTTATCAGTATATTGTTGAGAATAGTCGATGAGCTGGCTGACTCAGGGAAAGGCTCCCGACTACCGTTTTTCGCTGGCCAATGAACGAACTTACCTGGCTTGGATTCGTACGGCGCTGGCCTTTATGGCCGCCGCAATCGGAATTGATCAACTGGCGGAAAATCTGGCGTCCTCCGGCGTGCGCGCGTTGCTGGTATGCGTGCTGGGGATCACCGCGGCCGCTCTCGCTTGGTACGCTTATCGACGCTGGTCCGGTAATGAACGCGCGATGCGCCACGATGCTGCGTTGACTTATCCCCAGCTTCTGATCTGGCTCAGCGCAGGTCTGATGGTCGTCATCATCACAACGTTAGCCGTTTTACTACTGCGATGATCGTTGATCTCCGCCCTTGTGATCCCGGCCTGCAGCCTCAGCGTACCGCGCTGGCCTGGCTCCGCACGACGTTCTCCGTATTCGTCCTGGCGCTGGTCACTGCGCGCGTTGGTTTTGCCCGTGGCTCTTTAGCCTCCGGCTGGGTGGGTAGCCTTGCTGTTGGGCTGGCGATCGTGCTGATGATTGTTACCCATTATCGTCAGCAGCAGGTCATTGCTGACGGTGAATTAACCACCCCGGCCTCCGTCCTGACTAAGCGGTTGCTGAGCATTATTCTCGGGCTGGAGGCCGTCTCGCTGATACTGCCAGCCGCGCTAAGTCTTTTACCCGAAGGAGTATGTTGAGATGGCATTAGCCAGCTGTCACGTCATGGCGAAACCCACGGGTTCGGTGTGCAATATTGATTGTTCCTACTGTTTCTACCTGGAAAAAGAGGCGCTGTACCCGGAACGCAATAAAAACTGGCGAATGTCGGACGAGACGCTGGAACAGTTTATACGCCAGCATATTGCCGCGCAGAGTGGCGACCGCATTGACTTTGCCTGGCAGGGCGGCGAACCGACCATGATGGGGCTACCGTTTTTCCGCCGGGTTGTCGCATTATGTGAAAAGTACGGCGATGGGCGAAAAATCACTCATGCGTTGCAGACGAACGGCATCCTGGTGAATGACGAGTGGGCGCGCTTTTTCGCTGAACAGCATTTTCTCATCGGTCTCTCTATCGACGGCCCGGCGTCGTTACACAACCACTATCGGCTTAATCGCGCTGGAAAAGGAACTCATGAACAGGTCGTCGCAGCAATGGCGCGGCTTAAAGCGCACCATGTCGACTTTAATACCTTAACCGTCGTGGGAAAACATAACGTCGGTCATGCAGCAGACGTCTACGAATTTCTTCTGGCGGCGGGATCGCGTTTTATTCAGTTTATCCCGCTGGTGGAGCGAATGAGCACCGATAACTCATCGGTACTTAATCTGGTGATGCCCGGCGAAAGCGCGGCGACGCTGGCGCCATGGACGGTACCGTCGTGGCAATATGGCGAATTTCTCAACCAGATCTTTGATATCTGGGTTCGTCGCGACGTAGACCGCGTCTATGTGCAGATGTTTGACGTGGCATTAGCCGCCTGGACGGCGCAGCAGCCGGTACTGTGTGTACATTCCGAGACTTGTGGACATGCCTTCGCGTTGGAGTCGAACGGCGATCTCTACAACTGCGACCACTTTGTCTACCCGGAGCATCTGCTGGGGAATATCCACCAGCACAGCATCAAAACCTTAAATAATAGCGAGCGGGCTATTGCGTTTGGCGAGGCCAAGCGGGAGACCCTGACCGCCGATTGTCGTCGCTGTGACTACCGCTTTGCGTGTCATGGCGGCTGTCCGAAGCATCGCTTTGCCGTCTCGCCGTCCGGTCATCCTGCGCATAATTACTTGTGTGCGGGCTATAAGCATTTTTTCCAGCACGTTACGCCGTATATGAATGTCTGGCGGGAGCTGCTGGCGCAAGGCTATCCGATGGCATCGATCATGCGCTGGCTGGCGCAGGACGCGCGTAAAGACACAGGAGCCGTCAGTCGTAACCATCTCTGTCCCTGCGGCAGCGGTAAAAAATATAAAAAATGCTGTGGTAAAGCATAGCTAACGTGGCGATGACGCTTTGTTGAGCCTACACCGACTCCGGTCTCGTAGGCCCAACAAACATCGTAATGCGCTGTGGTTAGCCTTTTTTCCCACCGTACTGCGTGAACCATTCCAGCATTCTTTGCCAGCCGTCTTTCGCTGAGGCTTCGTGGTAGCCCGGACGATAATCGGCATTAAACGCGTGCCCTGCATCGGGATAGACCACGATTTCCGCCTTCGCATTAGCGGCGCGTAGCGCCTGACGCATGGTTTCCACGCTCTCCTGTGGAATACTGGTATCCTGTCCGCCGTATAAACCCAGTACCGGCGCGTTAAGATCGGCGGCGATATCAACGGGATGCTTCGGCGAATTGAGTGACGTGTCGCCCACCAGCTTGCCGTACCACGCTACCGCTGCTTTTAACTGTGGGTTGTGCGCGGCGTACAGCCAGGTAATCCGGCCTCCCCAACAAAAACCGGTGATCATCAGCCGATGCGCATCCCCGCCGTTGCGCGAAGCCCAACTGGCGACGTGATCCAGGTCGGCAAGGACTTGCGAATCCGGTACTTTAGCCACCAGCCCGCTCAATAATGTGGGTATATCGGCGAAATTATTGGGGTCGCCTTCGCGGAAATAGAGCTCAGGCGCGATAGCGAGATAGCCTTCCAGCGCCAGTCGTCGGCAAATATCGCGAATGTGTTCATGTACGCCAAAAATTTCCTGTACCACAATGACCACAGGCAGCGCGCCGTCGCTCGCTTTTGGTCTGGCGTAATAGGCTGGCATATCGTCGCCCTGAGAGGGAATCGACGTTATCCCCGCGCTAATGGCCCCATCAGGCGTATGAATCATCGTAGGGGCAAGCGGGGAGGCTGCAGGTGCAAAGCCGGATGGATGTGTCGTTGTCATGGTATTCTCCGTACCCTTAAAAAATAGCGCAATCTTAACTATAGACAGTGTGTAACAAACCACATTGCCTTAAAGCGGCTATCTTTTGTGCAATGCCTGGCGATATTGATTATTTATTGTGACGCACATCACTTTTTAATGGTAAACGAGTGCAATTGTTTTACGCCATAGTGATGGCTGTCACGAAAATATCTTTATGCCTTAGGTAAAGTGTCTTTTTGCTTCTTCTGACAAACCCGATTCACAGAGGAGTTTTATATGTCCAAGTCTGATGTTTTTCATCTCGGCCTCACCAAAAACGATTTACAAGGGGCCCAGCTCGCCATCGTCCCTGGCGATCCTGAGCGTGTGGAAAAGATCGCCGCGCTGATGGATAAGCCGGTTAAGCTGGCATCTCACCGCGAATTCACCTCCTGGCGCGCTGAGCTGGATGGCAAAGCAGTTATCGTTTGCTCTACCGGTATCGGCGGCCCGTCTACCTCTATTGCCGTGGAAGAACTGGCGCAACTGGGTATTCGTACCTTC
Organism: Salmonella sp. 741265050_HSA; assembly: GCF_046569445.1. Lineage (NCBI taxonomy): Bacteria > Pseudomonadati > Pseudomonadota > Gammaproteobacteria > Enterobacterales > Enterobacteriaceae > Salmonella > Salmonella sp. 741265050_HSA. The sequence goes on along the minus strand of NZ_JBKFSV010000015.1, from coordinate 20,975 downwards.
TTGCGTATCGGTACCACGGGGGCTATTCAGCCGCACATCAACGTCGGCGACGTTCTGGTAACGACCGCATCCGTACGTCTGGATGGGGCGAGCCTGCATTTTGCGCCGATGGAATTCCCGGCGGTTGCCGACTTTGCCTGCACCACCGCGCTGGTTGAAGCCGCGAAATCGATTGGCGCCACGACTCACGTTGGCGTAACCGCCTCTTCCGACACTTTCTATCCGGGTCAGGAACGTTATGACACCTATTCTGGCCGCGTTGTTCGTCGCTTCAAAGGCTCTATGGAAGAGTGGCAGGCGATGGGCGTAATGAACTACGAAATGGAATCCGCTACGCTGTTAACCATGTGCGCAAGCCAGGGGTTACGCGCAGGTATGGTGGCGGGCGTTATCGTCAACCGTACCCAACAAGAGATTCCGAATGCGGAAACGATGAAACAAACTGAAAGCCACGCGGTGAAAATCGTCGTGGAAGCGGCCCGTCGTCTGCTGTAATTCTCCTCTCTTTTGCAAAGGCCGACGCGTTCGGCCTTTTCTTTTTGCGTGGCGCCTCGCAGGAAATCCCTTTTAAACTGGACGTTTATACAGCACAATTCTATTTTGTGCAGGACAGTGTGGTTCCAGGAGAGGTGTTGTGGATATTACTCTTATGATAAGCGCCGTCGTGGCGCTGGCGGCTGGGGCGGTGATTGGCTGGCTGGCGACGAAAGCGCACGCCGATCAAATCCGCGCCGATCTTATCGAAGAACGGCGTGAGCTGGATATCGAACTTAGCGCGGCCCGGCAGCAATTAGCGCAAGAAGCGCACTGGCGCAGTGAATGCGAGTTACTTAATAACGAACTGCGCAGCCTGCACAGTATTAATACCTCTCTGGAAGCCGATCTGCGTGAAGTCACGACCCGTCTGGAAGCGACTCAACAACACGCGGAAGACAAAATCCGTCAGATGATCAACAGCGAACAGCGTTTAAGCGAGCAGTTTGAAAATCTGGCGAACCGTATCTTTGAACACAGTAATCGTCGCGTAGACGAACAAAACCGACAAAGCCTGAATAGCCTGCTGACGCCGCTGCGTGAGCAACTGGACGGTTTTCGCCGCCAGGTTCAGGAGAGTTTTGGCAAAGAAGCGCAGGAACGGCATACGCTGGCGCACGAAATTCGTAATTTGCAGCAGCTTAACGCGCAAATGGCGCAGGAAGCGATCAACCTGACGCGCGCCCTGAAAGGGGACAATAAGGCGCAAGGAAACTGGGGCGAAGTTGTGCTGGCGCGGGTGCTGGAGGCATCCGGACTGCGTGAAGGCTACGAATACGAAACCCAGGTTAGTATTGAGAACGATGCGCGCTCGCGGATGCAGCCGGATGTCATCGTCCGCTTGCCACAGGGCAAAGATGTGGTCATCGACGCTAAAATGACGTTGGTCGCCTACGAGCGTTACTTTAACGCTGAAGATGACTACACGCGCGAGGCCGCTTTACAAGAGCACATCGCCTCGGTGCGCAATCATATTCGCTTACTGGGGCGTAAAGACTACCAGCAGCTTCCCGGCCTCCGCTCGCTGGACTATGTTCTGATGTTTATCCCCGTAGAACCCGCTTTCCTGCTGGCGTTAGATAAACAGCCCGAACTGATAACCGAGGCGCTGAAAAATAACATTATGCTGGTAAGCCCCACGACGCTACTGGTGGCGTTACGGACAATCGCCAACCTGTGGCGCTATGAACACCAGAGCCGCAATGCGCAGCACATCGCAGACAGAGCCAGTAAGCTCTACGATAAAATGCGGTTGTTCGTTGATGATATGTCAGCGATCGGTCAGAGTCTGGATAAAGCGCAGGATAACTACCGCCAGGCGATGAAAAAACTTGCGTCGGGGCGTGGCAACGTTTTGGCGCAGGCGGAGGCCTTCCGGGGGCTAGGCGTGGAAATCAAACGCGAGATTAATCCGGATTTAGCGGAACAGGCCGTTACGCAAGATGAAGAATATCGTTTACGATCGATCCCTGAAGGGCGGCAGGATGAACATTATCCCAATGATGAACGGGTGAAGCAGCAGTTAAGTTAACCCATACGGAGTAGTTTAGTCCTGGCGCAGAGTAGGGCAAATTGGCCCAATCTGTTACACTTCTTGAACATTTTTATCGATAAGCAGGCACTGAGATGGTGGAAGATTCACAAGAAACGACGCACTTTGGCTTTCAGACCGTCGCTAAAGAGCAGAAAGCTGACATGGTGGCCCACGTTTTTCATTCTGTGGCGTCAAAGTACGATGTGATGAATGATTTAATGTCATTTGGCATTCATCGTTTGTGGAAGCGCTTCACCATTGATTGCAGTGGCGTGCGTCGTGGACAAACCGTTCTCGATTTAGCGGGCGGGACGGGCGATCTTACCGCGAAATTTTCACGTATGGTCGGGGAAACTGGCAAAGTTATCCTGGCGGATATTAATGATTCTATGCTCAAAATGGGGCGTGAGAAGCTGCGTAATATCGGCGTGATCGGCAACGTAGAGTATGTGCAGGCGAATGCCGAAGCTCTGCCTTTCCCTGATAATACGTTTGATTGCATTACCATTTCGTTTGGTTTGCGCAATGTAACGGAAAAAGAAAAAGCGCTGCGGTCAATGTTCCGTGTGTTGAAACCCGGCGGACGTTTACTGGTGCTTGAATTTTCCAAGCCTATCATTGAGCCGCTGAGTAAAGCGTATGACGCCTATTCTTTCCATATTTTACCGCGTATTGGCTCGATGGTCGCGAACGATGCGGATAGCTATCGGTATCTCGCGGAATCCATCCGTATGCATCCCGATCAGGATACCTTAAAAGCCATGATGCAGGACGCCGGATTTGAGAGCGTGGATTATTACAATCTGACGGCGGGCGTTGTGGCATTGCACCGTGGTTATAAATTCTAGGAGGGTGGAATGCCTTTTAAACCCTTAGTGACCGCAGGAATTGAAGGTCTCCTCAATACGTTTCTGTATCGTTCGCCAGCGCTGAAATCAGCCAGAACGCGCTTACAGGGAAAAGTACTGTGTGTGAAACTAAAGGGATTTTCGACGCCATTAGTCCTGGTATTCAGTGAACGCCAGGTTGATGTGCTGGGGGCATGGGAAGGCGAAGCGGACTGTACGGTAATCACTCAAGCTAGCGTTTTGCCAAAACTACGCGATCGTCAGCAGTTGGCCGCGCTTATTCGCAGCGGCGAACTGGAAGTGCAGGGCGATATTCAGGTCGTGCAAAATTTTGTGGCGCTCGCCGATCTCGCCGAATTCGATCCTGCGGAGCTGTTGGCGCCATACACGGGTGATATTGCGGCGGAAAGTATCGGTAAGGCCGTGCGTGGCGGGGCTAAATTCCTGCGTCACGGGTTTCAACGCCAGCAGCGTTATGCCGCTGAAGCGATCACTGAAGAGTGGCGTATGGCGCCTGGCCCGCTGGAAGTCGCATGGTTTGCCGAAGAAACCGCGGCTGTTGAGCGCGCCGTAGATTCTCTGACCACACGGCTGGAAAAACTGGAGGCCAAATGACGCCAGGTGAAGTACGGCGCCTATATTTCATCATCCGCACGTTTTTAAGCTACGGCCTTGATGAACTCATCCCCCGAATGCGTCTTACACTGCCACTCCGATTATGGCGCTATTCGCTGTTCTGGATGCCAAACCGGCATAAAGATAAATTGCTGGGTGAACGATTAAGACTGGCGTTGCAAGAGCTGGGACCGGTCTGGATCAAATTTGGTCAGATGCTCTCCACGCGCCGTGACCTGTTCCCGCCGCAAATCGCCGATCAGCTCGCTTTGCTCCAGGATAAAGTCGCGCCATTCGATGGTCGGCTGGCGAAAGCCCAGATTGAAGAGGCGATGGGAGGGCTACCAGTCGAAGCCTGGTTTGACGACTTTGATATCCAGCCTTTAGCGTCGGCGTCAATCGCCCAGGTACATACCGCGCGATTGAAATCAAACGGTAAAGAAGTGGTTATTAAGGTCATTCGCCCGGATATTTTGCCGGTAATTCAGGCAGACCTGAAACTGATTTATCGCCTTGCTCGCTGGGTACCACGCCTGTTGCCGGATGGGCGTCGTCTGCGCCCGACGGAAGTGGTACGTGAGTATGAGAAAACGCTGATCGATGAGCTGAATCTGCTGCGGGAATCGGCCAACGCGATTCAGTTACGCCGCAATTTTGAAAATAGTCCCATGCTGTATATCCCGGAGGTGTACTCCGATTACTGTAGCCAGAACATGATGGTGATGGAGCGGATATACGGCATTCCGGTTTCGGATGTGGCGGCCCTGGAAAAGAACGGCACCAACATGAAACTGCTGGCGGAACGCGGGGTTAAAGTTTTCTTCACCCAGGTTTTCCGCGACAGCTTTTTCCATGCGGACATGCATCCGGGAAATATTTTTGTCAGCCATGAACACCCTGAAAATCCGCAATATATCGGCATTGACTGCGGTATCGTCGGGTCGCTAAACAAAGAAGATAAGCGTTATCTGGCTGAAAACTTTATCGCGTTTTTTAATCGCGATTACCGAAAGGTGGCAGAACTGCATGTCGATTCAGGCTGGGTTCCGCCAGATACCAACGTTGAAGATTTTGAGTTTGCCATCCGCACCGTCTGTGAACCTATCTTTGAAAAGCCGCTCGCGGAAATCTCGTTTGGTCATGTGTTGTTAAACCTTTTCAATACAGCGCGTCGATTTAACATGGAAGTCCAGCCGCAACTGGTGTTGTTGCAGAAAACATTATTGTATGTTGAAGGGGTTGGGCGGCAACTTTATCCTCAGCTTGATTTGTGGAAAACGGCGAAACCGTTTCTTGAGTCCTGGATCAAAGATCAGGTGGGTATTCCGGCTCTCACGCGGGCTCTTAAAGAAAAAGCGCCGTTCTGGGTCGAAAAAATGCCAGAAATACCTGAACTGGTGTACGACAGTTTGCGCCAGGGCAAATATTTACAGCACAGTGTTGATAAGATTGCGCGCGAGTTACAGGTAAACCATGTGCGCCAAAGTCAGTCTCGTTATTTATTGGGAATTGGCGCAACGCTGTTACTGAGCGGGTCATTCTTACTCGTCAACCGCCCTGAATGGGGATTGATGCCTGGCTGGCTCATGGTCGGCGGCGTAGTGGTCTGGCTGGTTGGCTGGCGTAAAACTCGTTGAGATTTTTTATCGCTCAACGCCGGTTGTGTCACGCAGGTACATATTATCACTTGAGGCAGTACTCAGGTCGCAAGTCAATGTCGTCCCGGTCGTATGTAAAAGTATGTGAATAGGGCGGGCGAAAGCGGCTAACAAAGAGGCAGCGCGAAGGATAATGTGTATAATGCGGCCCTATTAATTCATCATCTATCACAGAGGAACATGTATGGGTGGTATCAGTATTTGGCAGTTGTTGATTGTTGCCGTTATCGTCGTACTGCTGTTCGGCACCAAAAAACTCGGTTCCATCGGTTCCGATCTTGGCGCGTCTATCAAAGGCTTTAAAAAAGCCATGAGCGATGATGATGCCAAACAGGATAAAACCAGTCAGGACGCTGATTTTACCGCTAAATCTATCGCGGATAAGCAAGGCGAAGCGAAAAAGGAAGACGCTAAAAGCCAAGATAAAGAGCAGGTATAATCCGTGTTTGATATCGGTTTTAGCGAACTGCTGTTAGTGTTCGTTATCGGCCTCATTGTGTTGGGGCCGCAACGATTGCCAGTAGCGGTAAAAACGGTAGCGGGCTGGATTCGCGCGTTGCGGTCCCTTGCGACAACGGTTCAGAATGAACTGACTCAGGAACTGAAACTTCAGGAGTTCCAGGACAGTCTGAAAAAAGTCGAAAAGGCGAGCCTGGAAAATCTGACTCCCGAACTGAAAGCATCTATGGATGAACTGCGTCAGGCGGCGGAGTCGATGAAACGCACCTACAGCGCTAACGATCCCGAACAAGCGAGCGATGAAGCGCATACCATCCATAATCCGGTGGTAAAAGGGAACGAAACGCAGCATGAGGGCGTTACCCCTGCCGCCGCTGAAACACAGGCGAGCGCGCCGGAACAAAAGCCGGAGCCCGTTAAAGCTAACGTGCCTGAGTCGACGGAAACCGCTTCCGTAGCCACGATAGACGCCGAGAAGAAATCCGCTGCGCCTGTTGTCGAATCTTCCCCCTCGTCGAGTGATAAACCGTAAACATGGCTGTAGAAGATACTCAACCGCTTATCACGCATCTGATCGAGTTGCGTAAGCGCCTGCTAAACTGCATCGTCGCAGTGCTTCTGATTTTTCTGGCGTTAATTTATTTCGCCAATGATATTTATCATTTAGTCGCCGCACCGCTGATTAAACAGATGCCGCAAGGGGCGACAATGATTGCGACGGATGTGGCGTCGCCGTTTTTTACGCCTATCAAACTCACCTTCATGGTGTCTTTGATCTTATCCGCGCCTGTCATTTTGTACCAGGTTTGGGCCTTTATCGCCCCGGCGCTGTATAAGCATGAGCGTCGTCTGGTCGTACCGTTGCTGGTATCCAGCTCGCTGCTTTTCTACATTGGTATGGCCTTCGCCTATTTTGTCGTATTCCCTTTGGCCTTTGGTTTCCTGACGCATACGGCGCCGGAAGGGGTACAGGTTTCGACAGATATCGCCAGCTATCTTAGCTTTGTTATGGCGCTTTTTATGGCCTTTGGCGTAGCCTTTGAAGTGCCGGTGGCGATTGTGTTGCTGTGCTGGATGGGCATCACCACGCCAGAAGATTTGCGTAAAAAACGGCCTTATATCCTGGTCGGGGCATTCATTGTGGGAATGCTGCTTACGCCGCCAGATGTTTTCTCGCAAACGTTGCTGGCGATACCGATGTACTGCCTGTTTGAAATTGGCGTTTTCTGCTCACGCTTTTATGTCGGTAAGCGACGGACGCGTGACGAAGATAACGAGGCCGAAACCGAAAAGGCCGAGCACACTGAAGACTAAACACAACCGCCCGCCAGGGCGGTTGTCATATGGGGGCAAGCATGTTTGATATTGGCGTTAATTTAACCAGTAGCCAGTTTGCAAAAGATCGTGATGATGTGGTCGCCCGTGCGTTTGCGGCGGGGGTAAAAGGTATGCTACTGACCGGAACGAACATCCATGAAAGTCAGCAGGCGTTAAAACTGGCGCGGCGCTACCCCCATTGTTGGTCGACGGCTGGCGTCCATCCCCATGACAGCAGTCAGTGGTCATCCGCGTCTGAAGACGCCATTGTTGCGCTGGCGAACCAGCCGGAAGTCGTCGCTATCGGTGAGTGCGGGCTGGATTTCAATCGCAATTTTTCCACGCCGCAGGAGCAGGAGCGTGCCTTTCAGGCGCAGCTACAAATTGCCGCCGAATTACAGATGCCAATCTTTATGCACTGCCGGGACGCGCATGAGCGATTTCTGGCATTGCTTGATCCCTGGCTGGATAGTCTTCCTGGCGCGATACTGCACTGCTTTACCGGTTCACGCCAGCAAATGCAGGACTGTGTGGACAGAGGACTCTATATCGGTATTACCGGGTGGGTTTGCGACGAACGACGCGGGCTTGAGCTACGTGAACTCTTACCGTTTATTCCAGCGGAAAAGCTACTGATAGAAACCGACGCGCCGTATCTGTTGCCTCGCGATCTTACGCCGAAACCAACGTCACGACGCAACGAGCCCGCGTATCTGCCTCACATCCTGGAGCGCATTGCGCTATGGCGTGGTGAAGATCCGCAATGGTTAGCGGCGATGACAGATGCCAACGCCAGAACCTTATTTGAGGTCGTATTCTGAACGATCGCTAAATCTTGCGAAAACCGGTGTTTTTTACGCTCTGCTTCACTTCTTTATTGAGTAAATTAAGCAGTAACATCGAACGCGTTTCGCCATCCGGTTCGGTAAAAATCGCTTTCAGCCCTTCAAATGCGCCTTCCGTGATGATGACGCTATCGCCGGGATAGGGGGTTTCAGGATCGACAACGCCTTCGGGCTTGTAGATAGAAAGCTGATGAATAACGCTGGAAGGCACGATCGCAGGATGCGCGCCAAAGCGCACAAAATGGCTGACGCCGCGCGTGGCGTTGATTGTAGTGGTATGTATCACTTCCGGATCAAATTCAACGAACAGATAATTAGGAAAGAGCGGTTCGCTGACGGAGGTACGTTTTCCGCGTACCATTTTTTCCAGGGTGATCATCGGTGTCAGGCAACTTACCGCTTGTCTTTCGAGGTGTTCCTGAGCACGCTGAAGTTGCCCGCGTTTGCAGTACAGTAAATACCAGGATTGCATAATGACTCTTATCCGCTTGTTCGGGGCGCAAGCATAGCAAAAGCCATGCGCGAAGTTAATTATACACTTCATCCTTTAAGCCGTATCTGGATTAGCGTTGGTTGCCAGAGTTCACGCTAATTTAACAAAAATACAGCATCCCGATGATGAACGCCGTATAATGATGCGCTTACCAAGAGGCTACAATGGACGCCATGAAATATCACGATTTACGCGACTTCCTGACGCTACTTGAGCAGCAGGGGGAACTAAAACGCATCACGCTACCTGTGGATCCTCATCTGGAAATCACGGAAATCGCTGACCGCACGCTGCGTGCCGGTGGACCGGCGTTGCTGTTTGAAAATCCTAAAGGTTACGCCATGCCGGTGCTGTGCAACCTTTTTGGCACGCCAAAACGCGTGGCGATGGGCATGGGGCAGGATGATGTTTCCGCATTACGGGAAGTGGGTAAATTATTAGCGTTTCTGAAAGAACCTGAGCCGCCGAAAGGCTTTCGCGATCTGTTTGACAAGCTGCCGCAGTTTAAGCAAGTGCTGAATATGCCGACGAAACGGTTACGCGGCGCGCCTTGCCAGCAGAAAATCGCGTCTGGCGATGATGTCGATTTAACGCGTCTTCCTGTCATGACCTGTTGGCCGGACGACGCCGCGCCGCTGATTACCTGGGGACTGACGGTAACGCGTGGCCCGCACAAAGAACGGCAAAACCTGGGCATTTATCGTCAGCAGTTGATAGGTAAAAATAAGCTGATTATGCGCTGGCTGTCTCACCGCGGCGGCGCGCTGGATTTTCAGGAGTGGTTAGCCGCGCGTCCGGGTGAACGTTTCCCGGTCTCCGTCGCATTGGGCGCCGATCCGGCGACGATACTTGGCGCCGTGACTCCTGTTCCCGATACTCTGTCGGAGTATGCCTTTGCGGGCCTGCTGCGCGGCACGAAAACTGAAGTGATTAAATGCCTTTCTAACGATCTGGAAGTGCCTGCCAGCGCCGAGATTATCCTTGAAGGTTACATTGAGCCGGGAGAGATGGCGCCGGAAGGACCGTATGGCGATCATACGGGCTATTATAATGAAGTGGATAACTTTCCGGTCTTTACCGTCACGCATATTACGCAGCGTGAGGATGCCATCTATCACTCCACCTATACCGGGCGTCCGCCCGATGAGCCTGCGGTATTAGGGGTGGCGCTCAATGAAGTCTTCGTGCCTATTCTGCAAAAACAGTTTCCGGAAATCGTCGACTTTTATCTGCCGCCGGAAGGGTGTTCTTACCGCCTGGCGGTAGTGACGATGAAAAAGCAGTACGCTGGTCATGCGAAACGCGTCATGATGGGCGTCTGGTCGTTTTTACGCCAGTTTATGTATACGAAATTTGTTATCGTTTGCGATGATGACGTTAACGCACGCGACTGGAATGATGTGATCTGGGCGATTACCACCCGTATGGACCCTGCGCGGGATACGGTGCTGGTTGAAAATACGCCGATTGACTACCTGGATTTTGCCTCGCCGGTCTCCGGGCTGGGTTCAAAAATGGGGCTGGATGCCACAAACAAATGGCCGGGCGAAACCCAACGCGAGTGGGGTCGTCCTATTGTTAAAGATCCTGAAGTTACCGCGCGTATTGATGCGATTTGGGATGAGCTGGCTATCTTTAAATAACTGAAAGCGGACATCGACATTTCAGGCTGTGGCGACTCGGCTTGAAAAATGTCGGTATTGACCCGACACCCGACAGAGGGAGCGCATGACAACCTTAAGCTGTAAAGTGACCTCGGTAGAAGCTATCACCGATACCGTATATCGGGTTCGTTTAGTGCCGGACGCGGCGTTTTCATTCCGCGCTGGTCAGTATTTGATGGTCGTAATGGACGAGCGTGACAAACGCCCGTTTTCGATGGCCTCAACGCCGGACGAGAAAGGGTTTATTGAATTACACATTGGCGCTTCCGAGCTCAATCTGTATGCGATGGCGGTCATGGATCGGATTCTGAAAGACCGGGAAATCGTCGTCGATATTCCGCATGGCGACGCCTGGCTACGTGACGATGAAGAGCGTCCGTTGATTCTGATCGCGGGCGGTACGGGCTTTTCTTATGTGCGCTCCATCCTGTTGACGGCGTTAGCGCGCAACCCGAACCGCGATGTTACCATTTACTGGGGTGGTCGCGAAGAAAAGCACCTCTATGATCTCTCTGAGCTGGAAGCACTCTCTGTTAACCATCCGAATTTGCGTATTGAACCTGTTGTCGAGCAGCCGGAAGAAGGCTGGCGTGGGCGTACAGGAACGGTACTTACGGCGGTATTGCAGGATTATGGTACGCTGGCGGGGCACGATATTTATATTGCCGGGCGTTTTGAGATGGCGAAAATCGCCCGCGATCTGTTCTGTCATGAGCGTAACGCGCGGGAAGATCGTCTGTTTGGCGATGCATTCGCATTTATTTAACTATTTTATGGGGCGCAGTAGCGTCCCTTTTTACGTTAGCCTACCTAAAAGTCCTCTTAAATATTAATTAATCGTCAACTATAAAACCTTATGATATTGAATATCTACAGGCTTTGTATTGCGTGTAATAAATTAAGTAATATCATGTCCTGAGGCTATCAATAAAAATAGTTAATTATATATGCTTCATTTATTTTTATAAAAGAAACATAAAATGGAAAGTTAGTTATTTATTTATAAGATGGAGAGTGTTATGAAATTTAAATATGCTTTAACTTCTCTCGCATTATCTGTTGCAATTTTGTCATCAGTACCTTCTACTGCTTTCGCCATCGGCGGCGCCAGCGGCGCTAAAGTGGACTATCAGGTCCAGGGAAAAATTGGCGAAGTTGTTATGAACCCCTATGATATCGCGCCGCTAACCGCCGTTATTCGTAATGGCGGTTACCAGTTACGTGACGTGCATGTACGGATTGTCCCCAAAGAAAATGGCCAGGAGATCGCGTATAAAGTTAATAATAAATACCTTTTAACGTATGGCGGTATTCCCGTCTTTGGTCTTTACCCAGATTATGTCAATACCGTTGAAGTTGAATATACAAGAATCCAGGGTAGTAAAACCGAAAATATAAAAGAAAGCTATAAAATGTATGCACCGCCTGCCTATATTGAATCAGCGGGTACAAAAGAAGAACAATCAGCACTCTTTACTATCGATGTTAAAAAGGTTTCCCCAGAATTTAAAGATCGCTTGTATCTTTTGAATAATACGAAAGATAAGTCTGGGAATGGAACGCGTACTGTCTGGAACAACCCTACTGGGGGTGCATTAGAATGGAACTTCACTACAGCTAACGCTATTATCGACACCTCCGGTGATATTCGTTGGTTTATGAATCCAAGTTCAATTTATGATTTAAAGTCAATTTATCGTGCTGGCGTTATGATGGGCTTTAAACAAAACCAGGATGGCGCATTATCGTGGGGCTACGGTCAGCGTTATGTGAAATACGATATCATGGGGCGTGAAATCTTTAACCGCCGCCTGCCGGATAATTATAACGATTTTTCACACTCAATGGATAACGCGGCCAACGGTCACTACTTCCTGCGTGTAGCCAGCTCTAACTATAAACGTCCTGATGGAAAAAATGTTCGTACCGTGCGTGATGTGATTGCCGAAGTTGATCAGAACGGCGTGGTAGTGGATGAATGGCGTCTGTTTGATATCCTCGATCCTTATCGTGATGTGATAATGAAAACCCTCGATCAGGGCGCTGTGTGCCTGAATATCGACGCCAGCCAGTCCGGCCATACGTTGAGCGAAGAAGATCTGGCGGCGCTGGACTCCTCCGACAAATTCGGGGATATCGTGGGTAGTGGGGCTGGCCGCAACTGGGCGCATGTCAACAGCGTCGACTATGACAGTGAAGATGATTCCATCATCATCAGCTCCCGCCACCAGAGTGCGATTATCAAAATCGGCCGCGATAAGAAAGTGAAGTGGATACTGGGTACGCCTGCTGGCTGGAAAGCGCCATTTAATGCCGCAATTCTGACGCCAGTGGATAGCAAAGGCCAAAAAATTGCTTGCCAGGACAGTGGCTGCGAGGGTGACTTCGACTGGACATGGACGCAACATACGGCCTTTAAAATTGATAGTAAGAGTAAAGGCGATATCTTATACCTTTCCGCTTTCGACAATGGCGATGGCCGCGGCTTAGAACAGCCTGCTATGCAGAGTATGAAATACAGTCGCTCCGTGATTTACAAAATCGACCAGAAAAACAAGACAGTCCAACAGATCTGGCAATACGGTAAAGAGCGCGGGAACGAGTGGTTTAGCCCGGTAACCTCTATCACCGAGTACCAGACTGACAAGAATTCTGTGTTCGTGTATTCCGCAACAGCAGGTGGTGCGTTTGATTTGTCGGTAGGCGCATTTACCAGCTTGCCTAATCCGTATCTGGAAGAGTTCAAATGGGGAGAAAAAGAGCCTGTGGTCGAAATGCAAATACATGGTGCGCGTGGATATCAGGCTATGCCATTTAGCCTGACCAAAGCGCTTACTGAGTAGAGCGGGCCATACGGTGAAAAAACCCGCCCCTGACGGGCGGGAAAAACGGCAACTAAACTGTTTCCCGTCATAATTCGCGCAGCCTCTTTGTTGGCTGCCTTTGCTCACCCCGGGCACATAGTTATCTATGTTCCCGGGGATTCGCTCAGTTGCCGCTGCGCTGCAATGCGAGTTATTTAGGGGATATTATCTTTGATTAAACCCGCTCAAACACCGTGGCGATGCCCTGACCCAGACCAATACACATCGTCGCCAGACCAAACTGCGCGTCTTTGCGCTCCATCAGGTTGATAAGCGTGGTGCTGATACGTGCTCCGGAGCAGCCGAGCGGATGACCAAGCGCGATCGCGCCGCCGTTGAGGTTGATCTTCTCGTCTATCTGCTCCATCAATCCCAGATCCTTAATGCATGGCAGGATCTGTGCGGCAAACGCTTCGTTCATCTCAAACACATCGATATCGCTGGCCGACAGTCCCGCTTTTTTCAACGCCAGTTTTGACGCCGGAACCGGCCCGTAACCCATAATTGACGGATCACAACCAACCACTGCCATTGAACGAATACGGGCGCGAGGTTTCAGACCCAGCTCACGGGCACGACTTTCGCTCATTACCAGCATGGCGGCTGCGCCATCAGAAAGCGCGGATGAGGTGCCCGCCGTGACCGTGCCACTAACCGGATCAAATGCCGGACGCAGCGTTGATAGCGCTTCGACCGTGGTTTCCGGGCGGATCACTTCATCGTAGTTAAACTGCTTCAACACGCCGTCTGCATCATGACCGCCAGTCGGGATAATCTCCGTTTTGAATGCGCCAGACTGGGTGGCGGCCCAGGCGCGAGCGTGAGAACGCGCGGCGAACTGGTCCTGCATTTCCCGGCTAATGCCGTGCAGGCGGGAGAGCATTTCCGCCGTTAGCCCCATCATCCCTGCCGCTTTGGCGACGTTGCGGCTCAGACCCGGGTGAAAATCCACGCCGTGGCTCATCGGCACGTGCCCCATATGCTCCACGCCGCCAACCAGACAAACCTGCGCATCGCCGGTCATGATCATTCGCGCTGCATCGTGTAACGCCTGCATCGAGGAACCACACAGACGGTTGACGGTGACCGCCGGTACCGAATGGGGAATTTCTGCCAGCAGCGCGGCGTTACGGGCAATGTTGAAGCCTTGCTCCAGCGTTTGTTGTACGCAGCCCCAGTAAATATCATCGAGGGTCGCCGCTGTAAGCGACGGATTACGCGCCAGCAGGCTACGCATTAAGTGGGCGGAGAGATCTTCTGCCCGCACGTTGCGAAACGCGCCGCCCTTCGAACGGCCCATCGGGGTGCGAATAGCATCGACAATGACAACCTGTTCCATTGTGACTCCTTAAGCCGTTTTCAGAGAACCAACCGGACGGGCTGGTTCAACCGGGGGATAATACGGTTCGTTATGGCGCGCTTTATTACGCAGCCCTTCCGGCACTTCATACAGCGGGCCGAGGTGTTGATACTGCTGCGCCATATCAAGATATTTCGCGCTGCCCTGTGTATCCAGCCAGCGGAATGCGCCGCCGTGGAACGGAGGGAAGCCCAGGCCGTAGACCAGCGCCATATCGGCTTCCGCCGGGCTTGTGATAATGCCTTCTTCCAGACAGCGAACCACTTCGTTAATCATCGGGATCATCATACGGGCGATTATCTCGTCGTCGCTGAAGTCGCGTTTCGGCTGGCTGACGCTTGCCAGCAGGTCATCCACCGCGGCATCTTCTTCTTTCTTCGGCTTACCCTTGCTGTCTTCTTTATAGCGCCAGAAGCCCAGACCGTTTTTTTGCCCAAAACGGCTGGCGTCAAACAATGCGTCGATCGTGTCGCGATACTCTTTCTGCATCCGTTGCGGGAAGCCTGCCGCCATTACCGCCTGCGCGTGGTGGGCGGTATCAATACCCACCACGTCGAGCAGATAGGCCGGGCCCATCGGCCAGCCGAACTGTTTTTCCATCACTTTATCGACTTTGCGGAAATCCGCGCCGTCGCGCAGCAGTTGACTGAAACCGGCGAAATAGGGGAACAGCACGCGGTTAACAAAGAAGCCGGGGCAGTCGTTGACTACAATCGGTGTCTTGCCCATTTTGCTGGCCCAGGCGACGACTTTGGCAATGGTTTCGTCTGAACTCTTCTCGCCGCGAATGATTTCAACCAGCGGCATCCGGTGTACCGGGTTGAAGAAGTGCATTCCGCAAAAGTTTTCCGGACGTTCCAGGGCGCTTGCCAGTTCGCCAATTGGGATGGTGGAGGTATTTGAGGCCAGCACGGTTTCCGGGCGCACTTTCTGCTCGGTTTCCGCCAGTACCGCTTTTTTGACTTTCGGATTTTCGACTACCGCTTCGACAACAACATCTACGCGATCGAAACCGGCATAATCGAGAGTCGGGTGGATGGTCGAAATGACGCCCGCCAGCTTCAGACCGTCGATCTTGCCGCGCTCCAGCTGTTTGTTCAGCAGCTTGGCTGCTTCGGTCATGCCGAGGTTCAACGATTTATCGTTGATATCTTTCATGATGACCGGTACGCCTTTCCAGGCCGACTGGTAAGCGATACCGCCGCCCATAATGCCCGCGCCCAGTACGGCTGCCTGTTTCGGCGTCTCAATATCTTTGGTCAGCTTTTTGGCTTTACCTTTTACATATTGATCGTTGAGGAAGATACCGACCAGCGCACGAGCCTCATTGGTATGCGCCAGCGGAACAAAGCTTTTATTTTCCAGATTCAGCGCTTCTTCACGACCAAAACGTGCGGCGGCTTCAATGGTTTTCACTGCGGTCATCGGCGCCGGATAATGTTTACCCGCCGTTTGTGCGACCATGCCTTTAGCGATGGTAAAGCTCATCGCTGCTTCAATCTTACTGAGTTTCAACGGTTCCAGTTTCGGCTGGCGTTTAGCTCTCCAGTCGAGATCGCCGGTAATGGCCTGGCGTAATACGGCTATTGCGCCGTCGATCAGCTTCTCTTGTTTCACCACGCCATCGACCAGACCGATTTTCAGCGCCTGTTCGGCGCCGATATCTTTCCCGGCGGCAATGATCTCCAGCGCGCTGTCCGCGCCCAGCATACGCGGCATTCGCACCGAGCCGCCAAAGCCCGGCATGATGCCCAGTTTAGTTTCCGGCAGACCGATACGGAGGTCTGGCGTCGCCAGACGGTAATCGGTGGCCAGTACGCATTCGCACCCGCCCCCCAGCGCATAGCCGTTTACGGCGGCAAGGGTCGGTACGGGTAAATCTTCCAGACGGTTAAAGACGCTATTAGCGAAATGCAGCCATTGGCTTAACTGCTCTTCGGGGACGAGGAACAGTGAAAGAAATTCGGTGATGTCCGCGCCGACAATAAAGGCCGCTTTATTCGAGCGCAGCAGCAGCCCTTTTAAATCGTGTTGCTTTTCCAGCACCTCAAGCGCCTGGCCGAGGCTGGCGACGGTTGCGGTGTCGAGTTTATTGACCGAGCCTGGAGCATCGAACACCAGTTCGGCGATGCCATCTTCCAGCCAGTCGAGGTACAGGGTGTCGCCTTTATAAAGCATGTCAGTCTCCTGAATCCACAAGGTGATCTGGTCGTACCAGATGAAGCGAAGTGTGTATTTTGTGTTAATAAAATGCAAATAAATGATTAAAGAAATGCCGATGTGATCACGCTCGGCAGAGATCACGCTCTCGTGGGGCGATGTGCTAAGATGCGGAAACTTGAGGTCAAAAAAACAGAAGGGTAAAAAATGGAATCACTGGCCGCGCTCTATAAAAATCATATTGTTACCTTACAAGAACGGACGCGCGATGTTCTGGCGCGCTTTAAGCTGGATGCGTTACTTATTCATTCCGGCGAGCTTTTCAACGTCTTTCTCGACGATCACCCTTATCCGTTTAAGGTCAATCCGCAGTTTAAAGCGTGGGTGCCGGTAACTCAGGTTCCAAATTGCTGGCTGCTGGTCGATGGCGTCAACAAACCCAAATTGTGGTTTTATCTGCCAGTCGATTACTGGCATAACGTTGAACCGCTGCCAACGTCCTTCTGGACAGAAGAAGTCGAGGTCGTCGCCTTACCGAAAGCGGATGGCATCGGCAGCCAGCTGCCTGCCGCGCGTGGCAATATCGGCTATATCGGCCCGGTTCCTGAGCGCGCGCTACAATTGGATATCGCCGCCAGCAACATCAACCCGAAAGGTGTTATCGACTATCTGCATTACTACCGCGCCTATAAAACGGATTATGAACTGGCCTGTATGCGCGAAGCGCAGAAAATGGCGGTGAGCGGTCATCGTGCGGCGGAAGAGGCCTTCCGTTCCGGCATGAGCGAGTTTGACATCAACCTGGCGTACCTGACCGCCACGGGACATCGCGATACCGATGTTCCATACAGCAACATTGTGGCGCTGAACGAACATGCCGCCGTGCTGCATTACACGAAACTGGATCATCAGGCACCGTCTGAAATGCGCAGTTTCCTGCTGGATGCGGGCGCGGAATACAACGGCTACGCGGCGGATCTGACGCGAACCTGGTCGGCGAAAAGCGATAACGACTACGCCCACCTGGTGAAAGATGTTAACGACGAACAGTTGGCGCTGATCGCTACCATGAAGGCGGGCGTCAGCTATGTGGATTATCATATTCAGTTCCATCAGCGCATCGCGAAGCTGCTGCGTAAGCATCAAATCATTACCGACATGAGTGAAGAGGCGATGGTGGAAAATGATCTCACCGGGCCGTTTATGCCGCACGGTATTGGTCATCCGTTGGGTCTGCAGGTACACGATGTGGCCGGGTTTATGCAGGATGATTCCGGTACGCATCTCGCCGCGCCGTCCAAATACCCGTATCTGCGCTGCACGCGTGTGTTACAGCCGCGAATGGTGTTGACCATCGAACCGGGGATTTACTTCATCGAATCGCTGTTAGCGCCGTGGCGCGAAGGCCCGTTCAGCAAGCACTTCAATTGGCAGAAAATTGAAGCGCTCAAGCCTTTCGGCGGTATTCGCATTGAAGATAACGTGGTCATCCACGAAAACGGCGTGGAAAACATGACGCGGGATTTAAAACTGGCGTAATGGACAGTTGGTTAATCCCTGCAGCGCCGGTCACCGTTGTTGAAGAGATCAAAAAAAGCCGCTTTATTACGCTATTGGCGCATACCGATGGCGTAGACGCGGCGAAAGCGTTTGTTGAGTCAGTCAGAGCTGAGCACCCTGATGCGCGCCACCATTGTGTGGCGTGGGTGGCGGGTGCGCCGGACGACTCACAGCAACTGGGCTTTTCAGACGACGGCGAACCGGCGGGAACGGCAGGCAAGCCGATGCTTGCGCAATTGATGGGCAGCGGCGTCGGAGAGATTACTGCCGTCGTCGTGCGCTACTATGGTGGTATTCTGCTGGGTACGGGCGGGCTGGTAAAAGCCTATGGCGGCGGTGTGAATCAGGCATTACGTCAGCTTGCCACACAACGCAAGACGCCATTAACCGAATATACTTTGCAGTGTGAGTACGGTCAGTTGGCCGGAATCGAAGCATTATTAGGACAGTTTGCCGGGAAGATCGTTTCCAGCGATTATCAGGCGTCTGTTCGGCTCAGGGTGGCGCTTCCTTTTGCTCATGTGAATGCATTTTCCACAAAACTGGCGGATTTTAGCCGTGGTTCATTGCAATTGTTAGCGATTGAAGAATAATCCCCACCTCATTTTTAAGAATAAAGGAAGCGGCAGAGATGCATTTTCGCGCCATTACCCGAATCGTTGGACTACTGGTTATCTTATTTTCGGGGACAATGATTCTCCCGGGACTGGTAGCGCTAATATATCGTGATGGCGCAGGAAGAGCGTTCACGCAGACCTTTTTTGTCGCGCTGGCGATCGGTTCCATACTGTGGTGGCCGAACCGTAGGGAAAAGGGCGAGCTGAAATCCCGCGAAGGATTTCTTATCGTGGTGCTGTTCTGGACCGTGTTGGGCAGCGTGGGTGCGCTGCCGTTTATTTTCTCGGAAAGCCCAAACCTCACCATTACCGATGCTTTTTTTGAATCGTTCTCCGGGTTAACCACCACGGGCGCCACTACGCTGGTGGGGCTGGATTCATTACCGCACGCCATTCTCTTTTATCGTCAGATGCTGCAATGGTTTGGCGGTATGGGGATCATTGTGCTGGCGGTGGCGATTCTCCCTATCCTCGGCGTCGGGGGGATGCAGCTCTATCGGGCAGAAATGCCGGGGCCGCTCAAAGATAACAAAATGCGCCCGCGTATTGCCGAGACGGCGAAAACGCTGTGGCTTATCTATGTCTTGCTAACGGTAGCCTGCGCGCTGGCGCTATGGTTTGCAGGGATGCCCGCGTTTGACGCTATCGGACACAGCTTCTCCACTATCGCTATCGGCGGCTTCTCAACGCATGACGCCAGCGTAGGCTATTTTGATAGTCCCACTATTAATACCATCATCGCTATTTTCCTGCTGATCTCCGGTTGTAACTATGGCCTGCATTTCTCTTTATTAAGCGGGCGTAGCCTGAAAGTATACTGGCGCGATCCGGAATTCCGCATGTTCATCGGCGTACAGTTGACGCTGGTGGTGATCTGCACGCTGGTACTGTGGTTCCATAATATCTACGACTCGGCGCTGACAACGCTAAATCAGGCATTCTTCCAGGTTGTGTCGATGGCGACAACGGCAGGGTTTACCACGGACAGCATTGCGCGCTGGCCGCTGTTTTTGCCCGTCTTGCTGCTATGTTCCGCGTTTATTGGCGGTTGCGCCGGGTCAACGGGCGGGGGGTTAAAGGTCATCCGTATTCTGTTGTTGTTTAAACAGGGGAACCGCGAACTCAAACGTCTGGTGCATCCGAATGCCGTTTACAGTATTAAGCTGGGGAACCGGGCGCTGCCAGAACGTATTCTGGAAGCCGTCTGGGGATTCTTTTCTGCCTACGCGCTGGTATTTATCGTCAGTATGCTGGCCATTATCGCTACAGGCGTAGATGATTTCTCGGCTTTCGCCTCGGTAGTGGCTACGCTTAATAACCTGGGACCGGGGCTGGGGGTGGTTGCTGATAACTTCGCCAGTATGAATCCGGTTGCGAAATGGATACTCATCGCCAACATGCTATTTGGTCGTCTGGAAGTATTCACTTTGCTGGTACTTTTTACCCCGACTTTCTGGCGTGAATAATGGAGTAACACGTGAAAACATTGATTCTTTTCTCTACCCGGGACGGACAAACGCGCGAAATTGCCTCTTATCTGGCTTCTGAACTCAAAGAGATGGGGATCTGGGCCGATGTCGTTAATCTGCATCGCGCAGAAGAGCCTGACTGGGATAGCTATGATCGCGTAGTGATTGGCGCGTCTATTCGTTATGGTCATTACCACAGCGCCTTTCAGGAGTTTGTTAAGAAATATGCCACGCGGTTGAACGGAATGCCGAGCGCCTTTTATTCCGTTAACCTGGTGGCGCGTAAAGCTGAAAAACGGACGCCGCAGACTAACAGCTACGCGCGTAAGTTTTTAATGAGCTCTCCGTGGCGACCTGACTACTGTGCCGTCATTGCAGGCGCGCTTCGCTATCCCCGCTATCGCTGGTATGACCGTCTGATGATCAAGCTTATTATGAAGATGTCGGGCGGCGAAACGGATACCAGTAAAGAGGTGGTGTACACCGACTGGGAACAGGTTGCGCACTTTGCCCGTGAAATAGCCCATTTAACCAACAAATCGTCGGCAAAATAAACGCAAAGAATAAAAAGTGCGCACTCAGAAAATTATTTTAAATTTCCTCTTGTCAGGCAGAAATAACTCCCTATAATGCGCCACCACTGACACGGAACAACGGCACACAGGCCGCCGGGTCAGCAGGGTTCAGACCAGAACCTCACGGAGAAAAGCGAAAATAAACGCTTGACTCTGAAGCGGGAAAGCGTAATATGCACACCCCGCGCCGCTGAGAAAAAGCGAAGCGGCACTGCTCTTTAACAATTTATCAGACAATCTGTGTGGGCACTCGAAGATACGGATTCTTAACGTCCTCGGACGAAAAATGAATACCAAGTCTCAAGAGTGAACACGTAATTCATTACGAAGTTTAATTCATGAGCATCAAACTTTTAAATTGAAGAGTTTGATCATGGCTCAGATTGAACGCTGGCGGCAGGCC
>NZ_JBKFSV010000014.1:0-95744 GCF_046569445.1 Salmonella sp. 741265050_HSA | reverse complement strand
CCGCCAGCAGTTCTTCCACCGTCGGAATGGATACCTCTTTTTTCAGCTTGATGGTGAACGCCTGGCTGTGACAGCGCAGCGCGCCGACGCGCACGCACAAACCATCAACCGGAATCACAGAGGCAGTATTGAGAATCTTGTTGGTTTCCGCCTGGCCTTTCCACTCTTCACGGCTCTGGCCGTTATCAAGCTGTTTGTCGATCCAGGGGATCAGGCTTCCCGCCAGCGGTACGCCAAAGTTATCCACCGGCAGCTCGCCGCTGCGGGTCAATGCCGTAACTTTGCGTTCAATATCAAGAATTGCGGAAGACGGCGTCGCCAGTTCATCGGCGACATGGCCATACAACTGACCCATCTGGGTTAACAGCTCGCGCATATGGCGCGCGCCGCCGCCGGAGGCGGCCTGATAGGTCGCGACGGATACCCAGTCAACGAGATTATGGGCAAAGAGACCGCCCAGCGACATCAACATCAGGCTAACGGTACAGTTACCGCCCACAAAGGTCTTCACGCCATTGTTCAGGCCGTCGGTAATCACGTCCTGGTTGACCGGGTCGAGAATAATAATGGCATCATCTTTCATGCGCAGCGTAGAAGCCGCATCAATCCAGTAACCCTGCCATCCGCTTTCGCGCAGCTTTGGATAAATTTCGTTGGTATAATCGCCGCCCTGGCAGGTCACGATGATATCGAGCGCTTTTAGCGCATCCAGATCAAAAGCGTCCTGTAGCGTGCCGGTGGAGGTGTCGCCGAAGGTGGGCGCCGCCTGTCCAAACTGGGAGGTAGAAAAGAAAACAGGGCGAATAGCGTCGAAATCGCGCTCCTCTACCATGCGTTGCATGAGAACAGAGCCGACCATTCCGCGCCAGCCGATAAAACCAACATTTTTCATAGCGTTTTTTTCCTGCAAAGAGATGTGCTGTGTATGCGCGCCAGTATCCTGTGGCGCATCCTTCACCATACAAAAAGCAGCCAAAGTCGCAAGTGAAATTAATCAATGATAGCGAAGCCATCAGTAATGCGACTTATCCTGCCTTACCGCGCAAGCAGAAAGTCCAGTGGCGATTATCAGGGAATTTGCGTTAGGAAGGGAATCATTTCCGTCGCTGTTTTATTGATCCTAATTATGGATCAGCGTAGAAATTTGCCTGCTTTTATGCGCGTACTGAAACATGGCGAGGCAAAATGTCGTTGGGCGATTGCCATGCACACCTCAATAAAAAAACCGGGTAGCGATTACGCCTTACCCGGCTTACGGTGTCGATATGTGCCCGTTTCCAGGCCCGGTAAGCACAGCGCCACCGGGCAACAAGACTCAGCTCAGCAGTTGGAAAGCAATCATTCCGACAATCGCGCCGACCGTGCCGAGGATAGTTTCCATCATCGTCCAGGTCTTCAGCGTCTGCGCTTCGGTCGCGCCGGTAAATTTACCGAACAGCCAGAAGCCGGCGTCGTTAACATGAGAAACCACAATTGAACCGCCGGCGATACAGATAGAGAGCGCCGCCATCTGCGCGCCGGAGAAATTCAGTTGCTCAATGACCGGCATCACCAGACCGACCGCGGTTAAACACGCCACGGTCGCGGAACCCTGAATGATGCGCACCGCCGCCGCCAGCACAAAGCAGGTAATGGCAATCGGCAGCCCCATGCCGGTTAACGCTTCGCCCAGCGCCGGGCCGACGCCTGAGTCAACCAGTACCTGTTTGAACACCCCGCCTGCGCCAATCACCAGCAGAATAATGCCCGCCGGTTGCAGCGCGTGGCCGCAGATTTCCATCACTTTGTCTTTCGGCATCCCCTGACGCATCGCCAGGCCGTAAATCGCTACCAGACAAGCGACCAGAATCGCAGTGAAGGGGTGGCCGATAAACTCAAACCATTCGTAAGCGGTGGAACCTTCCGGCACAAAACGCGCGGCGATCGTTTTCAGTCCTACCAGCACCAACGGCAGCAGGATCAGCGACAGGCTGAAGCCGAAAGAAGGCATTTTACCTTCACCCAGATGCGGCTCGGTAATGTCGTCAGGAATACGCAGCTCAACGTAGCGGCTGATAAAATTCCCCCACAGCGGCCCGGCGATAATCATGCCAGGAATGGCGGCGCACAGCCCAATCAGGATCATCCAGCCGAAATCAGCATGCATCTGGGAAGCCAGCAGCATCGGCGCAGGCCCAGGCAACAAAAACGCCGCGGCTGCCGCCACGCCCGCAAACAGCGGAATGACCAGCTTCACCAGGTTTGTGCCGGTATGACGCGCCATAGAGAACGCCACACTTATCAGCAGCACAATCGCCACTTCAAAGAATAGCGGGAGCGCGCAAATCAGCCCGGCAAGGCCAATCGCATAGTGCGCGCGGTTATGGCCAAAGGATTTAAGCATTTTCACGGCTATCTGATCGACCGCGCCGGTTTCATGCAGAATTTTACCGAACATCGCCCCCAGCGCGACCACAATCGCCAGGAAGCCCAGCGTGCCGCCCATCCCTTTTTCCATGGTCGCGGCGATTTTATCAAGCGGCATCCCTGAAAAAAGTCCCGCGCCCATTGAGACGACCATTAACGCGACGAAGGCGTGCATACGCGCCTTCATCACGAGAAACAGCAGCAGTAAGACGGAACCGACGGCGGTTAAAACCAGTGTTAATGTACTCACAGCGTACTGCCTTTATTGATGACCTCAATGGTGCTCGCCACAACGCCTTCCAGCGGCTGGTCGATATCCACCACCAGAACATCGCGTTCGTCGGCACCCGGCTCTTGCAGCGTTTCAAACTGCGTCACCAGCATCTGGGTTTTGAAGAAATGACCTTTGCGCGCTTTCAGACGGCTTTCAATGACGTCGAAATCACCTTTCAGATAGATAAAGGAGAGATTCGGGTTTCCCTCGCGCAGCAGGTCGCGATAGTGTTTTTTCAGTGCGGAACAGACAATCAGCGAGATTTTATTGGTACGCTGCATCGCGAAAGCGGCGTCGTTCAGCGCCTGCAACCACGGTTTGCGGTCATCATCATTCAACGGCTCGCCGGAAGCCATTTTTTCAATATTGCAGCGCGGATGCAGAAAATCGCCGTCCAGAAACGCGGCATGAAGCTGATGCGCCACGGCGCTTGCGACAGCGGATTTACCGCTGCCTGATACGCCCATCAGAACGTAAACGTGGTGATCATGATTAGTCGTGCTCAAAGCGGGCCCCCACTCTACAAGTTGCAAAATTTGTTACGGGTAACTGTTATCGGTAACATTGTCCAACCGCACCATTCACGACGCAATGACCATTCGTGCCAAAAGTGAATAAGTGTGAGCTACTTCAAAGTTGTCAGACTAAATAGATCCGCCCGGTGACAAGGTGAAACCTAAATCTAACATTTTTGGCGTGACCGTTTCGCCGCGAATGCGGGCCAACAGACGTTCCGCGCCAATGCTGCCCATTCGCTCGCGAGGCGTCAGGACGCTTGCCAGACGCGGTTCCATCACCTGGCCGATGTCATGACCGTGGAACCCGGCAATCGCCATGTCGTCCGGGATTTTTAGTCCCAGGCGCTGGCATTCGAAGGTCGCCCCCACCGCCAGGTCATCGTTGGTGCAAAAAATACCGTCAAGCTGTGGGTATTCGCGTCGCGCCTGGCGCATGAGTTCGATACCGGAAGAGTAGGATGAAGATTGCTCCATCATCACACTGTAAGGAACCAGGCCGGCGTCCCGCATCGCCTGTTCATAGCCCTTCTGCTTGATGATAGTACGTTCGTCGAGGCGCGCCCCCAGATAGGCGATATGACGATGACCGCGCGCGATAATCGCGGCGGTCATCTGACGGGCGGCCTCGAAGTTGTCAAAACCAACGGCAATATCGAGACACGGCGACTGGCTGTCCATCAGTTCCACCACCGGAATCCCGGCGACTTCGATCATTTTTAAGGTGCGCGGCGTATGGGTACGCTCAGTGAGGATCAGGCCGTCGATATTCCAGGAGAGCATCGATTCCAGGCGCTCCTGCTCCATCTCCGGTTTATAGCCGTAGTGCGCCAGCATGGTTTGATACCCGTGGGCATCGGTGACGGCCTCAATGCCGCGTAACACTTCCGCAAAGACCTGGTTGGTTAAAGACGGCAGCAGAACGCCAATGGCGCGGCTGGTGGCGTTGGAAAGAATGTCAGGCGCGCGATTAGGAATGTACCCGAGCTCATCAAGCGCAGCCGCAATTTTACCCCGCAGCGCGACGGAGACCTGCTCCGGATTACGCAAAAAACGGCTGACCGTCATTTTGGTCACGCCCACACGGTCGGCCACATCCTGAAGTACGGGTCTTTTCTTTTTCATCGTCCTGAAAGGTATAAAAGGGATAGATTTGCCCAGTTTACCACGGACGTGCGTGAACCTTCGCAGAGAAAAAAAGTCGTTTTTTTATTGTGAGAAATACACAAAATCATTCGAGTTGCATCAAGGCGGCGACGCAGTGACAAATTCGTCAGGAACGAATTTGAACAACCGAAGGTTGCCTCTGGTGAGGGACAAGGATGTCCCTCAGTAAATCCCCGGGAGCGTACATTAAGTACGCGACCGGGGTGAGCGACAAATCTGCCGGGAGCAGATTTGAACGCTGCTCGCAGCGGCCCCGAAGGGGCGAGGCCTATGGATGGGCCGAGTAATAAAGCCAACACAGATGCGGCTTGAAGGATGACGTGTATTTTTAGACTGGCGGCAAGTCAAACAGCAACACTTCGCTGTCGCTGTCGGCATGAATCGAGATTGCCTGCTCATCCCAAATCGCCAGGCCGTCGCTGGTGGTGGCTTTAGTACCGTTAATGGTCACGTTACCTTTTACCACCTGGATCCAGACGCGGCGTTCAGCGGCAATCTGATGCACCGACTGCTCATCTTTGAGCAGCGCCCAGCGGTACAGCTCCATATCCTGGTGGACCTTCAGCGAACCATCGCGAGCATCTGGCGAAAGCACCAGTTGCTTGCCCTGCGCGGCGTCGAAGCGGCGCTGTTCGTAGCGCGGCGTGATGCCGGTTTCTTGCGGAATGATCCAGATCTGATACAGCCGCAGACGATCCGTTTTGCTCGGGTTGTACTCGGAGTGGCGAACGCCGGTCCCGGCGCTCATAATCTGGAATTCACCTGCCGGAACCTGTTCTTTATTGCCCATACTGTCCTGGTGTTCTACAGCGCCTTCCAGTACATAGGTCAAAATTTCCATGTCTTTATGCGGATGCGTGCCGAAACCCTGGCCTGCGTCGATCACATCGTCGTTAATCACACGCAGCGCCGAGAACCCCATAAAGTTCGGATCGTAATAATCGGCAAAAGAAAAGGTATGCCAGGAGTCAAGCCAGCCATGATTCGCATGACCGCGGTCGTTTGCTTTGCGTAAGTAGATCATTGTGTTCACCCCCAGATGTTTTCGATGGAATAAGTGTGGACTCATTCCGTCCGGGATCATAGAGGGTGAAAATTGACTCCTCTGTTCAAAAAATATGAATAAGCGCAGAGGAGTCTGTAAGGGCTATTTAGCCAGGGTTATCGTCGCAGGCGTTGCCTGTTCGAAGGCACGTTCGAGGATTTCCAGGTTGGTAAGAACTTCAGATTCCTTGACGTAATTAGGCGTACCGACGGTCAACGTCTGGTACAGCGCATCATAGACGCGACCATAGTCACCCGTTTCCGGTTTCACCTCTTCTTTCACGGTCACGCCGTCATCGTTAACATATTCCAGCACGCCGACGGATTCGTCAGCGGCGAAACCGGGTTCACCAGGCATAATGTTCGCTTTCAGGCTGGTTTCTTGTTGATCGATACCGTATTTCACAAACGAACCTTTGGTGCCGTGAACAATAAACTTCGGATAGTCGATTTTCACCAGATGGCTGGTTTTAACGATAGCCTTCAAATCGCCATAAAACAGTTGCGCTTCAAAGGTGTCATCCGGATTCGCTTTATTACGCAGGCTACGAATGTCATACGCGACATGATCCGGGCGGCCAAATAGCGAAATAATTTGATCCATGGTGTGGACGCCAAGTCCATAGAATGCGCCGTCCTGCGGCAGGCCCGGTTTGGTTTCTGCTACCGGGCGGTAATAATCGAAATGGCTTTCAACTTCGACAATCTTGCCCAGTTTCCCGCTCTCAATCGCTTTTTTAGCAGTAAGAAAACAGGAATCAAAACGCCGATTCTGATACGGCGTGACGGTCAGTCCTTTGCTTCGCGCCAGTTCGAACAACACTTTTGCCTCCGCCAGCGTCGGCGTGAAAGGTTTCTCAACCAGCACATTTTTACCCGCTTCCAGCGCGCGTTTGGCGTATTCGAAATGGCTGTCAGCATGCGTACAGACGATCACCAGTTTTACCTGCGGATCGCCCAACACCTCATCCAGATCGCTGGTGAAGTGAATATGCGAATACTGCGGCGCCTGCTCTTCCGGTTTAGCGTGACGACGGAAAATATGCGCGACATGCCAGGTATCTTTCCGATTCAGAACGTAGGGGAGATGGTAACGGGTGGTACTTTTGCCGAATCCAATAAATGCGCAGTGTAAGGTCATGAGACGATCCTTTTGAAGATGATTGTCTACACCATAGCGCAAAGCGTGAAGAGACTGAATGTTGGATTCTTTGCCGGATGCGGCGTTGCCTTTTTGGGCCTACAAAAGCAGATGCCTCAAGATCGGCCGTCGGCGTCGCGGTCAGTTTGTTCACGGCAAGCGCGCAGGGCCCGGAGCGTACTAAATGTACGTGGGGAGCACGAGCACTTCCCGGGGACAAAATGACAAGTAAGCCAGGCTGAAACAAAACCCAAAAAAAAGCCAGCAAAAGCTGGCTAAAATAATACTGGAAGCAATGTGAGCAATGTCGTGCTTTCAGGTTCTCCGTAGGGGTTTCCCTGAACGCAAGGCAATAATAATCATTCTCATTCGCACTTGTCTACTTCTTTTTGCAAAAAAATGCGGTTGACGGAATTTTCTTTCTCAGCGAGTGTAAATACACAATTACCCCTGCAGGAGATAAGGAATGAGTGAAATAGTGATACGCCACGCTGAACCGAAAGATTACGACGCCATTCGTCAGATCCACGCCCAGCCGGAGGTGTATCACAACACGCTACAGGTTCCTCATCCTTCCATGGAGATGTGGCAAACGCGACTCGCCGATCAGCCGGGGATCAAACAGCTGGTGGCCTGCATCGATGATATCGTCGTGGGGCATCTTTGCATTGCTGTTGCCCAACGCCCGCGCCGCAGTCACGTCGCTGATTTCGGTATTTGCGTTGACGCTCATTGGCAAAACCGCGGCGTCGCCAGCGCGCTGATCCGCACCATGATCGACATGTGTGACAACTGGCTGCGCGTCGAGCGTATTGAGTTAACGGTGTTTGTTGATAACGAGCCCGCGGTGGCGGTGTATAAGAAGTACGGCTTTGAAATCGAAGGCACCGGTAAGAAATACGGCCTGCGCAACGGTGAGTACGTTGATGCGTACTTTATGGCGCGCGTGAAATAGCGCTTCCCCGCCCCACCCTGTGGGGCGAAACGTCACAAACCTTCACAACATTCCAGTTATTGCAACCTACTTCCCCTATATCAAAACAATAACCATCTGAATTTCATGGTTATTGCCACTTTAAGCTTTATCACCGTTTTTTCCGTAATTTTAGCAATATTAATATTACATTTTTGTTTTTTTTTGGTTTCTGCCATCACTTTATGGTGACAATCACAACAATATACTCCTCCCGGGACTAATTTAACCACGGTGAGGTAAAAAATGAAATTCGAACGCCATCATAGAATATTGAAGGAACTCAGTATTTCGGGAGTTGTAAAAGTTTCAAATCTGGCGAAAAGTCTCAAGGTAACAAAAGAAACTATTCGTTCAGATCTCAATGAACTTGCCGGACAGGGATATCTCACTCGCTGTCATGGTGGTGCATTTATTACCCTTGATTCTCTTGATAACGTTGCAAAAAATGAAATCGCTTATGTGCTGGAAAAATATGAATCAGCGCAGAAAATAAAAAAAGGTCTCTCTGCCATGAAAAATAATGTATGTGTTATTGGCTCGTTCAATGTTGATATTATCAGTTATCTACCGAGATTACCCTCAACGGGAGAATCATTGCTGGCCGATAAATTTATTTTTTCACCCGGCGGTAAGGGATGTAATCAGGCATTAGCAGCAAGCTATGCCGATTCTGATGTGCATTTTATTACTAAAGTCGGCTCAGATCATTTTAGCGATTACGCCATTAATTTTATAAACTCATCAAAAATCCATAAAAGTGTTATCTACCAGACCAAAGAAACACAAACAGGTACAGCAACCATCATGGTGAATGGAGATACCGGAGATAACGTCATCGCTATTTACCCTGGCGCCAACATGACAATTTCCCCTGATGAAATCACCATTCAAAAAGAAGCCATTGTTCATTCAGATATTGTTCTTGTCCAACTGGAGACGAATTACGAAGCGCTGCAGCAAACAATTCGCCTCGCACAAAAAAATGACATACCGGTCATCATCAATCCAGCGCCATACAATGACATGGTTAACACTATCATTGATAACATTGACTATATTACGCCGAATGAAACGGAAGCAGGCCTGCTGGCCAATATGGCGGTTAATGATATCGAATCAGCCAAATGCGCGGCCAAAATTATTCATCAGAAAGGCGTCAAAAATACCATTATTACGTTAGGTAGCAAAGGTTCGCTTGCTTATGATGGCACACAATTCATCTATTCCCCGGCATTTCCGGCAGTTGTAAAAAATACGGCGGGAGCGGGTGACGCTTTCAATGGCGCCCTCGCATCTGGTCTTGCAAAAGGAAAGTCACTGGCATCCGCATTGTGCTACGCCAGCGCATTTGCCTCACTTGCAGTTGAAACGCCTAATGCCTCTGATATGCCGGAAAACGACTCCGTTCTTCATCGTATTCAGGGTTCACATTACAAACAAACTATCTCTACTCACTAAATCAAGGAGCAGACTATGAACAATACGCAGAAAAAACTAAAGGTGCTCTTTATTGGAGAATCCTGGCATATTCATATGATTCATTCAAAAGGTTATGACAGTTTCACCTCCAGTAAATATGAAGAAGGCGCTACATGGTTACTGGAATGCTTGAGGAAAGGCGGCGTTGATATTGATTACATGCCTGCCCACACGGTACAAATTGCCTTTCCAGAGAGTATTGACGAATTAAACCGTTACGATGTGATTGTTATTAGCGACATTGGTAGTAATACCTTCCTGTTGCAAAACGAGACATTTTATCAGCTAAAAATAAAACCAAACGCTCTGGAGTCCATTAAAGAGTACGTCAAAAATGGCGGTGGACTACTCATGATTGGCGGTTATCTGTCATTTATGGGTATTGAGGCAAAAGCCAATTATAAGAACACCGTTCTTGCTGAGGTTCTGCCAGTTATTATGCTTGATGGCGATGACCGGGTAGAAAAGCCCGAGGGTATCTGTGCTGAGGCTGTCTCACCTGAACATCCTGTTGTTAACGGGTTCTCAGATTATCCGGTATTTCTTGGATATAACCAGGCCGTCGCCAGAGACGATGCCGATGTCGTATTAACAATAAATAATGACCCATTGTTAGTGTTCGGTGAATACCAACAGGGTAAAACCGCCTGCTTTATGAGTGACTGCTCCCCACACTGGGGAACCCAGCAGTTTATGTCATGGCCATTTTATACCGACCTGTGGGTCAACACGCTTCAATTCATCGCCAGAAAATAAAAAACAATGGAGTAACGAAAGTTACTCCTTTTATAAAATATAAGGATTGATGTATGAACAAGAATAAGTACTCAACCCCCTTACTGATGCTTGCCACCATCTTAGCCGGTATGCTTTCCCCGATGCAGTCTGCCGTTAATGGGCAGTTAGGACATTGGTTACAAGACGGTAATGCTTGCGCAGTAATCTCGTTTGCCAGCGGTCTGGTCGTCATGTTTTTTATTATTATTGCGCGCAAAGAAACACGCCAGCAATTCGCCTCAATCCCTACTCTGATTAAAAAGAGAAAAATCCCGCTATGGAATTGGTTTGCAGGATTATGCGGGGCGATGGTCGTATTTTCTGAAGGCGCATCCGCCAGCGCGCTGGGCGTTGCCACCTTTCAAACGGCATTAATTTCCGCCCTGCTCCTTTCCGGCCTGCTGTGCGACCGTTTTGGCATCGGTGTGGAGGAGAAGAAATATTTTACGCCATGGCGCATTACTGGCGCATTGTTCGCCGTTATCGCCACCATTTTTGTCGTGTCGCCACAGTGGCACTCAACCTCGTTTATCCTGCTCGCTATCCTCCCCTTTTTGGCAGGGTTACTCGCTGGCTGGCAGCCTGCGGGGAATGCTAAAGTCGCCGAGGCAACGGGCTCCATGCTGGTGTCCATTACATGGAACTTCATCGTCGGCTTTTGTGTCCTGGGCGCAGCGCTGGCGATACGTATCGCATTAGGCCATGTCACCATCCAGTTACCCGATACATGGTGGATGTATCTCGGTGGTCCGCTGGGTCTGCTGTCCATCGGGCTAATGGCGATTCTGGTGAGAGGCTTAGGACTATTGATGCTGGGCGTAGCGTCAACAGCAGGCCAACTGCTTGGCTCAGTGCTAATTGATGAATTGATCCCTTCATTAGGCAATACGGTCTACCTGGTCACCATCATCGGTACGCTGTTCGCGTTAGTCGGTGCGATTGTGACCACCATCCCTGAATACAGAGCATCCAAAATGGCGCAAAGAATGGAGGTGTCAGAATGAAAGGTTTCCTGCAAACCGTAACAGGCCCGGTGGCGCATACGGATATGGGGCTGACGCTACCGCATGAACATCTGTTTAACGATCTGTCTTCGGTCGTAGACGAGCCACATTATGCTTTTTCACAGCAACTGGTGGGAAAGAAAGTCAGTGCTGACCTGCAGTGGGGGCTGAAACACGACCCATACTGCTGCGCCGATAACATGGACCGCAAAGAGATTGATGATGTTATCTTCGAAATCAATAACTTTATGGCTTTAGGCGGCAGGACGATTGTCGACGCCACCGGTTCTGAATCCATTGGGCGGGATGCCTCAGCGCTGCGAGAAGTTGCCTTAAAAACGGGTTTGAATATCGTCGCGTCATCCGGGCCTTATCTGGAGAAATTTGAAAGCACCCGGATCCATAAACCTGTTGAGCTGTTAGCCTCACTCATTGATAAAGAACTGAATCAGGGTATTGGCGAGACGGATATTCGCGCTGGCATGATCGGTGAAATCGGCGTATCTCCCGCGTTTACCCAAGCGGAGCGTAACAGCCTGCGGGCAGCGTCTCTGGCACAATGTAACAACCCCCACACGGCGATGAATATCCATATGCCAGGGTGGCTGCGACTGGGTGATGAGGTGCTGGATATCGTGCTGGAAGAAATGAACGTCTCTCCGGCAAAAGTCTCGCTGGCGCATTCGGACCCTTCAGGAAAAGATGTCGTCTATCAACGTAAAATGCTCGACCGCGGCGTATGGCTTGAATTTGACATGATTGGTCTGGACATCACCTTTCCAAAAGAAGGTGTCGCGCCGGGCGTTCAGGAGACCGCAGATGCAGTAGCGAATCTGATTGCACTGGGTTACGCCGACCAAATCGTTTTAAGCCATGATGTTTTTCTCAAACAGATGTGGGCGAAAAATGGCGGAAATGGCTGGGGGTTTGTCCCGAATGTCTTCCTCGCCTATCTGGCTGCTCGCGGAGTAGACAACGATACTCTGCGCAAGCTTTGTATTGGTAATCCAGCCCGATTACTCACGGCATAATCTGCAAATAGCCCGGTGTCTGACACCGGGCCTGGAATTAAAAATCAGTATCCCGCCGTTAAATCATCCACCGAACGCGGGTCAGACGCACCGTACAGTTCGCCATCCGGTCCAACCATAATACTTTGGGTACTGCCCATCGCTTCTTTCAGCGCCACTTTCTGCCCTTTCTGTTCCAGCAACTTCAGCGTATCGGGACTGAAGCCCTTTTCTACCCGCAGTTCGTCCGGCAACCATTGATGATGGAAGCGCGGCGCGTTGGTCGCTTCCGCGACGTTCATGCCAAAATCAATGCTGTTCACTACCATTTGCAGCACAGTAGTGATGATTCGACTCCCGCCAGGACTGCCGGTCACCAGCCAGGTTTTGCCCTCTTTAACGACGATAGTGGGCGACATCGACGACAGCGGACGCTTCTTCGGACCGACCGCGTTAGCATCGCCGCCCACCAGGCCATAAACATTAGGTACACCGGGTTTAGCAGAAAAATCATCCATTTGATTATTCAGCAGAATACCGGTATTTCCCGCCACAATTCCTGTGCCGAAGGTGGTGTTCAGGGTATAGGTCACCGCCACAGCATTGCCGTCTTTATCCACCACCGAGAAGTGGGTGGTCTGGTTGCTTTCATACGGGGCGAGCTTGCCCGGTTTGATCTGACTGGAAGGTTTTGCCTTATTAATATCAATTTGATCGGCCAACGTTTTTGCATAGGCTTTGTGGGTCAGCGCCTGCCACGGCACTTTCACAAAGTCCGGATCGCCCAGATACTCTGAGCGGTCGGCATAGGCGTATTTTTCCGCTTCCGCCATGATTTGCATGGCATCGGCGCTGCCAAAACCGTACTTCTTCATGTCGAAGTTTTCAAGAATATTGAGGATCTGCACGATGTGAATACCGCCCGAGGATGGCGGCGGCATGGAGAAGACCTGATATCCGCGATAGTCACCGCTGATTGGCGTACGCTCAACGGCTTTATAGCTGGCTAAATCCTCTTTGGTCATCAGACCGCCGTTCTTCTGCATTTCCCCGGCAATCTGGTCGGCAATCACCCCTTTATAAAACGCATCCGGGCCGTTTTCGGCAATCATTTCCAGGCTTTTCGCCAGATTCTTCTGGACCAGTTTATCGCCTTTTTTCAGCGGCTCGCCGTCTTTCCAGAAAATGACTTTGCTGTTCTCATGATTAGGGATCACTTCGCTGCCGTAAGTTTTTAAGTCGTCGGCCAGCGCATCGTTAACCACAAAACCCTCTTCCGCCAGCTTCATCGCCGGACGCACCACTTTATTCAGCGGCATCGTGCCGTATTTCTCCAGCGCCAGCGAGAACCCCGCCACGGTACCCGGCGTACCGGATGCCAGATGCGACGTCAGCGACTTTTTCGCATCGGCGTTACCCTGATCGTCGAGGAACATATCGCGCGTAGCGCCGGCCGGCGCCATTTCACGAAAATCAATCGCCGTGGTAGCGCCATCTTTAGTGCGCAACAGCATAAATCCCCCGCCGCCCAGATTCCCGGCTTGCGGATGCGTGACAGCCAGCGCATAGCCCACGGCGACGGCGGCATCCACGGCATTACCGCCCTGCTTTAAGATATCCACGCCAACCTGCGTCGCCATTGCATCCACGGACGCCACCATCCCTTGCGTCGCCCGCACAGGATGAAAGACATCTTCTTCAACACCATAGGAGACTGGCGGCGCGACGGGAGGATTGGCCACCGCGCTAAACGTCCCCCCGGCCAGCAGAGCGGCGATCGCCACCCAGCGCATAAACGTTGGTTTCATCGTTGTTTTTCTCCAGATAAATGGGTGTATGTCCCGTTTAATCCTGGTCCACAACGCTTAAAAAATCATCATCATGGCGAAATAGAGGTACACTTAAAAAGAGACCTCATCGGGAGGAGACGACAATGAAACGCTTACTACTTATTACGGCTTTGTTACCCTTTGCTGTATTGGCCCAGCCAATTAACACTATGAATAATCCTAATCAGCCAGGTTATCAGATCCCCAGCCAGCAGCGTATGCAGACGCAGATGCAAACGCAGCAGATTCAGCAGCAGGGTATGTTGAAACAACAGATGCAAACGCAGGCGCGCAGCCAGCAGCAAAATCTACAGTCGCAGTTGAATGCCAATACGCAGCGGGTTCAGCAGGGACAGCCGGGCAACGGTATGCTCGGTCAGCAAACGCTGCCCAATACGCAGGGCGGAATGCTCAGCGGCAGCGGAAATCCGGACCGGATGCTAAACCATTCCCAGCCAATGTTGCAGCAGGACAGCGGGACGCCGCAGCCTGACATCCCGCTGAAAACCATCAGCCCTTAAAACTGACAGCCCTTAAAACTGAAAGTGAGGGCCGATGTCATCAATACGATCGGTGCAGATACAATCCACGCCCCAGCGCAGCAGCTCTGCCGCCCGCTGGGGCTGATTGACGGTATACACCAGAATCCGCAGACCCGCGGCCTTAATCTCTTGCACTCGCGTCTCATTGAGTAATTTATGGTTGAGATGGAGGGAAACACAGCCCAGACGGGTCGTCAGTTCACGCCAGTCTTCACGCCATTTATCCAGTAGTAACCCGCGCGGCAGTTCAGGTGCTGCCGCCTGCGCCGCTTCCAGCGCCTCTATCTCAAAGGAAGAAAGCAGCGGCGGCGTCATCCCGACCCACAGTTCGCGGGCGGCCAACGCCACGACGCGTCCTGTTAGCCTTTCGCTCCCCGTTGTCGGTTTGATCTCAATATTCGCCATCATGCCGTGTTTACGGCAGCGCTCCGCCACCTGCGAGAGCAACGGCAGCGGCTCGCCTTTAAATTCGCCGCTAAACCAACCGCCAGCGTCCACACGCAATAAATCCTGCCAGTTCAACTCGCCCGCCACGCCCCAACCGTTGCTGGTGCGCTCCAGGTTATCGTCATGCAGCAGGAAAATTTCGCCGTCTTTCGACAGCTTGGCATCAAACTCAATCATGGTGTGCCCGTATCGCGCGCCCACGTCAATCGCCGCCAGAGTGTTTTCCGGCGCCAGTTTACCGCCGCCGCGATGGGCGACAATGTGGGGATAAGGCCAGTTACTCATACACGTTGTCCTGTTTCGCCATCAAAAAGATGCCGCTGATGTTCCGGCAGATGCAGCCATAGCGTACTGCCCGCCGCCGGGCGCTGCTGATGCGCCAACCGCACCACCAGTTTCTGATCGCCCCAGCGCCCATGCGCCAGATTATCCGCGCCCAGAATCTCCAGCGTGTCTACCGTTAACGGCACGCCGCCTTCCGCCTGCGAGCTTAACGCAATATGCTCCGGGCGGATACCCAGCGTCATGTTACGTCCGGCATGACCCCGATAGCCCGCACCTATCGGTAACGCCAGACCGCCAGGCAATTCGAAACGGTCGCCGGAAGCGCTGATAACGCCATCCAACAGGTTCATCGCCGGGCTGCCGATAAAGCTCGCCACGAAGCGACTGGCCGGTTTTTCATACACCTCTACCGGCGTGCCAATCTGTTCTGCGACGCCTTTATTCATCACCATCACCCGCTGGGCCAGCGTCATCGCCTCTACCTGATCGTGAGTAACATAGAGCGAGGTGGTACGAAGACGACGATGCAGATGTTGTAACTCCAGACGCATCTGCACGCGCAGCTTGGCGTCGAGGTTAGAGAGCGGTTCGTCGAATAAAAAGACTGCCGGTTCGCGGACGATCGCGCGCCCCATTGCCACGCGCTGCCGTTGACCGCCGGAAAGCTCGCGTGGACGGCGTTTAAGCAGGCCGTCCAGCTCCAGAATGCGCGCCGCCTCCCGCACGCGTTCTTCAATATGCGCTTTGCTCATACCGCGAATTTTCAGCCCCCACGCCATGTTCTCCTCTACGCTCATATGGGGATAGAGAGCATAGTTCTGAAATACCATCGCGATGCCGCGATCTTTGGGCTCCATCTCGGTGACCCGTTTGCGATCAATCCAGATATCGCCGCTGGTCACGCGTTCCAGACCGGCCACCATCCGCAACAACGTTGATTTGCCGCAGCCGGACGGCCCGACCATCACAATAAATTCGCCATCCGCCACGTCCAGCGTCAGCGGTTGAATGACCTGGGTTTTGCCGTCCCAGCTTTTGGTTACTGCCTGTAGTTTTAAACCAGCCATTTTTATTTCTCACTGTCCACTAAACCACGCACAAACGCCCGTTGCATGGCTAACACAATTACGACCGGAGGGATAAGGGTGAGCAGCATCGCCGCCATCACCTGGTTCCATTGCGTGGTACCTTCGCCAGTGGCGATCATCCCTTTGATACCCGCTACGGCAGTGCCAAGATTCACGTCGGTGATAATCAACAGCGGCCACAGATACTGGTTCCAGCCGTAGATAAAGGTGATGACGAATAACGCCGCCAGGTTGGTTTTTGACAGCGGCAACACGATGTCGCGGAAAAAGCGCATCGGCGACGCGCCGTCAATACGGGCCGCCTCCACCAGTTCATCCGGAAGCGTCATGAAGAACTGACGAAACAGGAAAGTGGCGGTAGCGGACGCCATCAGCGGTAGCGTCAGACCAGCATAGCTGTCGAGCATTTTCAGGTTGGCGATCACTTCCACCGTCGGGAAGATACGCACTTCAACCGGCAGCATCAGAGTGATAAAAATCATCCAGAAGAACAGGTTACGCAGGGGAAAACGAAACCAGACGATGGCGAATGCGGAAAGCATAGATACCGTGATTTTGCCTACCGTAATGCTGAACGCCATAATGAAACTGTTAAGCATCATCAGCCAGAATGGCGCGCTATTAACACCGACGCCGTTGACCCAAATAGTTTTGATATTCTCCAGTAACTGCGTGCCGGGAAGCAGCGTCATCGGCGTCTCAAACACCGCACGGTCGTCCAGCGTCGCCGCGACAAACGCGACATACAGCGGAAACAAAATGACCGCGATCCCCAGAATCAGCATGGTATGGCTGAATATTGTCAGCCCGCGACGATTCTCTATCATTGGTAACGCACCTTACTTTCCACATAGCGGAACTGCACCACCGTCAGAATGATGACGAGGAACATCAACACCACCGACTGCGCGGCGGACGCCGAGAGATCCAGGCCGGTAAACCCTTCGCGATAGATCTTATAAATCAGCGTCGTGGTAGCTTGTACCGGCCCGCCGGCGGTCGCGGCGTCGATCACCGGGAAGGTGTCGAAAAAGGCATACACCAGGTTGACCACCAGCAGGAAGAAACTGACCGGCGCAATAAGCGGCAAAGAAAGCCGGAAGAAACGACGAATCGGCCCGGCGCCGTCAATGGCCGCCGCTTCCACCAGCGAGCGGGGAATGGATTGCAGCGCGGCAAAGAAGAATAAAAAGTTGTAACTAATCTGCTTCCAGACTGACGCAAATACCACCAGGAACATCGCCTGACCGCTGTTTTGCGCGTGGTTCCAGTCATAGCCGAATTCGCCAAGGAAATGGGTGATTAATCCCCGCCCCGGGTTAAACAGGAAAATCCACAATACGGCGGCGACGGCGGGCGCGACGGCATAAGGCAGCAGCATCAGCGTCTGATAAAAACGGCTGCCGCGCACCACGTAATCCACCAGGGCGGCGAAAAACAACGAGACCAGCAAGCCGCTAAACGTGACCAGCGCGCTGAATTTAATCGTCGTCCAGAAGGCGTCGAGATAATAACTGTCGTGAAAAAGCGCGACGAAATTCTCCAGCCCGACAAATTGGCTGGAAAAACCAAACGGATCGACGCTTTGCAGCGAATACCACAGCGCTTCGCCCGCAGGCCAGATAAAGAAAATAACGGTGATAACCAACTGCGGGGCAACCAGTAAATACGGCAGCCAGCGCGAGCGGAACACCGGACGGGATGATGACATGAAGGTTCTTTTCCTGGAAGGTGCCGGATGGCGGTGCAAGCACCTTATCCGGCCTACAAACGCTGTAGGCCTGATAAGCGCAGCGCCACCAGGCACTTATACACTTAAGATTTGCTCGCTTTCTCAAAACGACGCAGTAACTGATTCCCGCGATCCACTGCGGTATCCAACGCCTGTTGTGGGGTTTTCTTCCCGGTCCAGACGCTTTCCAGCTCTTCGTCCACGATGGTACGAATCTGCGGCATATTGCCCAGACGCAAACCTTTGGTGAAGGGTAACGGCGGCTTATTCAACATCTGGCGAGTGGCGATATCCGCACCGGGGTTTTTATCGTAATAACCCTGCTCGCGGGTCAGCTCGTAGGCGGCGGTGGTAATCGGCAGGTAGCCAGTTTTTTGATGCCATTCAGCAGCGTTTTCCGGTTTTGCCAGGAAGTCGAGGAATTTGGCGACGCCGGTATAGGTTTCTTTATCTTTACCCTGCATGACCCATAGGCTGGCTCCGCCGATAATGGCGTTTTGCGGCGCGCCCTTGATATCAGCGTCGTACGGCATCATACCCACGCCATAGTTAAATTTGGCATACTGGCGGATATTGGCGAGCGAACCGGAGGACGCGGTTGTCATCGCGCAGTCACCGTTATAAAACTTCTCGGTAGACTCGTCCTTACGCCCAACATAGCTAAAATCGCCTTTCTTATTCATCTCTTCCAGCAGCGCGATATGTTTCACCTGCTCTGGCTTATTAAATTCCAGCACCGCATCTGTACCGTCAAAACCATTGTTTTTACTGGCGAAGGGGAGACCGTTCCAGGCGCTGAAGTTTTCCAGTTGGATCCAGCCTTGCCAGCCGCTGGCGTAACCGCATTTCATGCCTGCCGCTCTCAGTTTCGCGGTATAGTCAGCCAGCTCCTGCCAGGTTTTCGGCGGCTGTTCCGGATCTAAACCGGCTTTCTTAAAGGCGTCTTTGTTGTAGTACAGTACCGGCGTGGAGCTGTTAAAGGGCTGGGAGAGCAGATGCCCGCTTGTAGCATCGGTGTAGTAGCCTGCAACGGTTGGTACAAACTGGGACTCGTCAAAGTTAATACCGGCGTCTTTAAACACTTCATAAACCGGCTTAATGGCTTTCGAGGCCATCATGGTCGCTGTCCCAACCTCATAAACCTGCAATATTGCCGGCGCGTTGCCGGTACGGAATGCCGCGATCCCGGCGCTCAGGTTCTGTTCATAGTTCCCCTTATAGACCGGAACGATTTTGTAATCCGGATTGGCCTGGTTGAAATGTTGCGCCAGTGAATCAACTTCTTTGCCTAACTCCCCTTCCATTGAATGCCAGAATGGAATAGTGGTGACGGCCAACGCCTGACCCGTAAATGCCAGACTTAGCGCCAGTCCTAAAGCTGTATGTCGTAACGATATCATCGGTTATCTCTCTTTTTGTGCCGGGATGCGCGATATCACGCGTTTTATGTTCGCGGGGGTAACATGACATGCTCGAATGACAGAAAAATAACTTTTTTATTACAAAAAAAAGATAGTAAGGCGACAGAGAGATGGCAAGGCAGTGAAAGCGCCGGAAAAGAAAAGTGGGAGCTACGGCACGGATAGGTACGACATTATTCCCGGGGGCGGCGCACATGCCGTAACTCAACCAGGCGGAGCGTCGCCGGGATTAACGTCTCAGGCGCGTAAGCGAACGGCAATTTGCTCCAGCGTAAGCCGCCCTGCCGCCGCATCGACTGTCATATCGACAAAATCCGGATTCGCAGCGAGTGAGATCCCGTTACGCTTTAAAAACAGCAGCGTAATAAATAAGGCGGTACGTTTGTTACCATCATTGAAGATATGCCCACGGGATATAGCGAGCAAATGCATTGCCGCCAGCAGCCACACGTCGGTCACCCCTTCATATTCGATTTGATTGAGTACCCGGTACATTAGCGCTTCCGCGCGCCCAGGATCAGGCATGCCTGTTACACCAGGCGTAACGCGGAGAAGCCTGTCGTGAAACTGAATTATCTCTTCCGCTGAGATAAGTTGTAGGGTCATTTATCCGCCAGCTCCCTGAGCTCATTGCCATGAACCGCCATAATGGCAGCAAACTCATCATCCATTCGCGCCGTCTGATAACGCTCAAACTCCTCGGCGCTGATGATCACTGCGGACTTATGCCCACGACGCGTGATGGTGACAGGGCCCCCCGTCACCGCACTTTCCAGGACTTCGGCCAGATTTTGCCGCGCTTCGCTATAGTTAACCGTACGCATAAACACCTCCCCAGTTGTACATGTTTATTGTACAACAAACATGTACAAAAAAAGAGCCATCAGGCTCTTTTGAAAAATTTTACCGCTTGCCGTTACCGGGGGCGGCGCACGCGCTTCCCCCCTGGCACAGTCTAACCGCCCAGATAGGCGCTGCGCACCGCTTCGTTCGCCAGCAGTGCATCACCGGTATCGGATAGCACCACGTGGCCGTTTTCCAGCACATAACCGCGGTCGGCGAGCTTCAGCGCCTGGTTGGCGTTCTGCTCGACAAGGAAGATGGTCATACCCTGCTCGCGCAACTGCTCAATGGTGTCGAAGATCTGCTGGATGATGATCGGCGCCAGCCCCAGCGACGGTTCATCCAGCAGCAATAGCCTCGGCTGGCTCATCAGCGCGCGGCCAATCGCCAGCATCTGCTGTTCACCGCCGGACATGGTGCCCGCTCGCTGGATACGGCGTTCATGCAGGCGCGGAAACAGCTCGTACACCCATTTGATACGCTCCTGAAACCGATCGCGCTCGGCAAAAAAACCGCCCATCGCCAGATTCTCTTCCACCGTCATCCGCGAGAAGACGCGCCGCCCTTCCGGCACTATCGCCACCGCTTCACGCATGATTTTCGCCGTCTGCCAGTCGGTGATGTCTTTACCGTCAAACACCACCCGTCCGCTGGAGGCGCGCGGATCGCCGCACAAGGTGCCAAGCAGCGTCGTTTTCCCCGCGCCGTTAGCGCCAATCAGGGTAACGATTTCCCCCTGGTTGATGTGCAGACTGACGTCGTGCAGCGCCTGAATCTTGCCGTAGTGGGCGCTGACTTTTTCAAACGTTAACATCGTTTTTTCCATCTTATGCCTCACCCAGATAAGCGCGGATGACGTCCGGGTTGTTGCGGATCTCTTCCGGCGTGCCGTTCGCCAGCGGCGTGCCCTGGTTCACCACGTAAATGCGATCGGAAATGCCCATCACCAGCTTCATATCGTGTTCAATCAGCAAGATAGTGGTGTTGTGATGGTTACGTAGTTCGGCAATCAGCTCATCCAGCTCTTTGGTCTCTTTCGGGTTAAGGCCGGCCGCCGGTTCGTCGAGCATCAGAATTTCTGGCTGCGTCACCATGCAGCGGGCAATCTCCAGCCGGCGCTGGTCGCCGTAGGCCAGATTACTGGCCTGGCGGTTGGCATGTTCCAGCAGG
Source organism: Salmonella sp. 741265050_HSA (assembly GCF_046569445.1). NCBI lineage: Bacteria > Pseudomonadati > Pseudomonadota > Gammaproteobacteria > Enterobacterales > Enterobacteriaceae > Salmonella > Salmonella sp. 741265050_HSA. Next base: position 74,594 of record NZ_JBKFSV010000014.1, on the reverse strand, counting down.
CCAATACGCTCAAGCCAGGTCGCCGCGCGGTCCAGCGCTTCGCTTTGCGCGCGGCGGAAAGCGGGCGTTTTCAACAGGCCGGAAAAGAGGCCCGTTTTCAGTTGCTGGTGCTGCGCCACCAGCAGGTTTTCAATCACCGTCATTTCGCGAAACAGGCGCACATGCTGGAAAGTACGTACCACGCCCATGCGGGCGATCTGCTGGCCCGGCAATCCTTCCAGATGCCGCTCGCGCAACGTGATCGTACCGCCTGTCGGCTTATAAAAACCGGTCAGGCAGTTAAACACCGTCGTTTTACCCGCGCCGTTAGGGCCAATCAGCGACACAATTTCCCGCTCACGCAATTCCAGCGATACATTGTTGACCGCCAGCAAACCGCCAAAGCGCATCATCAGGCCGTTAACCGCTAATAATGGCTGACTCATGCCTGCTCTCCTTTCGCCTGACCACTTTTCAGCTTCAACTGCGGACGCGTCATCGGCAGCAATCCCTGCGGGCGCCAGATCATCATCAACACCATTAAACCGCCGAGCATCAACATGCTGTATTCGTTGAAATCGCGCATCAACTCGCGCGACACCACCAACAGAACCGCCGCCAGGATCACCGCAAACTGCGAGCCCATTCCGCCCAGCACCACAATCGCCAGCACGAAGGCGGATTCGGCGAAGGTGAAGGATTCCGGGCTGACAAAGCCCTGGCGGGCGGCAAACAACGTCCCGGCGAAACCGGCAAACGCGGCGCTGATAGTAAAAGCGGTCAGCTTGATGCGCGTCGGGCTTAAACCTAATGAGCGACAGGCGATCTCATCCTCACGCAACGCTTCCCACGCCCGGCCCAGCGGCATACGCAGCAGGCGGTTAATGACAAACAGCGACAGGACCACCAGCAACAGGGCCACCAGATAGAGGAAAATGACCCGGTCGGATGGGTCGTACTTCACGCCAAAGAAATTGCTGAAGGTATCCCAGCCGCCTTCGCGGGTGTTGCGGCTAAACTCCAGACCAAACAGCGTCGGTTTGGGGATCTGACTGATGCCGTTCGGGCCGCCGGTAATTTCAGTGTTGTTGAGCAGCAGGATACGGACGATTTCGCCGAAGCCGAGCGTCACAATCGCCAGATAGTCGCCGCGCAGACGCAGTACCGGGAAGCCGAGCAGGAAACCAGCGGCGGCGGAGACCAGTCCCGCCAGCGGCAGGCAGGTCCAGAAACCCAAACCGTAATAGTGGTTGAGCAGCGCAAAGGTATAAGCGCCGATGGCGTAAAAGCCGCCGTAGCCCAATACCAGCAGGCCGGACAGCCCCACCACCACGTTCAGCCCCAGACCGAGGATGATATAAATCATGGTCATAGTGGCGATATCGACGCTACCGCGCGACACCATAAACGGCCACGCCACGGCGATAACCAGCAGCGCCATCAGAAACAGCTTTTGCTTAACGGTAGAGCCATCGATCGCCGGCAGAATAAACTTCGGTCCGGAGACGTGCTTCACCGCTTTCTGGAACATCGGACGCAGCAACTGAAAGAAAAAAACCACTGCCGTACCGATAAAGATCCACTGCCAGCGGATGTCGGCGGCGGTATCCACCACCAGTTTGGTGCCGTCCAGCTCCAGTTGTACGCCCATGAAGACGCTAGCCAGAACGAAGAACATCGCCGCAGAGAATAGCGCCATCGCAATATGCATCGGTTTCATACTTTCTCTACCTCCGGCCGCCCCAGGATACCGGTCGGCATCACCAGCAGTACCAGAATCAGCAGAGCGAACGACACGACATCTTTATATTCGGTACTTAAATATGCAGACGAGAGCGCTTCGGCAACGCCCAAAATCAGACCGCCGATCATCGCGCCCGGAATGCTGCCAATACCGCCCAGCACCGCCGCGGTGAACGCTTTCATCCCGGCCATAAAACCGATGTAGGGGTTAATCACGCCATAGAACTGACCGAGCAGCACGCCCGCCACCGCCGCCATTGCCGCGCCGATAACAAACGTTAGCGCAATGACGCGGTCGGTATTAATGCCGAGCAGGCTGGCCATTTTCAGATCCTCCGCGCAGGCGCGGCAGGCGCGGCCCATCCGGGAGTAGCGAATGAAAATGGTGAGCGCCAGCATAGCCAGAAAGGTGACTATCCAGATAACCGCCTGCATGGTGGTGATGGATGCGGAAAAGTTTTCGCTGCTGCCCACAATCCACTGGCCGTTAAACAGGCTGGGTAACGCCACGTCGCGCGAACCTTCCGTCAGGCTGACGTAGTTTTGCAGAAAGATGGACATCCCGATGGCGGAAATCAGGGCGATCAGGCGCTTGGAGTTGCGCACGGGCCGGTAAGCGACTCGCTCGATACTCCAGCCGTAGGCGCTGGCAATAATAATCGCGCCGATAAATCCGGCGGCCACCAGGAGCCAACTGGTGTCTATTCCCATCATCATTAGCGCGGCGATGATCATAAAAGAGACGTAGCTGCCGATCATATACACCTCGCCATGAGCGAAGTTGATCATGCCGATAATGCCGTACACCATCGTATAACCGATAGCAATCAGCGCGTAGGTGCTCCCCAGCGTGACGCCGTTAAACATCTGCTGCAAGAAATAGAGAAACTGCTCGGACATAAGGTAACCTTTTTAAACCCGCCCGGCGTGCGGGCGGTGGGATAACTTATCTTCTGGCATTACTTCGCGACGGTTGACGAGCCGTCGGCGTGCCACTGGAAGACGCCAAATTCAAATCCCTTAAGATCGCCTTTTTCATCCCATTTCAGCGGCCCAATAACGGTATCAGCCCCGTTAGCTTTAAGATCTTTCACCAGATCCAGTGGCGCATGGCTGGCGCTACGCGTCATTGCGGTCGCCAGCGACTGGACGGCGGCGTAGGTGATCCAGACATACGGACCGCTGGGATCTTTCTTGTCGGCTTTCAGCGCCTCGACAATCGCTTTATTCGCCGGGTCCTGGTCATAACGTTTTGGCATCGTCACCAACATGCCTTCCGCCGCACCACCCGCAATATTGGACAGCGACGCGTTACCCACGCCTTCCGGCCCCATAAATTGCGTTTTCAGGCCATTAGCCCGTGCCTGGCGCAGCATCTGCCCCATTTCCGGGTAGTAGCCGCCGTAATACACAAAGTCGATATTCTCTTTTTGCAAGCGAGCAATCAGGGCGGAGAAATCTTTTTCGCCGGCGGTAATACCATCAAAAAAGACAATATTGGCATTGCCCTGCTTCAGACCATCCTGCACAGAGCGCGCCAGTCCTTCGCCGTATTGCTGTTTATCGTGAATGATAGCGATGCGCTGTGGTTTCACCGTTTCCAGGATGTATTTCGCGGCCGTTGGCCCCTGGGAGGAGTCCAGGCCGGCGGTACGCATAATGTACTGATAGCCGCGCTGGGTCAGCTCCGGGTTAGTCGCCCCCGGGGAGATCATCAGAATACCTTCATCTTCATAGATATCGGATGCTGGCTGAGTAGAAGAAGAACACAAGTGACCAATAACGTACTGAATACCGTCGTTAACGATTTTGTTGGCCACCGCCACCGCCTGTTTTGGATCGCAGGCATCATCGTACTCTACGCCGACCAGCTTATCGCCTTTAATCCCGCCTTTAGCGTTGATGTCTTTAATGGCCTGGCGCGCGCCGTTAAATTCCATATCGCCCCATTGCGCTACCGGGCCGGACATCGCCCCGACTATGGCGACTTTAATATCATCTGCCATTGCCCCCTGCGAGGCTGCTAATGCAACAATCCCTGCGATTATTGTTTTCGCTTTCCGTTTCATGTGCCTGTATCCCCATTCGTGATGTTATATGTTTTGTTTTTTGCTGGTTAAAAAGCAGACTGTACTTTTTATAAATGGTGCGCTTTTTACTGACTCATTAATGAGTTAGCGCAGCATTTAAAGCATAATAAGATTAAAATCTCTATTTTTCAGTCTATTAAGAAAAGATAATATTCTGCTTTTCGCTATAGATAAACAAAAAAAAGCACGCTTGTCAGCATAAAATAACGGCATATTAAGCGGAATAATTCACTAGTATTCAGGGAATTATGCTGCCTGTTTTCCATTCTCTAATGCTTCAAACTGTAATTATCGTTGTTAAAAAATTAATAACCTGGTAAATGACACAAAAAAGAGAAAGCATCTGGCCTGCCTGTTTCGGTACACTGATCGCATCTTTTGAAATCGGGACAAGCCGTCGATGAAGCTGACCATTCTTCGTTTAGAACACTTTAGCGCTCAGGATCAGATCGATCTGGGCAAAATCTGGCCGGAATATTCCGCCTCCTCATTAAGCGTAGATGAAACGCACCGGATTTATGCCGCGCGGTTTAACGAGCGTTTGTTGGGTGCCGTAAGAGTGACGCTGAGCGGAACGCAGGGCGCGCTGGATTCCTTACGCGTGCGTGAAATCACCCGTCGTCGCGGCGTCGGACAATACCTGGTAGAAGAAGTCATCCGCGATAATCCCAACGTCTCGTCGTGGTGGATGGCAGATGTCGGTGTTGAAGACCGCAGCGTGATGGCCGCGTTTATGCAGGCGTTAGGCTTTACCGCACAGCATGACGGCTGGGAGAAGCGCTAAAAGAAAGCCGGATGGCGCTGACGCTTATCCGGCCTACATGCCGGGAGAAAAGATAAAAACCACCTCGCAATTTTCCAAGAATTTCGCGTTGCAGGCAGGCGGCAAGTTATGAAATCCCCGGGAGCTTACATAAGTAAGTGACCGGGGTTGAAGAACGTAGCCAACGCACCTGCAGCGCGAAAGGCGCCAGGAAAATTACTTAGCGTCTGTCGCCGTACCATTCGCATGCCAGTCAAACACGCCGAACTCAAATCCTTTCAGATCGCCCTTCTCATCCCACGACAGCGGTTCCATTACGGTGTCGACCGTGGCGCCTTTCAGGTATTTGGCAATTTCCGCCGGATCGTCAGACTGGTTCAGACCCGCCTGTAAGGATTGCAGCGCGGCGTAGGTGGTCCACACGAATGCGCCGCTAGGATCTTGTTTCTTGGCTTTGATGGCATCCACAATCGGTTTGTTCGCCGGCACCTGATCGTAGTTCTTCGGTTTGGTGACCAATAAGCCTTCCGCCGACTCTCCGGCGATGTTAGACAGCGACACGTTCGCCACCCCTTCCGGCCCCATAAACTGGGTTTTCAGCCCTGCGGCGCGGGACTGGCGCAAAATCTGCCCCATTTCCGGGTGATAACCACCGTAGTAGACAAAGTCGATATTCTCTTTCTTCAGGCGCGCTACCAGAGTGGAGAAATCTTTTTCGCCGGCGGTGATGCCGTCAAAGAATACGACGTTAACGCCGCCTTTCTTCAGACCGTCCTGCACCGCGCGCGCCAGCCCTTCGCCGTACTGCTGCTTATCGTGGATAATCGCGATGCGCTGCGGTTTTACCTTCTCCAGAATATACTTTGCCGCCGTTGGCCCCTGGTCAGAGTCCAGGCCGGTCGTGCGCAAAATCAGGTTATAGCCGCGTGCGGTCAGCTCCGGCGCGGTCGCCGCCGGGGTTATCATCAGGATACCTTCGTCTTCGTAGATATCAGAGGCTGGCTGTGTGGAAGAGGAGCATAAGTGACCGATAACATACCTGATGCCGTCGTTCACCACTTTGTTAGCGACAGCTACCGCCTGTTTCGGGTCACAGGCGTCGTCATATTTCACCGCGACGAGCTTATCGCCTTTAATACCGCCTTTCGCATTGATATCGGCAATTGCCTGCTCCGCACCGGTAAATTCCTGGTCGCCATACTGCGCCACCGGACCGGACATCGCGCCGACAACCGCGACTTTAATGTCCTCTGCGAATGCCATATGGCTTAATGACAGGGCGATACATCCTGCCAATAACGTTTTACCCTTCATATTCATCCTGATAATCCCCATTATTCTGGTTGTTACGTGTGTTGTGGTGTTATTGTTCAGCACTTTATTTCGATTATTGGCTAGCTACCCGTGCTTTAGCAGCATACTCTGCTAAAACATACCCGATTTTTATTATTTTGGAATAGCTAAATTTACATCCAGATAACAGATTTGTGTCGGTGGGGGAGAGGAAGGGCCCGTAGGCCCGATAAGCGAAGCGCCATCGGGCCTACGTGTTGCCGGATGGCAGGGTAAACGCCTTATCCGGCCTACAAAAAACAAAACCCCCGAATTCACATTCGAGGGTTCATTGGCAATTCGCGAAGATTACGCTTCGATCGCAGCGCGAAGCTTTTTCATGGCGTTCTTTTCAAGCTGGCGCACACGCTCAGCGGAGACGCCGTAACGATCGGCCAGCTCCTGCAACGTAGACTTATTGTCTTCGTCCAGCCAGCGAGCGCGGATAATATCCTGGCTACGCTCGTCGAGCCCCTGCATCGCATCGGTCAGTCGGTTGGCGGCCTGCTCTTCCCAGTTATCGTCTTCAATGCCGTCGGCAAAGTTAGACGATTTATCCTGCAGATACAGCACCGGCGCCATTGGCTGGCTGTCGGACTCATCGTCCGAAGACATGTCAAACGTCATGTCCTGCGCCGCCATACGCGACTCCATCTCACGCACGTCTTTACTGGAAACACCCAGTTCGCGCGCCACCATTTCAACCTCATCCTGATTAAACCAGCCCAGACGCTGCTTGGTTTTACGCAGATTAAAGAACAGCTTACGCTGCGCTTTCGTGGTTGCGACTTTAACGATACGCCAGTTACGCAGCACGTATTCGTGAATTTCTGCTTTAATCCAGTGTACGGCGAAGGAAACCAGGCGCACGCCTACTTCCGGGTTAAAACGACGTACGGCTTTCATCAGGCCGATGTTGCCTTCCTGGATTAAATCCGCCTGCGGCAGACCATAGCCCGCATAGTTACGAGCAATATGAACAACAAAGCGCAGGTGAGACAGGATCAGCGTTTTAGCTGCTTCCAGATCGCCCTGGTAATGCAGCCTTTCAGCCAATGCCCGCTCCTCGTCAGCCGATAACATCGGCCACGCGTTCGCCGCCCGGATATAAGATTCCAGGTTGCCAACAGGGGCTAAAGCTAAATTTTGCATTTCTTTGGTCATTCAAATCCTCTCAATCAGTATTGCCTGGCACCGTCAGCGAGCAACAACCGTGCCAAAGCCGATGAGCAACGAGAATATCACCCACTCTTTTATCAGACAGTGATTTTATCCACAAGTTCAATGTAACACTGTGCATAATTTGCACAAATCTTGTGACATAAAGATGACGCGCGGGGAAGAGACAACAGGGACTCTTTCCCTGCGAACGGAAGCCCATTGCAGGGAAAGATTATACCACGATTTTATCAATCGGGAGTAAAGTGACGTAAATGTTGCACCGTGGCCAGCCAGGCGGCGATCCAGCCAATCATGGAACAGACCAGCAGCAGCAACAGGCACTCATCGAACGATAAGCCATTGAGATCAAACTTCGTGCCGAAGACCTGCGCCACTTCAGTCACCGCCGATGATAAACGCATCACCAAAATTTCAGACAATATCAGTGAAAGAAACGCGCCGGAAAAACCGAGCAACGCGCCGCCATAGAGGAACGGACGCAGGATAAAGCCATCGGTCGCGCCAATCAGCTTTTGCACGTTAATGGTATCGCGACGGGCAAAAATGCTCAGGCGCACGCTGTTGCCGATAACGAGGAAGACCGCCGCGACCATCAGCACGCCGATCATCGCCGACACACGGCCCACCAGCCCGGTGAGCGCCGCCAGGCGCGCAAACCAGCTATCATCCATGCGGACTTCGTCAATGCCGTTAATCTGCGAGATACGGTCGCGCAGCGTATTAAGCGAGGCGGTACTTTGAAAGTCCAGCTTGGGGATCACCACCGCCACCGCCGGTAGCGGGTTCTCTTCCAGCATATCCAGCGCGCCGCCAAAACCCGACCAGTTGCGGAATTCTCCCAGCGCGTCCTCACGGGACAGGTAGTTGACCTTCTCAACGCCCTGCTCGGCCTGAAGCTGCCCAACGACCCGCGCCGCCGCGTCATCATCCAGCGTTTTTTGCAGATAAACGGTGATCTGCGGCGACGGGTAATACTGAGTCGCCGCCTGGTTGACGTTCTTATAGACCATGTAACAGACGCTGGGCAGCGTCAGGGAGATGGCGATCACCATCACCGTCAGAAACGTCGCCAGCGGTTTGCTTTTCAGATCTTGCAGCGCGCCGTGCCAGGCATAGCGCACCTGTTCATTAAAGACATTCGTTTTACGTGAGTTCGGTTTCGGTGTCGGCTTCTGGCGTCCTGGCGCGTTGCGCCCGCCGCCTGTTCCGCCGCGAGACTTACGTAGTCGATCCAGCCGTCCGCCGAACTGCCTGATTTGGTTAATCGCGTCGCGCCTATTCATTGGCCAGGCCTCCATGCAGGTGTCCATCGCTCAGGACGAGCTGCCTATAGGAACGACGGGAGATAAGTCCAATATCGTGCGTCGCCATCAGTACCGTCACCCCTACGCGGTTAAACTCTTCAAACAGACGTAAAATCCCTTCCGACAACGCGTCGTCCAGGTTCCCGGTCGGTTCATCCGCCAGCAATACCGCTGGCTTATTGACCACCGCGCGGGCGATGCCCACGCGCTGTTGTTCGCCTCCGGAGAGTTGAATCGGGAAGTTTCTCGCTTTGTCCAGTAGTCCAACCTTATCCAGCGCCGCCGACACACGACGACGGATATCATCGCCGCTGGCGCCGGCAATGATTAACGGTATCGCCACATTGTCATAGACCGTGCGATCCATCAGCAGATGGTGATCCTGGAAAATCATCCCAATCTGGCGGCGCAAAAACGGCACTTCGCGGTTTTTCAGGCGCGTAATATCATGCCCGCTGAAGAAGATTTTGCCGGCGCTGGGCCGCTCAATCCCACAGATTAGCTTCAGCAGGGTACTTTTCCCCGCGCCGGAGTGGCCGGTCAGAAACGCCATCTCGCCTGGCCGCATATGGAATGTCACTCCCTGCAGCGCTTGTCTCCCGCCGAGATAGGCCTTGCTGACATGTTCAAAGCGAATCATTGTTAATCCTCTCGGGCAAAAAGTGCCTCAATAAAATCGTCCGCCTTAAACGGACGCAAATCCTCGATACGTTCGCCCACGCCAATGTAACGGATAGGAATGCCAAACTGGTCAGCTACCGAGAAAATCACCCCGCCTTTCGCCGTACCGTCCAGCTTGGTCAGGGTAATACCGGTTAAGCCTACCGCTTCATGGAACAGTTTGGCCTGGCTTACCGCGTTCTGTCCGGTGCTGGCGTCAATGGTCAGCATAACTTCATGTGGCGCTGCTTCGTCCAGCTTTTTCATGACGCGAACGATTTTTTTCAGCTCTTCCATCAGGTGCGACTTGTTCTGCAGACGCCCTGCCGTATCGGCAATTAACACATCCACATTACGCGCCTTCGCGGCCTGGATAGCGTCAAAAATCACCGAGGCGGAGTCCGCGCCGGTATGCTGGGCGATAACCGGAATGTTGTTACGCTGTCCCCAGACCTGTAGCTGTTCGACCGCCGCCGCGCGGAAAGTATCCCCCGCCGCCAGCATCACTGATTTACCCTGCTGCTCAAACTGGCGCGCCAGTTTACCGATAGTGGTGGTTTTACCCACGCCGTTCACGCCAACCATCAGAATAACAAAAGGCGTTTTACCTTCAATATTAAGCGGTTCGTCTACCTTCGCCAGAATCTCGCCCATCTCGTCTTTCAACAGACCATACAGCGCCTCGGCATCTTTAAGCTGTTTGCGGCTGGCGCCTTCCGTCAGATTAGCGATAATCTTACGCGTGGTTTCCACCCCGACATCAGCGATGAGCAACTGCTCTTCCAGCTCCTCGAACAAATCATCGTCGATTTTCTTGCCGCGGAACAGACTGATAAATCCGGAACCGAGATTTTCTTTGGTTTTCAGCAGGCTGCGTTTCAGGCGGGCAAAGAAACCTTCTTTAGTCGGTTTTTCCTGTTCCTGAACGATCGCTTCCACCGGCGCGTCTTCTTCCGCCGGCGGAACAACCATCACCGCCTCTTCCGCCGCCTGAGCGGCCAGCGCCTGCGCTTCCAGCTCTTCGTCGGTGAATTTCGCCGCGTTTTCGCCCTCTTCTTCTACCGCGGCAATGACCTCTACGGTTTCCGCTTCGGCCTGCCACTCTTCCGGCGAGATAGCCTCGTCTTTGACCTCTTCCGGCAGCGGCAATTCCTCGCGTTCCACTGCGATCTGCGGCGCTGCCGTCTCAATGACCGCCGCGGGCTCCGGCTCTACCGGCTGCGGTTTTTCGCTCTCCTGAACTTTCTCAGTAACGTCCACCACCTCTTCCGCAAAGGCTTCTGTTTCTGCTTTGCTGTGCGCGGGCGTTTGCGCGTCTACGTCTGCCGCCGTTTCAACAGGGGGCTCAACCGGTCGTTGTTCCTCAACAATCTGCTGTTCTTCGGTCTGTTCCTGCTTCTGCTCTTTATCACCGAAGCCCAACCAGGAAAAGAAGCCACGTTTTTTCTGTTTTGCCATCTGCGACTACACCCCTCGCGGCGCTATATACATGGAAGCTAAAAAAATGATGAAATAGTCTATCACTTAACTTAATTCACATCACCGCCTGGAATAACTTGCAACAGGCGGTTCGAGCAAGAGAAATGAAAAAACCGACTCACTCTGGCAGCGGCCAAATCCGCATTATTGGCGGGCAATGGCGTGGCCGTAAATTACCGGTTCCGGACAGCCCGGGTCTGCGTCCCACCACCGATCGCGTGCGCGAAACGTTATTTAACTGGCTGGCTCCGGTAATGGTAGACGCCCATTGTCTGGATTGCTTTGCCGGCAGCGGCGCGCTGGGTCTGGAAGCGCTATCGCGTTATGCGGCCCAGGCAACGTTACTGGAAATGGATCGCGCCGTATCGCAGCAGTTGCAAAAAAATCTGGCGACGCTGAAAGCCAACAATGCTCGCGTCGTCAATACCAATACTCTGGCCTTCCTCAGCCAGCCGGGGACGCCGCATCACGTCGTCTTTGTCGACCCGCCGTTTCGTAAAGGGCTGCTGGAAGAGACGTTACAATTGCTGGAAACCCAGGGATGGCTGGCCGACGACGCGCTAATCTACGTAGAAAGCGAGGTGGAAAACGGTCTGCCGCCCGTTCCGGCGAACTGGACATTGTATCGAGAAAAGGTGGCCGGACAGGTCGCTTATCGTCTGTATCAGCGCGACGCGCAAGGAGAAAATGATGTTGATTAATCTGGGCCGCTTATTAATGCTCTTCGTGTGGGCATTTTTGATTCTTAATCTGGTGCATCCCTTCCCGCGCCCGCTCAATATTTTCGTCAACGTGGCGTTGGTGTTCATGGCGCTGATGCACGGTATGCAACTGGCGCTGCTGAAATCAACGATACCGAAAGCGGGTCCGCAGATGACGACGGGAGAAAAAATCCGCATTTTCCTGTTCGGCGTGTTTGAGCTGCTGGTCTGGCAGAAGAAGTTTAAGAACAAAAAATAACGTTTGCTGCCGGATGACGGTTTATTCGTTATCCGGGGTACGGCTAACAAACCCGACGAACCGCGTTCCCTTATAGCTCAGCGTACCTTGATCGCCCACCGTCAAAGCGTGGTACTGCTGCGCTTGTAAACGGAACGTTTTTTCCAGACCGCCATTGAGCGGCTTAAAACTGACCTCATAGCGCATACTGGTTCCCGCCGGGCTCACTTCCTGCTGGCGAGAGCGTCGGTCGTTAACCGGCTTCTCCCGTTTATTGCTAACCACGACCAGCTTTTGCTGTAACGGCGCCGCCTCATTAGCGGCTTTTTCCCGCCGTTGCTGAACGAAGCGAAACGACGCGGCAACTACGATTAATGCGATGATTATAATGAAGAAAAGCGGTGGCTTACTCATACTGTTAACCTGTCAGAAAATGCGGAAATAAGCATACCCTGCCCGTTATAGTGTTGTCATCTGACCGTCACGGCCTCTACACTGAATAATAGAGCCGCAAGCATACCGTTTGCGAAAAAATAACGAATTCAAGGAATTAAGATGCTTTGGTCGTTTATCGCTGTCTGCCTGTCCGCATGGCTGTATGTGGACGCCTCCTATCGCGGGCCAGCCTGGCAACGCTGGTTTTTTAAGCCCGTCACGTTATTACTATTGCTGTTACTGGCCTGGCAAGCGCCGATGTTTGACGCCATCAGTTATCTTGTGTTGGCCGGACTGTGCGCCTCGCTGGTCGGCGATGCGTTAACGCTCTTGCCGCGTCAACGCCTGCTGTACGCCGTCGGGGCATTTTTCTTATCGCATCTGCTCTACACCATTTATTTTGCCAGCCAAATGACGTTGTCGTTCTTCTGGCCGCTGCCGCTGGCGTTACTGATAGTCGGCGCGTTGCTTATCGCCGTTATCTGGACGCGACTGGAGGAGCTACGCTGGCCGGTATGTACTTTTATCGCCATGACTCTGGTCATGGTCTGGCTGGCGGGCGAACTGTGGTTCTTCCGCCCAACGGCGCCAGCCCTTTCGGCCTTTACCGGCGCGACGCTGCTGTTTATCGGCAATATCGTCTGGCTGGGTAGCCATTACCGCCGCCGTTTCCGGGCGGATAACGCGATTGCCGCCGCCTGCTACTTTGCCGGACACTTCCTGATTGTTCGCTCGCTGTACCTGTAAATAATAGCGCTTGACTCTGGAGTCGACTCCAGAGTGTATCCTCCGGTTAATGAGAAAATTATCATCAACCGGAGGACGTTATGTCGACCCCTGATACCGATGGCAAAAAAGTCCCGCCCTTTACCTCCTTCAGATTAGCCCCGGCGATACAGAAGGCCGATAGCTGCTGCTGCGAAGAACATTGCGCGTCCAGCGCGCCTGTTTCTACTGCCGTGGCAGGCACGCGCTATACCTGGAAAATCTCCGGCATGGACTGCGCCGCCTGCGCCCGAAAAGTGGAGAATGCGGTCCGCCAAATTCGCGGCGTCAACCAGGCGCAAGTGCTGTTCGCCACCGAAAAGTTAGTGGTCGATGCCGACGCCGACCTCCGCGCGCAAATTGAACGCGCCGTACAGAAGGCGGGTTATACCTTGCGTAGCGAAGATTCGCGCGACGCCGCGCCTGAATCTCGTCTTAAAGAGAACCTGCCGCTTATTACGCTGATCATTATGATGGCGATAAGCTGGGGGCTGGAGCAATTTAACCACCCGTTCGGCCAACTGGCCTTTATCGCCACCACCCTGGTCGGTCTGTATCCTATTGCCCGCCAGGCGCTGCGGCTGATGAAAAGCGGCAGTTGGTTCGCTATTGAAACGCTGATGAGCGTCGCCGCCATTGGCGCGCTGTTTATTGGCGCGACGGCGGAGGCGGCAATGGTATTGCTGCTGTTCCTCATCGGCGAGCGCCTGGAAGGATGGGCCGCCAGCCGCGCCCGTAAAGGCGTCAGCGCGTTAATGGCGCTTAAACCGGAAACGGCGACCCGTCTGCGCGACGGCGTACGGGAAGAGGTCGCTATTAATACCCTGCGACCGGGCGATATTATCGAAGTCGCCGCCGGGGGGCGTTTACCCGCCGACGGTAAACTGGTTTCCGGTTTCGCCAGCTTTGATGAAAGCGCGCTCACCGGCGAGTCTATCCCGGTGGAGCGCGCAACGGGCGACAAAGTCCCGGCAGGCGCGACCAGCGTTGACCGTCTCGTCACCCTGGAGGTGCTATCTGAACCTGGCGCCAGCGCGATTGACCGTATCCTGACGCTGATTGAAGAGGCGGAAGAGCGCCGTGCGCCCATTGAGCGGTTTATTGACCGTTTCAGCCGCATCTATACGCCAGTCATTATGGTCATCGCGCTGCTGGTGACGCTTATTCCGCCGCTGATGTTCGATGGCGGCTGGCAGGAGTGGATTTATAAAGGGCTGACGCTGCTGCTCATCGGTTGCCCGTGCGCGCTGGTGATCTCCACGCCCGCGGCCATTACCTCCGGGCTGGCGGCGGCGGCACGGCGCGGCGCATTGATTAAAGGCGGCGCAGCGCTGGAGCAACTGGGCCGTATCACGCAGGTCGCCTTTGATAAAACCGGTACGTTGACCATTGGTAAACCACGGGTGACGGCGATTCATCCGGCAAGCGGTATCAGCGAGGCTGAACTGTTGGCGCTGGCGGCAGCCGTAGAACAAGGCGCTACGCACCCGCTGGCGCAGGCTATTGTCCGCGAAGCGCAGACTCGCGATCTGGCGATCCCGACGGCGGAATCGCAGCGAACGCTGGCCGGCACCGGAATTGAAGCGCAGGTTAACGGCGAACGTATTCTGATTTGCGCGGCGGGAAAACAGCCTACGGCAGCGTTTGCCGGGCAAATTAGCGAACTGGAAAACGCCGGGCAGACGGTGGTTCTGGTGCTGCGTAACGAGACCGTTGTTGGCGTCCTCGCCCTCCAGGATACGTTGCGTGACGATGCGCGCGACGCCATCCGCGAACTGCATCAGTTAGGCGTTAACGGCGTGATTCTGACCGGCGATAACCCACGGGCGGCGGCAGCGATTGCCGGCGAGCTGGATCTGGCGTTTAAAGCCGGACTACTGCCGGAAGACAAGGTGCGGGCAGTCACCGCCCTTAACCAACAAGCGCCGCTGGCGATGGTGGGCGACGGCATTAATGATGCGCCCGCGATGAAAGCCGCCAGTATCGGAATTGCGATGGGCAGCGGTACTGACGTCGCGCTGGAAACGGCTGACGCCGCCCTTACTCATAACCGTCTGCGCGGGTTAGCGCAGATGATTACGCTGGCGCGCGCTACCCACGCGAATATCCGGCAGAACATCACCATTGCGCTGGGGCTGAAAGCTATTTTCCTGGTGACGACGCTACTGGGTTTTACCGGGCTATGGCTGGCAATCCTGGCGGATACGGGAGCCACGGTATTGGTGACCGCCAACGCGCTACGTTTGCTGCGTAAAAACTAATCTTCTCCCGCCCGGCGGCGTCGTGTCGCCGGTTTATCCCGCGATATTCCTTTCTTTGTTCATATTATTCACGCGAAAATTATTTATTTTCTATTACTTATCAAACCATTAATCAGAAATAGCGTGATTTGATGTAAGGTTAATTTTTATCCAACCGATATTGATCATACCGTCTACAAAATAAGGAATGTTAGGCACTATGAAAAATATCAAAGTCATCACCGGCGTTATCGCGACGCTGGGCATATTTAGCGCCTTATTGTTGGTGACAGGAATACTGTTTTATTCCGCCGTCAGCAGCGATCGGCTGAATTTCCAGAATGCGAGCGCGCTGAGTTACCAACAACAGGAACTGGGCGGCAGTTTTCAGACATTGATTGAAACCCGCGTCACTATTAACCGCGTGGCGATACGCATGTTAAAAAATCAGCGCGATCCCGCCTCGCTGGACGCCATGAACACGCTGTTAACCAACGCTGGCGCGTCGCTCAACGAAGCGGAAAAACATTTCAACAACTACGTGAACTCCGAAGCGATCGCGGGCAAAGATCCGGCGTTGGATGCCCAGGCCGAAGCCAGCTTTAAGCAGATGTATGACGTTTTGCAGCAGTCTATCCACTATCTTAAAGCCGATAATTACGCCGCCTATGGCAACCTTGACGCGCAAAAAGCGCAGGATGACATGGAGCAGGTATATGACCAGTGGCTCTCTCAAAATGCGCAATTAATAAAATTAGCCAGCGATCAGAATCAGAGCAGTTTTACCCAGATGCAATGGACGCTGGGGATAATTCTACTTATCGTGCTCATCGTGCTGGCGTTTATCTGGCTGGGGCTGCAACGCGTTCTACTCCGCCCGCTGCAACGGATTATGGCGCACATTCAAACGATCGCCGACGGCGATCTTACCCATGAGATAGAGGCTGAAGGACGCAGTGAAATGGGCCAACTGGCCGCCGGTCTTAAAACGATGCAGCAGTCGTTAATCCGTACCGTCAGCGCGGTGCGCGATAACGCAGACTCTATCTATACTGGCGCAGGCGAAATTTCCGCCGGTAGCAGCGACCTCTCTTCCCGTACCGAACAGCAGGCCTCGGCGCTGGAGGAGACCGCCGCCAGCATGGAACAGTTAACCGCCACGGTACGGCAAAACACCGATAACGCACGCCAGGCGACGGGTCTGGCGAAAACCGCATCAGAAACCGCGCGTAAAGGAGGACGCGTGGTGGATAACGTAGTGAGCACCATGAACGATATCGCCGAAAGTTCGGAAAAAATCGTGGACATCACCAGCGTGATTGACGGTATCGCCTTCCAGACTAATATCCTGGCGCTGAACGCTGCGGTAGAAGCCGCCCGCGCCGGCGAACAGGGGCGAGGATTCGCGGTTGTGGCCGGAGAGGTACGCACGTTGGCCAGCCGTAGCGCGCAGGCCGCCAAAGAGATCAAAGTGCTGATTGAAAACTCCGTGTCGCGCATTGATACCGGCTCTACGCAGGTACGCGAAGCGGGAGAAACCATGAAAGAGATCGTCAACGCCGTGACCCGCGTAACCGATATTATGGGCGAAATCGCCTCTGCCTCCGATGAGCAAAGCAAAGGCATTGAGCAGGTGGCGCAGGCGGTATCGGAAATGGACAGCGTGACGCAACAAAACGCCTCGCTGGTAGAGGAATCCGCAGCAGCGGCGGCGGCGCTGGAAGATCAGGCTAACGAACTTCGTCAGGCGGTCGCCGCGTTCCGCATCCAGAAACAGCCTCGTCGGGAGGCGTCGCCGACGCCGTTAAGCAAAGGCTTAACGCCACAGCCCGCCGCAGAACAGGCGAACTGGGAAAGCTTCTAATCAGAATGTTATCTGCCGTGCGGTTAATGCGCTTTACGCAATAAATAGCGGTACGGCAGACCCTCCGTCTCTTGCGCCAGCAAATCGTGTTCCATAAAGGTACAGAACCCCGGAATATCACGCGTCGTCGCCGGATCGTCGGCGATAATCAGCAATGTTTCGCCAGTTTGCATGTTGCGCACCGTTTTGCGCACCATCATTACCGGTTCAGGGCAACGCAGCCCCAGGGCGTCAAGCGTATGGTCAGGGGAGGAAAACAGATCGCTCATCTTCGTCTCAATGGTAGAAAAACGGCGATATTTTACGCCTATCTTCGTCAGTAAGCCAGGCAGGTTAACGATTGCGTGAAAATTAGCCATTGCAATGCCAGCGCAAAACAGTATTATGCGGCGGTTCTTTATTGGGTTCCCTCACCCCATCCAACAAAAAGGTCACAATATGACTCCGTTTACACAATCACAGCGCGTAAAAGCGTTGTTCTGGCTATCGCTATTCCATTTACTGGTGATCATTTCCAGTAACTATCTGGTGCAGCTCCCCATCACTATTTTTGGTTTCCACACGACCTGGGGCGCGTTTAGTTTTCCTTTTATTTTTCTCGCCACCGATCTTACCGTGCGTATTTTTGGCGCACCGCTGGCGCGCCGCATTATCTTCGCCGTCATGATCCCCGCGCTGCTGGTGTCGTATGTGGTGTCATCGCTGTTCTATATGGGGGCCTGGCAAGGTTTCGCCGCGTTGGCGAGCTTTAATCTGTTTGTCGCCCGTATCGCCGCCGCCAGCTTTATGGCCTACGCGCTGGGACAGATCCTTGATGTCCATGTGTTTAACCGCCTGCGCCAAAATCGTCGCTGGTGGCTGGCGCCGACCGCTTCAACGCTGTTTGGCAATATCAGCGATACCCTTGCCTTTTTCTTCATTGCGTTCTGGCGAAGCCCCGATGCCTTTATGGCCGGGCACTGGATGGAAATTGCGCTGGTGGATTATTGCTTTAAGGTGCTCATCAGCATTATTTTCTTCCTGCCGATGTACGGCGTTCTACTGAATATGTTGCTGAAAAAGCTGGCAGATAAATCTGAAATTTCCCCATTACCGGCAAGTTAAAGGTTCGTTTTCCGAGTTGTGATAAGATGAGCGAATGAGCCGTTATGGCCGTTTATCGAAAGGAAGAAGTCAATGCGCAATTTGGTTAAATATGCCGGTATTGGCCTGCTGGTTATGGGGCTTGCGGCCTGTGATAACAACGATACAAAAGCGTCGGCAGAAAGCGCCGCCGCGGAAAGCCAGGCCTCCGGTCAGCCCATCAGCCTGATGGATGGCAAACTCAGTTTCTCACTGCCGGCGGATATGACCGATCAAAGCGGTAAGCTGGGCACCCAGGCGAATAATATGCACGTTTATTCTGACCCGACGGGCCAGAAAGCGGTGATTGTTATCGTCGGCGATAATACCGATGAAGCGTTGCCGGTGCTGGCGAACCGCCTGCTTGAGCAACAGCGTAGCCGCGACCCGCAGCTTCAGGTGGTCACCAATAAGTCTATTGAGCTCAAAGGCCATACGTTGCAACAACTGGACAGCATTATCTCTGCGAAGGGCCAGACGGCGTACTCTTCCATCGTGCTGGGCAAAGTGGATAACCAATTGCTGACGATTCAGGTCACGCTGCCTGCGGACAATCAGCAAAAAGCGCAAACCACGGCTGAAAACATCATCAATACGTTAGTTATTAAGTAACCTTTACGATGATGATGCGGCCTCCGGCAGTGCAGACGGAGGCCGTTTTTTTAAGCGCCAGGTCAGCAATAGCGCCATCGTTACCAGCCCGGCTGCCGCCAGATAAATCACCGGCACGCCCGCCCAGGTCATCACCAGCCCCGCCAGCGGCCCGGTAACCCCCAAAGACATATCCATAAAGACGGTATAGGTCGCCAGCGCCGCGCCCTGGTTCTGCGGCGGCACGGCTTTGACGGCCACCACGCCCAGCGCCGGAAAGACCAGCGAAAACCCCATCCCCGTGAGTAAAACGCCGATTTTTGCCATCCACGGCATGGCTGCCGTCCCCACCAGTAACAGACCAATAATCTCCACGCCAAAGCAGATCATGGCGACATTCAACCCGCCTAGACGATTGATGCCGTTAGGGAACAGCAAACGCGTGCCGACAAACGCGACGCTAAATAACGTGAGCGCAAAGGCGGCGCCATCCCAGCCTTTAGCATCATAAAATAAGGTAATAAACGTCGCGATGACGCCAAACCCTGCCGAGGCCAGCGCCAACGCCATACCATACAGCCAGACACGCCCCAGCACCGCGCGAAACGGCAGCGGCTTGCCTTTGTTCGCCTTCACCGACGGACGTGGAAGGGCTAACAGTACCGCCAACAGCGCCACGCCCATCACCGTTAGCGCCAGTCCCTGTAACCCGCCCCAGGCATAACACAGCACGCCCAGCGGCGCGCCCATCGCCATTGCGCCGTAGGTGACGATACCGTTCCAGGAGATGACCCGACCAATATGCAACGACCCGACGACGCCGACGCCCCACAGTGTCGAACCGGTGCCGGCAAAACTTTGCCCAATCCCCAAAATCACGCGACCCAGCCCCAGTAGCAACAAACTGATCATCGGCCAGGCGCTGGCGATATCCGCCAGCAGGTAGCCGAGTCCGCTTAAAAAACAGCCGCATAAGCCAAAGACAACGATTTTTTTCGGCCCTAATACATCCGCATACCGCCCGGCATGGGGACGGCTTAACAGAGTGGCGAAGTATTGCAGGCTGATAATAAGCCCCGCCCAGAACGCGCTGAATCCCATCGCATCATGCACATAGCCGGGCAAGACGGCGAGCGGCAGGCCGATGGTCAGGTAGCTGGCAAAGTTAAACATCACAATGGAGACAATACGCAGATTGAGGCGCAATCCGTTTAGCGCCGGTTCAGCGACGGGTTCGGGCATGAGTATCACCGCATTTTTACAACATGTTTTCTTTTCTATCATGGCGCGCGGTGAAAATCAGTAGTGAGATTCAGATTATCGGTATCAGGGCAGCCGCTACACTTAGAAAAAAACACAACAAGGAAAACTTCATGGCAACCGCTCAACCCGACAAAACGGGTATGCATATTCTGCTGAAACTGGCCTCCCTGGTTATTATTCTCGCCGGGATTCATGCCGCGGCGGATATTATTGTACAACTCTTGCTGGCGCTCTTTTTCGCCATCGTTCTTAATCCATTAGTGACCTGGTTTATTCGCCGGGGCGTGAAGCGACCGCTGGCGATTACTATCGTAGTGGTTGTCATGCTGATCGTGCTTACCGCGCTGGTGGGTGTGCTTGCCGCATCGCTTAATGAATTTATCGCTATGCTGCCTAAATACAGCAAGGAGCTGACGCGTA
Organism: Salmonella sp. 741265050_HSA; assembly: GCF_046569445.1. NCBI lineage: Bacteria > Pseudomonadati > Pseudomonadota > Gammaproteobacteria > Enterobacterales > Enterobacteriaceae > Salmonella > Salmonella sp. 741265050_HSA. The sequence goes on along the minus strand of NZ_JBKFSV010000014.1, from coordinate 54,423 downwards.
AGGTCTTACACCTTCAGGAGTTAATGCCCTTCCTGAATTTACATATGTCGCCGGAACGTATGCTCCGCGGGATGGACTCCGATAAAATCATGCTCTTCACCACAACATTAATGACCGGCGTATCGGGCGCGATGGCAAGCATTGTGCTACTGGTGATGACCGTGGTTTTTATGCTGTTTGAGGTGCGTCACGTGCCTTATAAATTACGTTTCGCGCTAAACAATCCACAAATTCATATTGCCGGCCTGCACCGCGCCCTGAAAGGCGTCTCGCATTATCTGGCGCTGAAAACACTGCTCAGTTTATGGACGGGCGCGATTATCTGGCTGGGACTGGCGTTAATGGGTATTCAGTTTGCGCTAATGTGGGGCGTACTGGCCTTTTTGCTCAATTACGTTCCTAATATCGGCTCGGTGATTTCCGCCGTTCCCCCCATGATTCAGGCGCTGTTATTTAACGGTTTTTACGAGTGCGTACTGGTCGGCGCGCTCTTTTTGGTGGTCCATATGGTGATTGGCAACATTATGGAGCCACGCATGATGGGCCATCGTCTGGGAATGTCCACGCTGGTGGTATTTCTTTCGTTATTGGTCTGGGGATGGCTATTAGGCCCGGTCGGGATGCTCTTGTCCGTTCCTTTGACCAGCGTCTGCAAAATCTGGATGGAAACCACTAAAGGCGGCAGCAAACTGGCGATCTTACTGGGGCCAGGCCGACCGAAAAGCCGTTTACCGGGATGAGGCGACAGATGCTACAATCTCCTCTTCTTCATAGGCAACGTTGGTCCTGATATGTACCAGGTCGTTCTGGGAAAAGTGTCAACATTAAGCGCAGGTCAATTGCCCGACGCGTTAATCGCTCAGGCGCCGCAGGGCGTTCGCCGGGCAAGCTGGCTGGCTGGGCGCGTGCTGCTTTCCCGTGCGCTCTCGCCGCTACCGGAGATGGTGTATGGCGAACAGGGTAAACCGGCTTTTTCCGCCGGAACGCCGCTGTGGTTTAACCTCAGCCATAGCGGCGACACTATTGCTCTGTTGCTTAGCGACGAAGGTGAAGTCGGCTGCGATATTGAAGTGATCCGCCCGCGCGATAACTGGCGTTCGCTGGCGAATGCGGTATTCAGCCTCGGCGAACATGCTGAAATGGAAGCGGAACGTCCGGAGCGACAACTGACGGCCTTCTGGCGTATCTGGACGCGTAAAGAAGCCATCGTAAAACAACGCGGCGGCAGCGCCTGGCAAATCGTCAGCGTGGACAGCACGTTGCCCTCTGCCTTGTCGGTCAGCCAGTGTCAGCTCGATACGCTCAGTCTGGCAGTCTGTACCCCCACACCGTTTACGCTGACGCCGCAGACGATAACAAAAGCGTTATGACACATTAATTTTTCCCTCTGGCGGCGGACGTGTGTTACAAAATGCGGAGCTTCCCATGCGCCGACGCGCCATACCAAAAGGTTTAAGTCAGATGCAACGTGTCACCATCACCCTCGATGACGATTTACTGGAAACGCTGGACAGCCTGAGCCAGCGACGCGGCTATAACAATCGCTCCGAAGCGATCCGTGATATTTTGCGCGGCGCTCTGGCGCAGGAGGCCACCCAGGAACACGGTACACAGGGTTTCGCGGTACTTTCATATGTTTATGAACATGAGAAACGGGATTTAGCCAGCCGCATCGTCTCCACCCAGCATCATCATCATGATTTATCCGTCGCCACGCTGCACGTCCATATCAACCACGATGACTGTCTGGAGATCGCCGTTCTGAAGGGCGATATGGGCGACGTACAGCATTTTGCCGATGATGTTATCGCCCAGCGCGGCGTGCGCCACGGCCACTTGCAGTGTTTGCCGAAAGAAGACTAACGCCGGGGGCGCTTCGCTTGCCCGGCCTACGCTCGCACGTCTGTCGTTTGTAGGCCGGATGAGGCGCAGCCGCCATCCGGCAATAATGTTTACGCCATTGTGCCAATCGTTTTTCTGAAGCGTAACAGCGCTATCAGGAAGAACACGCCGCCTATCGCCAGCAGGGTCAGGAACTGCGGCCAGACGATACTCAAACCTGCGCCGCGATAAAGAATAGCCTGGGCAAGGCTGACAAAATGCGTCGTCGGCATGGTCAGCATAATATCCTGCACCGCCTGCGGCATACTTTCGCGCGGCGTGGAACCGCCGGAGAGCATTTGTAGCGGCAACAGCACCAGAATCATTAATAACCCCAGCTGCGGCATCGAACGGGCGATGGTGCCCATAAAAATCCCAATTGAAGTGGTGGCGAACAGGCTCAGCGCCACGCCCAACATAAACAATGGGATCGATCCTTCAATCGGTACGCCAAGTACGCCTTTCACCATCAGCATCAAAGACAAACCGGAAACCACCAGCACGACCAGCCCCATCGACCACACTTTCGCCATCATGATCTCAAAGGGCGTGACCGGCATCACTAACAGATGCTCTACCGTGCCGTGTTCTCGCTCGCGGATCAGCGCCGACCCGGTCAGCACTATCGCCAGCATGGTAATGTTGTTGATAATCGCCATCACGCCGCCAAACCACGCCGGGTCCAGATTCGGGTTAAAGCGCATCCGAATCTCCAGCGACACCGGCTGAACGTTATCTCCCCGCGCGCGCGCCACAAAGCTGTTGACCTCGCCGCTAATAATATTCTGGATATAACTGTTGCCGGTAAACGCCTGGCTCATGCGCGTCGCATCGACGTTAACCTGAATATCAGGCTGACGTCCGGCCAGCACATCACGCTGGAAATTCGGCGGAATATTGACCGCAAAGGTATAGCGTCCGGCATCCAGTCCGGCATCCATTTCCGTTGCCGTAATCATCTCCGGCGGCAGAAACCACGGGCGGTAAAAACTATTCACAATACGGTTCGACAACTGTGACTGATCCATATCGGCGATGGCGATAGGGGCAAGATGCAACGAACCGGGCAGAACGGTAGCGGAGGAGTAAACCGAAATCGTAAAGGCGAAGACGATCAGCGACAGCATCGCTTTGTCGCCCAGCAGACTGCGCAGTTCTTTAACGCCGAGATTATAAATATTACGTAATCCGCGCATTACCCCTCCTGTTTTTTCAGCAGCAGAATGCTCAGACCCATCACCACCGGGACGGCAATCAGTAACGGCATAAATAACGGCCAGAGATCGGACAGATCCAACGCTTTGGAAAACGTCCCGCGCGCGATCGTCAGAAAATGGCTGGTCGGGTAGATCTCGCCGATCCATCTTCCCGGCCCTTCCAGCGAAGCCACCGGATCGATCATGCCGGAAAATTGTGTTGCCGGAATGAGGGTAATAATCGACGTCCCAAAAATAGCGGCGATTTGGCTCTTCATAAACGTGGAGATCAGCAGCCCCAGACCGGTGGCGATGATGACGTAAAGTAGCGCCGCGAGGGTAAGCGTGAGAAAGCTGCCTTTCAGCGGCACGCCGAACACAAAGACCGACAGCGCGCACAGTAGCAAGAAGTTCAGCATACCCAGCGCGATATACGGCAGTTGTTTACCCAGCAAAAATTCGCTGCGCGTCGTCGGCGTTACGTACAGATTAATCATCGACCCCAGCTCTTTCTCCCGCACCACGCTCAGGGCGCTAAGCATTGACGGGATCATCATGAGCAGCAGCGGAATGACCGCCGGAACGATAGCGGGCAGACTTTTCACATCCGGGTTATAGCGATAGCGCGTTTCAATGTTGAGCAGCCCGGCCTGTTTAACCGGGTTCGGCTGACGACTTGCCGCCTCCTGCAGCCAGCTTTGGTGCATCGCCTGAACGTACCCCTTCACCGTCTCGGCGCGGCTGGGCATGGCGCCATCCACCCAGACGCCAATCTGCGCTGGCGTACCGCGAGCAATATCGCGGCCAAAATTAGGCGGGATCTCAATGGCAACCGCCAACTCTCCCGAACGCATCCGCCGGTCAAGCTCGTCATAGCTGGCAAGCGGCGGCTGTTCGATAAAATAGCGCGATCCCGCCAGATTGAGCGACCATGCCTGGCTGCTGACGGTTTGATCGCGGTCGAGTACGGCAAAACGCAGGTTCTCCACGTCCATACTGATGCCATAGCCCATAATCAGCATCAGAATTACCGTTCCCAGCAGCGCCAGCGTGGAACGTACCGGATCGCGGCGTAGCTCCAGCGCTTCGCGGCGACTGTAGCTGAACAAACGCCGGAAGCTCAATCCCTGCCGCGACGGTTTACCTGACGCGGCGGGCGTCTGGGATGGCGGTATTGGGGTTTCAGGCGCCGCTCCCGCAGCTTCCTGTAGCCAGGAAATAAACGCCGCCTCCAGATTGGCCGCGCCCCGCTGTTGCACCAATTCCTGCGGCGTACCGCTGGCGAGCACTTTACCGGCGTGCATCAATGACATTCGGTCGCAACGTTCCGCTTCGTTCATAAAATGGGTCGAGATAAAAATCGTCACCTTATCCTGACGCGAAAGATCGACCATAAGCTGCCAGAACATATCCCTGGCGACCGGATCAACGCCGGACGTTGGCTCATCAAGAATCAGCATTTCCGGGCGATGGATCACCGCTACCGCCAGCGATAAACGCTGGCGGATACCGAGCGGCAACGAAGCGGGGAGCGTATCTTCCACCTCCGTTAGCATAAAGCGTTCGATCATCTGCGCGACGCGCGCCGGGATCTCCGCTGGCGGAATATGAAACAGGCGGGCATGAAGTTCCAGATTCTGCCGCACGGTGAGTTCGTTATAGAGCGAAAAAGCCTGCGACATATACCCGACCCGGCGACGGGTATCGATGTCGTTCGGGTCTACCGGCTGGCCAAATAGCCAGGCCTGGCCTTCGCTGGCGGGAAGCAGACCGGTCAGCATTTTCATGGTGGTCGATTTGCCGCAACCGTTTGAACCGAGGAAGCCAAAAATCTCGCCGCGCGGAATGCGGAAATTAACATGGTCAACCGCGACGAACTTACCGAAGCGCATGGTCAGATCTTTCGCCTCAATGGCAATCTCTTCCTGCTCAGCGTGATACGGCGGGATCACCACTGGCTTATGCGCCTGGCGCTGCGCTTCTGGCAACAGGGCGATAAACGCCTGTTCCAGCGTCGCGCTATGGTTTTTTGTCCGCAGTTGCTGCGCGCTGCCGGTTGCCAGTATCTCGCCCGCATTCATCGCCACCAGCCAGTCAAAACGCTCCGCCTCTTCCATATAGGCCGTTGCGACCAACACGCTCATATTGGTCTGCCGTTGGCGGATACTGTCGATTAGGTCCCAGAACTGAGCGCGGGAGAGCGGGTCCACGCCGGTGGTAGGCTCATCAAGAATCAGCAATTCCGGGTCATGAATCAGCGCACAGCACAGCCCCAGCTTTTGTTTCATCCCACCGGACAGCTTCCCGGCAGGACGGTCACGAAACGGCGCCAGGCCGGTGCTGTTCAGCAGCTCGGTAATACGCGCTTCGCGTTCAGCTTTGTCATGACCAAAGAGACGAGCGAAAAAATCGACGTTCTCATAAACCGATAACGTGTGATAAAGGTTTTTCCCCAGCCCCTGCGGCATCCAGGCGATGCGCGGACAGACGTCGCGGCGATGTTTCGCATCGCGCATATCGCCGCCCAGGACGATAACGTTCCCTTGCTCAATCACCCGCGCGCCAGAAATCAGCGACAGCAGGCTCGACTTACCCACCCCGTCCGGACCAATCAGCCCGACCATACTACGGGCGGGAATGTCCAGCGTGATATTGTTCAGCGCGACCGTTTTTCCGTAATGCTGGCTCACCCCCTCAAGCTGCGCCACGGGAGGAACAGGCACCAGCGTCAGCGACGTCATTGCGACAGCCTCACGTTCAGATCGTCAGGCCAGGGCACGCGCTCATCCAGACGAACCCAGGCCATTCCCGGCAAACCGGTTTTGACATATTCCAGATGCTGTCGCAGCAGCTCTGGCGGAATACGCGCTTTGACGCGGAACATCAGCTTCAGCCGTTCATCGTGGGTTTCCACGGTTTTGGGCGTGAACTGCGCCACGCTGGCGACAAAACTGATCGTCGCCGGAATACGCAGATCCGGCGCGGCGTCCAGCACCAGTCGCGCTTCGCCGCCGATCTTCAACAACCCCGCCTGTTCGGTCGGCAGGAAAAATGTCATATAAACATCGCTGAGATCGACCATGTTCAACACCCGGCCGCCAGCCGATAACACTTCGCCCGGCTCCGCAACGCGGTACTGCACGCGTCCATCGCGCGGCGCTTTTAATTCGCTGTCGTCGATGTCGGCGACAATACGCCGCTCGGTCGCCTGCGCCGCTTCCACGCGCGTTTGCGCCTGGATAATACTGGTACGCGCCGCCTCAATCGCCGCTTTTGCCGCAGATACCTGCGCTTTGGCGGTCTCCAGGGCGGCGCGCGCGCTTTCCGCCGCCGCGCGATCGTCATCTAACTGTTGTACAGATACCGCGCCACGCTGCGACAGCGAACGGGAACGCACGTGACGTTTAGAGACGGAGTCCAGCTCAGCTTCCCGCTGTTTGACGACCGACTGCGCGGCGCGCATTTCACTCTGGCGTTGCTCCAGCAAGGCACGGGCGGCGGCAACCGCGCTCTCGGCCTCTTTAATCTGCGCAATCGCCTCCAGCCGCTGCTCCTGCAATACGCGGGTATCCATTTTCGCCAGCACCTCGCCCTGACGAACGAACTGCCCTTCCGAAACGAGGATGGTATCAATACGCCCGGCAATCTTAGTGGCAATATCCACTTCGGTGGCTTCAATTCTGCCGTTGCTGGCGGCAAATCCCTCCGGTATTCCCGCAGGGCGCAGCATCCACCAGGCTATCGCGGCCATCGCCACAAGAATCCCCGCTCCCCACCACACCAGATGACGCTTCATTTTGTCCATAATCGACCCGCCGTAATCCCTGTTGTCTAACCATGCGTGTCACAAAATCCGCCGGGCGTGCGCTCAGCGGGGGTTTCCATTCGGGATAAGAATGAAAAAAGAAAAGGGGCCAGACGACGAACAGACGCCGATGAAGCGCTCGCCGTCAAAGGGAGTGAATGATGTAGGTACCCGGAAAAGAGGGAGTAATGTTGTCATCATCAGCGTTCCTGGCCGTAAATGAAACACGCATACTCATAACTGCTATAAATCGATACTAACACCTCTGTCCGGGATGTCTATTCGCTTATTGTTTGTAATGGTACTTAGCGTTTTGCCGCCAAATCCTGCGCGCAGGCCCAGGCGCTCGACCACGCCCACTGGAAGTTATAGCCGCCCAACCAGCCGGTGACATCCATCACTTCGCCGATAAAATAGAGACCCGGCACGCGGCGCGCTTCCATAGTCCGCGATGATAGTTCGTTTGTATCCACGCCGCCCAGCGTCACTTCCGCTGTCCGATAGCCTTCGGTGCCGTTAGGCTGCACTTGCCAGGCCGTAAGCGTGTCAACCAACGCCTGCTGGTCACGAACGTTCAACTGCCTGAGCGATACATCCGGGATGTGCCCCAACTGTTGTAAACACTCCACCAACCGTTTCGGCAGATGCATCGCCAGCGTGTTCTTCAGACTCTGGTTCGGGTGCGCGTTACGCTGTTCATTGAGAACGTCTTCCAGCGAGAGGTCCGGCAATAAGTTAATGCTCACTAACTCGCCCGGTTGCCAGTAGCTGGAAATCTGTAAAACAGCGGGGCCGGACAGCCCACGATGGGTAAAAAGTAGGTTTTCCCGAAATACCGTGCCATTGCGGGCGGTAATTACGCAGGGCACAGAGACGCCAGACAGCGTCTGGAGCTGTTCTAACAGCGGCTTATGTAGCGTAAAGGGCACCAGCCCGGCGCGCGTCGGCAACACCTTGAGACCAAACTGTTCGGCGATTTTATAGCCAAACGGTGATGCGCCAAGCCCCGGCATCGACAGGCCGCCGCTGGCAATCACCAGCTTTTGCGTAGTCACCGTCTCGCCGTTCAACGCCAGTACGAAACCCGACTCATCACGCTCGACGCTCAATACCTCGCTACGCAGGCGCATCGTTACGCCGCCTTTGTCGCACTCGGCAACCAGCATATCGACAATGCGTTGGGCGGAATCATCGCAAAAAAGCTGTCCCAGCGTTTTCTCATGCCAGGCTATCCCATACCTGCCGACCAGATCGATAAAGTCCCACTGGGTATAGCGGGCTAATGCTGATTTGCAAAAATGGGGGTTCTGGCTCAAATACGCAGCAGGCTCAACATAAAGATTAGTAAAGTTGCAGCGCCCACCGCCGGACATGAGGATTTTACGTCCTGGCTTCTTGCCATTATCGATGAGCAGCACGCGGCTACCCGCCTGTCCTGCCTGCGCGGCGCAAAACATGCCCGCTGCGCCAGCGCCTATAATAACGGCATCAAACCTTTCCACGTCGCCTTCCTCTCTCAAATTCGGGCGGGAATTGTAAAGTTTCCTCAGTGGTCGCACCAGCGCGAAAAGCGCCTGAAAATGGTATTTATCTGAAATATATAAGATAATTCTTTAGTGATATCAAACAAAGCACGAAGTACATCAAAAAAAGTCTATATTTCACTTTGCCCGCGCCGCCAAAGTCACTGATAATGCGCCGCGTTCATGTCCTCAAAATGGCGTAACGTCCTATGCTACATTTGTTTGCTGGCCTGGATTTACATACCGGGCTTTTATTATTGCTTGCTCTGGCTTTTGTGTTGTTCTACGAAGCGATTAACGGCTTCCATGACACAGCCAATGCAGTCGCAACCGTGATTTACACCCGTGCGATGCGTTCGCAGCTGGCGGTTGTCATGGCGGCGGTGTTTAACTTTTTTGGCGTTTTGCTGGGGGGTCTCAGCGTGGCGTATGCCATTGTGCATATGCTACCGACAGATCTCCTGCTCAACATGGGTTCCGCGCACGGCCTCGCTATGGTCTTTTCCATGTTGCTGGCGGCGATTATCTGGAACCTCGGCACCTGGTATTTCGGGTTGCCGGCGTCCAGTTCCCACACGCTGATTGGCGCCATTATCGGCATCGGTTTAACCAATGCGATGATGACCGGCACGTCAGTGGTGGATGCGCTTAACATCCCGAAAGTTATCAATATTTTCGGTTCACTCATTATCTCCCCTATTGTCGGTCTGGTATTCGCCGGCGGTCTGATTTTCTTGCTGCGCCGCTACTGGAGCGGTACTAAGAAACGCGCCCGTATCCACCTGACGCCAGCCGAACGTGAAAAGAAAGACGGCAAGAAAAAGCCGCCGTTCTGGACGCGTATCGCGCTGATCCTCTCAGCTATCGGCGTGGCGTTTTCGCATGGCGCGAACGATGGTCAGAAAGGCATTGGCCTGGTCATGCTGGTGCTGATTGGCGTCGCGCCTGCGGGTTTCGTGGTCAATATGAATGCCTCCAGCTACGAAATCACCCGTACGCGCGATGCTATCAACAATGTCGAAACGTACTTTGAGCAGCGTCCTGACCTGCTGAAAGCCGTCACCGGCGTTGACCAACTGATTCCGTCTCCGGAACCGGGCGCGACTGAACCGACTGAATTCCACTGCCATCCGGCTAACACCATTAACGCGCTTAACCGTGCGAAAGGGATGCTGGCAAACGTGGAAAGCTACGACAAGTTAAGCGTTGAACAGCGTAGTCAGTTGCGTCGCATTATGCTGTGCATTTCCGACACGACCGATAAAGTCGTGAAATTGCCTGGCGTAAGCAGCGATGACCAGCGCCTGCTGAAAAAGCTGAAGACCGATATGTTAAGCACCATTGAGTATGCGCCGGTGTGGATCATTATGGCAGTGGCGTTGGCGCTGGGTATTGGTACGATGATCGGCTGGCGTCGCGTGGCGACCACTATCGGCGAGAAAATTGGTAAAAAAGGCATGACGTATGCGCAGGGAATGTCAGCGCAGATGACGGCGGCAGTCTCTATCGGTCTTGCCAGCTACACCGGTATGCCAGTTTCTACCACTCACGTACTCTCCTCTTCAGTGGCGGGAACCATGGTCGTTGATGGCGGCGGGTTGCAGCGTAAAACCGTGACCAGCATTCTGATGGCCTGGGTATTTACGTTACCGGCGGCGATTATTCTTTCCGGCGTGCTGTACTGGCTTTCCCTGAAGATTATTTAAGCCAAATGGGCCGGATAGCGCTGTCGCTAATCCGGCCTGTCAGGATGAAACGACACAGGCCTGACAGGCCGCTGCAAGCGGCGTCATCCGGGAGGCTTATCTAACACGAGCGGGTCAGGAAACTGGCCCGCTTTTTTTATTCAGTGCCAAATCATGAGCGCAATCAAGCTCACCACCACTAAACCGCATAACGCGCTGGTCAGCAGAAACTGGCGGCGCACGCGTTCACAACGGCGAATAAATTCTTCATCATGATGATCGCGATAGCGCTGAGCGTAGATATACCATACCAGGCGCACCTGTTTGTTGGGCTGACCATGCGTGGTAAAGAAGCCGCCGCCATCGACATATTGATAGAGCAAAGGATCGCAACCACGAAGTACCACTAACAGTGCGCGTAGCGATGAGAAATAGCGCGCCATATTAACAATGCAAACGACACATAAAGCCCAGAATAGTGAGACGGTGCTTATCATATCTCCTCCCCGGCGACCCGCCCACGGAGTTCCTCTCCGGGACTACCGCTCCCCGATACCCTGCCAGACAATCAGTGAAAGAGTACTACGAAAGCCGTCCATATTAGCGCTCCGCATTCGAACGGCTCTTATACACATTGTAGGAGATCAGTTAATTTTTTTACCAGAAGGTTAATCACTATCAATGCAATTCCCTGAAAATTTTGTTTAACTAACTGGCAAGCAAGGCAGATTGACGGATTATCCTGGTCGCTATAATGTAAGGATAGTTATGGTAAACGGCTGAGCTAGCCCCGCGCATAGAGTTCGCAGGACGCGGGTGACGCGGCGGCATAAGAAACGCCAGTAGCTCAATGGTCATCGACAACTTATGGAAGGAGTAACACTATGGCTTATAAACACATTCTTATCGCAGTTGATCTCTCCCCGGAAAGTAAAGTTCTGGTTGAAAAAGCGGTCTCTATGGCGCGCCCCTACAACGCGAAAATCTCCCTCATCCACGTTGATGTGAACTATTCTGACCTGTACACCGGTCTGATTGACGTCAATCTGGGCGATATGCAGAAACGTATCTCCGAAGAAACCCACCACGCGCTGACCGAGCTGTCTACCAACGCTGGCTACCCTATCACTGAAACCCTGAGCGGTAGCGGCGACTTGGGCCAGGTGCTGGTTGACGCCATCAAGAAATACGATATGGATCTGGTCGTTTGCGGTCATCACCAGGACTTCTGGAGCAAACTGATGTCTTCTGCGCGCCAGCTGATCAACACCGTTCACGTTGACATGCTGATTGTTCCGCTGCGCGACGAAGAAGAGTAATACTTGCCGTGCCGGCTGGCGGCTAAGACCGCATCTGGTCTATAGTCAATCAGGTTGGCCTGAACCATCAGGCAAATTCCGGCTATCAACAACAACGCCCGCTTATGTGGGCGTTTTGTTTATCCCCCCTTCTTCGCAGTACTCAGTACATCATTCCAGCACACCAAACATAATTAGTGTGATCCACTAATTAGTTTGCGTATCATTTGTATAATAACCTATTGATCAGGCTAATAACCGCAGTCTATATCAGGGTAAGTCTTTTCGGCGCGTTTTGATATACGCGCTCATACGTTTCGGGATGGCATTAAAAGGCGAAGGAATATGAATACAACTGCACCTACGGGCTTGCTGCAGCAACCTCGTCCATTTTTCATGATCTTTTTTGTAGAATTATGGGAACGATTTGGCTATTACGGCGTCCAGGGCATCCTGGCGGTCTTTTTCGTTAAACAATTGGGGTTTTCTCAGGAACAGGCCTTTATTACCTTTGGCGCTTTTGCGGCGCTGGTTTATGGCCTGATCTCCATCGGCGGCTATGTTGGCGACCATCTGTTAGGGACTAAACGCACCCTGGTCCTGGGCGCAATTGTGCTGGCGATTGGCTATTTTATGACCGGCATGTCGCTATTAAATCCCGATCTGATTTTTATCGCACTGGGTACGATTGCCGTGGGCAACGGGTTATTTAAAGCCAATCCCGCCAGCCTGCTCTCTAAATGCTATCAGCCTAAAGATCCCCGGCTGGATGGCGCTTTCACCCTGTTTTATATGTCGATTAACATCGGTTCTTTGTTATCGCTATCGCTGGCGCCGGTGATTGCCGATAAATTTGGCTATGCGGTGACCTATAATCTGTGCGGCGCTGGTTTAATTGTTGCGCTTCTGGTGTACTTCGCCTGCCGTGGCATGGTGAAAAATATCGGTTCTGAACCGGATCATAAACCGCTACGTTTTCGCAATTTGCTGCTGGTACTACTCGGCACCGTCGTCATGATTTTCCTCTGCGCCTGGCTGATGCACAACGTTAAGATTGCCAATCTGGTGCTCATCATCCTTTCTATCGTCGTCACTATTTTCTTCTTTCGCGAAGCGTTTCGTCTGGATAAAACCGGCCGCAATAAAATGTTCGTGGCGTTTATTCTGATGATTGAAGCCGTGCTGTTTTACATTCTGTATGCGCAGATGCCTACCTCGCTGAACTTCTTTGCGATTAATAACGTGCATCATGAAATTCTTGGATTCGCCATTAACCCGGTGAGTTTTCAGGCGCTGAACCCATTCTGGGTGGTCGTGGCCAGTCCGGTACTGGCAGCGATTTACACCCGACTGGGTAGCAAAGGCAAAGATCTGACTATGCCGATGAAGTTTACGCTCGGCATGTTCCTCTGCGCGCTGGGTTTTCTGACCGCCGCCGCCGCCGGGATGTGGTTTGCCGATGCGCAAGGATTGACGTCGCCGTGGTTTATCGTGCTGGTGTATCTGTTCCAGAGTCTGGGCGAGCTGCTGATTAGCGCGCTGGGGCTGGCGATGGTCGCCGCTCTGGTGCCGCAGCATCTGATGGGCTTTATTCTGGGAATGTGGTTCCTGACCCAGGCCGCCGCCTTCCTGCTCGGCGGTTATGTGGCGACCTTCACTGCCGTACCGGAAAACATCACCGATCCGTTACAGACGCTGCCCATTTATACCGGCGTCTTTAGCAAAATTGGTCTGGTAACGCTGGCGGTCACCGTGGTGATGGCTATTATGGTGCCGTGGTTAAACCGGATGATTAATACGCCAGGTACCGAACAGTAATACTCAGTGCCGGATGCGGCTTACGTCTTATCCGGCCTACAAATAATTGAGAATCGTAGGCCCGATAAGCGCAACGCCATCGGGCAATCCGTTACTCCGTCAGAGGGGTTCCGGCATAAATATCAAACCGATGCCCTTTGGTGACGATGGCGTTGGGCGTCGCGACATCCGCCAGCGGCGGCGCATAATCGGGACGTTTGACCACCACGCGTTTGGTCGCCAACTGACGCGCCGGTTCCAGCAGTCCGTCGGCGTCTAAATCCGGCCCCACCAACGACTGAAACACCCGCATCTCTTTCTTCACCAGCGCGCTTTTCTGCCGGTGAGGAAACATCGGATCGAGGTAGACCACCTGCGGGCGCGGCGTGATATCGGTTAACGCCGTCAGGCTGGAAGCATGAATCAACTGCAAACGCTCCTGAAGCCAGCCGCCAATATCCGCATCGGCGTAGCCGCGCGCCAGACCGTCATCGAGCAACGCGGCGACCACCGGATTACGCTCCAGCATCCGCACGCGGCAACCGACGGACGCCAGTACAAACGCATCGCGCCCCAGTCCGGCCGTGGCATCAACCACGTCCGGCAGGTAATCGCCTTTGATACCGACGGCTTTCGCCACCGCTTCGCCGCGCCCGCCGCCAAACTTGCGCCGGTGCGCCATCGCCCCGCCGACAAAATCGACGAAAATGCCGCCGAGTTTCGGTTCGTCGCGCTTGCGCAGCTCCAGATGTTGCGGCGTCATCACCAGCGCCATCGGGTTGTCTTCGTCATGCTCCAGTCCCCAGCGGGCAGCCAGAACAGATAAGGCGCCGTTTGTGGCGCCCGTTTCATCCATTAAGCAGATTTGCACGTAAAATCAGCCTTTAATCCCGTAATGCTCCAGCATCGCGTCCAGTTGTGGTTCACGGCCACGGAAGCGTTTAAAGAGTTCCATCGGCTCTTCAGAACCACCGCGAGTCAGGATGTTATCAAGGAACGACTGACCGGTCTCACGGTTGAAAATGCCTTCCTCCTCAAAGCGGGAATAAGCGTCCGCTGCCAGTACGTCGGCCCACAGATAGCTGTAGTAGCCTGCCGCATAGCCGCCAGCAAAGATATGGCTGAACGCATGTGGGAAGCGGCCCCATGTCGGTGACGGCACCACGGCGACCTGTTTTTTGATTTCAAAGAGCGTCTCAAGAATTTTCGCTCCTTGCTGCGGGTTAAATTCCGCATGCAGACGGAAATCAAACAGACCGAACTCCAGCTGACGCAGAATAAACAGCGCCGCCTGATAGTTTTTCGCCGCCAGCATTTTATCCAGCAGCTCCTTCGGCAACGGTTCGCCGGTCTCATAGTGGCCGGAGATAAACGCCAGCGCTTCCGGCTCCCAGCACCAGTTTTCCATAAACTGGCTTGGCAGTTCGACCGCGTCCCACGGCACGCCGCTGATACCGGAGACCCCGGCGGTCTCAATGCGGGTCAGCATATGATGCAGGCCATGACCAAACTCGTGGAACAGGGTGATCACTTCGTCATGGGTAAACAGAGCGGGTTTACCGTTCACCGGACGGTTGAAATTACAGGTCAGATAAGCGACCGGCTTTTGCAATGTGCCGTCCGCCTTACGCATCTGGCCGACACAGTCGTCCATCCACGCCCCGCCGCGTTTGTGTTCGCGCGCGTACAGGTCAAGGTAGAAGCTGCCGCGCAGCTCGTTATTTTCGTCATACAGTTCAAAGAAACGTACTTCCGGGTGCCAGACATCAACGTCAGTACGCTCTTTGGCAGTGATGCCGTAAATACGTTTCACCACTTCAAACAGGCCATTCACGGCTTTGTTTTCCGGGAAGTACGGACGTAGCTGCTCATCGCTGATGCTGTACAGGTGCTGTTTTTGCTTTTCACTGTAGTACGCGATATCCCACGGTTGCAGCTCCTCAACGCCAAATTCGGCTTTGGCGAAGGCGCGCAGCTGGGCCAGCTCTTTTTCCCCCTGCGGACGGGCGCGTTTCGCCAAATCGGTCAGGAAGTCGAGCACCTGCTGCGGATTTTCCGCCATTTTGGTGGCCAGCGATTCATGGGCATAATTTTCGAAGCCCAGCAGTTGCGCCAGTTCATGGCGCAGCGCAAGAATTTCTTCCATCACCGGGCTGTTATCCCACTTACCGGCGTTCGGCCCCTGATCGGAGGCGCGAGTGGAATAGGCGCGATACATCTCTTCGCGCAACGCCTGGTTGTCGCAGTAGGTCATGACCGGCAGATAGCTCGGGATATCCAGGGTCAGCAGGTAACCTTCCTGCTCTTTGGCTTCCGCCTGGGCTTTAGCTGCCGCCAGAGCGCTTTCCGGCATTCCCGCCAGCTCGGCTTCGTCGGTGATGAGCTTCGTCCAGCCCATGGTGGCATCGAGCACATTATTGCTGTACTGGTTGCCCAGCTCAGACAGGCGAGTGGCGATTTCGCCGTAACGCTGCTGTTTCTCTTTCGGCAGACCGATGCCGGACAGTTCAAAATCACGCAGCGCGTTATCAACCGCTTTCTTCTGCGCGGTATTCAGCGTGGCGTAATGATCGCCGTCGCGCAGGTCGCGGTACGCGTTGTACAGTCCTTCATGCTGGCCAACCCAGGTGCTGTATTCCGACAGCAGCGGCAGCGTCTGTTCGTAGGCTTCACGCAGCTCCGGACTATTTTTCACCGAGTTTAAGTGGCTAATTGGCGAGAAAATACGCCCCAGAACATCGTCGGCTTCCGCCAACGGCTGGCAGAGGTTTTCCCAGCTATACGGCGCGCCATGCGCCACAACGCCTTCTACCGCCGCCCGGCAATCGGCCAACGCTTTGGTGACCGCAGGCACCACATGCTCCGGTTTAATTGCAGAAAAAGGCGGCAGTGAAAAAGACGTTAGTAATGGATTGGTCATATGCGCAGTCCTGTAGAAGAAGGTGAGTGGAGCGCGCTTTTGGCGCTCTCGCGATGAGATCTAGAATGGGGGATAGTAAGGGGAATTTCAATGATGGACAGCGTACAGACGTGGGTATCGCTGCAATAAGCCGCCCCTTTAACATCATCCCGGCTTACGTTTTATAAGCCGGGTGACAACGTCAGCGCGTTTTTCTCGCCATCTCGTAAGCAGCGGACAGATCCAGACGCTGCCAGAACTGTTGATCCTCGGTCTCGCCCGACAACGGATATCCTGCCGGTAACGCCGTCTCTTCCATTAACGCCTGACGCTGCGCTGGCGACAGGTTCGGCAGCGCTGTCTGTAGCAGAACATCGGCGCCTTTTGGTATTTTCAACGGCTGATGCTCGCCTTTCTGTTGCGGCAGGTTATAAGTCATGGTGAAGCGGTAGAAGGTATGCATGGCCGGATCGCGGTACGGATCGTCTTTTCCAGTCGATGCCGCGCATTCGACAATCGTCGTACCGCACTCTTTCACCAGCGCCTCGCGCAGTTGAGCGCGAGCTTCGTTGAATAACGTACGATAATACGGATCGTTAAGATAATGCGCGACATTACGCTGCGCGACCATCCGCGCGCCCATCACATCCAGCGGATAGTGTACGCCAAGGACCAGGCGAGAATAGCCATAACGCGCGCCACGAATCACCAGCGCATCAAAGCGTTCCGGGATCATTTCCGCCATCAACAGCGCATCCGTATAACCGGTATTCGTGTGTCCGCTGGGGAAAGCACCGCCACCTGCGGTATAAGGATGACCATCTTTTACCACCACATCATCCGGCGTCAAATGGATAGTATTACCCGGCACCTGGTAAGGACGCGGGTAATGAAAATATTTTTTCGCCGCGCCGGTGCTGACTTCCGAGGCTTTAATCAACGCCGCCGCTTTGCCCAACTCACCTTTATCATAAGCGGCGAGAAATGCCCGCCCCAGCCGCGGCCCCATTGCGTCGCTCAGGAAATAGAGATACTCCACGCTTTCCGCATCCGCCAGCGCCTGGTGACGGGTATTAACATCGGCATCGTGATTAATCGCCGTCACCGTCGCCAGATTGTCTTTCAATACTGCTTCCGGCAATGTATTGAAGGCGGAAAGTAGGGTAATCCCCATCTGTTGATTCTCAGTAGTATGAAAATCATAACCGCTAGCCTGTAACCAGGCATTATCCGCCTGGATGGAATTCTGTCGCATCTGAGCCAGGGCGTCGCGGGTCAACGCGGCGGTATCGCCTTGTAATGCCTTACGCAACTGTGTCAGCCATTGAGCCTCAAGGTCATTAAAGGCGACGCTCGCCGAGTCGGGCGTCACGCTTTTCGCTATCGACTCCGCCTGGGACAGGGGAATATCTTTCGCCAGTGCCGGCATCGCCAGCGCCAGAGATGACGCCAGTACAGTAATGTGTAGTTTCATTATGGTTCCTTTCATTAAAAATAACGCCAGGTCAAAACTACTACCTTGCCCACAGGCGATGCTGGCCTGCGCAGTTGACGGTTTGATGATACGAACACGTCTTGCAATACTTTCACAACTCGCGAAACAACATGGCGGTACTGGGGTAATCTCTACGGATCTGCGGTAAACTATCGGCTAACTTGTTTACTTCCCGGAATATCTGCATCCATGCTCAGTTATCGTCACAGCTTTCACGCTGGCAACCACGCCGACGTCCTTAAACATACCGTTCAGAGCCTGATCATCGAGTCGCTAAAAGAGAAAGAAAAACCGTTTCTCTATCTGGACACGCACGCGGGCGCGGGGCGTTATCAGTTGGGCAGCGAACATGCTGAACGTACCGGAGAGTATCTGGAAGGCATCGCCCGTATCTGGCAGCAGGACGATCTGCCCGCCGAACTGGAACCGTATATTAGCGTCGTAAAACATTTCAACCGCAGCGGGCAGTTACGCTACTATCCGGGCTCCCCGTTAATCGCCCGCCAGTTGCTGCGTGAGCAGGACAGTCTGCAACTCACGGAATTGCATCCCAGCGACTTCCCACTGTTGCGCGCGGAGTTTCAAAAAGACAACCGCGCCCGTGTGGAACGCGCTGACGGCTATCAGCAACTGAAAGCCAAATTACCGCCGGTTTCCCGCCGCGGTCTGATCCTCATTGACCCGCCTTATGAAATGAAAACCGACTACCAGGCAGTAGTCAGCGGCATCAGCGAGGGTTATAAACGTTTCGCCACCGGGACATACGCGCTATGGTATCCGGTGGTGCTCCGCCAGCAAATTAAGCGCATGATTCATGAGCTGGAGGCCACCGGCATCCGTAAAATCCTGCAAATTGAGCTGGCGATCCGCCCGGACAGCGATCAGCGCGGGATGACGGCCTCCGGTATGATCGTGGTTAACCCGCCGTGGAAACTGGAGCAGCAGATGAACAACGTGCTACCGTGGCTGCACAGCAGGTTGGCGCCAAACGGTCACGGACACACTTCGGTAAGCTGGATCGTGCCGGAGTAATCACAGCCATCGGTGGAACCTTTCACCTTCAGGTATACAATCGCGAATATTTTGGCGGGTAGCGCAGAATCTATCCGTCCGACAACGAACATAAAGGAGCGGTCATGACCAAACACTATGATTACATCGCTATCGGCGGCGGCAGCGGCGGTATCGCCTCGATTAACCGCGCCGCTATGTACGGCCAGAAATGCGCGCTCATCGAAGCCAAAGAGCTGGGCGGCACCTGTGTTAACGTGGGCTGCGTGCCGAAGAAAGTGATGTGGCATGCCGCGCAGATTCGTGAAGCGATTCATCTGTATGGCCCGGACTACGGTTTTGACGCCACGATTAATCAGTTCGACTGGAGCAAGCTGATTGCCAGCCGTACCGCGTATATTGACCGCATCCATACTTCATACGACAACGTGCTGGGCAAAAATAACGTGGATGTGATTAAAGGCTTTGCCCGCTTTGTCGATGCCAAAACCATTGAGGTGAACGGCGAAACCATCACCGCCGACCATATTTTGATCGCTACCGGCGGCCGTCCGAGCCATCCGAGCATTCCAGGCGTGGAATACGGCATTGATTCCGACGGTTTCTTTGCGCTGTCTGCCTTGCCGGAACGCGTCGCGGTGGTAGGCGCAGGTTATATCGCCGTTGAACTGGCTGGCGTTATCAACGCGCTGGGGGCGAAAACGCATCTGTTTGTCCGGAAACATGCGCCGCTGCGCAGTTTTGACCCAATGATTAGCGAAACGTTGGTTGAGGTGATGAACGCCGAAGGCCCGCAACTGCATACTCACGCCGTGCCGAAAGCGGTGGTGAAAAACGCCGACGGCAGTCTGACTTTGGAACTGGAAGATGGCCGCAGTGAAACCGTTGATTGCCTGATCTGGGCCATTGGTCGCGAACCGTCGACCGACAATATTAATCTGGCGGCGGCGGGCGTGAAAACCAATGAAAAAGGTTACATCATCGTTGATAAATGGCAGAACACGAACGTAGAAGGCATTTACGCTGTTGGCGATAACACCGGCGCAGTGGAGTTAACGCCAGTCGCCGTCGCCGCCGGTCGCCGTCTCTCCGAACGCCTGTTTAACAACAAGCCGGATGAGCATCTGGACTACAGCAACATCCCGACCGTGGTCTTTAGCCATCCGCCTATCGGCACCGTCGGGTTAAGCGAGCCGCAGGCGCGCGAGCAGTACGGCGACGAGCAGGTAAAAGTCTATAAATCATCGTTTACCGCTATGTATACCGCGGTGACGACGCGCCGCCAGCCGTGCCGTATGAAGCTGGTCTGCGTCGGGCCGGAAGAAAAAATTGTGGGTATCCACGGTATCGGCTTCGGCATGGATGAAATGTTGCAGGGCTTCGCAGTGGCGCTGAAGATGGGCGCTACCAAGAAAGACTTCGATAATACCGTCGCCATCCACCCGACCGCATCGGAAGAGTTTGTGACCATGCGTTAATATCTTGTGCGCCCATCTTCGAGGGTGGGCGCACAAGCCTGCATGATTAATACGTACTGAAATAACTCTGGATCAGTTCCGGATTACGCGTCTGAGTTAATGCCGTCATCAGCAAGACTCGCGCCTTCGCCGGGTTGAGCGAGTCAGACAGCAGCCCTGGCTGCCCTTGCGCCATCGGCGCTGATTGCCGACACGGGCCGCATTGCAGCGGTAAACACCACCGGTTTGTCGCTTTTCACGGTCAAATTAAGAAAGTAGGCGGTTTCATCGAGCGTGTCAGTGCCGTGAGTAATGACTACACCGTCAACATCATCCCGCGCCAATAACGCATTCACCTTCTGTGAAAGTTTCAGGATAATATCGCTGGCCATATTTTTTCAGGAAGTTTAACGCGCGTTCATCCACCGCCCGCGTATTGCCCTCGGAAAACTGGAAGAAGAAAGGCGTATTCGCATCGGTAATTTCAAACGACCCGTGGAAAAACTCACCGCTATGAATACAGGCGGAATGTATCCATTGCATTTCCATAAAGATACAGGCGAGGATTCGCCATAAATGACTCATAATGTATTGTTATTTTTATATTACATTTAAAGACATTTGATCAAGATGGAAACCAAAAAAATCGGGATCCGCGATCTGGATCCCGATTCAGCCTGCTCTTCGTTAGCGTAATGCTGACATCATACGGTAAACCGTATTTTATCGCCGACAATCAACTGTTGCGAAACGCAGGAGAGTTCCCCTTTGTTATCAATCATTTCACTTTTTATCAGGATCAGCGGATAACCCTCGTTGACGCCAAGATAATGGGCGACTTCAAAGCTGGCATAAACCAGTTCGATCATCTTACGGGAGTGGGTAAACCATAAGTGGTGTTTCTCGCGTAAGCATTCATACAAAGAGTGATTATTAAGATCTTCGTCCAGCAAAAACGCAAAATGTGGGGGAAGATGTACGGTTTCCAGCGATACCGCCACATCGTCGGCATAGCGGATACGTTCAATGACGACCGCTTTTTCGCCATCGTTCATATTCAGTAACGCTTTTGTCTCATCGTCTACCGATTCAAAAACGGATTTGATAGTGCGTGACCCCGGGCGACGTCCCTGGGACTGGCATAACTCGCTGAAACTCATGATGCCGGTCATGCTACGCTGAAATTTCTCACCAGAGACAAAGGTGCCTTTGCCGGAGACACGGGTCAGCAAATTTTCACGCGTCAGCGCATCCAACGCCTTACGGACCGTGACCCTGCTCACCTGCCAGCGCGCGCTCAGTTCATTTTCCGTCGGGATCTGCTGGCCTGGTTTATACTCTCCACGCGCAATGGCCTCTTTTAAGGCGGCTTCAAGCTGCTTATAAAGCGGTTTGGCGCTTTTACTGTCGGGTTGCTCGATCATTTGTATCCATTTGTATTATCATGGTGCCATAGCTTGTATTATAACTATTTACGTTACCTTTGCTTGTGAATCCACGCCATGCGGTGACGTAGTGATACCGCTATGAAACGAATGTTCTGATTTTAGGTCTGGGGCGGGCGTCATGAAAATAGGATTTTCGCAATACTATTCAGTAAGTTATAAATTTTTTTCTTGAGAGACAAATTGCAAAATGTGATCTATCGCACACTTTGCCACTCAGGTATCGAAGCGAATGTCTACGCTTAATAGACAGCCGGGCAACACCCGTATCTTTTACGACGCAAGCCGGAGGTCCTTGTCATTATGCTCAACCAGAAATTAAACCCCACGCCTTCTGAAGATCTGACTATTGATGTCGATCTGCTTTATGAAACAGACCCGTGCGAGTTAAAGCTGGATGAAATGATCGAGGCGGAACCGGAGCCGGAGATGATCGAGGGGCTTCCCGCCTCTGACGCCCTGACCCCTGCCGATCGGTATCTCGAACTGTTCGAGCATGTACAGTCAACAAAACTGTTTCCAGACAGTAAAACGTTCCCGGACTGCGCGCCGAAGATGGACCCGCTTGATATCCTGATCCGCTACCGTAAGGTCAGACGCCACCGTGATTTTGACTTACGCCGCTTCGTCGAGAACCATTTCTGGCTACCGGAAACCTTATCCAGCGAGTATGTCTCTAACCCCGAAAACTCGCTCAAAGAACATATTGACCAGCTTTGGCCGATACTGACGCGCGAACCGCAGGATCATATTCCGTGGTCTTCGCTGCTGGCGCTACCGCAATCCTATATCGTGCCGGGAGGCCGCTTTAGCGAAACCTATTATTGGGACTCTTATTTTACCATGCTGGGTCTGGCGGAAAGCGGGCGCGAAGACTTACTTAAATGTATGGCGGATAATTTCGCCTGGATGATTGAAAACTATGGCCATATTCCCAACGGCAACCGGACCTATTATCTGAGCCGCTCGCAGCCGCCGGTTTTCGCCCTGATGGTTGAACTGTTCGAAGAAGATGGCGTACGCGGCGCGCGGCGTTATCTCGACCATCTCAAAATGGAATACGCCTTCTGGATGGACGGCGCCGAATCGCTGGCGCTCAACCAGGCTTATCGCCACGTTGTGCGGATGCCGGACGGTTCCCTGCTGAACCGCTACTGGGACGATCGCGACACGCCGCGCGACGAGTCCTGGCTGGAAGATGTCGAAACTGCAAAACATTCTGGTCGTCCGCCCAATGAAGTCTACCGGGATTTGCGCGCCGGGGCGGCGTCCGGCTGGGACTATTCTTCACGCTGGCTACGCGATGCGGGCCGGCTTGCCAGCATACGTACGACCCAGTTTATCCCTATCGATTTGAACGCTTTTCTGTATAAACTGGAGAGCGCTATCGCCAATATTTCAGCACTGAAAGGCGAACGTGACACCGAGGCGCTATTTCGCCAGAAAGCCAGCGACCGACGCGCCGCCGTGAACCATTATCTGTGGGATGATGAAAACGGCTGTTATCGGGACTATGACTGGCGACGCGAAGAAATGGCGCTCTTTTCCGCTGCCAGTATCGTACCGCTGTATGTCGGTATGGCGAACCATGAGCAGGCCGACCGTCTGGCAAATGTGGTACGCAGCCGTCTGTTAACGCCCGGCGGGATTATGGCGACCGAATACGAAACCGGCGAACAGTGGGATAAACCGAACGGCTGGGCACCGCTGCAATGGATGGCGATCCAGGGCTTCAAACTGTATGGCGACGATATGCTGGGCGATGAAATCGCCCATAACTGGTTAAAAACGGTGAACCATTTTTATCAGGAGCACCATAAACTGATCGAGAAATACCATATTTCCGGCGGTACGCCCCGCGAAGGCGGCGGGGGCGAGTATCCGCTACAGGACGGGTTCGGCTGGACCAATGGCGTGGTGCGCCGCCTGATTGGCCTTTACGGAGAGCCTTAACCTGCTCCGGCCTCAGTGAATCGCATCATAAATGGCTGACTGAATTTTCAGCCATTTTTTATTGTCTGCGCTGGGCCGGGCCTGAGCGCGCAATCGGGCCTGCTCCGTATCGTGCTGCTGGCGCGTCACAACAGCCGGAACGGTGCAAAACGTTTGCAAATAGGTTTTATGCATCGCGGTCAGCGGCGCGCCGCTCGACATGTCATGACTTAACGTTGTGATAAATCGTCGGCAGGGTTTGACCTCATCCATCAGCGCGGGATAACGCAACAACAGTTGCAGCACCTCGGTATGTCCTGCCGCAAACGCCTGCTCCGTCCACGCGAGCTGCCAGTTCATTCCGCCCTGGAGGAACAGCGCCGTCACCCGCGTATCATTGCGCTCTATCGCCGCCCGCATGGTAAACGCATCCCAGGTAATCCCCATATGATTGAGCGTTTCCCGCGCGGAAGGCGCCTCGCGCGGCGGTTCATCCTGCGCCATTGCGGGAGCTTGCCCGTTATCGGAGCCTGGCGACGGCGAACTAAATAGCCAGAACGCGCCCGCCAGTATCGCCAGCGTCATGACGCCAACCCCGCCCCACAAAGCGCCGGAAATAAGTTGCTCACGCTCTTCAGGCGTACGCGGAGGTCGCTTACGCGGTGGTTCTATACTCTCGCTAATCTCATGCTTATCTCCCCCGGCCTGCCGATCTTTAAGCCGCGCGGTTTCCCAGAACTGGCGCAATTCACGTTCATCCACCAGCAGAAACGAAGCGGGATTCACGCGGGTACGTTTTTCGGCATAGGCGCGCTGGATGGGCCGAACGATTTGCTGATACTGAACGTTTAGCAGCATAAGCTGCGCTGAGGTGAGCGGCTGCCTGGCGATAACCTCGTTTCGCGCGAGGCGGCAATCATCCAGAAACATACGCAGGGTGGTGCGCGACTCGGCGAACAGCGTTAACGCTGAGGCGTCATTAAAAATTCTGACGTAATGACGGGCAAACAATTTTTTATCGACCACCATAAGCGCCAGTTCGCTGAACAACATGCCCTCCAGCGCATGTTGATCTTCTCCCTGTTTTAACCACTGGCGCAAACGGTCCGGGCCAAAATGTTGCTTGAGGTAGTGATTCAGCGACGCCCGATCCGGCCATGCGCGCGCAATAAGCGCTTTTAACGTCAGTTCTATCGCCCGAAGCTGACGCTGCGCCTCAAGATGCGCCTCCTGGTCGGGGTCTTCCAGCTCAGTTTGATACGTCAGTAGCGGCTGCTGCTGACGTAGATGTTCCAGCGAGGTGACAAAACGCAACGCGGCAAGGAGTTGATTTTCGCTCACCTCTTGCCCGCTGTCATACTGGGGAACATGCTGCTGAAGGTGACGCAGTTGCAGCATAAACTGGCTCAACTGCGCGTCATTTATCCGCAATTTTTTCGCCACCGCGCCCCAACCGCCCAGGTTAAGACGCGCCTGCTCAAGTTGTTCCATGAACCACCGGGGCTCTTTTCCCTCGGTGGTATGAATACCCAGCAGCAGCAGGATTTCTATTGATGCCTGGCGGATAATCCCCAGGCTATGTTCAAAAGGCGCGCGTGTCGCCTGCGAAGCGCTATTCGTCATTATCTTCCCTAAAAAGACGATCCCGCGACGAGATCTTCGTTTTCTTTTAATTATGTTTTTTCATAGATATAACAGATTTAGCCACATTTCAGTGACTTAATCTTAATGATTGCAAATTTATAAGAAGATCGGTTACTAACCAAAAACATCAGTTTTTCATTCTGTCAACGCGGCGTGATGCTGAACGGCATAGACCTTTTCCCTGCCTGCGTTTGGCCGTCTGACCGCTAGCCACGCGTGCAGCACACTTTATAATCGCGCTTTTTATGAGAAAGATGCCATGCCGCACATTTCATCTCGCTTTAGCTCCGCCTGCATCGCGTTTATTAAACAGTGGCAGGGTCTGTCGCTGGAAAAGTATCGCGATCGGCAGGGTAACTGGGTGATTGGTTACGGGCATATGTTGACGCCGGATGAGACGCTGACGTTCATTACGCCCGACCAGGCGGAGGCATTCTTGCTGGATGACCTCAATAGCTGCGATATGCTGCTACAGAATTGTTTGCCGGAACTTAATGATCGGTTTCAACGCGAAACGCTTATTGCGCTGATGTTCAGCATCGGACATCAGCGTTTTTTATCATTAATCAATACGGGTGATATTTCACAGCCAGAAATAAGCGGACTGCGAATTTAACGTCGTTAATTCGATTCATTTAACATCATGGCGGCCTGGGTACGATTTTTTACATCCAGCCGCCGGTAAAGCGACTCCAGATGCGCTTTAACCGTCCCGGTACTAATATTTAACGCCCGCCCAATTTGTTTATTTGATTCTCCTGCGGCAAGCATCTGTAAAATTTCCCGCTGGCGGGCGCTTAACGCTTTTATATCACGGGACTCCAGCTCCGTTGAATTTAACCAATCCCCCGGTAAAAACATCATCCCGCGAGCGACAGCATTGAGCGCAAGGACAAAGGTTTCGGCATCAGAATCGCGTGGCACCACGGCCTGAACGTTAAATTGCATGACTTCATGCAGCCACTTTTGACTGCCATCCATCGCCGTGATAATAATCTTCACCTCCGGAAATTGCTGCGCGATTCTTTGTAACACCTCGCGGCAAAATTCAGCATCCAGGCCGCTATCCAGCATGACCAGCGCATCCGGCGCGCTTTCTATTTTTTGCCAGAGTTCTTCTGCCTGACCGACACTCTGGATACTTATTCCTGGAATGTGCTGCTGCAAACTGATTTTCATTCCATGAATAAATATTGACTGCCTGTCAAACATGATTACCTGCATTACTTTTCTCCACCTGGGTAAGATAATAGTCTCAAGATGAGGAAGGGTATTACCCGTAGGGTAAAATAAGAAGTCGCCATTTGGTATAGGCCATTTTACCGATAGTCATTGGTTGAGGAAGGGAAAGGTTATGAATATTTACAGCTTCAACATCGGGATTACAGAATTCGCTAAAATTAGCCTTTTAAAGTAAGGAATATCTTATTAGCGCGAACAGCCAAGGCTAATTTGAATATTAATTCAATGAAGAGTACGCCTGGCGCGTCACAAAGGAAATATCTGCTTTTCACCTGATGTGTTACAAAAAATAAAGTAGCACATTTTGTTAAAAAATAGCCAATCCGCCTGAAAACCGCGACGATGGGTCAATGACAATACCGTGTATGTACATGCATTTCTCTCTCCCACTGCACCCGCGGCTATCAGCGTGTTTTACCGCTCTCGTCCCGTTTATCGGCTTGTTGGCGCTAAAAAGCCTGGCCGGATGGCGATAAATCCGCCGCGCAACGTGATCAGACGTATTCGTCACGCGAGCAATGATTGCGAAAGGGCTTATTAGATGCTAGAAAATCAATAAAACCAGCCGCTTCAGCGTCACTGTTTCAATAAAAACAATAATAGAGCCTGATGATGGATAAAATATATGCAATGAAATTGTTTGTACGCGTGGCGGAACGGGAAAGTTTTTCCCGCGCAGCAGAGGATATCGGCCTTCCCAAAGGCAGCGTCTCACGGCAAATACAAGCGTTAGAACATCAACTGGGCATCCGCCTGCTCCACCGCACCACCCGGCGGGTACAGCTTACTCAGGACGGAATGGTTTACTACGAACGGGCAAAAGATTTGTTGAGTAACCTGGATGAACTGGAGGGTCTTTTCCAGCCTGATCCCGCCAGTATCAGCGGCAAAATACGGGTAGATATACCGCCATGTCTCGCAAACAGCCTCATCATGCCGCGCCTGCCCACTTTTTTGCATCAGTATCCCGGCATTGCGCTGGAACTTTGTAGTAGCGATCGACAGGTCGATTTACTACGGGAAGATTTCGACTGCGTGGTGCGCACAGAGCCGCTACATGCGCCAGGGATACTGACGCGCCCGCTTGGCAAACTGAGAAGAGTGAACTGCGCCAGCCCACAATACCTGGCGCGCTTTGGGTATCCAGAAAACCTTGACGATCTCGCCTCACATGCGGTGGTGCATTATTCATTGACCCCGGGAGTTTCTTCACCGGGTTTTGCCTTTGAAACTCCCCACGGTATGCAGTGGGTAAAAACCGGCGGAATGCTAACGGTAAACAGTACGGAGACCTGGCATACAGCCTGTCTGGCAGGATTAGGAATCATTCAGACGCCGCGCATTGCTGTACGGGAGGCGTTACGCGCCGGAACGCTCATTGAAATTTTACCGCAATATCGCGCCGCTCCACTGCCGGTGACGCTGCATTATCCCCATCGCCGTAATCTTTCCCGCCGGGTACACCTGTTTATGGTATGGCTGACTGAAACCATTAAAGAGGCCGCAGAGTAGCCGCATTTTCAGCATCCACCGGGGAGAAGCTATACTGACATATTCTATTAATGATGAAGGACTACCGACCTGATGACGCAGGAAAATGACGTAAAACGCCCTATTCAGGAACTGGAGCACGACCCGATACAAAAAATAGAAACGCAGCCGCATGACGCCCCGGAAAAAAACGAAAAGGCAAATCAGGCGTTGCATTCCGTCACCACCCTGATGCAAAAAATACAGCGTCAACCAATGGTGGCCCACCTCATTCGCGCGACCGAACGTTTTAACGATCGACTGGGTAATCAGTTTGGCGCGGCTATCACCTACTTTTCGTTTCTGTCGATGATCCCGATAATGATGGTGTCCTTTGCCGCGGCAGGTTTTATCCTCGCCTCGCACCCTAATCTACTGGAAGATATTTTCAGCAAGATATTGATGAATGTGAGCGATCCTACGCTGGCGTCCACGCTTAAAAATACGATTAATACGGCGGTTCAACAGCGTACCACGGTAGGGCTGGTCGGACTGGGTATCGCGCTCTATTCCGGCGTTAACTGGATGGGCAACCTGCGGGAAGCGATTCGCGCCCAGTCACGGGACGTCTGGGAGCGCAAGCCGCAGGATCAGGAGAAAATCTGGCTCAAATATCTGCGCGATTTTATCTCGCTGATTGGATTATTAATCGCTTTAATCATTACGCTGTCCATTACTTCCATTGCCGGTTCCGCCCAGCAGATGATCATCTCCGCCTTGTACCTCGACAGCATCGAATGGTTAAAACCGGCCTGGCATTTGATCGGTCTGGCCATCTCTATTTTTGCCAACTATCTGCTTTTTTTCTGGATTTTCTGGCGACTGCCTCGCCATCGTCCCCGTAAAAAAGCGTTGATTCGCGGGACATTTATCGCCGCTATCGGTTTTGAGGTGATTAAAATCATTATGACCTATACGCTGCCGTCACTGGTGAAATCGCCTTCCGGCGCGGCGTTTGGCTCCGTACTCGGTCTGATGGCATTCTTCTACTTTTTTGCCCGCCTGACGTTATTCTGCGCGGCCTGGATAGCCACCGCCGAATATAAGGACGACCCGCGAATGCCGGGTAAAACGCAACGCTAGTCTGCGGCTTGCTGCCGAATGGCACGCACGGCGTCGTCATTCGGCCTACTGCTGTGTGGACCCAGGCCGGGTATGTAAAGCGTACCCGGCGGTACAATCAGGCACGTCCTTCCGCCTCATCTCATTGTTTCAGCATATAAATCCAGTAATTAACTTTTATTTAACCAGAAACCAGTTTTATCCACCAATTCTAAAATTATGTGAAGCATTTCATAGACGCAAAATGGCTGGCTTAAACATTATCCCCTTTTTGCGCTTTTTTTGACCATTTTTGGCTTTTGTTACACATTGAAATATAACTTTTGCTGTGCGTAATATGGCTATTCGTTCGCTAAAAATAAGAAAATAGTATGCAAGCAACCGCCACAACACTCGACCATGAGCAGGAACATGTTCCGGTAAACTCACGCAATAAAGTCGTTATTGCCTCGCTTATCGGCACCGCGATTGAGTTCTTCGACTTCTATATTTACGCCACCGCTGCGGTGATCGTGTTCCCCCTTATCTTCTTCCCCCAGGGCGATCCCACTGCGGCAACGCTACAATCGCTCGCCACCTTCGCTATCGCGTTTGTGGCGCGTCCGATCGGCTCTGCGCTATTCGGCCACTTCGGCGACCGGGTAGGCCGCAAAGTCACGCTGGTGGCTTCGCTGCTGACGATGGGGATCTCCACGGTTATTATCGGTCTGTTACCGGGCTACGCGACGATAGGTATTTTCGCGCCGCTGCTGCTGGCGCTGGCGCGTTTCGGTCAGGGACTGGGGCTGGGCGGCGAATGGGGCGGCGCGGCGTTATTAGCGACGGAGAATGCGCCGCCGCGCAAACGCGCGCTGTATGGCTCCTTCCCGCAGTTGGGCGCGCCGATCGGCTTCTTTTTTGCCAATGGCACCTTCCTGTTGCTCTCCTGGCTGCTGACCGACGAGCAGTTTATGAGCTGGGGCTGGCGCGTGCCGTTTATCTTCTCGGCGGTGCTGGTGATTATCGGCCTGTATGTGCGCGTGTCGCTGCATGAAACGCCGGTGTTTGCGAAAGTCGCCGCAGCGAAAAAGCAGGTAAAAATACCGCTGGGCACGTTGCTGACGAAGCATGTCCGCGTAACCATTCTCGGCACGTTTATCATGCTGGCGACCTACACGCTGTTCTATATCATGACCGTCTATTCCATGACTTACAGCACTGCCGCCGCGCCGGTGGGGCTTGGCTTGCCGCGCAATGAAATACTGTGGATGCTGATGATGGCGGTGATTGGTTTCGGCGTGATGGTGCCCGTCGCCGGCCTGCTGGCGGACGCATTTGGCCGTCGGAAAAGCATGGTCATCATTACCACGCTCATCATTCTCTTCGCGTTGTTCGCCTTTACCCCGCTGCTGGGTTCAGGCAATCCAGCGCTGGTATTCGTATTCCTGTTGTTGGGCCTGAGCCTGATGGGGCTGACCTTCGGCCCAATGGGGGCGCTGCTGCCGGAGCTATTTCCGACGGAAGTGCGCTATACCGGCGCATCGTTTTCCTACAATGTGTCATCGATTCTGGGCGCTTCCGTCGCGCCGTATATTGCCGCATGGCTGCAAAGCCACTACGGGCTGGCGGCGGTAGGGGTTTACCTGGCGTCAATGGCGGCGCTGACGCTGATTGCACTGCTGTTAACCCATGAGACGCGTCATCAGGCGTTGTAATAGGGCGCCGGATGGCGTCATCCGGCGCTACGTTTCACGTTACTGCTTCATCTGCGTTAAAATCGTCCGGCACTGATTGGCTTCGCCTTCAGAGGGCGAAATGAGCGCCAATAGCGCGGCGGCGGGCGTTACCAACGTCGCCAGCGCTGCCGCAACCGCGCCGCGCGCAATCAGCGGGCCGGGCTTGACGCCCGCCTGCGGATTTTTAAATGTCCCACGCACGTACAGCGGCGATCGCAGCGTAATAATACGAATCCCCTTACTTTCCGGATCAATGGTTAAATCGAGCTGTTCAGAGGCGAAGCTCGCCGTACCGGTCACGTTAATCAACGCATTTTCTGTATCAAAAGCAAAAATTTGCGGTCGCGCCACGCCGTTCGCAATATTGAGATTCGCCGCCGCGCAGTTAACCCGCACTTCGTCATCGCCAAAAATCTGCCCGACAATATAGTTGCCGACGTTCAGCCCCACGATTTCCATCAGGTTGCGGCTAATCAATCCATCATTCATCAATAATTTCAGATTGCCGTTACTGTTGCCAAGCAGCGCGGCGACCGAGTTGCCCGTCCCGCGAACATCCGCATCGCCGTTCAGCTCGCCCAGCGTTTTCTGCATCAGTTCCACATCCGGCATCAGTTCTTTAAGCTTCAGCCGACGCGCCTGTATATCCGCCCGCCCCTGCATTGGCTTTTTATCCCCTTCCAGATGGATGTTGGAGACAATACTGCCGCCTGCCAGACCAAACTTCAGCGGCTGTAGACGTAAGTCGGCGTTTTTCAGGATGATATGGGTCGAAAGATCGCTAATCGGTAGACTGCCGCCATGCTCAATACGCCGGCCTTTAAACCGGACATCGGCGTCCATAACGTCCCATTTGTCGGTTTCAAAGCGATCGTAAGGCAACACTTTATCCGCCGGCTGAACATTCTTCTCGCCTTTGCGCTGTTCAGACCGTTTCGACTGCTCAGCGTCTTTCCCGGAATCCACGCCAATCAGCGGCCCAAGATCGGCCAGTCGTAACTGGCGCGATTCGACATCGCCTTCCAGTTTAGGGCGCGGTTTACCGGTGGTATAAGTGAGGGAGCCGTGGATATCACTGTCGCCAATGCGCCCGTTAAAACCGCGATAATCAAATACCGATGACTTTTCGGCGTCAATTTTCGCCACCAATCGCCCATCGGTCTCAAACGGCGGCGTATCCGGCAGCAGCACGCCGGTTAAATCATATAAATCACCCAGTGAATCGCCAGAGAATTTAAGCCGCAGATCGACGCCGCCCATTTTCATCGGTTCGTTCACCACGCCGCTAAAAGCCACCCGCGTATTACCAGAGCGGAAATCGGCCTGCACAGGAAAAGGCGTACTTTCGCTGCGTAGCGCCAGCATACCGCCTATTTTCCCCGTACCGGTCAACGGTTCCCCGTTATAACGCCCCTGCGCCTTCAGGCCGAAGACATAGTCGCCCACGGTGGATTTGTCTGCTTTGCCTTTCGTTCCCGTCACTTCGCTGAACGGCAACGGTTTGCCTAACGGATCGACCAGAATAGTGATATCAGCTTTACTGACCTTATCATCGATCGCGATTCGCCCCTGGTCGAAGAGAATATTATCCAGCCGGAAGGACCAGGCGGAAGGTTTAGCATTGGGGTCCGTATTCTTGTCTTGCGCGAGGTTAAAGGTCCAGTTATTGGTTTTCTCGGACAGACGAATAAGACGCGCGTCGGGTTTCACCAGTTTGATCCACGGCAGCCAGACGGTTTTGGTCAGGAGCGCCAGCGGGGCAAGCGTCGCCTCAACGCGTGGCAGATGTACCATCGTAACTTCCGGAATATCCGGCGGATTGCCGAGAATGACGTCTTCCGCGTGAACATGCGGCCACGGTACCCAGCTTCGCCAGCCGGTCTCCTGTTTTTGGCGTTCCCACACCACGCCTAAATCGCCGCGAATAGCGAAAGGCCGGTTCAATTCGGTAGAGACTTTCTGGTTGATGGTCGGTTTGAGGCGGTTCCAGTCAAATGTTGCGATCAACAAAATCACTATGGCGATCAACAACAAGAAAGTCCCTGTGATGGCGGCGGTTATTTTGCCTGCTTTAGTCATGTGTTATTTCCTCACTTCTTCCCTTGCCTGTCCTAAAGATAGTTCAGCCAGACGAAAAAGGAGGATGACTGCGCCTCGTAATACCATGTATTACGGGAACAGTCTGGCGTTACAGGGTCAGAATCACCTCTTCAAGCGATATCAGCGGCACGGGTCGAGAAAGAAAATAGCCCTGGGCGGCAAAGGCGGGCGAACGCTGCACATCACGCCACTCTTCCAGCGTCTCCACGCCCTCGACAATAACGCCGCGGCAGTAGCGGTTCATCAGTTGCAGCAGCAGAGTGAACAGGTTGCGTCCCTCCGGAGACTGACGCAGCATGACGAACAGCTCGCGCGCCACTTTAATGTAGTCATAACGCACTTCGCTCAGCGCTGAAAAATTGGCCATACCAGTACCAAAATCATCCAGCCACAGCGGGCCGAACTCACACATCGAGGCGAAAGAGGAGTCTTTCGGCAAACGAATATGTTCCACCAATTCGAAACGCAGCCAGGGTAAGCGCTCCATCGCTGCCAGAATGTCCGGCTGTCGTCGCATGGCAATCAGCGTAGGGCCGTCAACATTGACTGATGCCAATAAGTGATGGCGAGTGAAAAAATCCGCTTTTTGTTCAAGCTGATGAAGTTGTTCTTTCACTACGTCAATGCGGTGTCGAACCGCTAACTCCGCGAAATAACGATCCGGGGCAATACGTCTGGAAGGGTTATCAGGATGGGTGACGACAGTGAGAAGTTCAACCGCCATCAGACGGCCATCCGTCTGGTATATCGGCTGGTAAGTATAGGCACGCTCGCATTGCAGCCAATAGCGCCGTTCCTGCAAATTCTCTATACCTGCATCAGGAACGCGTAGCTGCTGGATAACCTGCTTTATCATCTCAGTTGTCCTGTTAATGGGAGTGTGACTGTCCGGACTCGTCAAAGGTTATCGGCGTTCAGGCAGAGAACTTTACCCTCGGTCCCTGGCAAAATAAAAACAGCCCCCGAAACTTGTCAAAAATACGCACTTGCTCAAAAAAATAATGGACCGATGTTTTAATATTATTGACCACTAAACATCCACAGCGCACACTAACGCTAATTTTTACAGATCAGGTTCACGACTATGTCTAAAAAGATTGCCGTGATTGGCGAATGCATGATTGAGCTGTCGCAGAAAGGCGCTGATGTTCAGCGCGGCTTCGGCGGCGACACGCTGAATACCTCCGTTTATATTGCCCGTCAGGTCGATTCTGCCGCTCTGGCCGTTCACTATGTGACGGCGCTGGGTACCGACAGTTTCAGCCAACAGATGCTGGAGGCGTGGCAGCATGAAAATGTGGATACCTCGCTAACGCAGCGGATGGAAAATCGCCTGCCAGGCCTCTATTACATCGAAACCGATGACACTGGCGAGCGTACCTTCTACTACTGGCGTAACGAAGCGGCAGCGAAATTCTGGCTGGAGAGCGAGCAGTCAGCGGCTATCTGCGAGGCGCTGGCGACCTTCGATTATCTCTACCTGAGCGGCATTAGCCTCGCAATTTTAAGCCCGACCAGCCGTGATAAGCTGCTGTCTTTATTGCGTGAATGTCGGGCCAACGGCGGGAAAGTCATTTTTGATAATAACTATCGCCCGCGTTTATGGACAAGTCGCGAAGAAACGCAGCAGGTCTATCAAAAGATGCTGGAATGTACTGATATCGCCTTCCTGACACTGGACGATGAAGACGCGCTATGGGGCCAGCAACCGGTGGAAGAGGTCATTGCCCGCACCCATGCGGCAGGCGTACAGGAAGTGGTGGTAAAACGCGGGGCGGACTCTTGCCTGGTCTCGATTCAGGGCGAGGCGCTCATTGACGTTCCGGCAGTGAAACTGCCGAAAGAGAAAGTGATAGACACCACTGCCGCAGGCGACTCCTTCAGCGCCGGTTATCTGGCCGTTCGTTTGACGGGCGGCAGCGCGACGGATGCCGCGAAGCGCGGACACCTGACGGCCAGCACGGTGATTCAGTACCGTGGGGCCATTATTCCGCACGACGCGATGCCGCAGTAAGTCATTTGCTCTTGCCCGGTGGCGCTGCGCTTACCGGGCCGGCAGGCGGCAGCTTACTGTGCCGCCGGTGTCTCCGTCACTTCCGGATGCGCCTCATCTCCTTCAACAGCGGCGGCAGTTGTCGGGACCATGATTTCATCCCACGTCGCCTTTAACGCCTTCATATTAAATTCCGGCTCGCCTTGCGGTTGCAGCAAAATTAATGCCATCTCCTGCGATAGCTGCTGACGTAGATTCTGATTGAGCATATCGACGGTCAGGCTGTTGAGGAAATTCTGACGCAGCTTCTGATACTGCTCCGGCGCGATATCCACCACTTGATTCTGCAGCGAGCGCATTCGCTGTCCAGTCAAAATGTCAGTATCGGTACGCGCGTAGGTCGCGAACAGCTTTTGCAATTCGAGATTTTTCTGCGCCACCAGCGCAGTAAACTCCTCTTCCGACAGACCTTTATCGCGTACTTTCGCCAGTTCATTCGCCACCAGGCTCAAATTGGTATTGAGCTTATCATTAGGTGATTCAATGTTGATGGCGCACTGCGCGCGCAGAAACAGAACCCGGCAGTCAAACCCCAGACCAATATCTTTCGCGTTATTTTTAGTAAGCTCTTGCTGGATATGCCAGAACAGCGCTTCGCGCGCCAGATCCGCCTGCCAGTAGCGCAACAGCGCCGCCGACTCGCGAATCGGTTGCCACGGCGTATCCCACATAATGGAGAGACGATCCTGGCGCACCGCATCGGTCATAATGCTCACTGATTCCGCCCGCAGCGGCGAAAGCGTCGGCACCGGGGCGGGCGTTTCGCGTTTACCTTTCAGCGTACCGAACGTTTTATTGATCTGCTCGGCGACGGAGCGCGCATCAATGTTGCCGACAACAATCAGCGTCATGGCATCCGGGGTGTACCATTTTTCATAGAAAGCCTGAATTTTGGCTGCGTCTACCGGTTGCTTTAACGGTTCCGCGGGATCGTGCCCCAATAACGCCGACCCTTTCAGCCGATAACGCCACCAGCCCTCTTTAGTATCTGCTGGCCACGTCGCAACCATATCTTCGCTGCTTAACGCATGATTCACCGTCTCTGGCGTAATGGTTAATTTACCGGAGACGTTAGCCAGATAGGTCAGCGCTTCTTTCAGCAGATCGTTACGGTTATTGGGTAAACTGAGGTTATAGAGCGTGGAATCATAAGAAACAATAACGGGCGGCATGGGACGTTTCGGATCAAACCCTTGCTGCCATAAAGAACGTGCCTGTGCGGCATCCAGACCACCGCTTTGCGTCAGCGCGATACGGGGAATCGCATGGCTGAACCCGCTCTGTTGCGTACTTTCGGTGAGCGAACCGGTATTAACCTGGAGACGAACTTCAATACGATCGCTGGGGCGCTGAGGCGTAGCCAACACTTGCCACTGTAACCCATTAGCCAGCGTCCCCTGTTGCCATGCCGGATCGGGCTGGAGCGCATCTGCCTGCACATAGCCGGCAGAGGCCAACATCAACAGACTGCCCGCTAAGAGTCGAATTTTTGTGCCCTGCATGTGAACCCCTGATCAACAATCCTGGTAATAAAAAGACAGCCCCGGCAGGGATGTCTGAATATGACGTAAAAACACTTCGTGTTAGACCGCGAGAACCTAAAAATGTCACGGAAGAAGTGAAATAATCCCTAAGCATCATGCTGTATGCTTTGGGCGCAGGGGTCAATTATGCGCAAACACCCGCAGTCCTGGAAGGGACTACGGGCATAAGTGGCGAGATTAGGAGGAAATTTCGTGCGTTTTGCCATCCGGCGCACGATTATTAAGCACATCGTCCAGCTTTTGGTGATCTAACTCTTTCACCCATTTGGCAACCACCACCGTCGCCACGCCGTTACCCACCAGGTTAGTCAGCGCGCGCGCTTCGGACATAAAGCGGTCGATACCGAGGATTAACGCCAGTCCCGCAACCGGTAAATGGCCCACGGCGGAGATAGTGGCCGCCAGCACGATAAAGCCGCTTCCGGTCACGCCCGCGGCGCCTTTTGACGAGAGCAGCAGCACGACCAGCAGCGTTATCTGGTGGAAGATATCCATATGGCTGTTGGTCGCCTGGGCGATAAACACCGCCGCCATCGTCAGGTAGATAGAGGTGCCATCGAGGTTGAACGAATACCCCGTCGGGATCACCAGCCCTACCACCGACTTACGGCACCCCAGTTTTTCCATCTTATCGAGCATACGCGGCAACGCTGACTCGGAAGAGGAGGTGCCGAGCACAATGAGTAATTCTTCCCGGATATAGCGAATAAATTTAAAAATGCTAAAGCCCGTTACCCGTGCAATCGTCCCCAGCACCACCACCACGAAGAGAATACAGGTGATATAGAAGCAGATAATGAGCTGCCCCAGTTGCACCAGAGAACCGACGCCGTATTTACCGATGGTGAAGGCCATCGCGCCGAATGCGCCAATCGGCGCCAGGCGCATGATCATATTGATGATGCCGAAAATGACCTGCGAAAAACTCTCAATCACATTGAAAATGAGCTGGCCTTTGCTGCCCAAACGGTGCAGCGCAAAACCAAACAACACCGCAAACAGTAAGACCTGCAGAATGTTGCCGCTGGCAAACGCGCCGATCACGCTGCCCGGTATGACATCCATCAGGAAGGCAATAATGCCCTGCTCCTTGGCTTGTGCGGCATAAACGGCCACCGCCTGCGCATCCAGCGTTGCCGGATCGACGTTCATCCCGGCGCCAGGTTGCACAACGTTGACGATGATAAGACCGATAATCAGCGCAATCGTACTGACAATTTCAAAGTAAAGCAGCGCGACCGCGCCGGTACGGCCCACCGCCTTCATGCTTTCCATGCCTGCGATGCCCGTCACGACAGTACAGAAAATGACAGGAGCGATGATCATCTTAATGAGCTTAACGAACGCGTCGCCAAGCGGTTTCATTTGTGCGCCCAGTTCAGGATAGTAATGGCCAAGGAGAATACCAATGGCGATTGCTGTCAGGACCTGAAAATAAAGACTTTTGAACAGAGAGGTTTTCATAGGGTGTCCTTGAAGTAAAAACCACAGGTCTTGTAAGGTTATGAGTAACCTGCGGCCTTAAAATAACACCCACACAACATGACAGAAATGCGCCAGGATCATAATTGAAACAAAAATGTTAAAAAGTTTGAGCTGGCTCGCACAAGCGCGACCTTTTTTAACTTTTGTAATCAGGATTTTCGTGCGACAGATACCGTTCTTCAAAGATATCCGCGGGAACGGGCCGAGCAAACAGGAAGCCTTGCGCGACGTTGACTCCAGCCTGTTCCAGCCACGCGCGTTGCGCCTCGTTCTCCACGCCCTCGGCAATCAATTGTAAATTAAGACTGCGGGCCATCAGGATAATCGCCGTCACCATACTGTGATCATCCGGTAACCCATCGACAAACATTTTATCAATTTTAAGGATATCGACCGGTAGCGACTTCATATGCTGTAACTGGCGCAGCCCCGCGTAACCCATGCCAAAATCATCCAGTGCGATACGCACGCCAGCATTACGTAACGGACGTAAGATAGCGACGGCAGCGTGCGGATCGTCGATACGGCGGCTTTCAGTGACCTCAAGAATCAGCGTACCTGGTTGAATACGATAGCGGTTTAACAATTCCAGCAGCTCCGACACCATGCCAGGGTGCATGAGCTGTAACGCGGAAAGATTGACGGAGAGCGGCAATGTCACGCCGCGCTCCTGCCAGGCGGCAAGCTGGCGACAGGACTCTTCCAGCACCCAATGGCCCACCGTGACCATCAGGCCGCAGGATTCAATGCGCTCAATCAGCCCATCTGGTAATTCCCAGCTACCGTCCGGCTGTTGCATACGTAACAAGGCTTCGGCGCTTAATACGTTGCCGCTGCGCATCTCGACCTGCGGCTGCAGCCAAATGGCAAACTGATGGTTATCCAGCGCGGTAAGGATATCGCTCTCTTCGGTAAGGCGCTGTTGAGCGGCCTCCATCTGTGCCGGGTCAAAGAACTGGATCTGATTTTTACCTTTTCGGCGCGCGGTAAACGCGGCGGAGACGGCGCGACCATAGAGCTCTTCGGCGGTCAGATCGCCATAATACATCGCAATGCCAATACTGCAGCTTGGGCGCAGTTGAATACCCTGGATGGGCAGTCGTTCATTAATGATAGTGAGTATTTGCTGACCTAATGTGATGGCGTGCCACGGCTCTTTAACGCCGTGGGCGATAATGGCAAAGTCATACCCGCTGACCTGCGTAAGCACCATGCGCGGCGCCAGCACCGACTTCAGCTTCTCAACCAGCGTCAGTAATAGAATCTCCCGCTGCGTTTCTTGCAGCACGCCTGCCGTGTCACGCAACGTTTCGCACGTCACGATGATAAGCGCGGTGGTCTGTTGGCGGGCGATAACCTGTTCCAGCAATGCCATTAAAAAGGCTTTATTGGGCAGCTCGGAAACCGGAAAACGCATCGCGTTGTCCGTTTGCTCCTCGCGTTGACGCTGCATAAGCTGCTGGTTGAGGTTATAGCTGCGCACCAGCATTCCAATTTCATCATCCTGATGCAAACGCGGCAACGCCAGCTGATGTCCGATCAGCTCCTGCTGCGGAATGTCGTTCAGCTCGCGGGCGATTTTGCGCAGCGGATGCACAATCAGGCGGTTTACGCACCAGGCGATGGCCACCGTCAGGATCAGCGATAAAAGTAAGTAAATGGTCACTAACGTAGAGAGCGCGCTCATGACGAACTTGTACATACGGTACGAATCCGCCTGCAATACAAGGTAGGCCAGCGGTTGCGGATTGGCGGGACGCTCCAGCGAATAAACCGGTAAAGAAATTTGTACCGGCAGTTCGAAGAGACGCGTCACCATAACCGGGACGGGGCGTTCAGGAATGAAGCGCTTACGCAACGCCTGGAACTGATTCGGCAATACCACATCGGCGCGACTCACCACGCCCGCAGGTTTAATACTTTCCAGAATGGTTTCCGCGCCGGGGAGATCCGCTTTTAAAATCGCGGAAGAAAGAGGTTCCCGAACAGATCGCGCGATGCTTTCCAGTTGCGTAGCCGTGTTGTAGCGGTTCTGCTGTACCAGATGGAACAACAAAACGGTGCAAAAGACAAAAACAAACACCATGACAACGGCCGCAACCATTGCCATCTGTTTAATTGTTAACGAGCGGCTGACGCGCAAATTGACTCTCCCTGGATATCCCGGACTGCCGCCTGAGTATACCCGATTGCTGCGGCATTAAGAGAGGCTGTATCTGAAAAGGACTTTTCTGAATAACGGTTAATGATAGCGTCTGATGGCGCTGCGCTTCTCAGGCCTACGATGCCTGTCAATTCGTAGGCCTGACGCAATGATTACCAGTCAGCGTAAGGCACCAGAGGCTGCGGCGGTAAATCCATATCCCCCTGCCAGCCCGCCGCGGAATAACGGACATACAGCAGCAGATGACTGGGGGTATAGTCTTTCGCCTGCTGAATATCGACAGCCGTACCCACAAACCAGTTGGCAGTGACCCGGCGTTCAATGAGCGCCCGTGCGGTATAGCCAAATCCCTGGCTGCTACCGCCGCCGTTGGTCTGGTCACGCGCATCCTCCTGATAATCCGCCGGGATCAAATTCATCAGCGGATAACGCGGCATGGTACGGTTGCGGGAGTGCGACCAGGATACCGAGCCGCCTAGCTCCCACGACCAGTTTTCCGTACGCTGCCGCCACATCACCGGCACCGCAAACGACAGGTATTCCTGCGGGCTATAATA
The DNA here is from genome assembly GCF_046569445.1 of Salmonella sp. 741265050_HSA. NCBI lineage: Bacteria > Pseudomonadati > Pseudomonadota > Gammaproteobacteria > Enterobacterales > Enterobacteriaceae > Salmonella > Salmonella sp. 741265050_HSA. The sequence continues at coordinate 13,903 of NZ_JBKFSV010000014.1, read as the reverse complement.
ACCGCCCTGACCCAGTGAATAACCGCTCAAATCCTTGTCGTAATGCCAGATCATGTTATTCAGCCCGACGGTAACGCGGCGGTTATTCTCGTTAATCACCTTATAGTAATAACCGGTCATCCAGCGCACGCGCCAGTTATCTTCCACATTTTTACCGCTCAACTGGTCGCCGCTGAGCGACGCCCAGACACCGTTTGCTTCGCCTTTATCATAGCTGAGACTGACGCCGCCGCCGTTGGCCCGCACGCCGCCCCATTTGGTGCCGGTATTGCTGCTGGCGTCCTTTTGCCCGCCAAACGCCAGCAGCGAACTGGAGATCGGGCGACGATGCGCATTCAGGGTATAACCCAACGGCCCGATATCGTCGCTATAGCTGACGCCGCCGACCACATCAACGACATTAAAGCCCATCGGCGTCGTGCCGATATCCCAGCGCCAGGTCTCATTCTGCCAGCCGACCGCCACGCTCGCGCCCGTATCGGCCTGGCTACGATGTCCGCTGCATTTCTCCAGCGTACAGGTACCCCAGTTATTATCGTATTTTCCGTCCGCATCCGTAGAGAAACGGCCAACATCCATATTCACCATATCAGTACGAAAGAACGCCCGCCCGTCCGACCAGGGCGCATCCACCTGAAGCATCGTGGTATGCGCCTTCAGATCGGAGTAGCCGCCAGTCCCGCTCGACCCCCAATAATCGTGCGCCAACGTGACATTGAGATCCTGCTGACGGTACAACTCCGCCGCATCGCTACGCACGCCGCGTTTTAGCCAGTCATCTTTTTCATCATTGCGCGTCAGGCGGGTAAAGGTATCGTTATCCTGGGGACGAACCGGCGTAATCGCCGCGGCGACCATTGCGTCTTTGTAGGTCTCCAGCGCCCGCTGCGGCTCGCCCGTTTGCGCCTGAAAAGCGGCGGCGTCACGCAATACCATCGCGCTTTCCATTGATGGCGGCTGTGCTTTTGCCTGCGGCGTAATGCGGTTGAAGGTCCGCGCCGCCGCCGTGATATCGCCAAGCTGGAGCTGCGCCTGCGCGACGCGGCGCTGCATGTTAAGAGAGGTGATTTGCGACGCAGGCAGCGCCGCCAGTTGAGCGCGCGCCGCAGCGTTATCGCCCTGTGCGATGTCGATTTCCACCCGCCCCAGCATGGCATCGACATTACCCGGCTCCCGCGCCAGAACGGCGTCATAAGCGGCGCGGGCCGCCTCATTATCGCCACGCTGCTGCGCCCAGTCCGCCAACGTTAACTCAATGCGCGTAGAGGGAGGCTGCTGACGTAACAACGCTTCCGCTTCGCGTTCTTTGCCGCTATCGCGCAAGCGGTTAGCGCTTTCCAGCACCTGGTTACTTTGCAATCGGCCCGCCAGTTCCTGAATATTGCTGTTCCACTGGCTGGTCGGCAGGGTATTGAGATGCGCCAGCGCCGCCCGGTCCCGATCGCTGCCGGAAAGATAAAGCCCATAAGCATAGACCTGTTCCGGATCGTTTGGCTTCTGCTGCGCCAGAGAGCGCATTTGCGCATCGGCCTGGGCGTGCTGCCCGGCCTGCCACAGATCGCGTGACAGTCGGTACGTCACCCACACGCTCCCCGGATCTAATGCCAGCCGACGACGGTGCAGTTCTGCGGCCTGCGCCCATTTGCCCTCGCTTTCCAGCGTTTCCGCCTGCTGCGCCAGACGGTCATTTTCCAGACTGCGTTCGATATCGTCGATACTGCGCCGCTGGCTGGCGGAAAGAGAAGCGATAAACGCGGCGGCTTTTTGCGGCGACTGCTGGCGATAAAGATTCGCCAGCCCGCGTACAGCATTTGTATTACCGCTATCCATACGCAGCGTCTGCTGATAATAACGTTCGGCGGCGGCATTATCTTTGCGCGCCATCGCCACATCCCCCAGCCCCAGCACCGCGTAGCTGTCGGTGTTATCCACTGCTCGCGCCTGCTGATAGAAACGCTCCGCCTGGGCTAGATTATTCGCTTTTAAGGCCGCGTCGCCCTGCTGAATTAACAGCCAGTAGCGATTGACCTTCAGCAGACTCTCCCACTTATCGCGGCTGCTGCTGTGCGGCGCCATCGCCAGCGCCTTTTCAAACTGCGCGACGGCGCGGGCGCGATCGCCACGCTGTGAGTATGCCTGCCCCAGCGCGCCGACCGCCTCGCTGTCGTCCTGCCGGGCGCTCACCGCCTGCTGCAATTGCGCAATGGCCTTACCGCCTTCTCCGGCATTAACCGCCGCGATGCCCTGCGAGCGCGCGCGGAACGCCGGATCGGCTAACTGTTTTTGCTGCTCGCTAAGCTGGGCGCGGGCGGCAGACACGCTATCGCCTTCGCTAAACTGCGTCAGATAGTCTTGCAACGCTTTTACGCTGGCGTCGCTCACCGGGAGATCTTTTATCTGCTGGTACCAGATGGCGGAGGCCGCGCTGCGTCCCGTACTGGATTTCGCCATCTGTTTTAGCACCGCAAATCCCTCATCGCGCCGCCCGCTGGCGAACAACAGTTGCGCCAGCGCATTTTGCAGAGCGTTATTACCCGGACTGACGGCATTGATTTTCTGTAGCTGGTTAATCGCTTCGTGACGGCGGGCGGGCAATTTCGCCACGGTCGTCCAGTATTCGACCGCCAGTTCGCCCTCCGGCGGATAACCTTTAAACAGCTTGTCGTAGCTGGCGATCGCTTGTTCAGTATGGCCGGTCGTCGCCAGTAAACGCGCCTCCTGCAAAGACTGACGTCCTTGCGGCGTGGAGAGCAGCATCGCGGTGCGGGAAGATTGATACGCCGTCGACTCCGGCGCCAGTTGCGCCAGCCGGTCAAGTAGCTTCTGCGCCCCGTCGCTATCCCCCTGGCGCAACAGATAGCGGAAACGGGCGGCGATAACCTGTGGATCATTGGGGTCGATCAGCTCCAGGCGATAGAGCGACTGACGGACTAAGTCCTCACGGTGCGTGGCCTCGCCCAGCCGAACCTGCTCCAGCAACTGTTGCTGCGCGGAGGTCGCTGCGCCGGCAAGCGGTGTTAGCGCCATACCAAGCGATAAACCCAACAATGCCCGAGAAACGCCCCTTTTGCCAGGTAAGGCGTTTCGACCTCCAGCCGGCAAAAAAGCGTGCATGAGACTTAACGTGAACTTACGCATTCCTGGCCCCAGTCAGGTAATAATTCACCTTTGACGGTGAAGCGAAAACGGTGCTGATCCCAGCCTTGTCCAAAGAGAGTCAGCACATAGTTGTAATAGGCATCGCTGCCAGGAAAATGGTCTGCGACCCGCTGTCGCTGCACGGCCTGGGCGTCGCGATTTTGCAGGAAAGGCAGTAAGGCGGCGGAAAACCCGACCGGCCCCGTCCCTTGCGCGTTCCCGCTGACGACATCCACTTTCTCCGGTGGAACGCCGTTTTTCATCGTTAACGTCGCCATCGGTTTAAATCGCGCCAGTAAACGCGCTTTTTGCGGATCGCCATCATGCATCATTCCCGCCCATAAATAGACGCGAATCGCATCGTAGCTACTGATCAGCGTCTTTTCCGCTTTCAACTGCCAGCCTTGCTTGCTTTCATAACGCACCCAGTCCGGCGAGAAACCTTTCGGCGCGGTTTCCAGCAAAAGCCGCAAATTGGTTTCCCGTAACGTCGACCACGGCGCGCCAAAACGGCTAAAGTATTGCGCCAACTGCGGCGGCAGATAGCTTGGGTTAAAACGCCAGCTATTCGCCTCGGCAAAGCCGATTTTGCCAGGTAGCAGCATTGAGCCCAGCCCCGGCACATTCACGACCTCTTCGCGGGCGATGCGTTTTAGCAACGCCGTGCCCACCTCGGTATAACGCGTCTCTTTCCACAGACGACCGGCCTCCAGCAGCGACCATGCCATCCAGATATCGCCGTCGGACGCGGAATTGCTGTCCAGCACCGACCAGGTGTCGGGATCTTTTTGCCCCCACAGCCAGGCGGGCAGATGTTCACGCAGCGATCCCTGCGCCAGATTGTTTTGCGTCCAGTTAAACAGTTGCGCGAACGCCGGTCGATCGTTCGCCGCCAGGGCAAAGAACATGGCGTAGCTTTGCCCTTCGGAAGTGGTAATTTTTCGCGCATCGCCCGGATCGATAACGCGTCCCTGCTGGCTAATGTAATCTTTCTTGAACTGTTCCCACGCAGGCCAGCTACAGGCCGCCTGCGCATTTATTGCCGTCAGCATGACGATCATCGTTATCCATCCGCGCAGCATAGTCATCATGCGTTACTCATGGTCAGGGTCGAGACGACGGCGACTGAGAATACGTAGCAGACGCCACAATACCCACGCCAGTAATACCACACTGAGGGCCGCCAGTACCGCCAGCAGCACCGGGTGATTCGCCAGCGCATACCACAGCCGCTCAAACCACGGCAGATGTCCGACGTAATAGATATCGCCAACGCGCAGACTGTGAACGCCGGACTCGCGGATCACCGCCACGGAACCAAACATCGCGGCGCGTTTACCGCTGTCGTTCACAGCGTCGTTCAGTAGCTGGTAACCGCGCGGGCTGTCAGCCAGCAGAGCAATCACGCTGCGCTGATCATTAAACGGCGACTGGAAGCCCACCACCGCCGCCATCGGGCCGCTGGCGGTGACGGTGGACTGCGCATCCGCCGCGCGATCGGCCTCATCCGGCATAATCGACGGAAAAGCGGTCTGCCGCATCGGGGTTTTTACCCAGCTTTGTGTCGCCTGCACCAACAGATCGATACGCTTATCGTCTTTTAGCTTGCCCGGAATAGCGCCAATAATCAGCAGATCGGCGTCTTTGTCGGCTATCTGAGCGCTATCATCGGTGATTGTCAGATTAATTGCCGGGAAACCGGTCTGCCCGCCAATGGCGCCGACCGTATTCAGCAGCGTTTCCATTTGCGCTTCGGTTGGGGTCTTCGGCATCACCGCCAGCGTGTCAGACAGATCGGCCATCCGGCTGAACGGGAAACCCGCATTGGCGAACGCGCGTAAATCCGGCATCGCGATAAAGTGGTAATATTTCGAAAAATCGATAGTGGAGTCATCCCCTATCACCACATGATTCGGTACCGGCTGGAAGGTAATACAGTTGTCCACCGACCCGCCCGGCATCGGGTTCATGTAGCGGAAGTCAAAACGTAGTTGGTTCATCGCCCCCAGTTTGAGCGCCGGAATAGACACATCCGTTTTACCATCCAGCAGTCCCTGAAGTACCGGCAGGCGCAACAGGAGTCGATTAGTTTCCTGCGTGCTGTTAAGGCTAAAGGCTTGCAGGAACTGGTTATTCAGACTGATATCCAGCCGTGAACTGTCTTTGGTCGGCGGCGAGGTATAACGGTAGTTGAGATCCATATCAATACCGTTGCTACGCAGCAAATAGAGGTCCGGCGGCAGATTCAAAGAAACGTTGATGGGCGCCGGCTCCAGCCCACTCGACTGGAGCTGCTCTTCATAGGTTTTCAGCTCGCCAAAAGTGACCGGGCGATCGGTACGCACCCAGTTCGGCGCATCATACGGTTTGCGCGCCAGCAGCGGTTTTACATCGTTGACCACCACGCTGGAACCACGGAAGAGAATATTCCCTTGCGCGATACCTTTTGCCGCCTGCAACAGATCTTTATCATCTCGACCAAACACAACCAGCAACTTCACATACGGATTATCCGGATGGCTCATCATCTCGATAACCGGCGCGTTAACCGCAGGATGATCGCGCAGGAAATCGGGGCGTCGATCGTTGGTGGCGAACACGATCGCATTGCGATCCGGCAGGTGATTATACAACACCGGGAAACGCTGACCGCGCCAGCCCGCCCGCGATCCAAACCAGGACGCGACAATAGAAGCCGCCTGCTGCTGCGCCAGATCCGGCATGTCAGCAAACACTATCGGCAACGTCACCGGACGGTTATCCCGCGGATCAAAAAACGGCACCGGGAAGTGGGACAGATCGTTATTCACCGCCAGCATGTTATAGGTCAGATCCAGGGCGCTATTTCGCCCGATGTCTAACCACAGAGTACTGCTGGCCGGGTTTTCACACACGTCGCGATAGTGGCCGACAAACTCCAGCCGCACCCGGTTAAAATCGGTGATAAATAGCGGATTGATAGGTACCTGCGCCAGCGTCTTTTTCCCCAACTGCTCTTTTGTCACCGGCAGTACGCCCATCAGTTCGTCATTGAGATAAACCTTGAGCTGCGACTGAACCGGCAGGAGCGACGGCGAGGGCGTATATTCCAGATTCAGCACCGCTTTCGACGCCACTTCATCGCTGCGCATACCAAATTCAATGCCGCCGTTAGGGTTAACGCCACGCAGCGCCATACTGCCCGGCGGCGGCGCGATTTGCGCAAAGGTCAGCTTGACCTCGCGCGAAGGCGCGGTCTGCGCCACGACGGGCGCCTCAGTTGCGGGCGACGGCGCAGGCTCGATGGGTTCAGCATTTATCAATGGCGGCATCGCAGGCGCCGCCGCCGTCATGAAAGCAGGAAACGCGCTTAATCCTATTACCGCCGCACACATCCAGGACAATTTTCTTTTCATCGCATTATCATCATTGTTGAGCCTGAGCCATAACCCGATCCGACGGCTGTATCGCCGCTTGCCGCTCCGGGCGACGCGGAATAAACGATACAATCCAGGCAATTAACGCCGTCAACGATCGGAAAATTACTTTTACTGAAGGCGGCGCGAACTCCGCGAGGTGGCGATATCCGCGGAAGCCCAGCTTCAGAATATCCAGCAAGCTTTCCAGCGGTTTATCTTCCGGGAAGCTATCTTGCCAAAGCGCCCACGTATCGGCGCGCGCGAAGGTACACTGCACAAAATCAATATGTTGTTTGGTGGTGAGCGGCATCAGTTGTAGTCCGACCTCATTGCCCGTTACGCGCACCACCTGCGTTGGAAAGACATATTCCTGCTGCCCGCGTTTAAGCAACAGATTCACTTTCTGCCCTTCCAGCACCTGCGCCTGACCGTTGATCTTGATGCCTAACCCGCCGTCGGAGAAGTCATGTACGGTACAGGAGAACAAATGTCCATCTTCGCGGGCGATGGCCCCCGGCATGGCAATCTCGACCCGATGCGCGCGCCTGACCTGTTTACTCTCTACCGAAACCGCAACCGCGCCGCCGAGAATGACCAGGTTGTAGAAGACCCACACCAGGCTAACGATGACGGTCAGCGTTTCATTTTCCGGCCCGTAATAGTATCGCCATACGCCCGCCGCCACGCCGAGCAGGTTAAGCAAGACAAGGAAGATATACGGACGCGAGATTACCCAGTCGACGTACTTCTCTTCCACCAGCCCGCCTTTCGCCGTGACGTTAAATTTCCCTTTGTGCGGATTGATCAACGCGACCAGAGTCGGCGGTGCGATATACCATGCCAGTACCGTTTCATAGATTTCACTCCAGAAAGAGTGACGATACTTGCCCTGAATCTTCGAGTTAGTCAGGCTGGCGTGGACCATGTGCGGTATCACAAATAGCGCAATCATCAACGCAGGCGCATAAATGATATAGGCGTGCAGCAGCAGAAAAGCCAGCGGCGCGGTCAGAAAGATCAGGCGCGGAATGCCGGACAAGAAATGGAACATCGCGTTGAGGTAGCACAGCCGCTGCGCCAGTTTTAAGCCTTTACCAAACAGAGGGTTATCGAGGCGGAAAATTTGCACCATGCCCCGCGCCCAACGAATACGCTGCCCGATATGCGCCGACAGGCTTTCCGTCGCCAGCCCCGCCGCCTGCGGAATGCGCATATACGCTGAGGTATAACCTCGCCGGTGCAGCCGGAGCGAAGTATGCGCATCTTCCGTCACCGTCTCAACGGCGATACCGCCAATCTCATCCAGCGGCTTACGGCGAATCACCGCGCACGATCCGCAAAAGAAAGTGGCGTCCCACATATCGTTACCGTCCTGTACCAGTCCGTAAAACAGCGTGCCTTCGTTAGGCGTTTTACGAAAACGTCCCAGGTTGCGCTCAAACGGGTCCGGGGAGAAGAAATGATGCGGCGTCTGCATCATCGCCAGCTGTTTTTCTTTCAGGAACCAGCCCATTGTCATTTGCAGAAACGAGCGCGTCGGCACATGGTCGCAATCGAAGATCGCCACAAACTCGCCTTTCGCGTGTTTTAGCGCATTGTTGATGTTGCCGGCTTTGGCATGTTCGTGCGTGGCGCGGGCAATGTAATGCACGCCAACATGTCGGGCAAACTGACGAAATGATTCGCGCCCGCCGTCATCAAGGATCCAGATATTCAGCTTGTCCTTCGGCCAGTCAATGCCAAGCGAAGCGTAAATGGTATTTTTGACCACATTAAGGTCTTCGTTATAGGTCGGTACAAAAATATCCACCGTCGGCCACTGCGACATCTCTTTCGGCAACGGCACCGGTTGACGATTTAACGGCCACACCACCTGGAAGTACCCCAGCACCAGCACAATCCAGGCGTAGGTTTCCGCAAACAGCAGAATCAGCCCGCACACCAGACTGACCGGGTCGTCCCAATTTAGCGTCGAGGTATAGCGCCACCAGATATAACGACAGGAGACCGTTAGCGACAGCACGATGAGCATCAGCGCGGAAAAGCGTCCCGGCATACGTCGTACCAACAGCGCAACGCCCCACAGCAACAGCAGAAAGATAAATTGCGATAGCGGGTTAAATGGCTGCGTAATACAGATCAGCGCCAGTATCAGTGAAAAGGTCACGATAACGCCCAGAATAAAACGCCGGGCGCCGTTGCTAAGATGTCCCAGCTCTTTTTCCTTTTCCAAGTGCGTTGTCTTTTGGCGCACCCGTTCCGGTAAGGTATCCATCCATTGATGGTAACGTCCACGAACGTCCTTCAGGCGCGCAAATGACCGCCAGCGCGGTTCATGACGTTCTTTAGCCGACGAGATCATCACCAGCCAGAGGGTCTGAATGAGGTAGCGGGCCGGGTCCAGCGGGCGCGGGCGGGCGGCGTTAATATGCGGATAAAGCGCTTTATGCCCGTCGCGAATACGCTGCCAGCGCGGATGCTCAAGCGGAAACACTATCCACGCCAGAATCGTCCACAGGCAGCCGAGCGCTGCGCTAAACGGCGACGCGCCGTGGCGGCGGTAACCCTGATAGCGCTCGCTCAAACGCGCGCTAACCGGCGGGATAAGCAGCCACCGGGAAAGGGCGCTCATCGCAGGCTCCCGGCGGACGTTTTGTCGCCCGCATCATGCAGCAGGCACCAGTTCGCCAGCGTTAACACCTCTTCGGCGGCTAACGAATCGCTGCGATATTCGCCTAACGGCTGTTTCGACGCCATGCACTCCGCCATCGCCTCATCGCGATGGATCACAATGGGCAGCAACCGGCGCTGGCTTTGCAGCCAGACCTGGTACAGATCGTCCTGTAACTGACTGCCAATGCGTAAGTCATTGATCAGAATATGCGCTCCGGCAGGCAACGCCTGCTGATGAAGGCGAATATGGCAGTTAGCGTCAACCCGGGCTACCGCCAGCGTATGGTCGCAGAGGCTCACCAGTTGCCGTGTCAGCGGTGACGCGCCGTAGGGCAAGTCCAGTAAAATCCAGCTATAACGTCCGCTCGCTTTCAGCGCCTGGATAGCCGATCCGATCTCTCCCAGAGTCTCCTGCCAGGCCTGCGGATTTTCCCGCTCTTGCGCGGTGAGCTGTCCAAACGGCAGTAGATCAAGCTGTGAGGTATAACGTAATCCGGCATCGCGCCAGTCCTGGCCGTCCAGCAACGATCGCGCCCAGCCGCCCTGATGGACAAAGTCGACGTTAAACGACATGCGCAGCAGGTTATCGGGGCTGGCGTCAATCACCAGGACATTTTCCCCTAAGATTTGTAACGCCCAGGCGAGTGCTGCGGTGAGAGATGTGGTTCCCACCCCGCCGCGCACGCCCTGCAGTCCCAGAATCGCCATTCATGGCTTCCTTAATGAATGTGGTTGCGCAAATTCAGCCAGGAGTGGCCATCTTTTAATCGCCGCCGCCAACTGTTCGCGTTGGGAAATATCGGTATAATCTATTTCGGGTAGTGAAAACGCCTGGCTTAATGCCAGAAAATCATTTTGAAAAGTGTAGCCCAACGTTGGATCGGACTGAGCGCCAGGTTCATTGTTATACATTCTGGTTGCTCCTTTTTAAATATTTCTCACTGGCAGCATTACGCCCCGTCGTCAATACGGGAGAACGCGCATTTTTCATCTTTCCGTGACATCATTTATAATGTGTAAAAATGCAAAGCGCAGAGTTACAGGGCATCCTGCCGGACAAATTGATTCACATGCTAAATCTGATGCGTTTTAATTTCAATGTTAGGTTTATTTCTGTGCTTTCGCTAGTAAACTGATAAACAGTTAAAATAGTGACATGAGGGACACTGTGGACCCCGTATTTTCTCTCGGCATCTCATCATTATGGGATGAACTGCGCCATATGCCAACCGGCGGCGTCTGGTGGGTTAACGCCGATCGCCAGCAAGATGCCATCAGCCTGGTGAATCAAACGATTGCGTCACAAACGGAGAATGCAAATGTCGCCGTCATCGGCATGGAAGGCGATCCTGGCAAAGTAATCAAATTAGATGAATCTCACGGTCCGGAGAAAATCCGCTTATTTACCATGCCGGATTCAGAAAAAGGGCTATACTCTTTGCCCCACGATTTGCTTTGTTCTGTTAACCCGACGCATTACTTTTTCATTCTTATTTGTGCAAATAACACGTGGCGGAATATAACGTCAGAAAGCCTGCATAAATGGCTGGAAAAAATGAATAAATGGACTCGTTTTCATCACTGTTCATTGTTGGTTATTAACCCTTGTAATAATAGCGATAAACAGTCCTCGTTGTTGATGGGCGAGTATCGCTCACTTTTCGGCCTCGCCAGTTTACGTTTTCAGGGCGACCAACATTTGTTCGATATTGCCTTCTGGTGTAACGAAAAAGGCGTCAGCGCCCGACAGCAGTTATTGCTGTGTCAGCAGGACGAACGCTGGACGCTATCCCATCAGGAGGAGACGGCAATTCAGCCGCGTAGCGACGAAAAACGCATTCTTAGCCACGTCGCCGTCCTTGAAGGCGCGCCGCCGCTCTCGGAACACTGGACGCTTTTCGACAATAACGAAGCGCTATTCAACGACGCGCGCACGGCGCAGGCCGCGACAATTATTTTTTCGCTTACACAGAACAACCAAATCGAGCCGCTTGCTCGTCGCATTCATACTTTGCGGCGCCAGCGGGGAAGCGCGCTGAAAATTGTCGTGCGCGAAAATATCGCCAGTTTGCGCGCCACCGATGAGCGCCTGCTGCTGGGCTGCGGCGCGAATATGATCATTCCCTGGAACGCCCCGCTTTCACGCTGCCTGACGCTTATTGAAAGCGTGCAGGGACAGCAGTTCAGCCGTTACGTACCGGAAGACATCACCACGCTACTGTCAATGACGCAGCCGTTGAAACTGCGCGGTTTTCAGCCGTGGGATATCTTCTGCGATGCCATCCATACGATGATGAGCAACACCCTGCTCCCCGCCGACGGGAAAGGCGTTCTGGTCGCGCTGCGCCCGGTGCCGGGCATTCGGGTTGAGCAGGCGTTAACATTATGTCGGCCAAACCGAACCGGCGATATTATGACCATCGGCGGCAACCGCCTGGTGCTGTTTTTATCATTCTGCCGGGTCAACGATCTGGATACCGCGTTAAACCATATTTTCCCTTTGCCGACGGGCGATATTTTCTCTAATCGTATGGTCTGGTTCGAAGATAAACAAATCAGCGCCGAGCTGGTGCAGATGCGCTTATTGTCGCCGGAACTGTGGGGAACGCCGCTACCGCTGGCAAAACGCGCCGACCCGGTAATAAATGCCGAACACGATGGCCGCATCTGGCGTCGTATTCCTGAACCCCTGCGATTGCTCGACGACACCGCGGAGCGTGCATCATGATGACCATCAGCGATATCGTGCAAATTATTCTTTTTTGCGCGCTGATTTTCTTTCCGCTGGGGTATCTGGCGCGTCATTCGCTACGCCGTATCAGTGATACGACCCGGCTGCTATTTGCCAAACCTCGTTATGTAAAACCAGCCGGAACTCTGCGCCGCGCTACGAAAGTCAAGGCAGACAAAAAATGACTCAGCATACTCAAACTCCTTCAATGCCTTCTCCGCTCTGGCAATACTGGCGCGGTCTTTCCGGCTGGAACTTCTATTTTCTGGTCAAGTTTGGCCTGCTGTGGGCAGGCTATCTGAATTTTCATCCTTTACTGAATCTGGTATTCATGGCGTTTCTGCTCATGCCAATACCAAAATATCGCCTTCACCGGTTGCGCCACTGGATTGCCATTCCCGTCGGCTTCGCGCTGTTCTGGCACGATACCTGGCTGCCCGGCCCGCAAAGCATTATGAGCCAGGGGACGCAGGTGGCGGAATTCAGCTCCGGTTATCTGCTCGATCTGATCGCCCGTTTTATTAACTGGCAAATGATCGGCGCCATCTTCGTACTGCTGGTTGCCTGGCTATTTTTATCACAGTGGATTCGGGTCACGGTGTTTGTGGTCGCCATCATGGTATGGCTGAATGTCCTGACATTAACCGGCCCGGTTTTTACGCTGTGGCCGGCAGGTCAGCCAACCGATACGGTGACGACGACTGGCGGTAATGCAGCCGCTACCGTCGCGACAGCGGGCGATAAGCCGGTCATCGGCGATATGCCTGCGCAAACCGCGCCGCCGACGACCGCGAATCTGAACGCCTGGTTGAACACCTTCTATGCCGCGGAAGAAAAGCGGAAAACGACGTTCCCGGCACAACTTCCGCCTGATGCGCAGCCGTTCGACCTATTGGTCATCAATATTTGTTCGCTCTCCTGGTCGGATGTCGAAGCGGCAGGCTTGATGTCACATCCGCTATGGTCGCACTTTGACATTTTGTTTAAACACTTTAATTCCGGTACGTCTTACAGCGGCCCGGCGGCCATTCGTCTGCTGCGCGCCAGCTGTGGTCAACCATCGCATACCCGACTTTATCAACCAGCCGATAACGAATGTTATCTGTTTGATAATCTTGCGAAGCTGGGCTTTACTCAGCATCTGATGATGGATCATAACGGTGAATTTGGCGGCTTCCTGAAAGAAGTTCGCGAAAACGGCGGTATGCAGAGCGAACTGATGAACCAGTCCGGCCTGCCAACCGCCCTGCTGTCATTCGACGGCTCGCCGGTATATGACGATCTGGCGGTCCTGAACCGCTGGTTGACAGGGGAAGAACGTGAAGCCAATTCCCGCTCCGCGACTTTCTTTAACTTGCTGCCGCTGCACGATGGCAACCATTTTCCCGGCGTCAGCAAAACGGCGGATTATAAAATCCGCGCGCAGAAACTGTTCGATGAACTGGACGCTTTCTTTACCGAACTGGAGAAATCCGGGCGTAAGGTGATGGTGGTGGTCGTACCGGAGCACGGCGGCGCGCTGAAGGGCGACAGAATGCAGATCTCAGGCCTGCGCGATATTCCCAGCCCCTCCATCACCAACGTCCCGGCGGGCGTGAAATTTTTTGGCATGAAAGCCCCGCATGAGGGCGCGCCGATTGATATTAATCAGCCGAGCAGCTACCTGGCGATTTCCGAACTGGTCGTACGCGCCGTGGACGGTAAGCTCTTTACCGAAGACAGTGTGAACTGGAACAAGCTGACCAGCAATCTGCCGCAAACCGCGCCGGTTTCAGAAAACGCTAATGCGGTGGTGATTCAGTATCAGGGTAAGCCCTACGTTCGTCTGAATGGCGGCGACTGGGTGCCTTACCCGCAGTAAACCGAATAAATATCCTCCGGCATAGCCGGAGGTTTTTCAGATGCGCCTGTAAGGCTCTCTTACCAGCCGCGCCCTAACAGGCGCATACGATCTGACATTTGC
>NZ_JBKFSV010000013.1:0-102074 GCF_046569445.1 Salmonella sp. 741265050_HSA | reverse complement strand
GGTCGGGGTATCGTATTCAACGTGAGAAGTGTTGATGGTGATACCACGCGCTTTTTCTTCCGGAGCGTTATCGATCTGGTCGAATGCACGAGCAGCACCGCCGTAGGTTTTAGCCAGTACGGTGGTGATTGCAGCGGTCAGGGTAGTTTTACCGTGGTCAACGTGGCCGATGGTGCCGACGTTAACGTGCGGTTTTGTACGTTCAAATTTTTCTTTAGACACGGCTATATTCCTTACTATAGCGCTCTCCCCTTCAGGAGAGAGCACGGGATTTTGGTTTTTAACCCTGCGGCTTATTTACCACGGGCTTCGATTACGGCCTGAGCAACGTTGTTCGGCGCATCATCATACTTCAGGAATTCCATAGTGTACGATGCGCGACCTTTGGTCAGAGAACGCAGCTGAGTTGCATATCCGAACATTTCAGACAGCGGTACTTCAGCGTGGATCTTAACGCCTGTAACTTCAGATTCCTGACCTTTGAGCATACCACGACGGCGGCTAAGGTCGCCGATAACGTCACCGGTATTCTCTTCAGGTGTTTCTACTTCAACCTTCATGATCGGCTCAAGCAGAACTGGTTTTGCTTTCTTAAAGCCTTCTTTAAAGGCGATAGACGCAGCCAGTTTAAACGCCAGCTCAGAGGAGTCAACGTCATGGTAAGAACCGAAGTGCAGACGCACACCGAGATCAACTACCGGATAACCCGCCAGCGGGCCAGACTTCAGCTGCTCCTGGATGCCTTTATCAACGGCCGGGATGTATTCGCCAGGAATTACACCACCTTTGATGTCGTTGATGAACTCGTAACCTTTCGGGTTAGAGCCCGGCTCCAGCGGGTACATGTCGATAACAACATGACCATACTGACCGCGACCACCAGACTGTTTCGCGTGTTTACCTTCGATGTCGGTAACTTTCGCGCGAATCGCTTCGCGGTAAGCAACCTGAGGTTTACCCACGTTAGCTTCAACGTTGAATTCACGCTTCATACGGTCAACGATGATATCCAGGTGAAGTTCACCCATACCAGCGATGATGGTCTGGTTAGATTCTTCGTCAGTCCATACGCGGAATGACGGGTCTTCTTTCGCCAGACGGCCCAGAGCCAGACCCATTTTTTCCTGGTCAGCTTTGGTTTTCGGTTCTACCGCGATGGAGATTACCGGCTCAGGGAATTCCATACGTTCCAGAATGATCGGGTTTTCCGGATCACACAGGGTGTCACCGGTAGTCACGTCTTTCAGGCCGATAGCAGCCGCGATGTCGCCCGCGCGAACTTCTTTGATCTCTTCACGTTTGTTGGCGTGCATCTGAACGATACGACCGAAACGCTCACGTGCGGTTTTCACGGAGTTCAGTACGGTATCACCAGAGTTAACCACACCGGAGTACACACGGAAGAAGGTCAGGTTACCCACAAACGGGTCGGTAGCGATTTTGAACGCCAGCGCAGAGAACGGCTCGTCGTCGCTTGCGTGACGCTCAGCCGGAGTATCTTTACCGTCGTCCAGAATACCGTTGATCGCAGGTACGTCTACCGGGGATGGCAGGTAATCAATTACCGCATCCAGCATCGCCTGAACACCTTTGTTCTTGAATGCAGAACCACAGGTTACCAGGATGATTTCGTTGTTCAGAACGCGCTGACGCAGAGCTTGTTTGATCTCTTCTTCAGTCAGTTCTTCACCACCCAGGTATTTTTCCATCAGCTCTTCAGAAGCTTCTGCGGCGGACTCGATCAGGTTCTGGTGCCATTCGTTAGCCAGGTCCTGCATGTCAGCCGGGATATCTTCGTATTCGAAGGTAACGCCCTGGTCGGCATCGTTCCAGTTGATGGCTTTCATTTTCACCAGGTCAACAACGCCGGTGAAACCTTCTTCAGCACCAATTGCCAGCTGCAGCGGAACCGGGTTCGCGCCCAGACGGGTTTTGATCTGACCAACAACTTTCAGGAAGTTCGCGCCCATGCGGTCCATTTTGTTAACGAACGCAATACGCGGAACTTTGTATTTGTTTGCCTGACGCCATACGGTTTCAGACTGCGGCTGAACACCACCAACTGCGCAGTAAACCATTACCGCACCATCGAGAACACGCATGGAACGTTCTACTTCGATAGTGAAGTCAACGTGCCCCGGGGTGTCGATGATGTTGATGCGATGCGGTTCATACTGCTTAGCCATACCAGACCAGAATGCAGTAGTCGCTGCGGAGGTGATAGTAATACCACGCTCTTGCTCCTGCTCCATCCAGTCCATGGTAGCTGCGCCGTCATGAACTTCACCGATTTTGTGGTTTACACCGGTGTAGAACAGAATACGTTCGGTAGTAGTGGTTTTACCGGCGTCGATGTGCGCACTGATACCGATATTACGGTAGCGTGCGATGGGTGTTGTACGAGCCATTTGATTCCTCGTTGATATCTTTAGGCGTTCAGTTAAGTTATCCAAAACGGGCGACTTACCTGAAGCGCCCGCCTGGTGACTATGACTCCGAAGGGATTACCAACGGTAGTGTGCGAACGCCTTGTTGGCTTCTGCCATACGGTGAACGTCTTCACGTTTCTTAACTGCAGTACCTTTGTTGTCTGCAGCATCAGAAAGTTCGTTCGCCAGGCGCAGAGCCATGGATTTATCACCGCGTTTACGAGCAGCTTCTACGATCCAACGCATTGCCAGAGCATTACGACGGACCGGACGGACTTCAACTGGTACCTGATAAGTAGAACCACCTACACGGCGGGATTTAACTTCTACAGTCGGGCGAACGTTTTCGAGAGCGACTTCGAAAGCTTCCAGTTCAGATTTACCAGAACGCTGAGCCAGGGTCTCCAGCGCGCTGTATACGATTGATTCTGCAGTAGATTTTTTACCATCTACCATCAGGATATTGACAAATTTAGCCAGCAGTTCTGATCCGAACTTCGGATCCGGCAGAATTTTACGCTGACCAATGACGCGACGACGTGGCATGGAAATACTCCGTTGTTAATTCAGGATTGTCCAAAACTCTACGAGTTTAGTTTGACATTAATTTAAAACGTTTGGCCTTACTTAACGGAGAACCATTAAGCCTTAGGACGCTTCACGCCGTACTTAGAACGAGCTTGCTTACGGTCTTTAACGCCGGAGCAGTCAAGCGCGCCACGAACGGTGTGGTAACGAACACCCGGGAGGTCTTTAACACGACCGCCACGGATCAGGATCACGGAGTGCTCCTGCAGGTTGTGACCTTCACCACCGATGTAGGAAGTCACTTCAAAACCGTTAGTCAGACGAACACGGCAAACTTTACGCAGTGCGGAGTTCGGTTTTTTAGGAGTGGTAGTATATACACGAGTACATACGCCACGTTTTTGCGGGCATGCTTCCAGCGCAGGCACGTTGCTTTTCGCAACTTTGCGAGCACGTGGTTTGCGTACCAGCTGGTTAACTGTTGCCATTAAATAGCTCCTGGTTTTAGCTTTTGCTTCGTAAACACGTAATAAAACGCCCTCACACAATATGAGGACGCCGAATTTTAGGGCGGTGTCGAAAAGGTGTCAAGAAATATACAACGATCCCGCCATCACCAGGCCATCTGGTTGGCATACTTAACCGTGAGTCTGACAAACTCAGTATAGTCAACCCTGACGACACTGTCTGAAATTTGACCACCCAGGCCGCGGGCGTCAATGTCTTCTTTCAAGGCATAGACCGTTATGGGGGCATCGCGCAGACTTTCAAGGAAGCGGTTACCTTCAATCGCGACGGTAACGCCATCCTGGAGCAACAAAAGCGCATCGCCCTCTTTTAGCAGGCGCAGCAAAGCGGGAAAATCAACGCTCGAGGCGCAATGAGGTAAGGTATGCAGCATAAACGCCTCAGAATCTCAGGATGACATCATAGTTGCCAAGCTCGCGGCGTAACGCCACGGGTTCAAGCGGCGTGGCGTCTACCACAAAATTAACGTTCTCCAGACCACGCTCGCGCAGCGATGCCGCGCAGATCCAGCATTGATCAATATCGTACAAATCAAAGAGCTTGAAAGTAGCAATATAATCACGCGCCAGCACAGCGTCTGGTTTTTGTCCCGGTAATAACTGAAAGACGCCGTCGCTGATAAAAAAGACGCCCAGCGCTTCCGTTAGCGCTGACGTCGCCAGCAGCGCATCCAGTCCTTCACGGCCTGAGGCGCTGCCGTGCGGCGCGGTGGAAAAGACAAATGCAATACGTTTCATTAAAACTGCACCACCCGATCGCAGGTGAGAGATGCCTCCGCCAGCGCGCCCAGTCCGCTTAGCGTAAAGCCCGGCTGAAGATTGGCGGACGGCAACGCCAGTCTGCCAGCTTCAGTTTCATCAATAATACCGCGACGAAGCGCCGCCGCGACACAGATGTTCAGCGCTACGCCATGCTGCGTATTCAATTTCTGCCAGGCGCGTACCAGATCATATTCATCGCTCGCCGGCGAGGTCAGGAGATTGGCGTTATAGACACCTTCCCGATAGAAAAAGACGCTGGCTAACTCATGCCCCTCATTGAGCAGCGCGTGGGCGAACTGCAATGCGCTGCTGGCCTGCTGGGTGCCATATGCCGGCCCGGTGACCATAATGGCATAACGCATTATTTATCCTGCCCCTGAAAATCGCCGCTTTTGAACTGGCGAATATAGAGGTAAACCGTGTGTTTTGAGATATTCAGACGATCGGCTACCTGGTTAATGGCGTCTTTAATATCGAAAATGCCTTTTTCGTACAGGTTAAGGACGATCTGACGATTTTTCGCGTTGTTAGAGACATTACGATCGGCATTCACTTCTTCGATCGTGAACTCCAGCGTCTGGGTGACTAAATCTTCGACTGAGGAGGCAAAATTAACCGCTGAGCCGACTTCCGGCGTTTCCGGCGGAATAAAGGTATTCATAATCTGTGAAAATGGCACATCAAGATTCATGTTGATGCACAGTAGACCAATGACGCGCTGCTCGCGGTTGCGAATGGCAATCGTCAACGACTTCATCAAGACACCGCTTTTCGCGCGCGTGAAATAGCATTTCGACACGCTACTGTCCGCCCCTGTCATGTCGTGCAACATGCGCAACGCCAGGTCGGTAATCGGCGAGCCAATTTTACGGCCCGTATGTTCGCCATTGGCAATACGAATGGCTGAACATTTTAGATCCTGCAAAGAGTGCAATACGATTTCACAATGGGAACCTATAAGCATCGCTAACCCGTCCACTACCGCTTCGTAGGATTTCAGAATATCGAAGTCGGTTTGCTCGAAGGGACGCTGATCCAGCAAATCAAGTTCACTGGTTTCGTTGGTTAAAAGCGACCTGGACATGAAAAAAAACACTCCTTTTCAGGAGCCTGTCGTTATGTTTTCAGGGCAGGCTCATTATTTACGCGGATGATTAAATTAATACAGTGAGGGTTCATCTTTCCAGTACTAATTTGCTCGTCTATTTCAGGCTACGTGTGCGTTGGCGGTCATTCAGCCTACGGTCTCGCCCTTAACGACCAGCGCAAGCGCCGTTATCCGCAAATCAAATTATGGTGAGTAATATATCCGGCCTGCATAAAAAAAACCGCCGCTATTACAAGCGGCGGCTCTCAGTTTTTATTTTTTAGCAGCATCTGCGGCTTTAGCGTCAGCCGCATCGGCAGGTTTAGCATCCGCTTTCGGCGCTGGTTTGATATCCAGCAGCTCTACGTCGAATACCAGGGTGGAGTTCGCCGGGATACCCGGAACGCCCGTTTTACCGTAGGCCAGCGCCGGTGGGATAACCAGCTTGATCTTGCCGCCTTTCTTAATATTTTTCAGGCCTTCAGTCCAGCCAGGGATAACGCCGTCCAGACGGAAGGAGAGCGGTTCGCCGCGCGTGTAAGAGTTATCAAACTCTTTACCGTCGATCAGCGTACCTTTGTAGTTCACCACAACGGTATCGCTATCTTTCGGCGCCTCGCCTGTGCCTTCTTTCTCTACTTTGTAAAGCAGACCGGTAGAGGAGGTTTTCACGCCTTTCTCTTTAGCAAAAGCGTCGCGGAACGTTTTACCTTTTGCTTCGTTATCGGCAGCGTCTTTTTCCATCTTCGCCTGAGCAGCGCTCTTCACGCGTGCTTCAAACGTCTGCAGCGTTTGCTCAATTTCCTGATCGGACAGTTTGCTCTTATCGGCAAAGGCATCCTGAACGCCGGCAATCAACTGATCTTTATCCAGTTTGATGCCCAACTTTTCCTGCTCTTTAAGCGAATTTTCCATGTAACGACCCAGCGAGGCGCCCAGCGCATAAGCCGCTTTTTGATCGTCGTTTTTAAATGCTGCTTTGCTATCAGCGGTAGCTGCCGGTTTCGCCGCATCAGCAGCAAAAGTGATCGGTGCATGCATAGCAACGGCCATCGTAGTTGCCAGCAGCGTGGCTTTAAACAGTGATTTCATCCATATCTCCAGGGCCGGGGCATCTCGCCCCATGTTAACTTACGTAAGAAGCGTACTATAAATCGTTGCAGAACAAATCAACATACGAACACGCCCTATTATCACTTCTTTTCAGACTCTTTTTGTTTAAATTAGTTTCGTAGGGCGCGTAATGGTTGCTGTGAAAGCCGGTAAAGTTAAGTAGAATCCGCCGACGGAGACAACATAAAGAGGTACATCATGCAGGATATCACGATGGAAGCTCGTCTGGCTGAACTGGAAAGCCGTCTGGCGTTCCAGGAGATTACCATAGAAGAACTAAACCTGACGGTAACCGCACATGAAATGGAGATGGCGAAGCTGCGCGATCATCTGCGTTTGCTCACGGAAAAGTTAAAAGCCAGTCAGCCGTCAAATATCGCCTCTCAGGCAGAAGAAACGCCGCCGCCGCATTATTGAGACGAAAAAAAAGCGGGGTTAACCCGCTTTTTTTGTGCCCGATGATTTATCGAACCAATGATAATACCCTAAGGATTTCGAGTCACAGCAAGGCGGCAAGCTTGAAAATTCCCCGGGAGCATAGATAACTATGTGATCGGGGTTTGAAAGCGTAGCCAACACCGCGGTGGCTTGAAAGACGACGGGGATTAGTGGCAACCGCAGCCGCCTTTACCACCGCCACCGCAGCAGCCTTCGCCGCCGTGCTCGTGACTATGGTCATGACCATGACCGCCACAGCAGCCGTCTTCACCGTGATCGTGGTGGTGATCGTGCGCGCCGTGAACATGACCGTGAGCCAGTTCTTCTTCAGTCGCTTCACGAATCGCAACAACTTCGACGTTAAATTTCAGATTCTGGCCCGCCAGCATGTGGTTACCATCAACCACAACGTGATCGTCTTCCACTTCGGTAATCTCTACCGGTACCGGGCCCTGGTCGGTTTCAGCCAGGAAACGCATCCCTACCTGCAGTTCATCAACGCCCATAAAGACGTCTTTAGGCACACGCTGCACCAGATTTTCGTCATACTGGCCGTAAGCGTCGTTCGCGCCAACAGCGACATCAAATTTGTCGCCAACTTCATGGCCTTCCAGCGCGGTTTCCAGACCAGAGATCAGGGAGCCGTGACCGTGCAGGTAATCCAGCGGCGCACTCACCGGAGACTCATCAACCAACACACCGTCTTCTGTACGTACCTGATAGGCCAGGCTGACCACCAGGTCTTTTGCTACTTTCATGATATCTCCTGAGCATGGGAAGAATAGTGGCGCAGATTGTAGCGGAATTCTGCAGCCGTGTACCCCTTAGCTTAAAAAAACCTGCGGCATATCGCTAGTCCGGATGAAAAATCCCGATCACTTGCTCTTCTTTGCGAACATGCTCGCGAACGTCTTTATCCGCTTCCCGCATTTGATGCCCGCACTTAACGCATTCAACAATATCGACATTATTTTCACGCCACATCGCCATTGTATCCTGCGCCTGACAGGCCGGACATTTCGCGCCTGCAATAAAACGTTTACGGATTGCCATTGTTTTACCCCTACTCAAATTCATCCCAGCCATCCAACTGGCGCCGTTCCTGTTGCATTTCGCGCTGAAAAATCTCCTCCAGTTCGCGTCGGGCCTCTCTGGCGCGCGAAATCTGTACCATGTCGCTATGCTCCGGGATCAGCTCCCGCAACATTCGCATATCCAGCCGACGAAAATGCAACTGCGCGCGTTGCGCCTGATGCGGATGCATACCTAACGACACCAGAGTTTTACGTCCCAATTCCAGCGCGCTGGAAAACGTTTCACGGGAAAACTGCGTGACGCCAGCCTGTAATAACTCATGGGCCTCCACACGTCCACGCGCTCGCGCAAGAATATGCAGATGAGGAAAATGCTGCTGACACAGCGCCACCAGCTTCATCGTGTCTTCCGGTTCATTACACGTGATGACTATCGACTCCGCCGCCTCCGCGCCCGCAGAACGCAGCAGCTCGACTTGTGCAGCGTCGCCGTAATATACTTTATAACCATATTTGCGCATCAGATTAACGGCGCCGATATCGCGTTCCAGCACGGTGATACGCATCTTATTCGCCATCAATAAGCGAGCGATCACCTGACCAAAACGGCCAAAGCCGACGACAATCACCTGGGGCTTATCATCTTCAACCCACGGCTTTTCATCATTCTCTTCCGGGCCATTAAGACGGCGCGATAACCACTTATCAATCCCTTTCATCAGTAGCGGCGTGGTCATCATTGATAACGTGACAGTCACCAATAATAACGCCATCTGATCGCCCTGAAACAGGCGCTGAGAAGAGGCGGTAGAAAAGAGCACAAAAGCGAACTCGCCCCCCTGACTCAGCACGCTGGCAAACTGCATCCGTTCAGAACTTCTTATTCCATATAGCCGCGCCAGCAGATACAGCGTCAGCATTTTTATGGCGACCAGAATAACAACGCTCGCCGCCACCCACAGTAAATGGGTATAAAGTACGCCGAGATTTAGCGACATACCGACGGAGATAAAGAACAGCCCAAGCAGTAAACCTTTAAAGGGATCGATAGCGTTTTCCAGCTCATGCCGGTATTCGCTCTCTGCCAGTAAAACGCCGGCAATGAAGGTTCCCAGGGCCATCGACAGTCCCAGCGCGTCCATAAATAAGGCGGCGCTCAACACCAGCAACAACGTCGCGGCAGTGAAGACCTCCCGCACGCCGGACGCAGCAATAAAACGAAATACCGGGCGCAACAGGTAACGACCGCCAATCAGCATTACCGCGAAGGCCAATACCTTCATTGCCACTTTAAACCAGTCGAAATGCTCGTCGGCCGATCCCGCCAATAAAGGCACCAACGCCAGCGCGGGGATCACCGCTAAATCCTGAAACAGTAAGACGGAAAACCCTAACTGCCCGGACTCGCTACGGTTCATGCCTTTCTCGCGCATCAGTTGTAGCGCCATCGCCGTCGAAGACATCGCCAGGCCAATCCCGCCGACGACCGCCGCCTGCCATAAGAAATCAGCAAGCATCAATAACCCCGCCAGCACCGCCGCGCTTAACAGCACCTGAGCAGCGCCGACGCCGAAGATAGAGCGCCGTAGTTGCCAAAGCCGGGACGGATTGAGTTCGAGACCAATGATAAACATCAGAAACACGACGCCCAGTTCGGAAAAGTGCAGGATCTCGTCAACGTCGCTGATAAATCCCAGCCCCCACGGACCGATGGCGATTCCCGCCAGCAAATACCCTAGCACCGCGCCGATGCCCAGCCTCGCGGCTAACGGCACCGCCGCCACCGCCGCGAAGAGGAACAACACTCCCGCTGTCAATAAATCAGCACCTTCCATCAATAGCCTCCCGCGCTCACAGGATTCGCCAGCCACTCGCCATAGGCTTTCGCATGACTGGCCAGCGTCTGCGGCGACTGGCGCCGCGCCCAGTACACAATAATGGGCGGCATCCAGTGCATCCGGCACATGGCCGCGGTCAGTTCAAAGGGGCGCAGTACATCGCTCATTGGATAGCGGTTTAGCGCGTCATACCGGTAAGCGCTCTCCGGCTCGCCGGTCGTAATCACGCTACGCCAGTACTTTCCCACCAGTTGGTTTCCCCCTGGTCCGCTGGCGAACCCCCGACTCAAAACGCGATCAAGCCATTCTTTCAGTAAAGCCGGACAGCTATAGGTGTAAAGGGGATGCTGAAAAACAATGACGTCGTGCTCACGTAACAGGGCTTGTTCATAGGGCGTGTCGATAAAAAAATCAGGATAGCGCGCATAAAGATCGTGCACGGTTACGTTATTGTGCTGTATGGCCGGTTTAAGCAGTACCCGGTTAGCAACCGAGTCCTGAGATTCCGGATGGGCATACAACAGCAAGACTTTCGCTGGCTGAGACATCAATCCCCCTCCCGGTTGTTTTGGGTCGATACATGCCATTCTTCAGGCCGCTTCTACGTTGACAGTGTTTGTTCAACTCAGGAACGTACTCTATGTCCGCCGCTGGAGATTAATGAGAGATATTCTTGTCCCTCACCAAAGGCGGCCTGAATGATTTTGTGTATCGTTGTTGTTTTGAGCTACCATTGCGCTCCAGCGCGGCGGTACGCCCGAATATTACATTATCATAATGATAAATTAACATAGTCTGAACATACGGCGCCTTATGATTGTTTTCTCCTCGTTACAAATTCGTCGCGGCGTGCGCGTCCTACTGGACAATGCCTCGGCTACCATTAATCCAGGCCAGAAAGTCGGCCTGGTGGGTAAAAACGGCTGCGGTAAATCTACCCTGCTGGCATTGCTAAAAAATGAAATCAGCGCCGATGCCGGGAGTTTTACCCTGCCCGGAACCTGGCAATTAGCGTGGGTGAATCAGGAAACACCTGCGTTGCCTCAGCCAGCGATTGAGTATGTCATTGATGGCGACCGTGAATACCGGCAGCTGGAGGCGCAGCTTAACGACGCCAACGAACGTAACGACGGACATGCTATCGCCTCCATACACGGTAAGCTGGACGCCATCGACGCATGGACCGTTCGCTCGCGCGCCGCCAGCCTGCTACACGGTCTCGGCTTCTCTAACGATCAGCTGGAACGTCCGGTCAGCGACTTTTCCGGCGGCTGGCGGATGCGCCTTAACCTGGCTCAGGCGTTGATTTGCCGTTCCGATTTACTGCTGCTCGACGAACCGACCAACCACCTCGATCTGGATGCCGTTATCTGGCTGGAAAAATGGCTGAAGAGCTATCCAGGCACCCTGATTCTGATCTCCCACGATCGCGATTTTCTTGACCCGATAGTGGATAAAATTATCCATATCGAACAGCAGACTCTGTTCGAGTACACCGGCAACTACAGCGCGTTTGAAGTTCAGCGCGCCACGCGCCTGGCGCAACAGCAGGCGATGTATGAGAGCCAGCAGGAGCGTGTGGCGCATCTGCAAAGCTACATCGACCGTTTCCGCGCCAAAGCGACCAAAGCCAAGCAGGCGCAAAGCCGTATCAAGATGCTGGAGCGTATGGAACTGATTGCGCCGGCTCATGTCGACAACCCGTTCCATTTCAGCTTCCGCGCGCCGGAAAGCCTGCCGAACCCGCTGCTGAAGATGGAAAAAGTCAGCGCAGGTTATGGCGATCGCATCATTCTGGAATCCATCAAGCTGAACCTGGTGCCCGGCTCGCGTATCGGCCTGCTGGGCCGCAACGGCGCGGGGAAATCGACGCTGATCAAGCTGCTGGCGGGCGAACTGGAACCGTTGCACGGTGAAATTGGCCTCGCCAAAGGCATTAAGCTCGGCTACTTCGCCCAGCACCAACTGGAGTTCCTGCGCGCCGATGAATCCCCGTTGCAGCATATGGCGCGTCTGGCGCCGCAGGAACTGGAGCAGAAGCTGCGCGACTATCTCGGCGGCTTCGGCTTCCAGGGCGACAAAGTAACGGAAGAGACGCAACGTTTCTCCGGCGGCGAGAAAGCGCGCCTGGTGCTGGCGCTGATCGTCTGGCAGCGTCCAAATCTGCTGCTGCTCGATGAACCGACCAACCACCTGGATCTCGACATGCGTCAGGCGCTCACCGAAGCGCTGATTGATTTCGAAGGCGCATTGGTCGTCGTGTCGCACGACCGCCACCTGATTCGCTCCACCACTGACGACCTCTATCTGGTTCACGACAAAAAGGTCGAACCGTTCGACGGCGACCTGGAAGATTATCAGCAGTGGTTGAGCGATGTGCAGAAGCAGGAAAACCAGGCCGACGACGCGCCGAAGGAAAACAACGCCAACAGCGCCCAGTCACGCAAAGATCAGAAGCGTCGCGAAGCCGAGCTACGCACTCTGACGCAGCCGCTGCGTAAAGAGATTACCCGTCTGGAAAAAGAGATGGAAAAGCTCAACGCCCAGTTAGCGCAGGCGGAAGAGAAGCTCGGCGACAGCAGCCTGTATGACCCCAGCCGTAAAGCGGAGATGACCGAGTGTCTGCAACAGCAGGCCAGCGCCAAATCCGGGCTGGAAGAATGTGAAATGGCATGGCTTGAGGCGCAGGAGCAGCTTGAGCAGATGATGCAGAACGACTAAGAGCCTATCCCATTAGGCTATTTTATTCGCCATTTTAGGGCCGGGCAGTGCTCGAAATCCTCACGTACTATGTGTACGCTCCGGTTTCTGCGCGCTGTCCGGCCCCAAACTGGCTTCAACAATTACGCCTACTGCGATAGGCTCTAACGCGCGGGGCGGGCGATGAACCTGTCAATCACCGATGACATTACCTTCCGCAAGCTCACCATCTTCATGATGTTTGTGGAGAAGGGTAACATCGCCCGCACCGCCGAGGCGCTGAACACGCTGGAAGAGAACGTTCGTGGTCCGCTGTTCGTCCATAAAGGCCTCTTCGGTACTCGTCCCGGTATAAAGATTACCGTTGCGGTCGGCAGCACCGGAACAGAAGCCTGCGTTATGTGATTTAGCGGCAAAGGTTGCCGTGATTTATTTTCGTCAGCGCGTCGTTCACGCCAAATAATTTAAACGTCACCTCATCAACGCCAAGATTTTTCAGACGCGCAGTGTGTTTTTTAATATAAGCCTGCGCCGTTTCTTCGGATTCAAACAAGTAAATGCCGCCAGCTTGCTGGTTTTTCTCGCTTTCTGTCCAGATTTTCCAGATGAAGCCCGGCTCCTCATTGATAGACTCCGCCAGCCCGACCAGTTGCTGAGTCATCTCCTCGCCAAAAGGGCCGCTAAAGTTAAAATGGATCTGTAAAAGTGTCTTCGACATGCCTTCTCCTTGAGTCACATAACTATCGTGTTGCCACACTACCACGATTAATTCGGCTGATGCAGAGGTTCACGCGATTTCTGTGGGGTATTGCGCGCGCCTTGCATACCGCCCCCGCTGGTGAAATGAGGCGCAATTTTATTTCGCCAGACGACCAATTGAACGTAAAATCACATATTGACTAATCTGTGAACCTTATGCGCGGTATAGTATTGTTTCCAATTATCAATTGTTCTGGTGCTATGGTTGAGATCACGTCCACAGAAATGACCCCGCCTGTCAATGACTCGCATGAATTTATTCCCATGCGTGGCATTCGTAATCGCCATTTACAAACTATGCTGCCGCGCTTAATCCGCCGCAAAGTGAAGTTCAACGCCCACTGGCAGCGGCTGGAGCTACCGGACGGCGATTTTGTCGATCTGGCATGGAGCGAAGAACCGCAACAGGCAAAGCATAAACCGCGGCTGGTGGTCTTTCACGGTCTGGAAGGCAGCCTGAACAGCCCCTATGCCCACGGGCTGATTGAGGCGGCGCAAAAGCGCGGCTGGCTGGGCGTGGTGATGCACTTTCGCGGCTGTAGCGGCGAACCCAACCGTCTGAATCGTATTTACCACTCCGGTGAAACGGAGGACGGAGCCTGGTTTTTACGCTGGTTACAGCGGGAGTTCGGCGCCGTTCCGACAGCCGCCGTGGGCTATTCGCTCGGCGGTAATATGCTGGCGTGCCTGCTGGCGAAAGAAGGCCGCGATATTCCCATCGAGGCGGCGGTGATTGTTTCTGCGCCCTTTGTTCTCGAAGCCTGTAGCTACCATATGGACAAAGGGTTTTCCCGCGTCTATCAGCGTTATTTGCTTAATCTGTTAAAAGCGAATGCGTCACGCAAGCTGGCGGCGTACCCCGGGTCGCTGCCGGTGAATCTGGCGCAACTGAAATCAATGCGCCGTATTCGCGAGTTTGACGACCTGATCACCGCGAAAATTCACGGCTTTGCCGACGCCATCGACTACTATCGTCAGTGTAGCGCCATGCCGTTGCTTAACCAGATTGCTAAACCGACGCTGATTATTCACGCTAAAGACGATCCGTTTATGGATCATCATGTGATCCCTAAAGCGGAAGATCTGCCCCCGCAGGTGGAGTATCAGCTAACTGAGCATGGCGGACACGTAGGATTTATCGGCGGTACGCCGCTGCGCCCTGAAATGTGGCTGGAACGCCGAATTCCTGACTGGCTGACAACGTACCTGGAGGCGTCATCATGATCATTCCCTGGCAGGGGCTCGCCCCCGACACGCTGGACAACCTGATCGAAAGCTTTGTGTTGCGCGAAGGCACCGATTATGGTGAACATGAACGTTCGCTTGAACAAAAAGTCGCTGACGTAAAACGCCAACTGCAATCCGGCGAGGCCGTGCTGGTATGGTCTGAATTACATGAAACGGTCAATATTATGCCGAAAAAGCAGTTTCGCGAATAAAACGCCTTTGCCGACAATACATTATTACTAAAGCTCAATCATGGAGTTGCCATGTCAGCCAAACATCCGGTGATAGCAGTAACAGGGTCAAGCGGCGCGGGGACCACCACCACCAGCCTCGCGTTTCGTAAAATTTTCGCGCAGTTAAATCTGCACGCCGCCGAGGTGGAAGGCGACAGTTTTCATCGTTACACCCGCCCGGAAATGGATATGGCGATCCGCAAAGCGCGTGACGCCGGGCGGCATATCAGCTATTTCGGGCCTGAAGCCAATGACTTCAGCCTACTGGAACATACCTTTATTGAGTACGGGCAGACGGGTAAAGGCCAGTCGCGTAAATATCTGCATACCTATGATGAAGCCGTACCGTGGAATCAGGTTCCCGGCACGTTTACCCCCTGGCAGCCGCTTCCCGAACCGACCGATGTGCTGTTTTATGAAGGACTGCACGGCGGCGTCGTCACCCCGCAACATGATGTCGCGCGTCATGTTGATCTGTTGGTTGGCGTGGTGCCTATCGTCAACCTCGAGTGGATTCAGAAACTGATTCGCGACACCAGCGAGCGCGGGCACTCCCGTGAAGCGGTGATGGATTCCGTGGTGCGTTCCATGGACGACTACATCAATTACATTACGCCGCAGTTCTCGCGTACCCATATTAACTTCCAGCGCGTGCCGACCGTCGACACGTCCAATCCGTTCGCCGCAAAGGGTATTCCCTCGCTGGATGAGAGTTTTGTGGTGATCCATTTCCGCAACCTGGAAGGGATCGATTTTCCCTGGCTCCTGGCGATGCTCCAGGGCTCGTTTATTTCTCACATTAATACATTAGTGGTGCCGGGCGGCAAAATGGGGCTGGCGATGGAGCTGATTATGTTGCCGCTGGTGCAGCGATTAATGGAAGGCAAAAAAATCGAATAACCGCGGTGAAATGCCCGATGGCGCTACGCTTATCGGGCCTACGAGATAAAAACGGGTAGGCCGGATAAAGCCACGCCGCCATCCGGCATCACGTGTTACGCCGCAATCACTTCATACGAATGGGTAATATTGACCGCTTTTTCCAGCATTAGCGCCACCGAGCAATATTTTTCCGCGGAGAGATCGACAGCGCGCGCGACGGCAGCCTCTTTCAGATCGCTGCCGGTAACGATAAAATGCAGATTAATGTGCGTAAACAGGCGCGGCGCGTCTTCCCGGCGCTCGGATGTCAGCTTCACTTCGCAGTTGGTGACATTCTGACGGCCCTTTTGCAGGATTGATACCACATCAATAGCGCTACATCCGCCAGCCGCCATTAATACCATCTCCATCGGACTCGGCGCTTTGTCACCGGAGTTGCCATCCATTAAAATCTGGTGGCCGGAGGAGGACTCTCCGAGGAACGTGAGCCCTTCAACCCACTTTACACGCGCTTGCATATTTCGTAACTCCAATGTTTCAATTTTCCTGAAAGATTACGCGCATACAACAAAAGTCGCAATGGAAGGCGACCTGGGTCATGCTGAAGCGAGACACCAGGAGACACACGGCGAAAGCTATGCTAAAACAGACAAGATGCTACAGTAATACATTGACGTACTGCATGTATGCAGAGGACATCACATTACAGGCTACAATCTATTTTCGTAGCCCCCTTCCCAGGTAGCGGGAAGTATATTTTTGCAACCCCAGAGACAGTGCCGTTTTCTGGCTCTGGAGACAGCTTATAACAGAGGATAACCGCGCATGGTGCTTGGCAAACCGCAAACAGACCCGACTCTTGAATGGTTCTTGTCTCATTGCCACATTCATAAGTACCCGTCAAAGAGCACGCTGATTCACCAGGGTGAAAAAGCAGAAACGCTGTACTACATCGTTAAAGGCTCCGTGGCAGTGCTGATCAAAGATGAGGAAGGGAAAGAAATGATCCTTTCTTATCTGAATCAGGGTGATTTTATTGGTGAACTGGGCCTGTTTGAAGAAGGCCAGGAACGCAGCGCCTGGGTACGTGCGAAAACCGCATGTGAGGTCGCTGAAATTTCCTACAAAAAATTTCGCCAATTAATCCAGGTCAACCCGGATATTCTGATGCGCCTCTCTTCCCAGATGGCTCGTCGCTTACAAGTCACCTCTGAAAAAGTAGGTAACCTCGCCTTCCTTGACGTCACCGGGCGTATCGCTCAGACGCTGCTGAATCTGGCGAAACAGCCCGATGCCATGACGCACCCGGATGGGATGCAGATCAAAATCACCCGTCAGGAAATCGGCCAGATCGTCGGCTGCTCCCGCGAAACCGTTGGTCGTATTTTGAAAATGCTGGAAGATCAAAACCTGATCTCCGCGCATGGCAAGACCATCGTCGTCTACGGCACCCGTTAATTCCGTCAGAATGGCGCGTTTTATCATGCGCCATTTTTGTTTGCATCGATGTGGCGAAGACTGATTTATCACCCAGAGATTAATTACGCACTACGGCAAACGCTGGTGCTGTGCCTGCCTGTGGCTGTTGGTTTATTGATAGGCCAGCTACACCTGGGCTTGCTTTTCTCTCTCGTTCCCGCCTGCTGCAACATTGCAGGTCTGGATACCCCGCACAAACGCTTTTTTAAACGCCTGATCATCGGCGCGTCGCTGTTCGCCGGATGCAGTCTGGTAACGCAACTTCTGCTGGCGGAATCCATCCCCCTGCCGTTGATCCTGACCGGGCTCACGCTGGTGCTTGGCGTGACGGCGGAAATTAGCCCGCTTCACGCGCGGCTACTGCCAGCGTCGCTGATTGCCGCCATCTTTACCCTGAGTCTTGCGGGATACATGCCCGTCTGGGAGCCACTGCTCATTTATGCGCTGGGCACGCTATGGTACGGCGTGTTTAACTGGTTTTGGTTCTGGCTATGGCGCGAACAGCCGCTGCGCGAGTCATTGAGTTTGTTATACCGTGAACTGGCCGATTATTGCGAAGCGAAATACAGCCTGCTCACCCAACATATCGATCCGGAAAAAGCGCTGCCTCCCCTGCTGATACGCCAGCAAAAAGCGGTCGATCTCATTACCCAGTGTTACCAACAGATGCATATGCTTTCGGCGCACAACAATAATGATTACAAGCGTCTACTACGGGCTTTTCAGGAAGCGATGGATTTGCAGGAGCACATCTCCGTCAGCTTGCATCAGCCGGAAGAGGTACAGAAACTGGTAGAACGCAGCCATGCGGAAGAGGTGATTCGCTGGAATGCGCAAACGGTCGCCGCCCGTCTGCGCGTGCTGGCGGATGACATTCTTTATCATCGTCTGCCGACGCGCTTCTCCATGGAAAAACAGATTGGCGCTCTGGAGAAAATCGCCAATCAGCATCCTGAAAATCCGGTAGGCCAGTTCTGCTATTGGCACTTCAGTCGAATCGCCCGTGTGCTGCGTACTCAGCGTCCGCTGTACGCCCGCGACCTGATGGCCGATAAACAGCGTCGTCTGCCGCTACTTCCGGCGCTGAAAAATTATATGTCTCTAAAATCGCCGGCGCTACGCAATGCCGGACGCATCAGCGTGATGATGAGCATCGCCAGTCTGATGGGCAGCGCGTTGCACCTGCCTAAACCGTACTGGATACTCATGACAGTGCTGTTTGTCACCCAAAACGGCTATGGCGCGACGCGCGTACGTATTCTGCACCGTTCGGTCGGAACGCTGGTCGGCCTGGTGATTGCCGGCGTCACGCTGCACTTACATATTCCCGAAAGCATTACGCTGGCGGTCATGCTGGTACTAACGCTGGCAAGTTATCTGATTATTCGTAAAAACTACGGCTGGGCGACGGTCGGCTTTACGGTGACGGCGGTATACACCATCCAGTTACTGACGTTAAACGGAGAGCAGTTTATTGTGCCGCGGCTGATCGATACGCTGATTGGCTGTTTAATTGCCTTTGGCGGCATGGTCTGGCTGTGGCCGCAATGGCAAAGCGGGCTATTACGTAAAAACGCCCATGATGCGCTGGAAGCCGATCAAGAAGCTATCCGACTGATCCTCAGTAACGATCCGCAGGCCACCCCGCTCGCTTATCAAAGAATGCGGGTCAACCAGGCGCATAACACGTTATTCAACTCGTTAAATCAGGCAATGCAGGAACCCGGATTCAATACCCACTATCTGTCGGATATGAAACTGTGGGTCACGCACAGCCAGTTTATTGTCGAGCATATCAACGCCATGACGACGCTGGCGCGGGAACACACCATGCTGACGCCGGATCTGGCGCAGCGCTATCTGGAATCTTGCGAGATTGCGATTCAGCGCTGCCAGCAGCGCCTGGAGTACGACAGGCCAGGCGGCTCCGGCGATGTCAATATTCTGGAGTCGCCGGACATGCCGTCACATGGCTTATTGAGCACTCTGGAACAACATTTACAGCGCATCATTGGCCATCTGAACACCATGCACACCATTTCGTCGATGGCCTGGCGTCAGCGTCCGCATCACGGTATCTGGCTGAGTAAGCGGCTACGGGATACAAAAGGTTAAGTCCGACTGCCGGATGCGCTACGCTTATCCGGCAATCCGCCATCAGGCCACCACCTTCCCTACCGCCTGCGCAAAGCGCTGCATCCCTTCCTCGATATCCGCGTCTTCCACCACCAGCGACGGCGCGAAACGCATCACGTCGGCTCCGGCATTGAGCACCATCACGCCGGCCTCCGCTCCTGCGTACAGAAAATCGCGCGCCCGACCTTTGTACTCCGGTTTCAGTTCCGCGCCAATCAGCAGCCCCATGCCGCGAATATCGCTGAAAATGTCAAATTGCTCGTCAATCGCCTGCAAATGTTGCACAAACTGTTGCCGCTTAGTGTGAATGCCTTGTAGTACCTCTGGCGTATTAATAATATCGAATGCCGCGCCAGCCACCGCACAGGCCAGCGGATTGCCGCCATAAGTTGAACCATGCGAACCGACATGGAAGGCCGAGGCTATTTCCTGCGTGGTCAGCATGGCGCTCACCGGAAAACCGCCTCCTAACGCTTTGGCGCTGGTGAGGATATCCGGCGTGACGCCGTAGTGCATATAGGCAAACAGGTCTCCGGTGCGCCCCATCCCGCACTGCACTTCATCAAACACCAGCAACGCCTGATGCTCGTCACACAGGTCGCGTAACCCTTTGAGGAATTCCGGTGTAGCCGCCTGCACGCCGCCTTCACCCTGAATCGGCTCGACCACCACCGCGCAGGTGTGGTCATCCATTACCGCTTTCACCGCATGGAGATCGTTGAAGGGAACGTGAACAATATCGGCGGGTTTCGGCCCAAAGCCGTCGGAATATTTTGGCTGCCCGCCGACAGAGACGGTAAACAAGGAACGGCCATGAAAGGCGTTATGGAAGGCAATGATTTTCGTTTTGAACGGGCTATGGCGCACGCAGGCATAATGACGCGCCAGTTTAAAAGCGGTTTCGTTCGCTTCGGTGCCGGAATTCATAAACAGCACGCGCTCGGCAAACGTGGCGTCGATCAGTTTACGTCCCAGACGCAACGCTGGTTCATTGGTAAAAACGTTACTGGTATGCCACAAGGTTTCCCCCTGGGATTTCAGCGCCTCGACCAGTGCCGGATGGCAATGGCCCAGCGCAGTCACTGCAATCCCGCCGGCGAAATCGATATACTCTTTGCCCTGCTGATCCCATACGCGGCTGCCTTTACCTTTGACCGGAATAAAGTCCGCCGGTGCATAAACAGGCAGAATCACCTCATCAAAAGTTGCGCGCGTAATAGCCGTTTGTTCAGTTGCCATATCATTACCACCCGGTTAAGTAGAAATGCCAGTGAAATTATAATCACAAAATATGAATAAAAAATCACTCAATAGCAACCACAAATCAACGCCGGAGGAAATTTTCCAGCAGAGCGTGTCCTTGTTCGCTGAGAATACTTTCCGGGTGGAACTGCACGCCTTCCAGATCCCACTCGCGGTGGCGAATGCCCATGATCTCCTGTGTCTCACTCCAGGCGGTCACTTCAAAGCAGTCAGGAAGCGTTTCGGGGGCAACCACCAGAGAATGGTAGCGTGTCACGGTTAATGGGTTGGCGAGTCCCTGAAAAACGCCCTGCCCGTTATGCGTAATCGGCGAGGTTTTACCGTGCATCACTTTTGCTGCCCGCACCACCGTCGCGCCAAAGGCCTGCGCCATCGCCTGATGACCCAGGCAAACGCCCAGCATCGGAATACGTCCGGCATAATGGCGGATGACCGCCAGTGAAATGCCAGCGTCATTCGGCGTACAGGGGCCAGGAGAGATAACGATTTTTTGCGGGTTCAAAGCGTCAATGTGCGCCAGCGTCAGCGCATCATTGCGCCGGACCTGCACTTCCGCGCCCAGTTCACAAAAATACTGGTAGAGGTTCCAGGTAAAGGAATCATAGTTATCGATAAGCAGGATCATGGCGGCTCCGGGTCAGTAGAACCGCACTATTTTACTCAGTTTCGCGAGCTTCGCTTATCGCTTTCTGAAAAATCGCCTGCAAAGCGGAGAGATCGCCCATCGCGCCGCTCTGGTTCGCCTGCTTCCATGTTTCAACCGCAATACCTTGCCAACTCAGCGCGTAGCCTGCATGTAGCGCCAACTGTTCAAAGAAGATGCGCTGCGCCAGCCCGCTTCCCAAACGAAACGGATGAAGCACGTTAATTTCACAGTAGTAATGCGCCAGCCGCTCGACAAACTTCTCGTGTGGCAGACCGACCAGATAGCCCTCTTCTTCCAGATCCTGCATCAGAGCGTTGCCCTCTTTTTCGATATAGGCAAAGTGGCAGAAACGGGTATCGCCCTGGTAAATATCGACCTCCCGCAGTTGCCCTGCCCAGTCGAAAATATCCTGATAGAGCTGGCGATGAATCGCGCACAGATGAGGCAAGCCGCGTACCAGCGGCCCCAGTTCAATCGTGGCGGCGCGGAGCGCGGTCATTTCATATGCCGCTTGCGCCAGTCGCTGGGCCTGATGAATTCCCAGCCGATTACGCATCACATTCAGCCCCGGATAGAGGTACGGATCGCGCCCTTCGCCAAATTTATCGCTCATAGTGCCTCCGAAGCTCGTCAAGACGTGCCAGCGCTTCATCGGCGGTCAGAGTTACTAAAGGGATCTCAATACCTTCGAGACGGCGGCTTTGCTGGAAATTAACGTTGCGCCGCTGTTCCCAAAAGCGTGACTTTTGTTTATCGGTAAGTTTCTTCACCGGGCCTCCCTGAATATGTCTGTGCTTGACCACAAGTATAAGCAGCAATT
Organism: Salmonella sp. 741265050_HSA; assembly: GCF_046569445.1. Taxonomy (NCBI): domain Bacteria; kingdom Pseudomonadati; phylum Pseudomonadota; class Gammaproteobacteria; order Enterobacterales; family Enterobacteriaceae; genus Salmonella; species Salmonella sp. 741265050_HSA. The sequence goes on along the minus strand of NZ_JBKFSV010000013.1, from coordinate 80,173 downwards.
TCAGGTTACGCTGAGACAGGGAGAAAACGCGGGCGGCTCGCGCCCGCGCTGGCATGTTTTATGGCAGGACTTTCGCGGAAAGGATAACGACTGGTTTTGTCGGCACATTCTGATAAGGCCCGACATCGTGCGTCGGTACCTGTGAGATTTTATCGGCGACATCCATACCTTTTACCACTTTACCAAATACCGCATAGCCAAAGTCGCGCTGGCCGTGGTCGAGAAAAGCGTTATCCGCGACGTTAATAAAGAACTGGCTGGTGGCGCTGTCTTTATCTGCGGTGCGCGCCATCGCGATCGTGCCGCGAGTATTACGCAGACCGTTGTCGGCTTCATTCTTAATCGGCGGATTCGGTTTCTTCTGCTGCATCTGCTCGTTAAAACCACCGCCCTGAATCATGAAGCCAGGAATAACGCGGTGAAACGTAGTGTTGTTATAGAAACCACTGTTGACGTAATCGACAAAGTTTTTCACAGAAACCGGCGCTTTCTGGCTGTTCAGCTCCAGCTCAATATTCCCGGCGGAGGTGGTTAACAGCACATGAGGATCGCCTTTTGCTGCCAACGCTGCGGGAGAAAGAGCAGAAAGAGCGAAAACAGCTGCGACAGCCGCCAGAGTCGATTTGAGCATGAGATTTCCTTAAAGAGAGCAGAAATAAAGCAAGTGGAATGATTTTAAAGAGCCTTCCTGGGCCAGGCCAGCCCTTTACCTAATTTTACGTATATGAAACAAATGTAACGTTACGACGCAACGCCGTATTCTTGCAATATGATGTGACAAACATCACATTAAAAAATGCAATGAACATTACTATCACTAATAATTATTTAAATGCATCACAAAAGCGCCTAAAATCTGCCCGCTTAACGCGCCCTCCACGCGCTTCACTTCTCTTCAAGGCCAGACATGACTAACAGCAACCGCATCAAGCTCACATGGATCAGCTTTCTTTCCTACGCCCTGACCGGGGCGCTGGTGATTGTCACCGGGATGGTGATGGGAAATATCGCAGACTATTTTCAGCTGCCCGTTTCCAGCATGAGTAACACCTTTACTTTCCTGAACGCCGGGATTTTGATCTCGATCTTCCTCAACGCGTGGCTGATGGAAATCATCCCGCTGAAAACACAGCTACGCTTTGGTTTTATCCTGATGGTGCTGGCGGTGGCCGGGCTGATGTTCAGCCACAGCCTGGCGTTGTTCTCAGCGGCGATGTTTGTGCTGGGGCTGGTCAGCGGGATCACCATGTCGATTGGCACCTTCCTGATTACGCAACTGTATGAAGGGCGTCAGCGCGGTTCCCGACTGCTGTTTACCGACTCCTTCTTCAGCATGGCGGGGATGATTTTTCCTATGGTCGCCGCCTTCCTGCTGGCGCGTAGTATTGAGTGGTACTGGGTCTACGCCTGTATCGGCCTGGTCTACCTGGCGATTTTCATCCTGACCTTCGGCTGTGAATTTCCGGCGCTGGGTAAACATGCGCAGCACTCTCAGGCGCCTGTCGTCAAAGAAAAATGGGGCATTGGCGTACTGTTTCTCGCCGTCGCCGCGCTGTGCTATATCCTCGGTCAATTGGGCTTTATCTCCTGGGTGCCGGAATACGCCAAAGGCCTCGGCATGAGCCTGAATGACGCCGGGGCGCTGGTGAGTGATTTCTGGATGTCCTATATGTTCGGCATGTGGGCGTTCAGCTTTATCCTGCGCTTTTTCGATCTGCAACGCATTCTGACCGTACTGGCGGGTATGGCAGCGGTACTGATGTATTTGTTTATTACCGGCACGCAGGCGCATATGCCGTGGTTTATTCTGACGCTGGGCTTCTTCTCCAGCGCCATTTATACCTCCATCATTACGCTGGGATCGCAGCAAACGAAAGTGGCCTCGCCTAAGCTGGTTAACTTTATTCTGACCTGCGGCACTATCGGAACGATGCTGACCTTCGTCGTCACCGGCCCGATTGTGGCGCACAGCGGTCCACAGGCGGCGTTACTCACCGCGAATGGTCTGTATGCGGTGGTCTTTGTGATGTGCTTTGCGCTCGGCTTTGTATCCCGTCATCGCCAGCATAGTTCGCCAGCGGCGCATTGATAATGATTGCCGGATGGCGACGTCGCCCTCCGGCACTCTCCCCCCCCTCCTGACGAGGTAGGCCTGTTGGTCTAAAAACCCCTCATTTTGTATGTTATTTGTACAAACCTGAAAAACCTGACAATTCCGTCACTTATAAAAATCCAGACAAATCAGCCATATACCCATTAAGAGGTATATAAAGGTGAATTTGATTTACATCAATAAGCGGGGTTGCTGAATCGTTAAGGTAGGCGGTAATAGAAAAGAAATCGAGGCAAAAATGAGCAAAGTCAGACTCGCTATTATCGGTAATGGTATGGTCGGCCACCGCTTTATTGAGGATCTCCTTGATAAATCCGACGCTAGCCTGTTCGACATTACCGTGTTCTGTGAAGAACCCCGTAAAGCCTATGACCGTGTCCACCTGTCATCCTACTTCTCTCACCACACCGCGGAAGAGCTCTCTCTGGTGCGTGAAGGATTTTACGAGAAGCACGGCGTGAAGGTACTGGTTGGCGAACGCGCAATTACCATTAACCGTCAGGAGAAAGTGATTCACTCCAGCGCGGGTCGTACCGTTTATTATGACAAGCTGATCATGGCGACCGGTTCATATCCGTGGATTCCGCCGATTAAAGGCTCCGAAACCCAGGATTGCTTCGTTTACCGTACCATTGAAGACCTCAACGCCATTGAAGCCTGCGCCCGTCGCAGCAAGCGCGGGGCGGTGGTCGGCGGCGGTCTGCTGGGGCTGGAAGCCGCTGGCGCGCTGAAAAACCTCGGCGTGGAAACGCACGTCATTGAATTTGCGCCAATGCTGATGGCGGAACAGCTCGATCAGATGGGCGGCGAGCAGCTACGTCGCAAGATCGAAAGCATGGGCGTGCGTGTACACACCAGTAAAAACACGCAAGAGATTGTTCAGCAGGGTAACGAAGCGCGTAAGACTATGCGTTTTGCCGATGGCAGCGAGCTGGAAGTCGATTTTATCGTCTTCTCTACCGGTATTCGCCCACGCGACAAGCTGGCTACCCAGTGTGGTCTGGCCGTCGCGCAGCGCGGCGGGATCGTGATTAACGACACCTGCCAGACGTCCGACCCGGATATCTACGCTATCGGCGAGTGCGCCAGTTGGAACAACCGCGTTTACGGTCTGGTCGCACCAGGCTATAAAATGGCCCAGGTCGCCGTTGACCATATCCTCGGCAGTGAAAACGCCTTTGAAGGCGCGGACCTCAGCGCCAAGCTGAAGCTGCTGGGCGTGGACGTCGGCGGCATCGGCGACGCGCATGGCCGCACGCCGGGCGCGCGTAGCTACGTTTACCTCGATGAAAGCAAAGAAGTCTACAAACGTCTTATTGTCAGCGAAGATAACAAAACGCTGCTCGGCGCAGTACTGGTCGGGGACACCAGCGATTACGGCAATTTGCTGCAACTGGTACTGAACGCCATCGAACTGCCGGAAAACCCGGATTCGCTGATCCTGCCGTCGCACGCGGGCAGTGGTAAACCCGCTATCGGCGTGGATAAACTGCCGGACAGCGCGCAGATCTGCTCCTGCTTCGATGTGACTAAAGGCGATCTGATCGCCGCTATCAATAAAGGCTGCCATACCGTGGCGGCGCTGAAAGCGGAAACCAAAGCCGGCACCGGCTGCGGCGGCTGCATCCCGCTGGTGACGCAGGTACTGAACGCCGAACTGGCGAAACAGGGTATTGAAGTCAACAACAACCTGTGCGAGCACTTTGCTTATTCTCGTCAGGAACTGTTCCACTTAATCCGCGTGGAAGGTATCAAAACCTTTGAAGAACTGCTGGCGAAACACGGTAAAGGCTACGGCTGCGAAGTGTGTAAGCCGACCGTCGGTTCGCTGCTGGCGTCGTGCTGGAACGAATACATCCTCAAACCGCAGCACACGCCGCTACAGGATACTAACGACAACTTCCTGGCGAATATCCAGAAAGACGGTACTTACTCGGTGATCCCGCGCTCCGCTGGCGGTGAAATCACCCCGGAAGGTCTGGTGGCCGTGGGTCGTATCGCCCGCGAGTTTAACCTCTATACCAAAATCACCGGTTCTCAGCGTATCGGTCTGTTTGGCGCGCAAAAAGACGATCTGCCGGAAATCTGGCGTCAGCTGATTGAAGCGGGCTTCGAAACCGGTCACGCGTATGCCAAAGCGCTGCGGATGGCGAAAACCTGCGTCGGCAGCACCTGGTGCCGCTACGGCGTGGGCGACAGCGTCGGTTTCGGCGTGGAGCTGGAAAACCGCTACAAAGGCATTCGCACCCCGCACAAGATGAAGTTCGGTGTCTCCGGCTGTACCCGTGAATGTGCGGAAGCGCAGGGTAAAGATGTCGGTATCATCGCCACTGAGAAAGGCTGGAACCTGTACGTTTGCGGTAACGGCGGCATGAAACCGCGTCACGCGGATCTACTGGCAGCCGATCTCGATCGCGAAACGCTGCTCAAGTATCTCGACCGCTTTATGATGTTCTACATCCGTACTGCCGACAAACTGACCCGTACCGCGCCGTGGTTAGACAACCTGGAAGGCGGCATCGAGTATCTGAAATCGGTCATCATCGACGATAAGCTGGGCCTGAACGAACATCTGGAGGAAGAGATGGCGCGCCTGCGCGCAGCGGTGGTCTGCGAGTGGACAGAAACCGTTAACACCCCATCCGCACAGGTTCGCTTTAAGCACTTTATCAACAGCGACAAGCGCGACCCAAATGTCCAGGTCGTCCCGGAACGTGAACAGCATCGACCGGCCACGCCGTATGAACGTATCCCGGTCACTCTGGTGGAGGAAAACGCATGAGCCAGTGGCAAAACATCTGCAAAATCGATGACATTCTGCCGGGAACCGGCGTCTGCGCGCTGTTAGGTACTGAACAAGTCGCGATTTTCCGTCCTTACCATAGCGATCAGGTATTCGCGATCAGCAACATCGACCCGTTCTTTGAAGCCAGCGTGCTGTCTCGTGGACTGATTGCGGAACACCAGGGCGAACTGTGGGTCGCCAGCCCGCTGAAGAAACAGCGCTTTCGCCTGAGCGATGGGCTGTGCATGGAAGATGAGCAGTTCTCTGTGAAACATTACGACGCGCGGGTAAAAGACGGCGTGGTGCAGTTGCGCGGTTAATTATTTTTGGGAGGCGCAACGCCTCCCCTTTTTTGTATTTTTTTCATTTTAATTGTTATCACAAAATCATTTGTACTGCATCGCGGCGGCAACTGAGCAAATCCCCAGGAGCATAGTTCACTATGTGACTGGGGTGAGCGAGGGCAGCCAACAAAGAGGCAGTGCAAAGGATGAAGTGAGAAAAGGATAATCAAATGTTTACAGACACTATTAATAAGTGTGCGGCTAACGCTGCGCGCATCGCACGCCTGTCGGCGAATAATCCGCTCGGCTTCTGGGTCAGTTCGGCAATGGCCGGGGCTTATGTCGGTCTTGGCATCATTCTTATTTTCACCCTCGGCAATCTGCTCGACCCATCCGTACGTCCTCTGGTGATGGGTGCAACCTTTGGTATCGCCTTAACGCTGGTCATCATCGCGGGTTCTGAACTGTTTACCGGTCACACCATGTTCCTGACGCTGGGCGTCAAAGCAGGCACTATCAGCCACGGTCAAATGTGGGCTATCCTGCCGCAAACCTGGCTCGGCAACCTGGTCGGTTCCGTCTTTGTCGCCCTGCTTTACAGCTGGGGCGGCGGCAGTTTGTTGCCGGTCGATACCAGCATCGTTCACTCAGTCGCGCTGGCGAAAACCACCGCGCCCGCCACAGTACTGTTCTTCAAAGGCGCGCTGTGTAACTGGCTGGTTTGTCTGGCAATCTGGATGGCAATCCGCACCGAAGGCACGGCAAAATTTCTTGCTATCTGGTGGTGTCTGCTGGCGTTTATCGCTTCCGGCTACGAGCACTCCGTCGCGAATATGACGCTGTTCGCCCTCTCCTGGTTTGGTCATCACAGCGACGCCTATACCCTGTCCGGAATCGGACACAACCTGTTATGGGTCACTCTGGGTAATACTTTGTCCGGCGTCGTGTTCATGGGATTGGGTTATTGGTATGCTACGCCGAAATCGGAGCGTCCTGTTCCGCAAAAAACCAACCAAATTAAGGTTACAGCCAACCATTAAGGGGTAATGTCGTGGACCATTTGCCTATATTTTGTCAATTACGCGACCGCGACTGTCTGATCGTCGGCGGTGGCGATGTCGCAGAACGCAAAGCACGGTTACTGCTGGAAGCAGGCGCACGTTTAACGGTCAATGCGCTAACCTTCATTCCACAGTTCACCGTATGGGCAAATGAAGGCATGTTGACTCTGGTTGAGGGTCCGTTCGACGAAACGCTTCTCGACTCGTGTTGGCTGGCGATCGCGGCCACTGACGACGATACCGTCAACCAGCGCGTCAGCGACGCGGCGGAGTCACGCCGTATCTTCTGCAACGTGGTGGATGCGCCGAAAGCCGCCAGCTTTATCATGCCCTCCATTATTGACCGCTCGCCGCTGATGGTCGCCGTCTCCTCGGGCGGCACTTCCCCGGTGCTGGCGCGTCTGCTGCGCGAGAAGCTGGAATCGCTGCTGCCGCAGCATCTGGGGCAGGTCGCGCGCTATGCCGGGCAACTCCGCGCCCGAGTGAAAAAGCAGTTTGCCACGATGGGCGAGCGTCGTCGCTTCTGGGAAAAATTTTTCGTCAATGACCGGCTGGCGCAGTCGCTGGCGAATGCCGATGAGAAAGCGGTTAACGCGACAACCGAACGCCTGTTTAGCGAACCGCTGGATCACCGTGGCGAAGTCGTGCTGGTCGGTGCCGGGCCGGGCGATGCCGGACTGCTGACGCTGAAAGGGTTACAACAAATCCAACAGGCGGATATCGTGGTTTACGATCGCCTCGTCTCCGACGACATTATGAACCTGGTACGCCGCGATGCCGATCGGGTCTTTGTGGGGAAACGCGCAGGTTACCACTGCGTCCCACAGGAAGAAATCAACCAGATCCTGCTGCGTGAAGCGCAAAAAGGTAAACGCGTGGTACGCCTGAAAGGCGGCGATCCCTTTATCTTTGGTCGCGGCGGTGAAGAGCTGGAAACGCTGTGTCATGCCGGTATTCCTTTCTCGGTAGTGCCGGGGATTACCGCGGCTTCCGGCTGCTCCGCCTACTCCGGTATTCCGCTAACCCATCGCGATTACGCCCAGAGCGTACGTCTGGTCACGGGTCACCTGAAAACCGGCGGCGAGCTGGACTGGGAAAACCTGGCGGCAGAAAAACAGACGCTGGTGTTCTACATGGGGCTGAATCAGGCAGCGACTATCCAGGAAAAACTGATCGCATTCGGTATGCAGGCCGATATGCCGGTTGCGCTGGTAGAAAACGGTACCTCTGTGAAGCAACGCGTCGTCCACGGTGTGCTGACGCAGCTTGGTGAATTAGCGCAACAGGTTGAAAGCCCGGCGCTGATTATCGTTGGCCGGGTCGTTGGCTTACGCGATAAATTAAATTGGTTCTCTAATTATTAATTAAAATAAAGCCCTGAATAACAGGGCTTTATTTTACAACTACTCGTAATCTCAAATTATTTTCACTTAAAAGTGAATTAAGAAATCAACTTTAAATACACCAGAAAAATTTAAATAGTAATAATTCTGCCTAAAAACCCTTTTATTCGTCAAATTCACCTCTTATTCATTCATACAATAAATAACACCGTTAAGCACTCAATTTGACCTGACCTGGTTATCGGGTGATAAAATAAACACTAAAGCATAATTTTTCTTCTGGCCATTTCATCATTGCCTGTACCGCTCTCTGCATATGTTTAGTACGCAAGGAAAATATTAATTAAGGATGAACCCTATGCAAAAGAAAAAACTTATTTCTATCGCTATCGCTTTAACGCTACAAAGTTATTACATTCCGGCCATCGCCGCAGAAAATAACGATGATGAAAAAGAATGTCCCAGTAATATCTCCTCTCTGCCTAAAGAAAAACGCGCAAAACTCTCACCGACCTGCCTTGCTACACCTGAAAATGATAATCACTGGGGCTGGGTTGCTGGCGGCGTTGCTGCACTGGTCGCAGGTGTGGCTATTGGCGTTGAAAATAACGGTGGCGGAGATTCTACTCATTCTTATACCCCCCCTACGCCCGATAATGGCGGCGACGTTACCCCACCCGACGATGGCGGCAACGTCACCCCGCCTGACGATGGCGGCGATGACAATGTGATCCCGCCCGATGATAGCGGCGATGACGATGTAACCCCACCCGATGATAGCGGCGATGACGATGTAACCCCACCCGATGATAGCGGCGATGATGATGTGACCCCGCCCGACGATAGCGGCGATGGCGATGTGACCCCGCCCGACGATAGCGGCGATGACGATGTAACCCCGCCCGACGATAGCGGCGATGACGATGTAACCCCGCCTGACGATAGCGGCGATGACGATGTAACCCCGCCCGACGATAGCGGCGATGACGATGTAACCCCGCCCGACGATAGCGGCGATGACGATGTGACCCCGCCCGATGATAGCGGCGATGACGACGACACGCCCCCAGATGACTCTGTTATTACCTTCAGCAACGGCGTCACCATCGATAAAGGCAAAGACACCCTGACCTTCGATAGCTTCAAACTGGATAACGGCAGCGTTCTCGAGGGTGCCGTGTGGAATTATTCAGAACAGGACAACCAGTGGCAGCTCACCACCGCAGACGGCAAAACGCTGAACGTCACCGGCTGGGACGTGACCGACGCCAATGCCGCCGTGATTGAAGGCACCCAGGAAAACGGTCTCTACTGGAAGTACGACAGCCGGGGCTATCTGATTATTGCCGACGATAAAACCACGGTTATCACCGGCGATGGCAAATCGAATACCACCGATCGCGGCATGGATATCAGCGGCCAGGGCCGTACCGGCGCGATTATTTCCGGCAACCACACCACCAACACGCTCTCCGGGGACGCCAGCGTGACCGATGGCGCCACCGGCATGGTAATCTCCGGCGACAGCACCACCAACACCATTTCAGGCAACTCAACGGTGGACAACGCCATCGGCGCGCTGATTTCCGGCAACGGCACCACCACCGGTTTCTCCGGCGACATTACCGTAAGCGGCGGCGGCACCGCCATCATCATTGATGGCGACAACACCACGATTAAGAATACCGGTACCTCCAGTATCAGCGGCGCAGGCTCCACCGGCACCATCATCGACGGCAATAGCGCACGCGTCAGCAACGACGGTGACATGACCATCGCCGATGGCGGCACCGGCGGCCACATTACCGGCGATAACGCGGTTATCGATAACGCCGGGGACACCACCGTCAGCGGCGCGGACTCAACGGCGCTGTATATTGACGGCGACAATGCGCTCGTTATCAATGAAGGTAATCAGACCCTCTCCGGCGGCGCCACCGGTACGCAAATTAACGGCGATAACGCCCATATCGCCAATACCGGCGATATTACCGTGGATGGCGCGGGCTCTGTCGCCGTGGTTATCAACGGCGACAACGGTAGCCTGACCCAGGCGGGCGATCTGCTGGTCACCGATGGCGCGACGGGTATCATCACCTACGGCACCGGCAACGAAGCTAAAAATACCGGCCACACCACCGTGCGCGACGAAGGTTCCGTGGGTTTTATCGTCGCAGGCGAACAAAACACGTTAAAAAATAAAGGCGATATCAGCGTCAGCCTCAATGGTACAGGCGCGCAGGTGAGCGGCAATACGGCGCAGGTTGAGCTGGATGGCGATATTAACGTTACCTCAGCACAGGACAGCGATGGCGTATTTCGTGGTGCAACGGGTGTGAACATCAGTGGCGATAGCAACACCGTTAATATCACTGGTAATGTCAATATGAGTGCTGACTATATGCAGGACTCTCTGATAGCCAGCGATACATCACTAACCGGCGTCACTGTCGGCGGTGACAACAATAATATTTCGCTCGATGGCGGGCTTAACATTGATGTTAGCGATCAGTCCGCTGGCAGCGGACAATATCTGAACGTCGTTGGCTTAAACGTGACGGGTGACGGGAACAGTGTCGCGATCGATGGCGGTATTAATGTTACTCACAGCGAATATGGCGATATTGACGATGTGCTTATTCATGGTATTGATATCAATGGAAACAGCGAAGCCACGCTAAGCGGTCACTCTACGGTAGATACGGCAACTCTTAGCGGCGGCAATGTCGTGCTGGCTCAGGTCAAAAATGGCGGCACACTGGTTTTGGACGACAGCTCAGTTATTGATATTAATGCCAAATATGTGGATTCGTTCAATTTCACCTCAAATGCCTTGCTAATGGCCGACGGGGAAAGTTCATCGATTGAAAACAACGGCAGCATCACCAGTCAGGGCGTATATACCATCATGCGCGCTGACGATGGCGCAGAAATCAGCAACAGCGGCAATATCCTTATTTATGCAACGGGCAATAACGTCAGCGGCAGCGATGACCGTACAGGTATTACTCAGGCTAACGGTAACGGCTCTGTTGTTCAGAACAAGGCTGGCGGGGATATCACCGTTATTTCTGACCAAACGCCGGCGTACATCGGTGGTATAAGCGTATACCCACTGAAATGGTACACCCACACCTTTTACGCCATGCTGTCCTCCGGATACGGCAGCGTTATCAATGATAAAGGCGCAACTATCCATTTGCAGGGCGCAGGCGTATATGGCGTTAGCGCCAGCAGAGGAACAGCGATAAACGAAGGCGATATTTACCTGGATGGTTTTATCCCGACGCTGGACGATGAAAACAACATCACTGGCACCAGCTACTGGCAGCCATCATCGCTCTATCTCACCAGCTCAGGAATGGTGGCGGGTTCCACCGACGGTGGCGATGGCGACGCTACCGCTACCAACACCGGCACCATTACCGTTAATAACGCCGGGTTCGGCATGATGGCGCTTAATGGCGGTACCGCCATTAACCAGGGCGTGATCACCCTGACCGCCGATGAGGGCGTGACCGGCCAGGCAAACGAGCTGGTCGGGATGGCGGCGCTCAACGGCGGCATCGTGATTAACGATACGACTGGCACCATCAATATTGATGCTGATTACGGCCAGGCGTTCCTGAGCGACAGTACCAGCTACATCATCAATAACGGCGCTATCAACCTCAACGGCAGCCCGATGGATGATACTGATTCACACATGGGCAGTACGCCAACGGATAAAATCTGGATCCAGTCCCTGCCCGGCAGCGGCGACAGCGACACCCAGACCTCTGATGCGGGTTTCTTCACCAACGGCACGCTGGCGAATTACGGCAATGAAACGCTGAACGGCGATGTGGACGTTAACGGGGGCTGGCTGTACAACGAGACGGGGGCCTCGCTCACCGTCAACGGTACCCTGACGATTAACGGCGGGGCTAACGCGCTGGCCAACTACGGGACGCTGGACGCGAACGCTATTTCCACCTGGCACAGCCTCTTTAATGAAGCGGACGGCAGCATCACCACCGATCTGTTAACCCTTAATGGCGACGTCACTTTTTACAATAACGGCGATTTCACCGGCTCCATAGCGGGCACCAGCTACCAGCAGGAAATCGTCAATACTGGCGATATGACGGTGGCGGAAGATGGCAAATCGCTGGTCAGCGGCAGCTTCTATTTCTATAACGAAGAGGACGCTACGCTTACCAACAGCGGCAGCGCGGTGGAAGGCGGCGAGAACACCATCATCAATCTGACGCGCGCCAACGATTCGCTGACCCAGGTGAACAGCGGCACCATCACCGCCACTAACGGTTACAGCGCCATCACCACGGTCAACGGCAGCAATGACCCCAAATGGATCTGGAACACCGCAACCGGCGTGATTAACGGTATTAACCCGGATGCGCCGCTAATCAATTTGGGCCGCGGCTATAACTTCGGCAACCAGGGCACTATCAACGTGCAGGGCGATAACGCCGTGGCGATTAGCGGCGGCACCAGCAGTTATGTCATTAACCTGGTCAATAGCGGCACCATCAACGTCGGTACCGAGCAGGGCAAGGAGGACGGCACCAACGGCACCGGGCTTATCGGCATCAAGGGCAACGGTAATGCCACCACCATAAACAACACCGCAGACGGCGTGATCAACGTTTACGCGGATGACTCGTATGCGTTTGGCGGCAAGACCAAAGCCATCATCAACAACGGCGAAATCAACCTGCTGTGCGACAGCGGCTGCGACATCTACGCGCCGGGTACTACGGGCACGCAGAACGACCATAACGGGACAGCGGACATCGTTATCCCAGATGCGGCTACCGCCCCAACCGAGGGCAGCATCCCCACGCCGCCAGCGGATCCAAACGCGCCGCAGCAGCTCTCCAACTATATTGTCGGCACCAACGCCGATGGCAGTTCCGGTACGCTGAAAGCCAATAATCTGGTGATTGGCGACAACGTGAAGGTGGATACCGGTTTTACCAGCGGCACGGCGGAGACCACCGTGGTGGTGGATAACGCGTTCACCGGCAGCAATATCCAGGGTGCGGACAACATCACATCCACCAGCGTGGTGTGGAACGCCCAGGGTAGCCAGGACAGCGACGGCAACGTTGACGTCACCATGACCAAAAACGCCTATGCCGATGTGGCGACCGACGCCAGCGTCTCCGGCGTGGCGAGTGCGCTCGACGCCGGTTACACCAACAACGAGCTGTATACCAGCCTCAACGTTGGCACCACCGCCGAACTGAACAACGCCCTGAAACAGGTCAGCGGCGCTCAGGCCACCACCGTGTTCCGCGAAGCGCGCATCCTCAGTAACCGCTTTAACATGCTGGCCGACGCGGCCCCGCAGATTAAAGACGGCCTGGCGTTTAACGTAGTGGCGAAAGGCGACCCGCGCGCGGAGCTGGGCAACGACACCCAGTACGATATGCTGGCATTACGCCAGACGTTGGATCTCACCGCCAGCCAGAATCTGACGCTGGAGTACGGTATTGCGCGTCTGGATGGCGACGGTTCGAAAACCGCAGGCGATAACGGCCTGACCGGCGGCTACAGCCAGTTCTTTGGCCTGAAGCACAGCATGGCGTTTGATGAAGGTCTGGCGTGGAACAACAGCCTGCGTTATGACGTGCACAACCTCGACAGCAGCCGTTCTGTCGCCTATGGCGATGTCAACAAAATTGCCGATTCCGACATGCGTCAGCAGTACCTTGAGTTTCGCAGTGAAGGGGCGAAAACTTTCACCATGATGAGTGATACGCTGAAAGTCACGCCATATGCCGGGGTGAAATTCCGTCACACCATGGAAGATGGCTACAAAGAGCGCAGTGCCGGAGATTTTAACCTGTCGATGAACTCTGGCAACGAAACGGCGGTAGACTCTATTGTCGGCCTGAAGCTGGATTACGCCGGGAAAGACGGCTGGAGCGCCACCGCTACCCTGGAAGGCGGCCCGAACCTGAGCTACAGCAAGAGCCAGCGTACAGCGTCATTACAGGGTGCGGCGGGTCAATCGTTCGGCGTGGATGACGGTCAAAAAGGCGGCGGCGTTAATGGTCTGGCAACCATCGGCGTGAAATACAGCAGCAATGATACCGCGCTACATCTGGATGCCTACCAGTGGAAGGAAGACGGTATCAGCGATAAAGGCTTTATGCTTAACGTTAAGAAAACATTTCGTTAAATAAACGACATTATATAACACTAATACAGGCCGCTTATTATTAAGCGGCCTTTTTTAAATCATATTTACTGGTAAAGATGAAGTCCTTATTTGGACTACCTGTATGATTCATTAATTGCTATCGTACTATACGCTAAATAGATCTTATATTTATTCCACCAGTAGTGCTCGTTTTATCAACAAGGATTTTGAAATGTTTAAATTTGTAAAAATTGCCGTTGTGGCAGGGGTTCTGGCGACGCTCACTGCTTGTACTGGTCATATCGAAAACAAAAAAAACAACTGCAGCTACGATTATTTGCTGCACCCTGCAATTTCTATTTCTAAAATTATTGGTGGTTGCGGCCCGGCTGCCGATCAATAATAGAAACGACTGCGCAGATACAAAAAAACCGGGATTTTCCCGGTTTTTTTACAGGTCTGATAAACGGTACGGCGCAGATGCCTTGTCCAACTTACGCTCGTTTGTAGGCCCGATAAGCTCGCGCCATCGGGCAAGCAATAACCCTTACGGTTTCGCCACAAAGCCAATGGCTTCGTAAACGGCTTTCAGCGTTTCGGCCGCACGTGCGCTGGCTTTTTCCGCCCCGTCTTTCATCACCTTCTGCAAGAACGCTTCGTCGTTGCGGAAACGGTGATAGCGCTCCTGCAACTCAGACAGCATTCCGGAAACCGCCTCCGCCACTTCGCCTTTCAAATGGCCATACATTTTACCTTCAAACTGTTTTTCCAGTTCAGGAATGCTCTGACCGGTCACGGCGGAAAGAATATCCAGCAGGTTAGAGACACCCGCTTTCTCTTTCACATCATAACGCACTACCGGCGGCTCGTCGGAGTCAGTGACCGCACGTTTGATTTTCTTCACTACCGATTTCGGATCTTCCAGCAGGCCGATCACGTTATTACGGTTATCGTCCGATTTGGACATTTTCTTCGTCGGCTCCAGCAGCGACATCACACGCGCGCCGGATTTTGGAATAAACGGTTCCGGTACTTTGAAAATATCGCCATACAGCCCGTTAAAACGCTGGGCGATATCGCGGCTCAGTTCCAGATGCTGCTTCTGATCTTCGCCTACCGGCACCAGATTGGTTTGGTACAACAGGATGTCTGCCGCCATCAACACCGGGTAATCAAACAGGCCGGCGTTAATGTTTTCCGCATAGCGCGCAGATTTATCTTTAAACTGCGTCATACGGCTCAGCTCGCCGAAATAGGTATAGCAGTTCAGCGCCCAGCCAAGCTGCGCATGTTCCGGCACATGGGACTGAACGAAAATAGTGCTCTTTTCAGGATCAATACCACATGCCAGGTACAGCGCCAGCGTATCCAGCGTCGCTTTACGTAGCTGCTGCGCGTCCTGACGCACGGTAATAGCATGTTGGTCTACGATGCAGTAGATGCAATGATAGTCATCCTGCATGTTTACCCACTGACGCAATGCCCCCATATAGTTGCCAATGGTCAATTCACCTGAGGGCTGTGCGCCACTAAAAACGATGGGCTTAGTCATTTTTTATTTCCTGGTTATCGCTATGCGGAAGCCCAAGTGCGGGCAAAAGATCGTTAAAACTGTCATAAATGACGTCCGGCTCGCTAAGAGCGATCACTTCGCCATAATTGTAGCCGTATGTCAGGCCAACCGAAGGGCAACCCGCCGCTTTTGCAGCCTGAATATCATTACGCGAATCGCCGACAAAAAGCATCTGCTCCGGCATCATGCCCAGTCGGCTTGCCACCAGCAACAGCGGCTCCGGATGCGGCTTCTTATTTTGCACATCATCGCCGCCGATAACCACACTAAAGTATTTGGCGATATCAAGCGATTCCAGCAACGGCGCGACGAACGGCGTCGGTTTGTTGGTCACCAAACCTAATGACAATCCGCTGGCGTGCAGCGCGCCCAGCGTGTCGGCGACATGCGGAAATAAAAAGGTGCCTTCTTCCGCCACTTCGCCATAATACCTGTCGAACAGTTTACGCAGAATGCGTACCTGTTCCTCGGCAGGAATATCTTCATCAACGGGCGGTTTCCCCATCGTCTTACGCAGCGTGGCGCGCTCCTCGCGAGCCCAGGTCAGCGCGCGTTCCATCAATACGTCTGCGCCGTTACCAATCCAGGTAATCACGCGCTGCTCGCCCGCGACCGGCAGTTCCAGCGCATACAGCGCCATATCCACCGCCGCGGCAAGACCCGGCGCGCTATCCACCAGCGTACCGTCAAGATCAAAGGCGACGCCCCGAATATTCTGCAACTTATCCATGAGTTACCTTTGCCAGCTCACTGCGCATTTCATCAATCACTTTTTTGTAGTCGGGTTTATCGAAAATTGCCGACCCCGCAACAAACATGTCCGCACCTGCTGCGGCGATCTCGCCGATATTGTTCACCTTCACGCCGCCGTCCACTTCCAGGCGAATGTCGTAACCGGAGGCATCAATGCGGCGACGCACTTCGCGCAGTTTATCCAGCGTCTGCGGAATAAAAGACTGGCCGCCGAAGCCTGGGTTCACGGACATCAGCAGGATCACATCCAGTTTGTCCATGACGTAATCGAGATAACTGAGCGACGTTGCCGGGTTGAATACCAGCCCCGCTTTACAGCCGTGTTCTTTAATCAACTGTAGCGTGCGGTCAACATGTTCGGAGGCTTCCGGGTGAAAGGTAATGATGCTCGCGCCAGCGGCGGCAAAGTCGGGCACGATACGGTCGACTGGCTTGACCATCAGGTGGACATCAATAGGCGCGGTAATACCGTACTGACGCAGGGATTTCAGCACCATCGGGCCGATAGTCAGGTTCGGCACATAGTGATTATCCATGACGTCAAAGTGTACAACATCAGCACCGGCAGCCAGCGCTTTGGCGGTGTCTTCACCCAGGCGAGCAAAATCAGCCGACAGAATTGAGGGGGCAATCAAATACTGTTTCATCCGCTTCTCCTTGAGAATTATTTTCTTGCAGGCGTTGCGACTCCTGGTTGGTACAGAGCCAGCAGTTCGTCCACCTTTTTACGTGTGCCGCCGTTGCTGCTTATACTGCGTCTAACTTTGACGACATGCAATTTTGCGAGTTGATACCACTCGCGTGTGAGCGCCGTATCATGGTTGGAAATGAGCACCGGTATCCGGTTACTGACCAGATTCTCAGCGATTTCCGCCAGATGCGCTTGTTGCGTCAGGCTAAAACTATTGGTGTGATACGCTGTGAAGTTAGCCGTGGCGGACAGCGGCGCATAAGGCGGATCGCAATAGACCACCGACGACTTGTCCGCACGCGCCATACTGTCTGCGTATGACTCACAGTAAAAGAACGCATTCTGCGCTTTTTCTGCAAAGTGGTACAACTCCGCTTCCGGGAAGTAAGGTCTTTTATAACGACCAAACGGTACATTAAATTCCCCGCGCAAGTTATAGCGGCAGAGTCCGTTATAACCGTAGCGGTTCAGATATAAAAACAGTACCGCCCGACGAAAGGGGTCCTGGCAGGTATTGAACTCCTCACGGAGTTGGTAATAGACCTCAGCCTGGTTAGTTTCAGGCATAAACAGCTCGCGCGAAGCCTGTACATACTCGTCAGTACGTAACTTCACGATGTTATAGAGGCTAATAAGGTCGCTGTTGATATCGGCGAGGATATAACGAGAAAAGTCGGTGTTAAGAAACACCGATCCGGCACCCACAAAAGGTTCAACAAGGCACTCGCCTTTTGGCAAATGTCGTTTGATATCATCAAGCAGAGGGTATTTTCCCCCTGCCCACTTCAAAAAAGCGCGATTTTTTTTCATGCTGACTAACTAATTACACCTTCTCCGGCTGTGGAGAAAGCTCCGACAGCATCCTGCGCTTTAGGCTGTGCCGCGTTGCTTTACGGCGCATTTGACGGTAGCAAATGCGCCCCTCGCGCCTGTCCTGAACAAAAATAGCTGTCAGCGACACTCACAGGCAATTGCAGGACACAGCCTGGATTATTTCAGATCGGCCTGAACCTGATGCAACGGTTTTGCCCACGGGTTTTTCGCCTGCACATCGGCAGGTAAGGTGGACACCGCACGTTTAGCATCTTCTTTCGAAGCATACATCCCCGTTACCAGCACATACCACGGTTGTCCATTACGCGTCGTCTCGTATACCACATAATTTTTCAGGTTCTCTTTCTTCGCCCAACCGTTCAGGTTGTCGTAATTTGAAGAACTACTGAGCTGCAATGTGTAGTGGCTGGATGGCGCGCTCTTTAATGCGCCAACGTTGCCGGCGCTTTTCCCGCCGCCTGCGACAGGCGTCGTCGAGGCTTGCGCTGGCTTCGCGGTTTGTACCGGCGCAGCGCTTGCCGTCGCTGTCGGCGCAGCCGTCGTGGTGGTCGCTTTCGGCGTCGCGGCTGGCGCTGCCGGTTCCGTGCGTTTCACTGGCGCGACCGGTTTCTTCGGTTCCGCAGTGGTGGTTTTCGCCGTGGTCTGCGGTTTCTTAGGTTCAATGACGGCCTGTTTACGTTCCGGACGCGTGGTATGACGCTCACCAGGTTCGCTAACCGCCGCCTGACGCGTCGTGCTGCCATTGCGAACTGGCGCGACGGTTGCAGGCTCTGTCGGCAACGTAGAGTTCACCGCAACATTGTTCATCTGCTCTGGATTCTGCGTCAGCGCATTATTCAGATCGCCCTGCACTTCCACGCGCTGCTGACCGTCAGCGACCACAGGCGACTGTCCCTGCGTCGGCGTTGAAGAAATCGGCGGCAACGAAATATCCTGCGACGTATTGCCCGCGGTTTGTTCTGCGGAGGTGGCGCCCGGCGCAGGCTGGGTCGCATTCGCCTGATCGGCGGCGTTACCGGAAAGATCGATACTCTTTTCGCCAGAGGCCGACGGCTCGCTGGAAGACGTAGAGGGGGCTTTCAGCGCGGAGCCGATACCGATAATCAACAGCAGCAGCACCAGTACGCCAACGCCCATCATCATGTACTGACGAGAGGCTGGCTTATGGGCCGCTTTTTTACGCTTACGTGGGCGGCGTTCAACACGCTCCTCGTCCACCGTATCGTCTTCATCGGATTCGTACTCTTCTTCAACTTCAGGTTCTTCACTACGCGCTTTACGCGTACGCGTCGGACGGCGATCGTCGGCGTCCAGATCAACGTCATCAAAGTTGATCTGCGGCTCATTATCGCGTTCTGAAGATTGACGAGAACGACCAGTACGACGATCGCTGGGATCGGGTTTCAGCTCGTCTTCTGGTTTGAATTCATCCATTTAACACCCCACTCAAAGGTTAATGCTTACGACATTGCACATAACCTGAAGCTAAAAGACTGACATCTACGCAATATCAGTCTGACCTTTCTTGTTGTTACGCCTGCTGACAGTCAGCAATCGCGCTAAGAACGACTTCGTGCGACACTCCGCCGCGCACTTCACTTTTCCCTATGGCCAGCGGAAGCACTAAACGCAGCTCCCCCGCTAACACTTTTTTATCTCGCAGCATGTGCGGCAAATAGTCCTGCGCGGACATCTCGCAAGGGCCATTGACTGGCAGCCCGGCCCGTTCGAGTAGAGCGATGATGCGCTGCGTATCAGCAGAACTGAACTGCCCCAAACGCTCGGATGCGCGCGCAGCCATCACTATACCTGCGGCAACGGCTTCACCATGTAACCAATTGCCATATCCCATTTCCGCTTCAATGGCGTGGCCAAAGGTATGTCCAAGATTCAGTAAAGCACGTAAGCCCGCTTCACGCTCGTCGGCGGCAACAACTTCGGCTTTCAGCTCGCAACAACGACGAATACAGTACGCCATCGCCGGGCCGTCCAGACGCAATAGCGCATCCAGATTACCCTCAAGCCAGGTGAAGAAGTCCGCGTCAAGTATAATGCCGTATTTGATCACCTCTGCCAGTCCCGATGCCAGTTCGCGTGCGGGAAGCGTTTTCAGGCAATCAAGATCGACAACCACAGAAGCGGGTTGGTAAAACGCGCCAATCATGTTTTTGCCAAGGGGATGGTTGACGGCGGTTTTCCCGCCCACGGAAGAATCAACCTGCGACAGTAAGGTAGTTGGCACCTGGATGAAACGTACGCCTCGCTGGTAGCTGGCCGCCGCAAAACCGGTGAGATCGCCAATCACGCCGCCGCCAAGCGCGACCAGCGTGGTATCACGACCATGCGGTTTTTTCAGTAACGCCGTAAACACCGTATCCAGCACCGTCAGGCTCTTATACTGCTCGCCGTCAGGAAGAATCACGCTGTCTACGTTAACGCCCGCCCGTTCGAGTACGCCGCGAACCTTGTCCAGATAAAGCGGCGCCAGGGTTTCGTTGGTCACTAACATGACCTGATCGCCTGATTTCAGCGGCAAGAATGAAGCTGGTTCGTTAAACAAACCAGCCGCGATGGTGATCGGGTAACTACGTTCCCCGAGAGTGACTGTAATCCTCTCCATGACGCGACATCCACCTTAGTTACTTGTGCCCGCTTACCCAGCGTATTCTGCTTGAATTAGTTGCTTTCCAGCATATGAATAATCTGGTTTGCCACAACCTTAGCGCTTTGATCGTCGGTGCGAATGGTGACGTCGGCAATCTCTTCGTACAGCGGATTGCGTTCGTTAGCCAGCGCTTCCAGAACTTCGCGAGGCGGCGCTTCAACCTGCAACAGCGGGCGTTTTTTATCACGCTGCGTGCGCGCCAGTTGTTTTTCGATGGTCGTTTCAAGGTAGACCACGACGCCACGCGCGGAGAGACGGTTACGCGTTTCACGCGATTTTACAGAGCCACCGCCGGTTGCCAGCACAATACCCTGTTTTTCCGTCAATTCGTTGATAACTTTTTCTTCACGATTACGGAAGCCGTCTTCACCTTCAACATCGAAGACCCAGCCCACATCAGCTCCGGTTCGTTTCTCAATCTCTTGATCAGAATCGTAAAATTCCATATTGAGTTGTTGAGCTAACTGGCGCCCAATAGTGCTTTTTCCGGCACCCATAGGCCCAACCAGAAAGATATTGCGTTTCTCTGCCATTTTTTCGGTACTACTAAGACTATTCGTTAATGGTAAACCCGCTTCACAGACACCCAGCGCAGCAGGACATGAACTGAAACCTCATAAGATATTGCGAGAGTCAGACTGAAAATTATCTCAATACTCAAGCGGGTTTGGCAACTGAATAAATCACCAAGCCTGATTGTTGCAAAACCCGAGTTAGCGTTGCCGGATGGCGACCAGAACAACATATCCGGCCTACAAATTGCTCTACTTTCAAACAATTGTGCGCAATCCGCAGAACCAATACGTCTGCATCAGCGGACATTCAGCCGTTTATCATCGGTCTTATGCACACCTTCGGCAAGGCAAAGCGCATTAATCAATGCGTCAGCAACGAAAAGCACGACTCTCAAATCGGTACTCCTTGTATGCTAAATACATCCGCACGTCAAATCCCGCAGATGCGTTCAGTGCAAAAACAGCGCTTTTTTATGCATAAATTATTCTGTCGCCACCAGTCTGGGGGTGATAAACACCACTAATTCGCGTCGCTCGTCCTCTTTGCCGTCATGGCGGAAGAGCTGACCAAGCCAGGGAATATCCCCCAACAGCGGCACGCTATCGCTACCCGATTTATTTTTTCGCGAAAAAATGCCGCCCAGCGCCAGCGTCTCGCCGCTTTTTACCTCTACCTGCGTTTCAATTTCCTGTTTATCTATCGCCAGCACTTCGCCGTCAGCCTGTTGTAGTACCTGACCGGGAACATTCTGGCTGATATGTAACTTCAGGCGGATGCGCCCTTTTTGCAAAACGGTGGGCGTCACCTCCATTCCCAGCACCGCTTCTTTAAATTCCACGGAGGTCGCGCCGCTTTCACCGCTGGAAACCTGATAAGGAATTTCGCTGCCTTGCTTGATACTGGCTGGCTGCAGATGCGAAGCCAGCAGCCGGGGGCTGGCGATAATATCCAGTTGCTGCTTTTGCTCCAGCGCTGACAGCTCCAGATCCAGCAAGCGTCCGTTAATGCGCCCGATGTTAAACCCGACGCGTGAGGTGGCGGCGGCGACGGATAAATCACTGGAAAGCGTCGTCACGTCACCCACCGCGCCCGCTTGCGTCGCGTCAGCCAGCGTCCACTTTACGCCCAGTTCCCGTAGACTCTTTTCGTTAATGGTGACGATATGCGCCGCCAGCTCCACCTGCGCCACCGGCAGATCCATTTGCGATACCCATTTTTCCAGCTCCGCCAGGGCCGCGCGGTTATCGCGCAACAGCAGGCGGTTGGTGCGCTTATCTACCATGATGGTTCCCTTCGCGCTCAGGAGTTTCTCGCCCGCTTTCGCCAGTTCGCCGGCATCGGCGTATTGCAGGCTAATGCTGCGGTTTTCCAGCGGTAAATTAGCCTGAAGCCTTAACCGCTCGGCATCCTGCCGCGCACTATGTTCTTTCTGCCAGGCCTGTGAATGAACATGGAGAATATTCCCCTCCTGACGCAGCACCAGCCCCGCGCTATTGACCACCGTCTGTAGCGCCTGTTTCCATGGCACATCCGTCAGATGTAGCGATAATGTCCCGCTGACGTCCGGCGACACCACCAGATTCTGCCGCTCCTGCTCGGCTAAAGCCTGCAAAACCTGCACCACAGGGACGTCATCAACCACCAGCGTCACTTTCGCCGCTTTTCCCGCCTGCACGGCGGGCATCAAGGCTATCAGTATTATGGCTATCCATCGCTTCATTGTCCGCTCCCTGACGTAGCCACCGCCACTGCGGCGGCGCACAATTTTTACCGGTCGTTAACGTTAAGGCTTCCGCCGTCAGGCGGACAATCGTCCAACCGTTTTCCAGCGTCTGCCCTTCTTCCACTCGTCGCCATTTTTGCTGACTGTCTTTAAGAATGCCTGTCCATCGCTCGCCTTTACGCACCGCGCCCTGATACCGCCACTGCGAGAGTTCCGCTATCCGGCAGCGATCTTCCGGCGGGCGGAAGGGATCGCGCATTCCCGTCAACGTCAGCAAACAAAAACAGAGCAATACACTGCGGCTAGCCTTCATTCGCCAGGCGCTCCAGTTGCAGAGTCATCAATAATTCCGCCCCCTCTTTACGCAATGAAAACCGACTTACGATCATCTCGCTTTCGGCCAACCGGACAAACAGCGACGGCACCGCATCCCAGGACGTTTTCAGCGCCATTTCTCCCCCCTGCGCCGATGGCTGCCAGTGCAGCAAACTCAGGGGAGGCGCCTGGAAATCTAACGGCGAAAAAGGACGCGGATTTTCAACGGTGCCCCCGAAAAGCGGTTCAGCCGCGATGCTCAGACGGCGCAGATTACGCCACTGTTGCCGGGCGGCCTCGCGCTGCTGGCTTAACCGCGTTTGTTGCGTATCCAACGTCTTCCAGCCGGGATAGCCCACAGATAACGCGACCGTCAGCGTCAGACACAGCACGCCTGCACACCAACAAAAAACCCGACCACGGCGCGACATCCCGTACCAGATATCAAAGAGCGCGTTCACGGGCGGCGCTCCTCGTTAACTGATAATGGAACTGCCAGCGCCCTTGCGCATCCTGCCGCGTGGCGCCCGTGCGGTTTAGCGTAAAACTGACATAGTGACGAAGCGATGTCTCAAGCGTGAGCAGGGCGTCAAACGTTCTCGCCAGCCCTTCCAGCTCTAGCGTCTCTTGCTGATAATTGAGGCTTGTCAGCCATGCCTGCTCTGGCAACAGGTTGGCAAGGTCAATCAAGATAGATTGCCAGGCTTGCGTCAGTTCACGCTGCGCCTGACGTTGTAATCGCGCCTGTTGCTGTCGCTGACGCTGCTGCAACTGCGGTATGTTCGCCGCAAGCGCTGTCGTGCGTCCGTTTTCCGCCGTCAGTAGCAGCTCGTTAATCCTCCCCTCCTGCCAAAAAACCAACCGGGCGATCGTCGCGACGCTTGCTATCAGCAGCAGGGACGCGCCCCATACCACGCACCACAGCCGCAGACGCGCTACGTAATGTTGGCGCCGCCAGGGGAGCAAATTGACAGAATGCGCCATCAGCGTATCTCCCCCATGGCTAAACCCAGCGCAATCGCAAAGCGATAACCGTCCGGCGGAACCGGCGGTTGGCGGACGGTAACGGCGCGCCAGGGGTCGAATTCGCCTTCGGCGCATAATGAAATATGTTCCGGCACGACGGATAATGTTGCGGCAAGGTCATGCAGCGTCGTCGCCTCGCGCGCCGATTTACGCCCCCACGCATAGCGCGTCGCCCACAGCCACTGGCTCTCATCGCGCCAGACCAGACATTGCCGCCCCGAAGGTATAAACGGCAGCAAGCGCTGTAACGCACAGGCATCGGGCGTTACAGCAGCGATGCGCACATTGAGCGTTTGCGCCAGCGTTAACAGCGCTGAAATTTCTTTGCTTTGCACGGCGGTAACGTTGAACGCGGGGCTTAACGCATCGTCCTGAAAGTCGAAACGCAATAAGTCCGGATCCATATCCAGCTCACGCGCCATCGTTTGTGAAAGCCATGCGATTTGCTCACGTTCCCGCAGCCGCATCGGCGGATGTGGAAAAGCGCGTTGCAATGTCCGATTTGCGGGAAAAGAGAGATAAATACGGTGACGCAGCGGCAGCTCACGACTCCAGGGTCGCAGTACGTGAGCCAGCGATTGCGGGTCAGGAATCGTACCCTCTGCCGTGGAGGCGTTCATCAGCGGCAGTCGCCACCAACGTTGCAGAGACCAGCCCGATGCGCCGCGAATAACGGCGATGGCCAGCGCTTCATGCTGCTGAATGTGCAATCCTATTTGCCAGGTTTTAAAAGCCATAACGGTCGATCTCCTTATCACCCGTCGCGTTAACGGGTATATCAATGCGTCTGGCTTGCCTTTATACTACCGCGCGTTTGTTTATAAACTGCCCAAATGACACTAAATGGGAAATCTCCAGTGAAGTTCGTAAAGTATTTATTGATCCTTGCAGTATGTTGCATCCTGCTGGGAGCAGGCTCGATTTATGGCCTTTATCGCTATATTGAGCCACAGCTACCTGACGTCGCGACATTGAAAGATGTGCGTTTGCAAATTCCGATGCAGGTTTACAGCGCGGATGGCGAACTTATCGCGCAATATGGCGAAAAACGTCGTATTCCCGTTACGCTCGATCAAATTCCGCCGGAAATGATCAACGCCTTTATCGCCACCGAAGATAGCCGCTTTTATGAGCATCACGGCATTGACCCGGTAGGTATTTTCCGTGCGGCCAGCGTCGCGCTCTTCTCCGGTCACGCATCGCAGGGAGCAAGTACCATTACCCAGCAACTGGCGCGAAACTTCTTCCTTAGCCCCGAACGCACGCTGATGCGCAAGATCAAGGAAGCGTTTCTGGCGATTCGTATTGAGCAGTTGCTGAATAAAAATGAGATCCTCGAACTCTATCTGAACAAGATCTATCTCGGCTACCGCGCCTATGGCGTTGGCGCGGCGGCACAGGTCTACTTTGGTAAGACGGTCGACCAGCTTAGCCTAAGCGAAATGGCGGTTATCGCCGGGCTACCTAAAGCGCCTTCTACCTTTAACCCGCTCTACTCGATGGATCGGGCGATAGCGCGCCGTAACGTAGTGCTTTCGCGAATGTTAAGCGAGGGATATATCACTCAGGCGCAGTACGATCAGGCCCGTAGCGAACCTATCGACGCAAATTATCACGCGCCGGAAATCGCCTTCTCCGCGCCTTATCTATCGGAAATGGTGCGCCAGGAAATGTATAACCGTTATGGCGAAAGCGCCTACGAAGATGGTTATCGTATTTACACGACCATCACCCGCAAAGTGCAGCAGGCCGCGCAACAGGCGGTACGTAATAACGTGCTGGACTATGACATGCGCCACGGTTATCGCGGCCCGGCGAATGTGCTATGGAAAGTGGGCGAAACGGCGTGGGACAGTAAAAAAATTACCGATACGTTGAAAGCGTTGCCGACCTACGGACCGCTGCTTCCCGCCGTGGTCACCAGCGCTAATCCGCAAGAGGCGACCGCTGCGCTTGCCGACGGTACGTCCGTTTCGCTACGTATGGAAGGAATGCGTTGGGCGCGGCCTTACCGCTCGGATACACAGCAGGGGCCGACGCCGCGTAAAGTTACCGATGTCGTCCAGACAGGTCAGCAAATCTGGGTTCGTCAGGTGGATAACGACTGGTGGCTGGCGCAGGTACCGGAAGTGAACTCCGCGCTGGTTTCGCTTAACCCGCAAACAGGCGCGGTACTGGCGCTGGTCGGCGGTTTCGATTTTAATCAGAGTAAATTTAACCGCGCGACGCAAGCTTTGCGTCAGGTGGGGTCGAACATCAAACCGTTCCTCTACACCGCCGCAATGGATAAAGGGCTGACGCTCGCCAGTATGCTCAACGATGTGCCGATTTCCCGCTGGGACGCCGGGGCAGGTTCAGACTGGCGTCCGAAAAACTCCCCGCCGCAGTACGCCGGACCGATTCGTTTACGCCAGGGGCTGGGGCAGTCGAAAAACGTGGTGATGGTACGCGCCATGCGCGCCATGGGCGTCGACTATGCGGCGGAGTATCTGCAACGCTTCGGCTTCCCGGCGCAGAATATCGTGCATACCGAATCGCTGGCGCTGGGCTCCGCCTCCTTCACGCCGATGCAGGTTGCACGCGGTTATGCGGTGATGGCGAACGGCGGTTTCCTGATCGACCCGTATTTCATCAGCAAGATTGAGAACGATCAGGGCGGCGTGATCTTCGAAGCGAAACCGAAAATCGCCTGCCCGGAGTGCGATATCCCGGTCATTTACGGCAATACGCAGAAATCCGACGTGCTGGAAAACACCAATGTGGAAGAGGTCGCGGTTTCGCAAGAGCAGCAAAACAGCGCCGTACCGATGCCTGAGCTGGAACAGGCAAACCAGGCGCTGGTCGCGCAAAACGGCACGCAGGAGTACGCGCCGCATGTGATCAATACGCCGCTGGCGTTTCTGATCAAAAGCGCGCTGAACACCAATATCTTCGGCGAACCCGGCTGGATGGGTACCGGCTGGCGTGCGGCGCGCGACCTTAAACGTCGCGATATCGGCGGCAAAACCGGTACGACCAACAGCTCGAAAGACGCATGGTTCTCCGGCTATGGTCCTGGCGTCGTCACTTCCGTATGGATCGGCTTTGACGATCACCGCCGTGATTTAGGCCGCACCACCGCTTCCGGCGCGATCAAAGATCAAATCTCCGGCTATGAGGGCGGCGCGAAGAGCGCGCAACCTGCATGGGACGCCTATATGAAAGCCGTGCTGGAAGGCGTGCCGGAACAGCCGCTAACGCCGCCGCCGGGCATCGTCACGGTGAATATCGACCGCAGTACCGGACAACTGGCGAGCGGCGGTAACAGCCGTGAAGAGTATTTCATCGAAGGCACGCAGCCGACACAACAGGCGGTACACGAGGTGGGAACCACCATTATTGATAATGGTGAAACACACGAACTGTTCTGATCAAAAAAGGCGCTCCGGCGCCTTTTTTATTGTGTTTAGCGGATGACGGCGAACGGGGAGACGAACTTTCCGTTGGCTTGATCAACGCCGCGCCATCAGGCAATTCGGCCCTGCGCTTTCAACCACTCGCGTACCAGAAACAGCGCGCTGACGTTGCGGGCCTCGTTAAAATCGGGGTCTTCCAGCAGATCCATTAAATGCGCCAGCGGCCAGCGTACCTGCGGCAATGGCTCAGGCTCGTCGCCTTCCAGCGACTCCGGATAGAGATCTTCCGCCACCACGATATTCATTTTGCTGGAAAAATAAGAGGGCGCCATGCTGAGTTTTTTTAAGAAGGTCAGGTTATGCGCGCCAAACCCGACCTCTTCTTTGAGCTCCCGGTTCGCCGCTTCAAAAACGGTCTCGCCCGGGTCGATCAATCCTTTCGAGAAGCCCAGCTCATAGGATTCGGTTCCCACCGCATACTCACGAATAAGAATCAGATGCTCATCAACGATCGGCACAATCATTACCGCCTCACGGGTTGATGGTCGCATACGTTCATACACGCGACGCACGCCGTTGCTGAACTCCAGATCCACGCTTTCTACGTTAAACAGTCGGGATTGTGCGACGGTTTCCACTTTCAGAATGGTGGGTTTTTGTAATGATTTGCTCATTGTGAGAATCTTTGCAGTGTAATCTGTGGTCATTGTGCGACATACCGCACGGTTTCGGCAATGCGAATTGCCGTTTATTTACATTTATGTAACGTAATAAAAATTAATTCTTATTTCAAATTAAAAGTCAATAGGTTGAAATAACTCCAGGAATTTGCTGATATTCCGTTTTTGGTGGTATTGCTATGATTTGCCTTCACTGGGATGCGCTTTACAATGCTCAAGTTCAACTCCACGCTTGCCGATAGCCAACCACAGAAAAATGTTTATTGGACAGGGTGCGACTGACCACGCCTGACAGACTTAGTAAGATGGGGAAAGCATGAGCACCATTCTGATTTTTATAGCTGCTTTGCTGGCCTGCTCTCTACTGGCAATATGGCGGTTCCGGGTAAAGTCCAGACGAGGGAGCTTACCGTGGATCAGCGCCTTTCAGGACGCGCAAACGCGTAAACTGTTGCCCGAAGAGCGCAGCGCGGTAGAAAACTATCTCGATAACCTTAGCCAGATCCAGCAAGTTCCGGGGCCGACAGGCGCCAGTGCTGCGCCCATCTCGCTGACGCTGAACGCGGAAAGCAACAGTGTCGTGATACTGACCCACTCCATCACCCGCTACGGCATTACCACTGACGATCCTAATAAATGGCGCTACTACCTCGACTCCGTCGAAGTCCATCTGCCGCCTTTCTGGGAACAGTACATCAATGATGAAAACAACGTTGAGCTGATCCTCACGGATACGCTGCCGCTGGTGATCTCTTTAAACGGCCATACGCTGCAAGAGTATATGCAGGAGTCGCGCGGCTACGCGCTACAGAATACGGCCTCTACGCAGGCGTCGATTCGCGGCGAAGAGAGCGAGCAGATTGAGCTGTTGAATATCCGTCAGGAGACCCACGAAGAATATGCGCTCAGCCGCCCGGCTGGCTTGCGCGAAGCGTTGTTAATCGTCGCCTCCTTTTTGTTATTCTTTTTCTGCCTGATAACGCCAGACGTTTTTGTACCGTGGATGATAGGCGGCGCTATCCTGCTGTTGGCAGCCGGACTTTGGGGACTTTTTGCGCCGCCGTCGAAAAGCGCGCTGCGGGAAATTCACTGTCTGCGGGGAACGCCCCGCCGCTGGGGACTGTTTGGGGAGAATAA
The DNA here is from genome assembly GCF_046569445.1 of Salmonella sp. 741265050_HSA. Taxonomy (NCBI): domain Bacteria; kingdom Pseudomonadati; phylum Pseudomonadota; class Gammaproteobacteria; order Enterobacterales; family Enterobacteriaceae; genus Salmonella; species Salmonella sp. 741265050_HSA. The sequence continues at coordinate 51,128 of NZ_JBKFSV010000013.1, read as the reverse complement.
TCAGGAGCAGATTAACAATATATCCCTGGGCATCATCGACCTTATTTACCCTGCCCACTGGCAACCCTACATTACGCAGGATCTTGGGCAACAAACGGATATTGATATTTACCTTGATCGCCATGTCGCCCGCCAGGGCCGGTTTTTATCCCTGCATGATGAAGTGAAAAACTTTCCGTTGCAGCACTGGTTACGCAGCACTGTTATTGCTATCGGTTCGCTGCTGGTGTTGTTTATGCTGCTGTTCTGGATCCCGCTGGATATGCCAATCAAGTTCACGCTATCGTGGATGAAAGGCGCGCAAACCATTGAAGCGACAACGGTAAAACAGCTTGAAAAAGCTGGCGTGCGGGTGGGCGATACGCTGCACCTGAGCGGTAAAGGAATGTGTAATATTCATTCCGGCGCGACCTGGAGCGGCCAGTCTAACTCACCGTTTATGCCGTTCGATTGCTCGCAAATCATCTGGAATGACGCGCCTGCGCTACCGCTGCCGGAATCAGACCTGGTGAATAAAGCGATGGCGCTAAGCCAGGCGGTAAATCGTCAGCTCCATCCAAAACCCGAAGACGACTCGCGCGTCAGCGCATCTTTACGCTCCGCGATCCAAAAATCGGGCATGGTATTATTAGATGACTTTGGCGATATTGTTCTGAAAACTGCTGATTTGTGCGCGGCGGAAGACGAGTGCGTGCGTCTGAAAAATGCGCTGGTTAATCTCGGTAACAGTAAGGACTGGAACGCGCTGGTGAAACGCGCGAACGCCGGCAAACTGGACGGCGTCAACGTGCTGCTACGCCCCGTAAGCGCAGAGTCGCTGGAAAATCTGGTCACGACCTCAACGGCGCCGTTTATTTCTCGCGAGACCGCGCGTGCCGCCCAGTCGCTGAATAGTCCCGCTCCCGGCGGATTCCTGATTGCCAGCGATGAAGGCAGCGAACTGGTTGATCAGGCCTGGCCGTCAACGCCGCTGTATGACTATCCCGCGCAGGAACAGTGGAGCGCCTTCCAGCGTCTGGCGCAAACGCTCATGCAGACGCCATTTAGCGCCGAGGGCATTGTCACCAGCGTGTATACCGATGCCAACGGTACGCAGCATATCAGCCTGCATCGTATCCCCGATAAATCCGGCTGGTGGCGTTACCTCGGCACCACGCTGCTGATGCTGGCAATGATAGTGAGCGCGGTCTACAACGGCATTCAGGCGTTCAGACGTTATCAACGCCACCGTACCCGTATGGCGGACATCCAGGAATACTATGAAAGCTGCCTCAATCCCAGGTTAACCGTCTCTCCGGAAAATCTCATCTGATAGCGCCGCCGTGCGACAGGGTATGCTACCCTGTCGCGCAAATTGCGTTACCCTGGAGTTCCCCATGCATATTGATATTGACTGGCAAAACGTGGATACCGTTTTGCTGGATATGGACGGCACGCTGCTCGATCTCGCGTTCGATAACTATTTCTGGCAAAAGCTGGTACCGGAAACCTACGGCGCGCAGCAGGGTATTTCGCCGCAGGACGCGCAGGAATATATTCGCCAGCAGTATCATGCCGTACAGCATACGCTAAACTGGTACTGTCTGGATTACTGGAGCGAGCGTCTGGGTCTGGATATTTGCGCCATGACGACGGCGCAAGGGCCGCGCGCCGTTTTGCGCGACGATACCGTACCGTTTCTGAATGCGTTAAAAGCCAGCGGAAAACGTCGGATTCTGCTCACCAATGCGCATCCACATAACCTGGCGGTGAAGCTGGAGCATACCGGTCTGGCCTCACACCTTGATTTATTACTTTCCACCCACACATTTGGTTATCCCAAAGAGGATCAGCGGTTATGGCGCGCTGTCACTGAGGAAACGGGAATAAGCGCAGAGAAAACGCTGTTTATCGATGACAGCGAACCGATTCTCGACGCCGCCGCCCGGTTTGGTATTCGCTACTGTCTTGGCGTGACGAATCCCGATTCCGGCCTGGCGGAAAAGCACTATACGCGCCATCCGTCCCTGAACGACTACCGCCGTCTGATCCCCTCGCTGATGTGAAGGAGACGCCATGAAAGAAAAGTCCTCCGTTGAGGTCAGACTGGATAAATGGCTGTGGGCCGCGCGTTTTTATAAAACCCGCGCGCTGGCCCGCGAGATGATTGAAGGCGGTAAGGTGCATTACAACGGGCAGCGCAGTAAGCCGAGCAAAATCGTCGAGCTGAACGCAACCCTTACCCTGCGTCAGGGAAATGACGAACGGACGGTGATCGTTAAAGCCATCACCGAACAGCGCCGTCCGGCCAGCGAAGCCGTCGCTCTGTATGAAGAGACGGCGGAAAGCGTGGAAAAACGCGAAAAAATGGCGCAGGCGCGCAAGCTTAACGCCCTGACCATGCCGCATCCGGACAGGCGACCGGACAAGAAAGAGCGCCGCGACCTGTTACGATTTAAACACGGCGACAGCGAATAACTGTCACCCGCAAGAGAGATGATTATGCCGCAACATGACCAATTACATCGTTATCTGTTTGAAAACTTTGCCGTTCGCGGCGAGCTGGTGACCGTTTCGGAAACCTTGCAACAGATCCTCGACAATCATACCTACCCGCAGCCGGTGAAAACCGTACTGGCCGAACTGCTGGTCGCCACTAGCCTGCTGACCGCAACGCTGAAGTTTGCCGGTGACATTACGGTACAGCTCCAGGGCGACGGGCCGTTAAGCCTGGCGGTGATCAATGGCAATAATCAGCAGCAGATGCGCGGCGTGGCTCGCGTTCAGGGCGACATCCCTGACAATGCGGATCTCAAAACGCTGGTTGGCAACGGCTATCTGGTGATCACCATTACGCCGGAAGAGGGTGAACGCTATCAGGGCGTGGTGGGTCTGGAAGGCGATACTCTGGCGGCGTGCCTGGAAGATTACTTCCTGCGCTCCGAGCAGTTGCCGACGCGCCTGTTTATTCGTACCGGCGATGTCGACGGTAAACCGGCGGCAGGTGGAATGTTGCTCCAGGTGATGCCAGCACAGAACGCGCAGGCGGAGGATTTCGACCATCTGGCTATGTTGACGGAAACCATTAAAAGCGAAGAGCTGCTGACGTTACCGGCAAATGACGTGCTGTGGCGTTTGTATCACGAAGAAGAAGTCACGCTCTACGATCCGCAAGATGTTGAATTCAAATGCACCTGTTCACGTGAACGTTGCGCGGGCGCGCTGAAAACATTGCCGGATGAAGAAGTGGACAGCATTCTGGCGGAAGAAGGCGAAATCGATATGCACTGCGATTACTGCGGCAATCATTACCTGTTCAATGCGATGGATATCGCGGAGATCCGTAACAACGCCTCTCCTGCCGATCCACAGGTTCATTAATCGCCTTTCAGTCGACAACATCATTGCCTGATGGCGACGCTTATCTGGCCTACAGCATCCCGCTCCGTAGGCCGGATAAGGCATTTATGCCGCCATCCGGCAAAAAGCTTACTCGTTGTAGTAATCCACATCCAACCGCTGGCCATCAACAATGATATCGCGCCAGGCTTTGGGAGCTGAGTCTAACCGATGCCCGGCAATCGCGTGCAACAGTTGCGTCTTAGAAAACCCGTCTGGCAATCGGGCGAACGCTTTCTGCGTCCATTTCCCCTCTTTTAAGCCGTAGACCTGGCTCTCGGCAACAATAAAGTTATACAGCACCTGCTCAGGCTGACCGTCACCGTTAAGATCCTGACTCACCAGCACGCAGGCATCCGGTTCAAGGCAGGAAGCGCCCGAATAACTCTGCTCTTTGACAAACGCCCAAAATGCGGCATCCGGCTTCTGGCTACCGGGCGCAATCATCACTACCCGCGCTAAATCGTCCGCCGTCGGAGAGACCTTATTTCTCTGCAAAAACGTCATCAGTTCACGATTGCGCTTTCTGTTCTGCGTAAACGCCTCGTCATCCCGCAACGATTTCAGCGCTTCCTGGCCTGGTTTGCCGCTGTGATCCAGCATATACAGACTGATCTGATCCGCAGTAATTTTACCGCTATGGTAACGCGCCATATGGCTGTTGACGCTAATACGCCAGACATCAAGTACAGGTGAGGCCAGCAACAGCAATATCACCAGCGTTAACAAAGAGACGCTCAGTATCACCTTGCCTTGCCACTCACCAGGGTCGCGTCCGCGGCGTAACAGACCGATCAGATAACCGAAGGACCATACCAGCAAGACAGACACCGTCAGCGCGCCATACAGACGATCCGGCGTCCAGCCGTATTGCTGAATGCGTACCCATAACGCCCAGCCCGCCAGCAGCATATATATCGGGGCAACGCACAGCGAGGCGCTAATCATGCCGCGTAGTACGCGCGGATAGGGTAATACGCGCTTTTGCGGTTCGTTGACAATCGCCACGAGGAGCAGCAGCATCAGCGTCAGCGTGGATAGCAGCCCCGCAGCGGAAACACGCGCAGAAATCGCCTCCAGTCCGGTAAAGGGTAACGTCACAATAAACAGCAATGCCAGCAGCGACACCACCGGCAGTAAACCCGTCGCGATCAGCGTCAGCAGCTTTTGCACCGCCGCCACAAGGCGCGACTGCGTGCGGGCGAGAATGACCGCCAGCGCCGTAATCAGGCCGATGGTCACATAAATAAAGGCTTCAGTTTCAAAGAAGAGGGTGCTGAAAAAGCGGATGCCCACCAGCCTGAATAGCGCGCTCCAGAGCAGAAGCACCAGCCAGAACAGTCCGTTGGCGACCAGGACGATAAACAATGTCAGTACGTTATGCCATAACCGCATATAAAACTGGGGATAACGCGCCGAACCGGTTTGCGAATGTAGCTGATATTGCATCCAGGGTAATACCAGCATCGCCATCAACACAAGCCGGAGACCATACAGCCAGAGGAGCTCGGCCAGGCGCCATTTCTCCACCGTCTCAACCTGCCATTTCAGCCAGCCGCTCATTGCCAGCACGACCACAAAGGTCAGCCCCAGCCAGCCCCACAGCGCGCGCTGTTTAAAAGAGACCACGGTAAGCAATAGCATTGACGACAACGCTATCGTCGCAGGCATACCATAGAACAGCCAGTCGCTATTTTGTGGTACCAGCCAGGCCATCAGCAGGTAGCACAAGACGCCCTGCAGCAAACCGGTGAGCAACATACCCCAGCGAGTAGTACGTGAAAGCGCTACACTTTCCATGTCGTTATCCAGAATGATGAGAAAGCCGCATTATTGCATCATCTGTTCACCGCCAGGCGTCGTCATGCATAATTCAGAAAAAAACGCAGAGAGGTGAATCGATATTGTTAATGTTGGTGTTACGTAACTTTCTTACATGAATGCGATTACAGTCACATTATGCCGGTCAAAAACACTTCCTTTTAACGTTTTCAGAACATTTTCCACAACAAAAGTAGGTTTCCTGCCATAATAACCGCCGCTGCGTGACAGGAGTCACAGTGTTTTTCGTCAATCGTGATTTTGTCCAGATACGTAAATCTATGAGCCTTGTCGCGGTTAACCAACCTCAAAAAACCTTACTATTTTCGGTAATATATATTGGCTAAGGAGCAGTGATATGCGCGTTAACAATTTAACCCCGCAAGATCTCAAGGCTTATGGTATCAACGACGTCCAGGATATCGTTTACAATCCCAGCTACGACACCCTTTATCAGGAAGAACTTAATCCTGGTCTGGAAGGCTATGAGCGTGGCGTGTTAACTAACCTGGGCGCTGTTGCCGTTGATACCGGTATTTTTACCGGTCGTTCGCCTAAGGATAAGTATATTGTTCGCGACGACACCACGCGTGATACGCTGTGGTGGTTCGATAAGGGTAAAGGTAAAAACGATAATAAGCCGCTTTCTCAGGAAACCTGGCAACACCTGAAAGGTCTGGTGACGCATCAGCTTTCCGGTAAACGCTTATTCATTGTTGATGCGTTCTGCGGCGCAAATGCCGATACGCGTCTTTCCGTGCGCTTTATTACGGAAGTCGCCTGGCAGGCCCACTTCGTTAAAAATATGTTCATTCGCCCAACGGACGAAGAGCTGGTAGGCTTCAAACCTGACTTTATTGTCATGAACGGCGCGAAGTGCACCAACCCGCAGTGGAAAGAGCAAGGGCTGAACTCGGAAAACTTCGTGGCGTTCAACCTGACTGAACGTATTCAGCTTATTGGCGGCACCTGGTACGGCGGCGAAATGAAAAAAGGGATGTTCTCGGTAATGAACTACCTGCTGCCGCTCAAAGGTATCGCCTCAATGCACTGTTCCGCCAACGTGGGTGAAAAAGGCGATGTCGCGGTCTTCTTCGGCCTTTCCGGTACCGGAAAAACCACTCTGTCCACCGACCCGAAACGTCGTCTGATTGGCGATGATGAGCACGGTTGGGATGACGACGGCGTGTTCAACTTTGAAGGCGGCTGCTACGCCAAAACCATCAAACTGTCGAAAGAAGCGGAGCCAGAAATTTATCATGCGATTCGCCGTGATGCGCTGCTGGAAAACGTCACTGTGCGCGAAGACGGCAGCGTTGATTTCGACGATGGTTCCAAAACCGAAAACACCCGCGTCTCTTACCCGATCTATCATATCGATAACATCGTTAAGCCCGTGTCCAAAGCAGGTCACGCCACCAAGGTTATCTTCCTGACGGCGGATGCTTTCGGCGTGTTGCCGCCGGTTTCCCGTTTAACCGCTAACCAGACGCAATACCACTTCCTGTCGGGTTTCACCGCTAAACTGGCCGGCACCGAACGCGGCGTCACCGAACCGACCCCCACCTTTTCCGCCTGCTTCGGCGCCGCGTTCCTGACGCTGCACCCGACGCAGTATGCTGAGGTGCTGGTGAAACGTATGCAGGCAGCAGGCGCGCAGGCTTATCTGGTTAACACCGGCTGGAATGGCACCGGCAAACGTATCTCCATCAAAGATACGCGCGCGATTATTGACGCCATTCTGAACGGTTCTCTTGATAACGCGGAAACCTTCCGTCTGCCGCTGTTCGATCTGGCGATCCCGACTGAACTGCCAGGCGTGGATACCCACATTCTCGACCCGCGTAACACCTACGCGTCGCCGGAACAATGGCAGGAAAAAGCCACCGCGCTGGCGAAACTGTTCATTGAGAACTTCGAGAAGTATACGGATACCCCGGCAGGCGAAGCGCTGGTTAGCGCCGGACCGAAGCTGTAAGGAACAGGCCGGATGGCGGCTTTGAACGGCGTCATCCGGCGTTAAGAAGAAAGGGAGGATAATACCTCCCTTTCTTATGCCTCTTTTGTCGTCCCCTGGACGCGAGCCACAGGAACCGGTAGCCAGGCGCGAATTGACAATCCGCCACGCTCGCTGGTGCCAATCTCCAGCATCCCGTTATGGTTATCGATAATGCGCTGCACAATCGCCAGCCCCAGCCCTGTGCCGCTGGTGCTACGGGCGCTGTCGCCGCGCACAAAAGGCTGGAACAGATGTTTACGCTGCTCCGGCTTAATGCCCGGCCCGTCATCTTCTACCTGAAACCAGGCGCGATGCGACTCGGTGCCGCTGCTGACCTTAATCCAGCCGTTGCCATAGCGGGCAGCATTGACCACCATATTCGCCACCGCGCGCTTAATCGAGAGCGGGTGCATTTTCACCTGGATGCTCCCTGCCTGAAGCGCAGTGTTAATCTCACGCTCATAGCCGCTTTCCGCCGCAATCACCTCGCCCAGCACGGAATTGAGATCCGCCATCTCCATTGGCATTTCCTGACCGGTACGCAGATAGTCAATAAACTGTTCGATAATGGCGTTACACTCTTCGATGTCTTTATTGATCGACTCCGCGAGATAACCGTCTTCCTCGCCCATCATCTCCGTCGCCAGACGAATACGGGTCAGCGGCGTGCGCAAGTCGTGGCTGACGCCCGCCATCAATAGCGTACGGTCATCGGCCAATTGTTTCACGCCGGCTGCCATATGGTTAAACGCCCGAGTCACAGAGCGCACCTCAGAGGCGCCATATTCACGCAGCGGCGGCGGAATAATTCCCTTCCCTACCTGCAGGGCGGCATGTTCAAGATCCACTAACGGTCGATTCTGTATACGAATAAACAGCCACGCGCCGCCTATCGCCAGGAGCATGATCGCCAGCGTGTAACGGAAAAGCGGAGAAAAATCGCCCTGATGAATCTCGGTCAGCGGCACGCGCACCCAGATATTGGGCGACAGCCAGGTTTTGAGCCACACGACGGGCGAGCTTTTGTTGACCTCAACGCGCACTTCCGTCGGGCCGCCTAATTGCTGCGCCATCTGGTGGCTTAAGAATTCGTAGTGTTGCGCCCAACGCAGCCCGGCCTCTTCGGCGGCTTCGTTGGTGTAGAGAGAGATCCCCAGCTCGCGATAGATTTCCCGGCGAAACGCAGGCGGCACGACTAACTGCGTGCCGTCCTCCAGTTGCAGCTTATCGGTCATCAGCATACGGACTTCGTAAGCCAGAACCTTATTAAACTGCTGGAGGCTCGGCAAAATCGCGAAGTTCAGCACCACCAGGTAGGTCGTCACCAGGCTGACGAACAGCAAGGTGACGATGAGCAACAGCGTGCGGGCAAATGAACTTCGCGGCGAGAAGCGCATTCGCCTCATGCTTTAGAACCGTCCGGTACGAAGACGTAGCCCAGGCCCCATACGGTCTGAATATAACGCGGATGTGCCGGATCTTCTTCCACCATACGGCGCAGGCGGGAGATCTGGACGTCGATGGAGCGTTCCATCGCGGAATACTCGCGGCCACGGGCCAGATTCATCAGCTTATCGCGAGAGAGCGGCTCGCGCGGATGGCTGACTAACGCTTTCAGTACCGCAAACTCCCCGCTGGTCAGCGGCATCGGTTCATCTTCACGGAACATCTCGCGCGTACCGAGGTTCAGTTTAAACTTACCGAACGCGATAACGGCCTCTTCCTGCGACGGCGCGCCGGGCAGTTCGTTTGCCTGACGACGTAGCACGGCGCGGATACGCGCCAACAGCTCGCGCGGGTTAAACGGTTTAGGAATGTAGTCATCGGCGCCGATTTCCAGCCCGACGATACGGTCAACTTCTTCACCCTTCGCCGTGACCATAATGATCGGCATTGGATTACTTTGACTACGCAGGCGACGACAAATCGACAGACCATCTTCACCTGGCAGCATTAAATCCAGTACCATGAGATGGAAAGATTCACGGGTCAGCAGACGATCCATCTGCTCGGCGTTAGCGACGCTTCGAACCTGGAAGCCCTGCTCGGTCAGATAACGTTCCAGTAGCGCCCGCAGACGCATATCGTCATCAACCACCAGAATCTTATAATTCTCTTGCATTGTCTGTACTCCCAAAGGTTCGCAACAAATGTAAGTGTGTATTCTTAAAAAAGCTCACGTGAGTCACCAGCAAATTCTGGTATGAATTTCAGGCTAAATTGTTACAAAGCATATTTAACAGCAGCTTAAATATACAATTAATCGGCAACCCCATTATTTATTCTGTCGGGACGATCACGTTATACCCCGTGTGCGCAATATCGACAGCAAAGGTAAATCAACGAGATGAAAACGCCCCTGATCACCCGCGAAGGGTACGAAACACTCAAACAAGAGCTCAATTATCTCTGGCGTGAAGAGCGCCCGGAGGTCACCAAAAAAGTGACCTGGGCTGCGAGTCTGGGCGACCGCAGCGAGAATGCCGACTATCAGTATAATAAAAAGCGCCTGCGTGAGATCGACAGACGCGTCAGATATCTGACCAAATGCATGGAAAATCTCAAAATCGTGGATTATTCCCCGCAGCAGGAGGGCAAAGTCTTCTTCGGCGCCTGGGTGGAAATTGAAAATGATGACGGCGATACGCTGAAGTTCCGCATTGTCGGCTACGATGAAATTTTCGGACGTAAGGATTACATCTCTATCGACTCGCCGATGGCGCGGGCGCTACTGAAAAAAGAAGTGGGCGATCTGGCGGTGGTCAACACCCCTGTCGGCGAAGCAAACTGGTACGTCAATGCGATCGAATACGTCAAATAAGACAAGAAGAATCCTAAGCCCCCGCTGATGGCTGGCATTTTTGCCAGCCAATCCGTATAACTATCCCCTGATTTTTATCCTGAAGACGAAGCTAACCCATGATGAATGATTCTTTCTGCCGCATTATTGCGGGTGAAATCCAGGCAAATGCCGGGCAGGTTGAAGCTGCCGTTCGCCTGCTTGACGAAGGGAACACCGTGCCGTTTATCGCACGTTATCGTAAAGAAATCACCGGCGGTCTGGATGACACGCAGTTGCGTAACCTGGAAACGCGTCTGGGCTATCTGCGTGAGCTGGAAGACAGGCGTCAGGCCATCCTCAAGTCCATTTCCGAACAAGGCAAACTGACCGATGAGCTGGCTGGCGCCATCAACGCTACGTTAAGTAAGACCGAGCTCGAAGACCTCTACCTGCCCTATAAACCTAAACGCCGCACCCGTGGACAAATCGCCATTGAAGCCGGCCTTGAGCCGCTGGCCGATCTGCTCTGGAACGAGCCGTCCCACGATCCTGACGTGGAAGCGGCAAAGTACATTGATGGCGACAAAGGCGTGGCGGACACGAAAGCCGCGCTCGACGGCGCACGCTACATTCTGATGGAGCGCTTTGCCGAAGACGCCGCATTGCTGGCGAAAGTGCGTGATTACCTGTGGAAGAACGCCCATCTGGTCGCCACAGTCGTGAACGGCAAAGAGGAAGAAGGGGCAAAATTCCGCGACTACTTCGACCATCATGAGCCCATTGCTAACGTCCCGTCTCACCGTGCGCTGGCCATGTTCCGTGGTCGTAACGAAGGCATTCTGCAACTTTCGCTCAATGCCGACCCACAGTTTGATGAGCCGCCGAAAGAGAGTTACTGCGAGCAAATCATCATGGACCATCTCGGCCTGCGGCTAAATAACGCCCCGGCGGATAGCTGGCGCAAAGGCGTAGTGAGCTGGACGTGGCGTATCAAAGTCTTAATGCACCTCGAAACCGAACTGATGGGCACCGTGCGCGAACGTGCGGAAGATGAAGCGATTAACGTGTTTGCCCGTAACCTGCACGACCTGCTGATGGCAGCCCCCGCAGGCCTGCGCGCCACGATGGGCCTTGATCCTGGCCTGCGTACCGGCGTAAAAGTCGCTGTCGTTGACGGCACCGGCAAGCTGGTGGCGACGGATACCATTTATCCGCATACCGGTCAGGCGGCCAAAGCGGCTACCGTGATCGCCGCGCTGTGCGAAAAATACCACGTCGAACTGGTCGCGATTGGCAACGGTACGGCCTCGCGTGAAACCGAACGCTTCTATCTCGACGTACAGAAACAGTTCCCGAACGTGACGGCGCAGAAAGTGATCGTCAGCGAAGCGGGGGCGTCCGTGTATTCCGCTTCTGAGCTGGCGGCGCAGGAGTTTCCGGATCTCGACGTCTCCCTGCGCGGCGCGGTCTCTATCGCGCGTCGTCTGCAGGATCCGCTGGCGGAACTGGTGAAAATCGATCCGAAATCGATCGGCGTCGGCCAATATCAACACGATGTCAGCCAGACCCAATTGGCCCGTAAACTGGATGCGGTGGTCGAAGACTGCGTAAACGCCGTCGGCGTCGATTTGAATACCGCCTCCGTACCGCTGCTGACCCGCGTCGCAGGCTTAACGCGCATGATGGCGCAAAACATCGTCGCCTGGCGTGATGAGAACGGTCAGTTCCAGAATCGCCAGCAACTGTTGAAGGTGAGCCGTCTGGGGCCGAAAGCGTTTGAGCAGTGCGCGGGCTTCCTGCGTATTAACCACGGCGATAACCCGCTGGATGCCTCCACCGTCCACCCGGAAGCCTATCCGGTTGTCGAACGCATTCTGGCGGCGACGCAGCAAGCGCTAAAAGATCTGATGGGCAACAGCAACGAATTGCGTCACCTCAAGGCCGCTGATTTTACCGACGATAAATTCGGCGTGCCGACCGTGAGCGATATCATCAAAGAGCTGGAAAAACCGGGCCGCGACCCACGTCCTGAATTTAAAACCGCGCAATTCGCCGATGGCGTCGAAACCATGAACGACCTGCTGCCGGGGATGATTCTGGAAGGGGCGGTCACTAACGTCACTAACTTCGGCGCGTTTGTCGATATCGGCGTTCATCAGGATGGCCTGGTCCACATCTCTTCCCTGTCGACTAAGTTCGTTGAAGATCCACACACCGTGGTGAAAGCGGGCGACATCGTGAAGGTGAAAGTGCTGGAAGTGGATCTGCAACGTAAGCGTATTGCGCTGACGATGCGTCTGGACGAACAGCCCGGCGAAACCGCCGCTCGCCGCGGCGGCGGCGCCGATCGCGCGCAGGGCAACCGCCCGGCATCAAAAGCGGCGAAACCGCGCGGTCGTGACGCCCAGCCAGCCGGTAACAGCGCCATGATGGACGCGCTGGCAGCCGCAATGGGAAAAAAACACTAATCGGGTAATACGCAGGCCGGGTTACTTCTTATCCGGCCTGCGATTTTGCAATACGTCCAACCCTTTCTTTTTTAATTAACAATTAAATCTTACCCATTAGAATCTGTTAATTAATTTCCTTCTGCTATCCGCACTATTAATTATCACTTTATTAACAGATGAAACCTTAATTAAACATTAAAAACGGTGAATATTTGCACATTAGGGGTATTTGCAAAAAGACAAATAAATGTTGAGCCATATCAACATCGGCGCAAATTATCGCTTATTTGTACATTCCGTCACATTTTAATCGTTGAAGATAGAAACCATTCTCATTATCATTGTGTTGTTGATTATTTACTCTTTCCTTCGTTGGCTAAACATCGGGTCTCCTGCCGCCCCCCTGAGCGCCGCATGAGGTATACATCCAGTTAGTAAGAAACAAGTAGGTCGTATGCAATTCACTCCTGACACTGCGTGGAAAATCACCGGCTTTGCGCGTGAAATCAGCCCGGCGTATCGTCAAAAACTGCTTTCGCTCGGCATGTTGCCCGGCTCTTCATTTAATGTTGTCCGCGTCGCGCCCTTAGGCGATCCGATCCATATCGAAACACGACGCGTGAGTCTGGTTTTGCGTAAAAAGGATTTGGCGTTAATAGAAGTGGAAGCGGTTTCCTGTTAATACAGTGAGTCTATAAAAATGAAAAAATTAACCATTGGTTTAATTGGTAATCCTAATTCCGGCAAGACCACCTTATTTAACCAACTCACCGGCGCGCGTCAGCGCGTGGGGAACTGGGCGGGCGTCACCGTCGAGCGTAAAGAGGGCCAGTTCGCGACAACTGACCACCAGGTCACGCTGGTAGATTTACCCGGCACCTATTCTCTGACGACCATCTCGTCACAAACCTCTCTCGACGAACAGATCGCCTGCCACTACATCCTGAGCGGCGACGCCGACCTGTTGATAAACGTTGTAGACGCCTCCAATCTGGAGCGCAACCTCTATTTGACGCTGCAACTGCTGGAGCTGGGTATCCCCTGTATTGTCGCGCTCAACATGCTGGATATCGCCGAAAAACAGCAGGTTCGTATTGATGTCGACGCTCTGTCCACGCGTCTGGGTTGCCCTGTCGTACCGCTGGTATCGACTCGCGGTCGCGGTATCGAGGCGCTGAAACTGGCCATTGACCGTCACAACGCTAACGACAACGTCGAACTGGTGCATTATGCCCAGCCGCTGCTGCGCGAAGCAGGTTTCCTGGCCGACGCGATGGCCCAGGAGATGCCTTTACAACAGCGCCGCTGGCTGGGTCTGCAAATGCTGGAGGGCGATATCTACAGCCGGGCTTACGCAGGCGAGGCGGCGCAAAACCTGGACACCTCCCTGGCCCGTCTGAAGGACGAAATGGACGACCCGGCGCTGCATATCGCCGACGCCCGTTATCAGTGTATCGCCGCTATTTGCGACGTGGTCAGCAATACCCTGACAGCCGAACCCAGCCGCTTCACCAGGGCGGTCGATAAAATTATTCTGAACCGATTCCTCGGCTTACCGATTTTTTTGTTCGTGATGTACCTGATGTTCCTGCTCGCCATTAACATCGGCGGCGCGTTGCAACCCCTGTTTGATGCCGGTTCCGTCGCCATCTTTATTCATGGCATTCAATGGATTGGCTACACGCTGCACTTCCCGGATTGGTTAACCATCTTCCTGGCGCAAGGTCTTGGCGGCGGGATCAATACCGTCCTGCCGCTGGTGCCGCAAATCGGGATGATGTACCTGTTCCTCTCCTTCCTTGAAGACTCCGGTTATATGGCGCGCGCGGCCTTCGTCATGGATCGCCTGATGCAGGCGCTGGGACTACCGGGTAAATCCTTCGTGCCGCTGATTGTCGGCTTCGGCTGTAACGTACCTTCCGTGATGGGCGCCCGCACGCTTGACGCTCCGCGCGAACGCCTGATGACCATCATGATGGCGCCGTTTATGTCCTGTGGCGCGCGCCTGGCGATTTTCGCCGTCTTTGCCGCCGCCTTCTTCGGGCAAAACGGCGCGCTGGCGGTCTTCTCGCTGTACGTGCTGGGTATTGTCATGGCGGTATTAACCGGCCTGATGCTGAAGCATACCATTATGCGCGGCGAAGCTTCTCCGTTTGTGATGGAGCTGCCGGTTTACCACGTCCCGCATATCAAGAGCCTGATCATCCAGACCTGGCAACGCCTGAAAGGTTTTGTACTACGTGCCGGTAAAGTCATTATCATCGTGAGTATTTTCCTGAGCGCGTTTAACAGTTTCTCGCTGAGCGGCAAAATCGTCGATAACATTAATGACTCCGCCCTCGCCTCCGTAAGCCGCGTCATCACGCCAGTCTTTAAACCGATCGGCGTCCATGAGGATAACTGGCAAGCGACCGTAGGTCTGTTTACGGGTGCCATGGCGAAAGAAGTTGTCGTCGGTACGCTGAACACGCTCTATACCGCCGAAAATATTCAGGACGAAGCGTTTAATCCTGCCGACTTCCACCTCGGCGATGAACTGCTGGGCGCGGTTGACGATACCTGGCAAAGCCTGAAAGACACCTTTAGCCTGAGCGTACTGGCTAACCCGATCGAAGCGAGTAAAGGCGACGGCGAAATGGCGACCGGCGCGATGGGCGTGATGGATCAAAAATTCGGCAGCGCCGCGGCGGCGTACAGTTACCTGATTTTCGTCCTGCTTTACGTACCGTGTATCTCGGTAATGGGCGCTATCGCCCGCGAGTCCAGCCGCGGCTGGATGGGCTTCTCCATCCTGTGGGGACTGAATATCGCCTATTCGCTCGCCACGCTGTTCTACCAGGTTACCAGCTTCAGTCAACACCCGACATACAGCCTGATCTGTATTCTGGCAGTGATCGTCTTTAACGTTGTGGTGTTAAGCCTGTTGCGCCGCGCCCGCAGCCGTGTAGACATTGAACTGCTGGCAACCCGCAAAAACGTCAGTTCCTGTTGTTCGGGCACTGCGGGCAATTGTCACTAAGGGATGTAAAAAATGGCTTCATTGATACAGGTTCGCGATCTACTGGCGCTACGGGGGCGTATGGAGGCAACGCAGATCAGCCATACGCTGCACGCTCCGCAGCCCATGATCGACGCCATGCTGAATCAACTGGAGATCATGGGTAAAGCGGTACGTATCCCGGAAGAAGCGGACGGCTGCCTTTCAGGCAGCTGTAAAAGTTGTCCGGAAGGTAAAGCCTGCCTGCGCGAATGGTGGGCCTTGCGTTAGCCTTCGCCGGGTAGCGACGTAACGCGTCTTATCCGGCCTTTATCCCGCGTTATGTTGCCCGGTACGCGTCACGCTGCCGGGCAATTTTGCGTCATGCCTTCCACAAAGATGAAAGCGTTACCGCCGTGCGCATTTATCTCCCCACGCGCCTCGCAAGCGCACTAATCCTCTACTGCAATCAGCCCGGTCTGCGCGTAGTGTCACGCCATTGAACTTCACCGATGACGGATCGATATGGCGACCTCAACAACATCCACGCCGCATGACGCGGTATTCAAACAGTTTCTATGCCACCCCGATACTGCACGGGATTTTTTGGAAATTCATCTCCCGACGACATTACGTCAAATCTGTAATCTGAATACGTTACGGCTGGAGTCCGGTAGCTTTATTGAAGAGGATTTACGCCCCCATTATTCCGATATTCTGTGGTCGCTGGAAACGAGTGAAGGTGAAGGTTACATTTACGTGGTTATTGAACATCAGAGTACGCCGGACGCGCATATGGCATTTCGGCTGATGCGTTACGCAATGGCTGCAATGCAACGGCACCTGGAGGCCGGGCATAAGACGTTGCCGTTAGTGGTGCCAATGCTGTTTTATCACGGAAACCGCAGCCCGTATCCGTTCTCATTATGCTGGCTGGATGAATTTGCCGACCCGGTGATGGCGCGTAAGCTATACGCCACCGCCTTTCCTCTGGTCGATATTACGGTCGTGCCGGATGACGAGATTATGCGGCACCGACGGGTCGCGCTGCTGGAACTCATACAAAAACACATCCGCCAGCGTGATCTGATGGGGCTTGTCGAACAGCTGGTCGCCCTGCTGGTTAAGGGATACGCTAATGACACCCAGCTTCAAAGTTTGTTTAATTACATGATGCACACTGGCGACGTCGCGCGCTTCAATACGTTTATCCGCCAGGTGGCTATGCGTATCCCACAGCATAAGGAGAAGATCATGACTATCGCAGAAAGATTACGTCAGGAAGGGCATCGTAACGGGTTACAGAAAGGGCTACAGGAAGGCCAACGGCTCGCCGCATTGCGCATTGCCCGCTCCATGCTAAACGATGGTTTCGATCGCGATACCGTGCTTAGGGTTACCGGGCTGGCGCCTGCCGATCTGGCGTCTGAAAGCCATTAACCTTGCAGAATGGTCCGGGCCCGGCAATGCCCTGGTTACAGCGATGATTTTAGCGTCATCAGCGCCTGACAAAACGCCGCCGGATGCGAGATAAACGGCGCATGGGCCGCCTTCGCCATTATCTGTGATGTACTGTGCGGCCATAACGTATCGAGCAAAGGCACGATTTTACGCGGCACCAGACCGTCCAGATAACCATACAAACGCAAAAACGGCATGTTCACATTTTTAAGCGCTTCTCGTAGATCGACCGTTTTTAAGATTTCCAGTCCGCCATTGAGCACGTCTACATCCGGCATAGGCTGCGCCAACACCACGCTTTTTAAGGTGCGGGCATCCTGACGCGCAGTCTCCGTCCCTAACGTTTGCAGCGCCAGAAAACGCTCCACCGTGCGCTGAAAATCGTCGCTAAGCTGCTGCTGGAATCCGCCGAGGATTTCCGGTTTTATTCCCGGCCACCCCTCACGCGCGCTAAAGCATGGCGAAGAGGCGACTGTCACCAGCGCCTGAACGCGTTCAGGGTGGGTGAGCGCCATCTGACTCGCCACCAGGCCACCCAGGCTCCAGCCAAGCCAGATAGCCTGGTCCGGCGCGTTCTTCGCTACCTGCGCCGTCATCTCTTCAAACGTCATAGCGCCAAACCCCGAACTACGGCCATAGCCCGGCAAATCGACCAGATGCAGCGTAAAATGCGAGCCGAGTTCCTCGCGAATGCAATGCCATACCTCCGCGTTCAATCCCCATCCGTGCAGCAGCACAAGATGACAATTTCCCTCGCCGTAGGTCTGCCACCAGATGTCATTCATCAGTTACTGTTCTCTTTTGTCTAACAAGGATGCACCTATGCTAACAGTACCGGGATTATGCTGGCTATGCCGAATGCCGCTGGCGTTAAGCCACTGGGGGATTTGTTCCGTATGCGCGCGCGCCGTCCGCCAGCGCGTCAGCCTGTGTCCGCAATGCGGATTACCTGCCGCGCATCCTTCGCTCCCCTGCGGTCGCTGCCTGCAAAAACCGCCGCCCTGGCAGCGTCTGGTGAGCGTCAGTGACTATACGCCGCCCTTGAGTTTACTGGTGCATCAGCTTAAATTTACCCGCCGCAGCGAAATTGCCGCCGCACTGGCGCGTCTACTGTTGCAGGAAGTACTCATGGCGCGCCGCAGCACTGGCTTGCAGCTTCCCGACAGAATCGTCAGCGTTCCGCTCTGGTCGCGCCGACACTGGCGGCGGGGATTTAACCAAAGCGATCTGTTATGCCAACCGTTAGCGCGTTGGCTTGGCTGCGCGTGGGACAGCCAGACCATCACGCGGGTACGGGCGACCGCAACACAACATCATCTCAGCGCCAGGTTACGTAAGCGCAATTTGAAAAACGCGTTTCGCCTTGAATTGCCGGTACAGGGTCTCCATATGGTTATTGTGGATGATGTCGTCACTACCGGAAGTACCGTCGCGGAAATCGCGCAACTGCTTTTGCGCAACGGCGCAGCGACTGTCCAGGTATGGTGCCTGTGTCGAACCTTGTAGAGCCTCGATGATGGGCGTATTATAACCAACTAAAATAGTCAACTATTAGGCCATTACTATGATCCGTATTTCCGATGCTGCACAAGCGCACTTTGCCAAACTGCTGGCAAATCAGGAAGAAGGGACGCAAATCCGCGTATTTGTCATTAATCCCGGCACTCCTAACGCAGAGTGCGGCGTTTCTTATTGTCCGCCCGACGCCGTAGAAGCCACCGATACTGCACTAAAATTTGACCTGTTGACCGCTTATGTCGACGAGCTGAGCGCGCCCTATCTGGAAGACGCGGAAATTGATTTCGTGACCGACCAGCTAGGTTCTCAACTCACATTGAAAGCGCCAAACGCGAAGATGCGCAAAGTGGCCGATGACGCGCCGCTGATGGAGCGCGTGGAATATGCTCTGCAATCGCAGATTAACCCACAGTTGGCGGGCCACGGCGGTCGCGTCTCGCTGATGGAAATTACCGATGAAGGCTATGCAATTCTGCAGTTTGGCGGCGGTTGTAACGGTTGCTCGATGGTTGACGTCACGCTGAAAGAAGGGATCGAGAAACAGTTGCTGAATGAATTCCCGGAACTGAAAGGGGTTCGCGATCTGACCGAACACCAGCGCGGCGAGCACTCCTACTACTAAGATTTTCCCCGCATCCATGCCCGATGGCGCTTGCGCCTGTCGGGCCTTGTCTGCGCCACCGTAGGCCGAATAAGGCGTCTATTCCGCCATTCTGCGCCATCAGCCACCTCTCAGAACAATGGTCCTTCTTCTTGCGCCGATAACATGACCTGTGTCTCATAATTTAAATTTTGCCTGCCAGGGTCATTTTCAACACCCATATGTTACCCGTATCATTCTTATGGGCACCTAACATCCATATAACATCTGACTACGCTCATTCGTTTCAACGGTAATCAGTATTGGTGCTATTGCGACTCTGTTCCCGTCGGGAACAACAGGAATTTGTCGTCGAAACAATGACGTTACCCATAACAAAGTAAAGGCCAGGTAAATCATGCCATTAGTCATCGTTGCTATCGGTGTTATCTTGTTACTTCTTCTGATGATCCGCTTCAAAATGAACGGATTTATCGCCCTTGTCCTGGTAGCGCTCGCTGTCGGGTTGATGCAGGGAATGCCGCTGGATAAAGTCATCGGCTCCATCAAAGCCGGTGTCGGCGGTACGCTTGGCAGTCTGGCCCTGATTATGGGGTTCGGCGCCATGCTGGGCAAAATGCTTGCCGACTGCGGCGGCGCTCAACGTATCGCCACTACCCTGATCGCGAAATTTGGTAAAAAGCATATTCAGTGGGCCGTAGTGTTAACCGGCTTTACCGTCGGCTTCGCTCTGTTCTATGAAGTGGGCTTCGTTCTGATGCTGCCGCTGGTATTCACCATTGCCGCAGCGGCGAATATCCCGTTACTGTACGTCGGCGTGCCGATGGCCGCGGCGCTCTCCGTCACACACGGCTTCCTGCCGCCGCACCCGGGTCCAACCGCGATCGCCACGATTTTCCATGCCGATATGGGTAAGACGCTGCTGTTTGGTACGATTCTGGCGATCCCGACCGTGATCCTTGCCGGACCGGTTTACGCCCGTTTCCTGAAAGGCATCGATAAGCCGATCCCGGAAGGCCTGTACAGCGCGAAAACTTTTACGGAAGAAGAGATGCCGGGCTTTGGCGTCAGCGTCTGGACGTCGCTGGTTCCGGTTATTCTGATGGCGATGCGTGCGATTGCCGAGATGATTCTGCCAAAAGGCCACGCTTTCCTGCCCGTTGCCGAGTTCCTGGGCGACCCGGTAATGGCTACGTTAATTGCCGTACTGATTGCGATGTTCACCTTTGGCCTGAACCGCGGGCGTTCCATGGATCAGATTAACGATACGCTGGTCTCTTCCATCAAAATTATCGCCATGATGCTGCTGATCATCGGCGGCGGCGGCGCGTTCAAGCAGGTGCTGGTCGATAGCGGCGTGGATAAATACATCGCTTCAATGATGCATGAAACCAATGTCTCTCCGCTGTTGATGGCGTGGTCTATCGCGGCGGTGCTGCGTATCGCGCTGGGCTCTGCGACTGTCGCGGCGATTACCGCAGGCGGCATTGCGGCGCCGCTGATCGCCACTACCGGCGTTAGCCCTGAACTGATGGTTATCGCGGTCGGTTCCGGGAGCGTGATTTTCTCTCACGTCAACGACCCAGGCTTCTGGCTGTTCAAAGAGTATTTCAATTTGACTATCGGCGAGACCATTAAATCCTGGTCGATGCTGGAAACGATCATCTCCGTCTGCGGCCTGATCGGCTGTCTGCTACTGGGTATGGTGGTTTAAGCGAGGCTGCTTGTAGGCCGGATAAGGCAGCAATTTGCGCCAGGATTGCCTGATGGCGCTGCGCTTATCAGGCCTACGTGCTCTCACCATCATAAAGCCGGGGAAATCCCCGGCTTTATTACTTCTTCTTCGCGGCCGCTTTTCGGCGCTTATCCAAATCCTTAATCAGTTTGTTTACGCCCTCATCGGCAAACATGGCCTCAAGAGATGCAGACAATTTCCGCCGCCAGTTTTTATACTGATCGCTGGTGCCCGGTACGTTAACCGGATCGGCCATATCCAGCCAGTCTTCCGGCTGAAGCCCCAACAGACCGCTGTTACTGTCGGCGATATAGCGCTGAAGCCCGCGATTTAGCGTTGGCGTCATCGACATTAACGATGCCTTATGCCCGGCGCGTTTTGGCAGACAGCCATATTTATGCAGCGCGTCCAATAGCCCCTGTTTCGCCCGCTCGCGATCCTCATACAGCCCGTGCAGAATCACTTCATCCGGATAAAGCCCCAGAGCTTTACCCAACGTCAGGTCACCGCATTCCCAATAGCCGCGCAACGTGGGGAGATCGTGCGTCGAGGCGACAGCCATCGATTGTTGCGGATATGCGCCTGGCGCGCGGAAGTTTTTCTCAAGGTCATTTTCAAACCACAGCACTTTATAAGAATAGACCCCGCTATCGCGCAGCTTGCCGACAATCTCAACTGGCACCGTCCCCAGATCTTCGCCTATCACCATACAACGGTGACGTTGGCTCTCCAGCGCCAGAATAGCCAACAGATCGTCAACCGGATAATGGACGTAAGCCCCCTGATCCGCTGTTTCGCCATACGGTATCCACCACAGACGCAGCAACGACATAACATGGTCAATGCGCAACGCGCCGCAGTTTTGCATATTGGCGCGCAGCAGGTCGATAAACGGCTCATACGCCCGGGCGACAATGATATGCGGGTCCATTGGCGGCAGCCCCCAGTTCTGACCGAGCGGGCCGAGGATATCCGGCGGCGCGCCGACCGATGCTTTCAGGCAGTACAGCTCCCGGTCGCACCAGGTTTCCGCGCCGCCTTCCGCTACGCCAACCGCCAGATCGCGGTACAGACCAATCGGTAGTTTAAAACTCTGGCAGGTATCCCAGCAGGCGGCGAATTGGCGCCAGGCCAGCCACTGAAGCCAGAGGTAAAACTCCACCTCTTCGCGGTGCGCTTCACAGAATTGTTTTACAGCGGAAGACTCTACCGACTGGTACGCCTCCGGCCAGGCTGGCCAGCCCCAGCGCTGCTCATCCTCTTTTACCTGATACGCATGCAGCGCGTCGAATGCCGCCTGCCAGTAAAGGCTCTCGCCTTCGCGGGCGATAAAGTGACGAAACTCCGCCATTTGCGCATCGTCGCGAGCGGCAAACCGCGTCCACGCCATCCGCAGCGCCGTAATTTTCAGCGCGGTAACGGTAGCGTAATCCACCCATTGCGCATCGCGTGCCTGTCGCAGCTTTTGCTGTGTGGCGGGCATTTGCCACCATGCCTGCGCCTCTTCGCTCAGGCGGAAATCTTCGACGGCGTTGACGTCGATATATATCACGTTCAGCCAGCGACGAGACGAGGGGCTGTAGGGACTGGCGCTCTCCGGATTCGCCGGATAAAGCGCGTGGATCGGGTTCAGGCCGATAAACGCGCCGCCGCGTGTCGCCACGTCGACCAGCATCGACTTCAAATCGCCGAAATCGCCAATACCCCAGTTTTTTTCTGAACGCAGAGTATAAAGCTGGACGCAGGCCCCCCACAGTTTTTTCCCTTCCAGCAGCGCCTGCGGCTCATAGCATCGCGGCGGGGCGACGATAATCCGGCAGTGCGTACGCTGTTCATCCAGGGTCAACGTCAGGGTGTGGTAGCCCTCCGGCAATGTAGCCGGAAGGTTAAGTTTTTTACCGCCCGTCACGCGCCCTTTGTAATGCACGCCCTCTTCCGTAGTCAGCAGCCAGGCAAACTCACCGCGTCCCTCTACCGGCAACGCCATTTTTTTACCCGCGGTATAAACCTTCACATTCGGCACGACCGCCTGTGGTCCTGTTGTCGTGCCGTGCATCGCCGCCAGCAAACGTCTCTTGGTTTCAGCGCCAATAGACTGCGGTTTGCCATGAGCATTGATGTAACTGGGGCTGATCCCCGCCGCCAGCGCGGCACTATCGAGACGTTTATTTTCCATCGCGCTCCCTTAGCGTTTTGCCTGCCAGATACGGGCCTGATAATCGCGAATAGAGCGATCGGAACTGAACATACCGCAGCGCGCGGTATTGAGGATCGCGGCGCGCGTCCACGCTTCCTGGTCGCGATACAGCGCATCCACCTGCTTTTGCGCCTCGACATAAGCGGCGAAGTCCGCCATGACCAGGTACGGATCGCCCCCCTGTTTGCCGAGGCTATGCAGCATCTGGTCAAAGGCATGTTTATCGCCATCGCTGTATTGACCGCTTTCCAGCTCTTTTAGCACCGCATCCAGCACTTTGTCTTTTTTACGCCATTTCACCGGATCGTAGCCTTTGGCTTTGAGCGCCTTGACCTCTTCCACAGTATGGCCAAAGATAAAGATATTCTCTTCACCCACCTTCTCAGCGATTTCAACGTTAGCGCCGTCCAGCGTTCCCACAGTCAACGCCCCATTCAGCGCCAGTTTCATGTTGCCGGTGCCGGACGCCTCTTTCCCGGCAGTGGAAATTTGCTCGGAAATATCCGCCGCCGGAATGAGCATTTCCGCCGCCGAGACGCAGTAATCCGGCAGGAAAACCACCTTCAGCTTATCACCCACCGCCGGGTCGTTATTAATGGCTTCCGCAACCTTATTGATAGCAAAAATGATGTTCTTCGCCAGGTAATAGCCCGGCGCCGCCTTCGCGCCAAACAAGAATACGCGCGGTACGCGGTCAGCCTGCGGGTTTTCGCGAATCTCTTTGTACAGCGCCAGAATATGCAACAGATTCAGATGCTGACGCTTGTACTCGTGCAGACGTTTGATCTGAATATCAAAAATCGCATGGCTCGAAATCTCAATCCCGGTACGGGCCTGGATAAATTTCACCAGCCGTTCTTTGTTCGCCCGCTTGATGTCGCGATACTGCTGACGGAATGTGGCGTCGTCAGCGTATTTTTCGAGGTTGATCAACTGGTCGAGATCGTTAGCCCACTCTTTTTTCAGCGTTTTATCCAGCAACGCCGCAAGCTGCGGATTGCACTGTTTGATCCAGCGACGCGGCGTAATGCCGTTGGTGACATTGTGGAATTTGTTCGGCCAAAGCTGGTGATATTCCGGGAACAGATCTTTCACCACCAGATCGGAGTGCAGCGCCGCCACACCGTTGACCGCAAAGCCGCTGACCACGCACATATTGGCCATGCGTACCTGACGGTCGTGCACCACCGCCAGTTTTGCCCATACCTGCTTATCGCCAGGCCAGGTGTTATCGACCAGCGTCTTAAAGCGATCGTTAATCTGCTTGATAATCTGCATATGACGCGGCAGCAGCGCTTTCACCAGCTTCTCATCCCAGCACTCCAGCGCTTCCGGCATCAGGGTGTGGTTGGTGTAGGCGAAGGTTTTGCTGGTGATAGCCCAGGCGTCATCCCAGCTCAGTTGGTGCTCGTCAATCAGCACGCGCAGCAGTTCCGGAATGGCGATGGTCGGGTGAGTATCGTTCAACTGAATGACCTCGTAATCCGCCAGCTCATGCAGTTTGCGTCCGGCCAGATGATGGCGACGCAGAATATCCGCTACCGAGCAGGCGCACTGGAAGTATTGCTGCATCAGACGCAGTTTTTTGCCCGCCGTGTGGTTATCGTTGGGATAAAGCACCTTCGTCAGTTTTTCCGCATCGATACCCTGCTGTTCCGCCCGCAGGAAAGCGCCGTCGTTGAATTTGGTCAGATCAAACGGATGCGCGTGGGTCGCCTGCCACAAACGCAGCGGTTGCGCGACGCCGTTACGATAGCCTAACACCGGCAGATCCCAGGCCTGGCCTGTAATCACAAAACGTGGCTCCCAGCGCCCTTCTTTGGTGACTTTACCGCCGATCCCAACCTGGACGTCCAGCGCCTCGTTGTGGCGGAACCACGGATAGCTGCCGCGATGCCAGTCATCCGGCGCTTCCATCTGCTTGCCTTCAACAAATGACTGACGGAACAGCCCATACTGGTAGTTCAGACCATAGCCCGTAGCGGACTGCCCGACGGTGGCCATCGAATCGAGGAAGCAGGCGGCCAGACGTCCCAAACCACCGTTGCCGAGCGCCGGATCGACTTCCTCTTCCAGCAGATCGGTCAGATTAATATCGTGCGCTTTCAGTACATCGCTAACGTCCTGGTACCATCCCAGATTTAACAGGTTATTTCCCGTCAGGCGGCCAATCAAAAATTCCATCGAAATGTAGTTCACATGACGCTGGCCTTTCGTCGGCTGCGCTACCGGTTGCGCACTCAGTAATTCCGCCAGCGCGCCGCTAACGGCCTGCCACCACTGACGAGGCGTCATGTCGGACGCAGACAGTAAACCGAAACGCTGCCACTGACGCGTCAGGGCGGCCTGGAATTGATCTTTATTGAAGGTTGGCTGTGACATAGGAAATCCGTCCTCGGGTAATAAAACAACGTTATCGCTAGTTTGCCAGGCTCGATGTTGACCTTCCTCCTCCCGGCAATGATTAGGGAGGGAGGAGGAGCGGGGATGAGCATAAAAGTGTGATCGCCGCCACTTACCCCTGTATAAACGCGCCGATTCCTGTCAACGACACCCAGTGTTACGCATAATCAAATGAATAAACAGAAATAACAGTAAATCGCGAAGGGATATTTTCGAAGATTATATGAACGCCAAAATAGTTTCTTACCTGAAATATTCAGCAGCGGGAGATTCACTCACTAAACATAATTAATTAAACGCCTGGTATCGCCATTGTGTTAAATCCGCATCATGTCCAGGACATTATTTATAACAACGAAAATATGACCTCAGCCCAGCTCTGACGCTCGTTTCAACCGCGCCGAATACTTTTTTAATACCGTTATTTAGAATTGTGACAGAGTGCAAATTCAGACACATAAAAAGTCTGCTTAGCTTGCATTAAAATGCTTTCTGGCCGACCTTATATCTATTAATTACGAAGCGCAAAAAAAATCGCAGTTCCCCCCATTTCCCACAGTGAAGTGATTGCTATGTTGATTCCGTCTAAATTAAGTCGTCCGGTTCGTCTCGACCATACCGTGGTTCGTGAGCGGCTGTTGGCTAAACTTTCCGGCGCGAACAATTTCAGGCTCGCCCTGGTAACCAGTCCTGCTGGCTATGGGAAAACCACGCTTGTCTCACAGTGGGCGGCGGGCAAAAATGAATTAGGCTGGTACTCTCTCGACGAAGGCGATAACCAGCAAGAGCGGTTCGCCAGTTACTTAATTGCCGCAATCCAACAGGCCACCGGCGGACACTGCTCTACCAGCGAAGCGATGGCGCAAAAACGTCAGTACGCCAGTCTGACGACCCTCTTCGCACAGCTCTTTATTGAACTGGCGCAGTGGCATCGCCCGCTTTATCTGGTGATTGACGACTACCATTTGATTACCAATCCGGTGATTCACGACGCGATGCGCTTTTTCTTACGGCATCAGCCGGAAAATTTCACCCTGGTAGTGTTATCGCGTAATTTGCCGCAACTGGGCATCGCTAACCTGCGCGTGCGCGATCAGCTGTTGGAAATCGGTAGCCAGCAGTTGGCTTTTAACCATCAGGAAGCAAAGCAAT
The DNA here is from genome assembly GCF_046569445.1 of Salmonella sp. 741265050_HSA. NCBI lineage: Bacteria > Pseudomonadati > Pseudomonadota > Gammaproteobacteria > Enterobacterales > Enterobacteriaceae > Salmonella > Salmonella sp. 741265050_HSA. Next base: position 24,654 of record NZ_JBKFSV010000013.1, on the reverse strand, counting down.
TTTTTGACCGTCGTCTTTCGTCGCCCATTGAAGCCGCTGAGAGCAGCCGCATGTGCGACGATGTGGCCGGTTGGGCCACTGCGCTACAGTTGATCGCCCTCTCCGCGCGCCAGAACCATACCTCTGCGCATCACTCCGCCCGCCGTCTTGCCGGGATTAATGCCAGCCACCTTTCTGATTATCTGGTGGACGAAGTACTGGATAACGTGGATGTCAGCACCCGACATTTTTTACTTAAAAGCGCGATCTTACGCTCAATGAATGACGCGTTGATCGTGCGCGTGACCGGCGAAGAAAACGGCCAGATGCGGCTGGAGGAGATTGAGCGCCAGGGGTTATTCCTGCAACGCATGGACGACACGGGCGAGTGGTTTAGCTATCACCCGTTGTTTGGTAGCTTTCTGCGCCAGCGTTGCCAGTGGGAACTGGCGGCGGAACTGCCGGAGATCCACCGTGCGGCCGCGGAAAGCTGGATGGAACAGGGTTTTCCCAGCGAAGCTATACATCATGCGCTGGCGGCGGGTGACGCGCAAATGCTGCGCGATATCCTGCTTAATCATGCGTGGGGGCTGTTTAATCACAGTGAACTGGCGCTGCTGGAAGAGTCATTAAAAGCGCTGCCGTGGGAAAGCCTGCTGGAAAATCCGCGGCTGGTGTTGTTACAGGCCTGGCTGATGCAAAGCCAACACCGCTATAGCGAAGTGAATACGCTGCTGGCGCGCGCCGAGCAAGAGATCAAAGGGGTCATGGACGGCACGCTGCATGCTGAATTTAACGCGCTGCGCGCCCAGGTCGCCATCAACGACGGCAATCCGGAAGAGGCTGAGCGGCTGGCGAAACTGGCGCTGGATGAGCTTCCTCTCGCCTGGTTTTATAGCCGCATTGTCGCGACCTCCGTTCACGGCGAAGTGCTGCACTGTAAAGGCGATCTCAGCCAGTCTTTATCGCTGATGCAGCAAACCGAACAAATGGCACGCCATCATGACGTCTGGCATTACGCGCTGTGGAGCTTAATTCAACAAAGCGAAATTCAGTTCGCACAGGGATTCCTGCAGGCCGCATGGGAAACGCAGGAGAGAGCCTTCCAGTTGATCAAAGAGCAACATCTGGAACAACTGCCGATGCATGAGTTTCTGGTACGTATCCGCGCGCAATTGCTGTGGGCGTGGGCGCGCCTTGACGAAGCGGAGGCCTCGGCGCGCAGCGGTATCGCTGTGCTGTCCACCTTCCAGCCGCAACAACAGTTGCAGTGCCTGACGCTACTGGTGCAGTGCTCGCTGGCGCGCGGCGATCTGGATAATGCCCGTAGTCAGCTTAACCGACTGGAAAATTTATTAGGCAATGGTCGTTATCACTGCGACTGGATCTCTAACGCCGATAAGGTGCGTGTCATTTACTGGCAGTTAACCGGCGACAAAAAATCCGCCGCCAACTGGTTACGTCATACGCCCAAACCGGCGTTTGCCAATAACCATTTTCTGCAAGGGCAATGGCGGAATATCGCCCGCGCGCAGATCCTGCTGGGCGAATTCGAGCCTGCGGAAATCGTGCTGGAAGAGTTAAATGAGAATGCCCGTAGCCTGCGCTTAATGAGCGATTTAAACCGCAATCTGCTGTTACTCAATCAGCTTTACTGGCAATCCGGGCGGAAAAACGATGCCCAGCGCGTATTGCTTGATGCCTTACAGCTCGCCAACCGCACCGGATTTATCAGCCATTTTGTGATTGAAGGCGAAGCCATGGCGCAACAATTGCGTCAGCTTATCCAGCTCAATACGCTGCCGGAGATGGAGCAGCATCGCGCGCAGCGCATCCTGCGAGAGATTAACCAACATCACCGGCATAAATTCGCCCATTTTGACGAAGGCTTCGTCGAGCGCCTGCTTAACCATCCGGATGTCCCGGAGCTTATTCGCACCAGCCCGCTCACCCAGCGTGAATGGCAGGTGTTAGGGCTTATCTATTCCGGTTACAGCAACGAACAGATTGCCGGCGAACTGGCGGTGGCCGCAACCACCATTAAGACGCATATCCGCAACCTCTATCAGAAACTCGGCGTCGCGCACCGTCAGGACGCGGTACAGCACGCGCAGCAGTTGCTGAAGATGATGGGGTACGGGGTTTAACGTGTGCCTGATGGCGCTTCGCTTATCAGGCCTGCAGAGTCATTTTAAAACATATTGATATTGATGGTTTTGTAGGCCGGGTAAGGCGTAGCCGCCATCCGGCATAAACGTAAATCCAGACGCTGAGTTGGCTTCAGGCCCGATGGCCATCGCTCAGCCGCAGGTTAAATGGCGCCCATCCATCCGGCGGGTCCCATTCGCCACTGCCATAAATAATACCCTCCCGGATATCGTGAATAATGACGCCATCAATACCACACGGTTCCGATCGCCAGATAATGCCGGAACTCACGTTGATAAGAAACGTATACTGAAAGGTTGTGACCAGGAAATTCTCGCTCAGCGAGGCCTTATGATCCCAAACATCGGGTATTGAATAAATATGGCCAACATAATCATCAAGAAACAGGCTCTTAACCTGATGTGAATCCGTATCAAATAAGTGAACGTGCTGACCGTATAATATCGCAATAGTCTTATCATTATTCATGATGCCGCTGAAGCACTGCTCAACGATCCAGCGCCCCTCTTCCAGCGCGACAAAAAGACACAGCACGATAACCGGCTCGCCGTCCTGACTCACCAGCACTCTTCGCCGCATCGTTGAAGGGCCGGAAAAGGGATTAACATCCCTCTCCGGGATGGCGTCAGCAACGCGTTGTTCAGCATCAAGGAAATCAGCGTAGTATGTCATGATCCGCTATCCTTTTTACTTACCATAACCTGCACCATCCCCCTCGCCTCCTCCAGGTTGAACGTTACCGGCAAAAACCGTTCCACCACCGCAATATTGGTAAGCAAGTGAGCGGAAGCCCGCGCCACGGTAAACGCGCCTTCGCCCGCCAGCGCCAGCGGTAAAATCAGCTGGTCGGCCAGATGCTCTCCCACCGCCGCCGGACTTGCGAGATAGCGCCGCGCTTCATGCGCAACCTGATTAGCTACCGCTTCCGCGCTGGTGCCTTTTACGCCGAACGCGGCGAACAGTTCGGTCAGTTGTTCGCTTTGGATCATCAGCGACAGCGCGTTGCCCGGCCCGCAGCCGCCTTCCAGCGCAACGACGTTTTTCTCCGCCTGCGGGAAGTGGGCTTCCAGCGTTGCGACTTCACGTTCGCCAACGTGGTGAGGCACCGAGGCCAGCAAAGCTTCGGCGGTGATACGCAGCGTCTCGCCGCGCGATATCAGCGTTAGACCGCGTAAAGACGCCGCCGGTTCGACGACCGTCGCCGCCGCGCCGCCGCCTGCCGGATAAAAGCCGTGTTTTATCAGCGTGGTACGCTGGCTGATGCCCATCCTCGCCAACAGCGGCTCCCAGACGCGGCAGATAAAATCGGCGCTGGGCGCGGCCTGATTATGCGTCCCGCCGTGAACCTCCACGCGGGATGAACCATCGGCAAACCACAGCGCGGGCAGGACGGTTTGCAGCACCAGCATACAACTGCCCGCGCTGCCAATCGCGAAACGGTACTCGCCGCCGCGAATCGGCCCCGGCGTAAAACGCAACTGTTGCGAGCCCAGCTCGTCGCCGTTCACCTGCGCGCCGCAGATTTCCGTCGCCGCCCGCACCGCCGTTAAATGCTGGCGTAGCAGCCCCGGTTTGGCGCGCCCGGCGCGGATGCCGCTCATTTCAAACGGCTGGCCGGTTATCATTGATAAACTCAGCGCCGAGCGCAAAATCTGCCCGCCGCCCTCTCCCTGTGCGCCATCCAGCGCGATGATCCTTGCCATTTTCTATCCTTTAACGCACACCACCTGCCGCAGGGTGTACATGATTTCCACCAGGTCAGACTGCGCCGCCATCACCGCATCAATATCTTTATACGCCATTGGGATCTCGTCGATTACGTCCGCATCTTTACGGCATTCGACATGCGCGGTGGCGCGAATCTGATCGTCAACGCTAAACAGTTTCTTCGCTTTCGTTCGGCTCATCACACGTCCGGCGCCGTGGCTGCACGAACAGAACGACTCTTCGTTACCCAGCCCGCGCACGATAAAGCTTTTCGCCCCCATCGAACCGGGAATGATACCGAACTCACCGCGCCGCGCCGAAACCGCCCCTTTACGCGTTACATAAATCTCTTCGCCAAAGTGCTGTTCTTTTTGCACATAGTTATGGTGGCAGTTGATCTCGTCCATATCGAGGGCGATCGGTTTTTCCACGCAGCGCTGGAGCGCCGCCAGCGCGTTTTCCATCATCGCCTCGCGGTTCAGGCTGGCGAATTGTTGCGCCCAGTGTACCGCTTTCAGGTAATCATCAAAATATTCGCTTCCTTCATTAAAATACGCCAGATCGCGGGACGGCAGCGTTTCTAACTGCTCCTGCATTTCTTGCTGCGCCAGGCCGATAAAATAGGTGCCGATGGCGTTACCGATCCCGCGCGAACCGGAGTGCAGCATGATCCATACCCGATCGGTTTCATCCAGACAGATCTCAATAAAGTGGTTACCGGTTCCCAACGTTCCCAGGTGCTTATAGCTATTGGTATTCAAAAAGCGCGGATATTTTTGCGTTAACCACTGATATCCCGCTTCCAGCTGCGCCCATTTTTCATCAACGTTGGCGGGCGGGTTTCCCCATGCGCCCACATCGCGACGCCCGCGTCCGGTGGTACGCCCGTGAGGCACAGCGGCCTCTATGGCGCTACGCAGCTCCGCCAGATTTTCCGGCAGATCGGCCGCCGTTAAGCTGGTACGCAGCGCGTTCATTCCACAACCGATATCCACGCCCACCGCCGCCGGAATAATCGCCCCTTTCGTCGGGATCACGCTACCGATGGTCGATCCTTTCCCCAAATGCACATCCGGCATAACGGCAATATGTTTGAAAATAAACGGCATTTTCGCCGTATTAATCAGTTGCTGACGGGCATCGTCTTCTACCGGTACGCCTTTGGTCCACATTTTTACCGGTGCATTCTGGGTGGTCATCAATTCGTAATTCATCATTTTTTTCTCGTTTTAATCATTAGGGTGGCGACAAGTTTATGTGAATACACCGCTCTACCATTGAGCTACAGAGCCGGGCTCTGACGGGTCTCGAACCCGCAACAAATGTAGATCCACAGGCATTCGCCAAAATAGGGTGGCACGACAAGTTAAGGTGAATCACCCGCTCTACCGTTGAGCTACAGGGCTAAGCCCCGGCAGGGTTCGAACCTGCGTCTGGCCATACAAGGTGTAGATCCACCAGCATTCGTACCTTCAGCGTTGCGCGACAAATTTATAGCCGGGATGATACGCATCGGGAAAGATGTAATCCCGGCCAGCATTCGCGCCGCGCTGAATACTCTTTACAGCGTCACGGCTTCAATCTCTTCCAGCCAGTGCGCGCTGCCATAGCGACCGTTAACAAAGTTATCTATCACCGTAAACACCTCGTCGCTGAAGCCGCCGACGTTCAAAATATCGCTTCGTTCCGCCGCCTGCGTGGTGCCGTAAGGCAGCAGATCGATACACACCAGGCGCGCCTGCGGGTTGCGCTTTTTCAGTTCGATCCAGCATTCCATGGTGGCCGTTGAGCCATGGCGCGACTTATCAACCCACGATTCGTTATCCGACACCATAATCACCAGATCCACCCGCGCCCGCTCGTTCAACAACCTACGTAGCGGCGCGGAGCAGTTGGTGCCGCCGCCGCCAACCGCCGCCAGCTTTTGCGCGTTGTGCATGACCGACTGGCGCGCATCAAGCCGCACGTCGACCACATCGCATTCAAACGGCAGCACGCGGGCCTGCGGATGATTACGCAACACGGCGGCGGCGATCAGCCCGGCAACGTCTACGCAGCGGATCTTACTGGTCGCCCCCTTGCGATAGCCGGTTATCGACGACTTCATCGACCCCGACACGTCCGGGCAGACCACCACGTTGCCGCGAAACGGCGGAATGTTCTCCAGCGCGTACTCCATCGCCTGCGCTAAAGCCTCGCGAATAACCTGCGGCACGCCGCTTTGCAGATTGCTCCACGCCGACAGCAACTGATAAGGATAGACCCAGGACTGGCGCACCTGCGCCCTGTCCGCCAGCCGCTGCGCCACGCTGGCGGCAAGCGTTGCATTCTCAAACACGCCATGACGCGCCAGCGTATTCAAATTCATCCGTAACGTTTGCCAACTCATCCGCTGCGCCAGCTGTGCCCACTGTTCGCGACTCAGCGGCGCGTTGGTCAGCAGTAAAAACGGCACATCGGGTAAGGCCGCGCCCATGTCGCCTTCACGAAACGCCAGCAGCGCGCGCGTTTTTTCCGGCAACTGCGCCTTATCGCATGACTTACCAATCAGCCAGGCGAAGAAGGCTTCCTGCCACGCCGCCTGCGGCCGTGGGTGCACCATTTTGACGATATCCGCCAGCGACGGCGCATTGCCCACCGATGCCTGCAATAAGCGCTCTTCGCTGGCGTTCTGCAACCAACGCTGCACCAGCTTCTTTGGCCGCGTCCCCAGCGAGCGCCGCCCGGTCACGCCGCTGCGCAACATTTGCACAAAGTTACGCAGCATCCGGCCATTATTGATCACCCGCGCAAATACTACCGGCAGCAGCGCCGAACCACGCGCCGCCAGAATGGCGGTCAACAGCGCGGGCATATCCTTCATCATCCCGCGTTCGCGGCCATAAATCGCCAGTTGCGCTAAAAACAGATCGTCGAGATCTTTCGCCGTCGCCAGAACATCATTTAGCTGCGCCTGGCCGCTGGCATAAAAAGTCTCGTTCATGCAGCCGGTCATCACCATTTGCGCCAGTTTATGGCGCGGGGTGAAGGCAAAGGCCGCTGCGCCTTGCTGATTGCTGGCGTTGGCCAGCGGCGCGTCCCTTAACAGCGAACGGAACAAAAGTGGATTAGCCATTTGTTTTTCCCATTTCCGTTATTCTCCATGCCATGGTTATTGCAACCAGCGTGCCAGAAAATAAATTATTTTTTAATATATTGATTTTTAACTAATTTATTTCTTTGGTGTTCAGGTGAAAGAAAAATGCCTGCACGACAGCCATTAAAAAGCGATAAAATTATCTCGTCTTTTAGAAGGAAATCTAAGATGCGAAAAACGGTGGCCTTTGGTTTTGTCGGTACGGTACTCGACTATGCAGGACGCGGCAGTCAGCGTTGGGAAAAATGGCGCCCTACTTTGTGTCTGTGCCAGCAGGAGACGCTGGTCGTTCACCGCCTGGAACTGCTGTACGATGCCCGCTCTCGCTCGCTGTTTGAAGGATTAAAGAAGGATATCGCCAGCGTCTCGCCGGAAACGGAAGTCGTCGGCGTAGAAATCGCGATCCGCAACCCGTGGGACTTCGAAGAGGTTTACGCCTGCCTGCACGATTTCGCCCGCAGCCATACCTTTCATCCCGAAGATGAAGACTATCTGATTCATATCACCACCGGCACCCACGTCGCGCAGATCTGCTGGTTCCTGCTGGCGGAGGCGCGCTATCTACCGGCGCGATTAGCGCAGACCTCGCCACCGCGCAAAAAAGATAAACCGCATAGCACGGGCGACGTGATGATTATTGACCTCGACCTCAGCCGCTACAATGACATCGCCACCCGCTTCGCCCAGGAGAGGGAGGAGACGCTCAACTTCCTGAAGTCCGGCATTGCAACCCGCAACCCGTGTTTCAACCGGATGATTGAGCAAATTGAGCGCGTCGCGATACGCTCCCGTTCGCCAATCCTGCTCAACGGCCCGACCGGCGCGGGCAAGTCGTTTCTCGCCCGTCGAATCTATGAACTAAAACTGGCCCGCCACCAGTTCAGCGGCCCGTTTGTCGAAGTGAACTGCGCCACCCTGCGCGGCGACACGGCGATGTCGGCGCTGTTCGGCCACGTTAAGGGGGCGTTTACCGGCGCGAGAGAGGAGCGTGCAGGGTTGCTGCGCAGCGCCGACGGCGGCATGTTGTTTCTTGACGAAGTGGGAGAGCTGGGCGCGGATGAACAGGCCATGTTGCTGAAAGCCATTGAAGAGAAACGCTTTTACCCTTTCGGCAGCGACCAGCAGGTCAGCAGCGATTTCCAGTTGATTGCCGGCACGGTGCGCGACCTGCGCCAGCGGGTCGCGGAGGGGACATTCCGCGAAGACCTGTACGCGCGCATTAATCTCTGGACCTTCGAACTACCGGGCCTGCGTCAGCGCCAGGAAGATATTGAGCCAAACCTTGACTACGAACTGGAACGCCACGCGGCGCTAACCGGCGACAGCGTGCGTTTTAATACCGAAGCGCGCCGCGCCTGGCTGAGCTTCGCCACCTCGCCGCAGGCCGCCTGGCGCGGTAACTTCCGCGAACTCTCCGCCAGCGTCACCCGCATGGCGACGCTGGCGGACAACGGGCGAATCACGGTCGAAACGGTAGACGATGAAATCGCGCGTTTGCGCTATAGCTGGAATGACCATCGCCCCTCCGCGCTCGACGGATTGCCGGGCATTGACGCAACGGCGCTGGATCTGTTTGACCGTATGCAGCTGGAAAACGTCGTTGCGGTCTGCCGCCAGGCGAAAACCCTTTCCGACGCCGGGCGGCAGCTATTCAACGTTTCCCGCCAGGGGAAAGCCACGGTGAATGACGCTGACCGGCTGCGTAAGTACCTGGCGCGTTTTGGTCTGACGTGGGACGTTTTACAGAATTAACACAGCTCCAGTTGGATATGGTTCTCCGTCAACACCTGCATCACACCCGGCGGCGGCAGGGTATCGGTGTAGACCGCATCGACCATACTAATGCTGCCCATGTTTACCATCGCGTTACGGCCAAATTTGGAATGATCCACCACCAGCATCACATGGCGTGAATTTTCAATAATCGCGCGCTTGGTACGCACCTCGTGATAATCAAACTCCAGCAGCGAACCATCGCTGTCGATGCCGCTAATCCCCAGAATACCGAAATCGAGACGGAACTGGGAGATGAAATCCTGCGTCGCCTCGCCAATAATGCCGCCGTCGCGGCTGCGGAGTTCGCCGCCGGCGAGGATAATACGAAAATCCTCTTTCGCCATTAGCGTGTTCGCTACGTTCAAATTGTTGGTCACGATCCGCAAATTACTGTGCCCTAACAGGGCGTGCGCTACGGCTTCCGGCGTCGTGCCGATATCAATAAACAGCGTTGAACCATTGGGGATCTGGGCCGCGACTTTGCGAGCGATGCGCTCTTTTTCTTCCGTTTGCGTCGCCTTACGATCGTGCCACGGCGTGTTCACCGAGCTGGAGGGCAACGCCGCGCCGCCGTGGTGGCGCAAAATCATATTCTGTTCCGCCAGATCGTTAAGATCCCGACGAATGGTTTGCGGGCTGACAGAAAAATGCTCCACCAGCTCTTCCGTACTGACGTACCCCTGTTTTTTCACCAGTTCAATGATCGCGTCATGCCGTTGTGTTTGTTTCATGAATAATCTCTGAAAGTAACCAACCTTGCGCCGGATAGCGGCATTCGCCCTACCCGGCCTGGAAAAATATCTCGACCACAGGCCGGATACGCCTCACGTTCGTTTTCGCGCATTCAGCGTATCAACAAAGGCCATCGCTAAACCGACGATAAGCCCGGCGATGTGCGCGCCGTTCGCCATAGACATGCCAAACCAGTCAAACCAACCAGCGACTATCCACAATAATGCAAAAATAATTAAGCCGCGCTGGAGGTAAATTCCGCTTTGCGGATCGCGCTCTCCGCGCAGCCACACGTACCCCATCAGCGCATAGACGACGCCAGACAGCCCGCCAAACCACGGGCCGCTAAATTTCTGCTGTACATAGCCGCTTAGCAGCGCGCTTATTACCGTAATGACGATTAATTTACCGCTGCCCAGGCGCTTCTCTACCGCCCCGCCGAGATACCACCACCACAGCAGGTTAAAAAGAATATGCATCAGTGAGAAGTGCATAAAGATATGGGTGAAGTAGCGCCAGACTTCAAATTTTAAAACCGGATCGAACGGCCACGCCAGCCACACCATCACCGTCTGATCGCCGATGAGACTCATCGCGATATAGACCAGCACGCAGGCGAGCATCACGATCCAGGTAACAGGGCCGGCTCGTTCACGCAGCGTGGCGAGAAAGGGAAAACGGCGGTAGCGCAGTCCGCTGTTCGTCTGCCCGGACTGCCAGCTAGCCGCCAGATAACGCGGATCGCCGGGATTTTCTATAAACCGCGCCAGCTCGACCCGCACACGTTCGGCCTGCGATTCATCTGCCAGCCAGATATCGCTTTGATTATGTTGCTGAATAGTAAGAATGACGCCCTGGGTGGCCATGTAATCAACAAATGCCTGCGCCACGCGAGGATTCGCAAAGGAAGTAATCATCAACATTATTGCTGTCGCTTAGTCCATACAAAAGAAGACAGTATATATACCCTTCTTGTCGGAGGCTGCATCTTTATGGGATTACGCGCCATTCGCGACATTGGCAGGGAAACGGCGATGCCAGGCCTCAAACCCGCCGTCAATGCTGTAAACCGCATCATAGCCTTGCTGGAGCAGATACTGCGCGGCGCCTTTACTACTGTTGCCGTGATAGCACATTACCATCACGGCGGTATCGAAACCATGCTCACGCATAAACGCGCCCAGCGTATCGTTAGTCAAGTGAAACGCCTGCGGCGCATGACCCATGGCATAACTTTGCGGATCGCGAATATCGACCAGCACCGCCGCGCCCTGGTGCAGTTTCTGATACGCCTCTTCTACAGTGATACATTCAAATTGTTCCATGAATCGCTCTTTCATTATTGCCGGTGAAGCCAATTAAGGCATTTTATCGCCCAGTGTACGTTGACGGAGTAGCTTAACGCCATAATGTTATACATATCACTCTAAAATGTTTTTTCGATGTTACCAATAGCGCGTTTCTTTGCTATTATGTTCGATAACGAACATTTTTGAACTTTAACGAAAGTGCAAGAGGGCAGCATGGAAACCAAAGATCTGATCGTGATAGGCGGGGGCATTAACGGTGCAGGCATCGCGGCTGATGCCGCCGGACGCGGTTTGTCCGTACTCATGCTGGAAGCGCAGGATTTGGCCTGCGCGACCTCTTCCGCCAGTTCGAAACTTATCCACGGCGGCTTACGCTACCTTGAACACTACGAATTCCGCCTGGTCAGCGAAGCGCTGGCAGAACGTGAAGTGCTGTTGAAAATGGCGCCGCACATCGCCTTCCCGATGCGTTTTCGTCTGCCGCACCGCCCGCATTTACGTCCAGCCTGGATGATCCGTATCGGTCTGTTTATGTACGATCACCTCGGCAAACGTACCAGCTTACCCGGTTCCACCGGTGTGCGGTTTGGCGCAGATTCGGTGCTCAAACCTGAAATCGTGCGCGGATTCGAATATTCCGACTGTTGGGTAGACGATGCGCGTCTGGTGCTGGCTAACGCACAGATGGTGGTGCGTAAAGGCGGCGAAGTCCTTACCCGTACTCGCGCAACCGCCGCTCGTCGGGAAAATGGTCTGTGGATTGTCGAAGCGGAAGATATCGACACCGGTAAAAAATATGTCTGGCAGGCGCGCGGACTGGTTAACGCCACCGGACCGTGGGTCAAACAGTTCTTCGACGAAGGGATGCACCTGCCGTCACCGTATGGCATCCGCCTGATCAAAGGCAGCCATATCGTCGTGCCGCGCGTCCATAATCAGAAGCAGGCGTATATTCTGCAAAACGAAGATAAGCGTATCGTCTTTGTCATTCCGTGGATGGAAGAGTTTTCGCTCATTGGCACAACCGATGTCGAATATAAAGGCGATCCGAAAGCGGTAAAAATTGAAGAGAGCGAAATTAATTACCTGTTGAAGGTCTATAACGCGCACTTCCAGAAGCAACTGGGGCGCGATGACATCGTCTGGACGTACTCCGGCGTCCGTCCGCTGTGCGATGATGAGTCCGACTCACCGCAGGCGATCACTCGCGATTATACCCTGGATATTCATGATGAAAACGGCAAAGCGCCGCTGCTTTCCGTGTTTGGTGGTAAGCTCACGACCTACCGTAAGCTGGCCGAACATGCGATGGAAAAACTGGCGTCTTATTATCCAGGCATCGGGCCGGCATGGACCAAAACGTGCGTACTGCCCGGCGGCGACATCGACGGCAGCCGCGAAGATTACGCGGCGAAGCTGCGTCGTCGTTACCCATTCCTGACGGAATCGCTGGCGCGCCACTATTCGCGCACTTACGGCAGCAACACGGAGTGGATTCTCGGCGAAGCTACGTCACTGCTTGATTTAGGCGAAGATTTCGGTCATGAGTTTTACGAAGCGGAACTCAAGTACCTGGTGGATCACGAATGGGTGCGCCGTACTGAAGATGCTATCTGGCGTCGCACCAAAGAAGGCATGTGGCTGACCGCCGAACAGCAGTCCCGCATCACCCAGTGGCTGGCGGCGTATGTTGAGAAACACCAACTTTCACTGGCGTCGTAATAAAATCCGGGGCGGTTTATACCGCCCTTTTCGCCACATACCGCATTCACTCGCCGGGTTTTGTACAGCCGGGCATATGATTAGTGATACGGTAGCGATCGACACTTATTTTGGTAATAAAGAAGGGTTTTGCCCGCGCTTCGCTATTCCAGAGAGTTTTCCCCGTTTTACACCAGCTTTTATGAGAAAAGTTGGCATAATGAACCACGCTCTCCTCCCCCAGCACGCTTTCAAAATGCGCGCGTTTATCACCGTCGGCCACGCTAAAGTCAGCATAAAAAAGATTGCTGTCCAGGTTAAACGTCATCTCTATTTCACTGGCGGACGATGGAAAGAACACAGGTAGCCAGGTCCAGATACCGGACTGCTCGGGTATGGCGGCATAATCAGGAAAATAGCTTACCTGGCGATCATCGCAGGCGGTCAGCACAGCGATGATGATTAATGTTGCACCACACCGGAGGACCTGATTAATCAGCTCAGCAACAATATCTTTATGCCACGAAGTGGATTCACGCCGTGCAATACGAATATCCGCGCCGCTGGCCGGGTCTACGCCTACCCGTTCCACATATAATTTAACATCTTCCATTTAGTCCCTTTATTTCGCGGCCGGATACAGCGGCACATATCCCACATCCTGCACCAACTGTTGTCCCTGCGGGCTTAGAAACCAGTCCACCAGCTTTTGTGTTTCCGCTGTGGGGTGTTCACGGGTGACCATATAAACATCAACCGTGTACGGGTAACTGCCGTTACGAATATTTTCAACCGTCGGGGCAACATCGTTTATCGCCAGTAATTTAATCTCTTTATTGCTGTGCATCTGCGTAGCGTAATAACGAAAGGTATAGCCAATGGCGTTGTGCGTATTGCGATACTCAGCCACGATATCCACCATTTCCCCCATCGCGGTTGCCACTGATGTTGTTTGCGCTGGCATCAGCTTTGTTTCTTTCATTACCTTCGCCAGCATCGCCGTTTGGCTGCCAGAGTTTTCTGGTCGCTGCCAGGGCTTAATGTCGATTGCCTCTCCGCCTACCTCATTCCAGTGGGTGATTCTTCCGCTAAAAATGCCGCGAATTTGTACATCACTCAACGATGACACGGGATTGTTTTGGTTGACGATAAACACAAACGCTTCACGTGCAAAGGGGGTGTAAACCAGTTTTACGCCACTGGCCTCGGCCAATTGCTTTTGAGCAGTGGAAGGCTGGGCGACAAAAATAAGATCGGCATTACCGTTAAGGATATTTTGATAGGCTTCAATGGTTCCCTGGTTTTCAAGGTAGTCTTCAGGGCAGATATCATCCGGAAAGCGCGTAAGCGCATAAAAAGCCGAGGCGTATAACGGCAAGCCAGCCGTTGCGCCATCGAGCCGCGGCCAATTTTGAGTGAGCAAAAGTGTCGGTTCATCGCGCAGCCCGGTTAGCTTGTTGCCCCATGTGTGCGCCTGATAATCGCGGAAATAAAGATATTCACTGCTCTCGGGAGCGGGATACTTCACGGCATAAAGATGTGACTGGTATACGGCACAGCTCCCGAAAAACAGCAGGCTAATCACCAGCAGATTACGACAAGTGTAGCCCGCACCGCCGCGTAGCACTCCCCAACGCGCACCGCCATACCCTAATGCAAAACAGAGCTGCGAGCCAACCGGGATGAGCAACACTGCCCATACCCAGCCGTTGAAAAAGGATATTACGCTGGGTACTAACCAAAGCGTTTGCACCACCTGGGCGATGGGTTTACGCCCTATCGCGCGAATATTAAGATCGGTGAGAAACATCAGGATGACCCACCCCATCAGCACCACCAGAGCGGGCATAAGCAGGCAGCAATCACGCCATTCTGGATTTACCTCTGATGCATTTCCCTTTCCCCATATTCGGCCACAAAGAAAAATTAACCCTGCGCCCAGAAGCGCTACCGGGATAATGGTCGCCTTCTCAATAGATTGCGCGACGGGGATACTATTTTCAAGAACGCTAATGCACGCCCACGTTCCCCCCACGATAATCGTAATAATGTTCACCAGCAGCGGCACGCCGATAAACGCCATCACCAATGATATTAAGCTCCTTTGCATCTTCATATTTTGCTTCACCCATCCCTGTATCAGCGCAAAGTATAAACCTGCAGATATCTCCCCCTTCCCCCGCACTTTTCCGAAATACACGCATAAAAAACGGGGCCGTTTGGCCCCGTTCTCAAGCGTTAAACCGCTACAACCGCACCGGATCAATATGCCAGATATTTTCGGCATACTCTTTGATGGTTCTGTCCGATGAGAAGTAGCCCATATTGGCAATGTTGAGCATCGCTTTCGTCGTCCATTCTTCCGGGCGACGATACAACTCATCCACCTTATCCTGGCAGTCCACGTAGCTGCGGTAGTCCGCCAGCACCTGATAGTGATCGCCAAAGTTAATCAGCGAATCTACCAGATCGCGGTAACGGCCTGGCTCTTCCGGATTAAAGACGCCGCTACCAATCTGCGTCAGTACCTGATGTAGCTCTTCATCTTTTTCATAATAGTCGCGAGGCTTATAACCCTGCCTGCGCAACGCTTCCACCTCTTCGGCAGTATTACCGAAGATAAAGATATTCTCCTCGCCGACATGCTCCTGCATCTCTACGTTCGCGCCATCCAGCGTACCAATGGTGAGCGCGCCGTTCAGGGCAAATTTCATATTACTGGTGCCGGAAGCTTCTGTCCCTGCCAGCGAAATCTGCTCAGACAGGTCGGCAGCGGGAATGATTACCTGCGCCAGGCTGACGCTGTAGTTCGGGATAAACACTACTTTCAGCTTGTCGCCAATCTGCGGATCGTTGTTAATCACTTTCGCCACGTCGTTGATCAGATGAATAATGTGTTTTGCCATGTAATAGGCGGAAGCCGCCTTACCGGCAAAAATATTCACCCGCGGCACCCAGTCAGCCTCCGGATTTTCTTTAATGCGGTTATAGCGGGTAATGACATGCAGTACGTTCATCAACTGCCGCTTGTATTCGTGAATACGCTTAATCTGCACGTCGAATAACGCTTTAGGGTTCACCACCACATTCAGTTGTTGCGCTATCACTACCGCCAGCCGTTTTTTATTTTCCAGCTTCGCCTGACGCACCGCATGATTGACCAGCGGATAATCACAATGCTGCTTCAGCTCGCTGAGCTGACTAAGATCGGTACGCCAGGTACGGCCAATATTCTCATCCAGCACGTCAGACAGCGGCGGGTTTGCCAGCGCCAGCCAGCGGCGCGGCGTAACGCCGTTAGTGACGTTACAAAAACGGGTCGGAAAAATCTTCGCAAAATCCGCGAACAGCGACTGCACCATCAGGTTGGAATGGAGTTCAGAAACGCCGTTGACTTTATGGCTGACCACCACCGCCAGCCAGGCCATCCGTACCCGGCGGCCGTTCGACTCATCAATAATCGACGCGCGTCCAAGCAGGCTGGTATCGTTGGGATATTGCTCCTGCAAAGTTTTCAGGAAATAGTCGTTAATCTCGAAGATAATCTGCAGGTGACGGGGCAGAATTTTCCCCAGCATATCGACGGGCCAGGTCTCCAGCGCCTCGCTCATCAACGTATGGTTGGTATAAGAGAAGACCTGACAGCACACCTCAAACGCGTCGTCCCAGCTAAATTTATGTTCATCAATCAGCAGGCGCATCAGCTCCGGAATTGACAGCACCGGATGCGTATCATTGAGGTGAATGGCGATTTTATCCGCCAGATTCTCATAGGTTTTATGCAGTTGATAATGACGGTGCAGGATATCCTGCACCGTCGCCGAGACCAGAAAATACTCCTGGCGCAGGCGTAGCTCTCGTCCGGAATAGGTGGAATCGTCCGGGTAGAGCACCCGCGACACGTTCTCAGAGTGGTTTTTATCTTCCACCGCCGCGAAGTAGTCGCCCTGGTTGAATTTACCGAGGTTGATTTCACTACTGGCCTGCGCATTCCACAGCCGCAGTGTGTTAGTGGCGTCGGTGTCATAACCGGGGATGATCTGATCATACGCGACGGCCAGAATCTCTTCCGTCTCAATCCAGCGCGCTTTTTTACCTTCCTGCTGAATGCGCCCGCCAAAAAGCACTTTATAGCGCGTATTGTGGCGCTTGAACTCCCACGGGTTGCCATATTCCAGCCAGTAATCCGGAGACTCTTTTTGCCGCCCGTCGACAATATTCTGCTTAAACATGCCGTAATCGTAGCGAATGCCATACCCGCGACCCGGTAATCCTAGCGTCGCCAGCGAGTCCAGGAAGCAAGCCGCCAGCCGTCCTAAGCCGCCGTTGCCAAGCCCTGGGTCATTCTCTTCATCGATCAGCTCTTCGAGATCTAAGCCCATGGCCTCCAGCGCGCCTTTAACGTCATCATAAATGCCCAGCGAGAGCAGCGCGTTAGAGAGGGTACGACCAATCAAAAACTCCATCGACAGGTAATAAACCTGCCGGGTTTCCTGCGATAATTGAGCTCGATTAGAACGCAGCCAGCGCTCCACCAGACGATCGCGCACCGCGAACAACGTGGCGTTCAGCCATTCATGTTTATTGGCAATGACCGGGTCTTTACCAATCGTAAACATCAGCTTATAGGCAATAGAATGCTTAAGCGCCTCAACGCTGAGTGTGGGCGATGCATAAGTAAACGGAGCATTCATATAAATGATTCCTGGATGACTATTTCAAGCGATAGTACAGCTCGCGGTATGATTTCGCGGCAACTTGCCAGCTAAAATCCATCGCCATCGCCTGCCGTTGTACAAACCGCCAAAGCGAAGGCCGTGACCACAACACAAAAGCACGCCGAATCGCGCGTAGCAACGACCAGGCGTTACTGTCTTCGAAGACAAAACCGCTGGCGATACCGTCCGCCAGATTTTCCAGCGAACTGTCGGAGACCGTATCGGCCAACCCCCCGGTACGCCGCACCAGAGGCAGCGTGCCATACTTTAAGCCATATAACTGCGTTAAGCCGCACGGTTCGAAACGACTGGGCACCAGAATAACGTCCGCGCCGCCCATAATGCGATGCGAGAAAGCTTCGTGATAGCCGATCTGTACGCCAACCTGCCCTGGGTGTTCCGCCGCCGCCGCGAGGAACCCTTCCTGAAGCACCGGATCGCCCGCGCCGAGTAGCGCCAACTGCCCGCCCTGCTCCAGCAGCCCCGGTAACGCCTCCAGCACCAGATCCAGACCTTTCTGGTTGGTCAGACGGCTTACCACGGCGAACAGCGGCACTTTGTCGTTAACCTTCAACCCCATCGCAATTTGTAGCTGACGTTTGTTTTCCGCCTTCTCTTCCAGGGTATCGCGCGTGTAGCGCGACGCCAGCAGCAGATCGGATTCCGGGTTCCAGATCTTCTCATCCACGCCGTTCAGTATGCCGGACAAGCGCCCTTCCAGATGACGCTGGCGCAGCAGGCCTTCCATACCATAAGCAAACTGCGGTTCGGTAATTTCACGCGCATAGGTCGGGCTCACCGCCGTAATATGGTCGGCATAGTACAAACCGGCCTTCAAAAAGGAGAGTTGTCCGTTGAACTCCAGCCCATGCATATTAAAGAATGACCACGGCAGTTCGATGTCATCCATATGCTTTGCATAAAACATGCCTTGATAGGCCAGGTTGTGTACGGTAAAGACCGATTTCGCCGGCCGCCCGCGCGCCGCCAGATAGGCGGGCGCCAGCCCGGCGTGCCAGTCATGGGCGTGCACCACGTCGGGGCGCCAGAATGGATCAAGTCCGCAGGCCATTTCACAGCCGACCCACCCTAACAGGGCAAAGCGCAGCACGTTATCGGTATAGGCATATAAATTCGTATCGTGATAGGGACTGCCTGGACGCTCGTACAGATGCGGCGCGTCGATCAGATAAATGCCCACGCCGTTATAATGCCCGAACAGCAGCGATATCTTACCTGCGAAAGTATCGCGGCGGCTCACCACATGCGCATCGGGTATCCCCCGACGGATATCGGGAAACCCAGGAAGCAGAACGCGAACATCAACACCATCCGCAATTTGTGCCGCAGGCAACGCGCCTATCACATCCGCCAGCCCCCCAGTCTTCAGCAGGGGGAACATCTCTGAACATACATGTAAAACCTGCATTATCGCTCCTGTTTGACCTGCAGTTTGCGCAGCATTTCACGCGTGACCAGTACAATACCTTCTTCTGAACGGTAGAAACGACGAGCGTCCTCTTCCGCATTTTCACCAATCACCATGCCTTCCGGGATAATACAGGCACGGTCAATAACACAGCGACGTAAACGGCAGGAGCGTCCTACCCAAACCTCAGGTAACAACACTGCCGAATCAATATTACAAAAAGAATTTATTCTCACCCGTGGGAAGAGCACAGATTGCACCACCACCGAACCGGAGATAATGCAGCCGCCGGAGACCAGCGAGTTCAGCGTCATACCGTGGCTACCTGAGCGGTCCTGCACGAATTTCGCAGGCGGTAGCGATTCCATATGCGTACGGATAGGCCAGTTCTGGTCATACATATCCAGCTCCGGCGTCACCGAGGCTAAATCCAGGTTCGCCTTCCAGTAAGCTTCCAGCGTACCTACATCGCGCCAGTACGGTTCGGCTTGTGGATCGGACTGCACGCAGGAGAGCGGGAAAGGATGCGCGTAAGCCATACCTTCGCGGGTGATTTTGGGGATAATGTCTTTACCGAAATCGTGGCTGGACGCGTCATCTTTATCGTCTGCCGCCAGCAATTCATACAGGTAATCGGCGTCAAAAACGTAAATGCCCATACTGGCCAGCGCTTTGCTGGCGTCACCAGGCATCGCGGGGGGATTCGCCGGTTTTTCGACAAAATCAATAATCTTGTCGCTTTCATCGACCGCCATCACGCCGAACGCCGTCGCTTCTTTGATCGGCACCGGCATACAGGCCACCGTGCAACGCGCGCCCTTTTCAACGTGATCGATCAACATACGCGAGTAGTCCTGCTTGTAGATATGATCGCCTGCCAGGATGACGACATATTCCGCTTTATAGCGACGAATAATATCCAGGTTCTGGGTCACCGCGTCTGCCGTGCCGCGATACCAGTTTTCGCCCTTCATACGCTGTTGGGCTGGCAGCAGATCGACAAATTCGTTCATCTCTTCGCTAAACAGTGACCAGCCGCGCTGAATATGCTGCACCAGCGTATGGGACTGATACTGAGTGATCACGCCGATACGGCGAATCCCGGAGTTCAGACAATTAGATAAGGCGAAATCGATGATGCGGAACTTCCCACCAAAGTGGACGGCTGGTTTGGCGCGTTTGTTCGTTAAATCTTTTAGACGCGTGCCGCGGCCGCCGGCCAGGATTAGGGCAACAGATTTCAATGGCAGCTGGCGCGCCAACATTACACGATCGTTCTTCTCTAAACTCACCATGATTAACTCCTTTTTTATCCTCTCTGGAACACACACAGTCCATGCGCAGGTCCCTGCCAGACCGCCGTTATCACCGGATTATCCTCTCCAGCGAATGGGGGAACGGCGCGCCATTCCCCTTCGGGTAAAACTATATCTGTCACCTCAAGCGTGGCATTTATCGCAATCAGAAAACGGTCCGACAACAGAATTTGCATCAGCTTAGGCCCGTTTTGCCACTCATCCGCACTCAAGGGTTGCGCGTTTTTATTTAGCCAACGCACGTTGCCATCGCCTTCTTCCCACCAGCTATTGCCGGTTAAAGCCGGTATCTGCTGACGCAAACGAATCAGCGCGGCGGTAAACGTGGTTAACCCACGGTTTGCCTGCTGCCAGTCCAGCCAGGTTAAGGCATTATCCTGACAGTAGGCGTTATTGTTGCCGTGCTGGCTATGGCCGTGTTCATCGCCTGCCAGCAGCATCGGCGTTCCCTGAGAGAGCAGTAGCGTCGCCAGCAGGGCATGAATGCTGTCGCGCCGCCGCTCCATTAAATCAAGCGGACCGCCTAATCCTTCTTTACCATGATTGTCGCTGTAATTGCTGTTGGTGCCGTCGCGATTTTCCTCACCGTTCGCCTCATTGTGTTTCTGATTGAAACAGACGCAGTCCCGGAGCGTAAAACCGTCATGCGCCGTGAGCAGATTGACAGAGGCGCCGGGCGCGCGGCCATTGCGTTTAAACACATCGCTGGAAGCGGCGAAACGACAGGCAAATTCCCCGGTCGTCAGGTTACGCGGCAACCAGAATCGGCGGGCCGCATCGCGAAAATGGTCGTTCCACTCGGCAAACGGTGGCGGAAAATTCCCGACCTGATAGCCGCCCTCGCCAATGTCCCACGGTTCAGCAATCAGCTTGACCGTTGATAACACAGGACACGCTTTAATCGCGGCGAACAGCGGCGCATCCTGGCGAAACGTCGGCGTGCGCCCCATGACGGACGCCAAATCAAAACGAAAACCATCGACATGACAGGTTTCCACCCAATAGCGCAAACACTCGCACGCGTATTCCACCACGCCGGGATGGCTTAAATTGAGCGTGTTGCCGCACCCCGTCCAGTTGTGATAATCGCCATCGTCCCTTATCCAATAATAGCTACGGTTATCAATTCCGCGCAGGGAGAAGGTTGGACCGTCCAGATCCAGCTCGGCGCTATGGTTTAATACGATGTCCAGAATGACCTCAATCCCCGCGCGATGCAGCGCTTTCACCGCATCGCGAAACTCGTCCAACGCCGTCTCGGGCGAACTGGCCCAGGCGGGATGCAGCGCGAACATCGCCATCGGGTTGTAACCCCAATAATTGGTCAGCCCCATACGTTGCAGGCGCGGCTCGCTGGCAAACTGCGCTACCGGCAACAGTTCCAGCGCCGTAATGCCAAGCTGTTTGAAGTACGCCACCATGACCGGATGACCGAGCGCTTTATAGGTGCCGCGTATCTCCTGGGGGAGTTCCGGATGCAGGTAGGTAAGCCCTTTGACATGCGCTTCATAGATGACCGTTTTTCCCCACGGCGTGCGCGGCGCGGCGTCATCTTCCCAGTCATAATGGTCGCTGATTACCACGCTTTTCGGCGCCACCGCCGCGTTATCGCGGTAGTCCGGTTCATCGTGTCCGCCGTGCAACAGCGGATGATCTTTTAGTTCGCCCTCGACCCGGCGCGCATAAGGGTCAAGCAGTAACTTCGCCGGATTAAACCGATGCCCCTGCGCTGGCTGCCACGGGCCATGTACGCGATAGCCATAGCGCAAACCTGGCCTGGCGCCTGCCAGATAACCATGCCAGACATCGCCGCGACGTCCTGGCAGGTCATAGCGACGCTCATTCCCTCGGGAATCAAAAACGCACAGCTCTACGCGCTCCGCATGGGCGGAAAAGAGCGTGAAATTCACGCCATGACCGTCATACGTTGCGCCATGCGGCGTTGCTTCGCCGATCGCAAGCTGCGTCATTCCCCCTCCCGCATCAGCCAGATCGTCGCCAACGGCGGTAACGTCAGGCTAAGAGAGTGCTGACGGCCATGGCTTTCGATCTCATCGCTGTGCACCACGCCGCCGTTGCCGGTGTTGCTACCGTGATAATGCATCGAATCAGTATTGAGAATTTCACGCCAGCGTCCCGGCTGGTTGATGCCAAAGCGGTAGTCGTGGCGAGGAACGGGCGTAAAGTTGCTGGCGACGATGATCTCGTTACCGGCTTTATCACGGCGTACAAAAATCAGTACCGAGCGTTCATTGTCATCGACCACCAGCCACTCAAAGCCGTAAGCATCAAAATCCAGCTCATGCAACGCTTTATGGTGGCGATAGGTGTGGTTGAGATCGCGTACCAGACGCTGAACCCCGTGGTGCCAGTTATCGCCGCCCTCCAGCAAGTGCCAGTCGAGGCTGGCGTCATGGTTCCACTCGCGTCCCTGGGCAAACTCATTCCCCATAAACAGCAGTTTCTTGCCGGGGAAGGCCCACATCCAGCCATAATAGGCGCGCAGGTTGGCAAATTTTTGCCACGCATCGCCCGGCATACGATCGAGAATGGATTTCTTGCCGTGAACCACCTCATCGTGCGACAGCGGCAGAACAAAGTTTTCGGTATGGTTGTACAACATACCAAAGGTCAGCTTGTCGTGATGATACTGGCGGTACACCGGGTCCAGCTTCATATAGTCCAGCGTGTCGTGCATCCAGCCCAGGTTCCACTTGTACCAGAACCCCAGGCCGCCCGTTTCCGGTGGACGCGTCACGCCAGAGAAGTCTGTCGACTCTTCCGCCATGCTGACCGCGCCGGGCACCTGCTCGCCAATAATGCGGTTGGTATTACGCAGAAACTCAATGGCTTCCAGGTTTTCACGACCGCCGAACTCGTTCGGTATCCACTCGCCCTCTTTGCGGCTGTAGTCGCGGTAGATCATAGAGGCCACCGCATCGACACGCAGCGCATCAATCCCAAAACGCTCCATCCAGTACAGGGCGTTGCCCACCAGATAATTACTGACTTCACGACGACCATAGTTGTAGATCAGCGTATTCCAGTCCTGGTGATAGCCCTCGCGCGGGTCGCTGTGCTCATAGAGGTGGGTGCCGTCAAACTCCGCGAGGCTAAATTCATCGGACGGGAAATGGCCCGGCACCCAGTCGAGAATGACGTTAAGGCCCGCCGCATGGGCCGCATTGATGAAATAGCGGAAGTCGTCCCGCGTACCAAAGCGGCGGGTCGGCGCGTAGAGGCCGGTCGGCTGGTAGCCCCAACTGCCGTCAAACGGATGTTCGTTGACCGGCAAGAGTTCAAGGTGCGTAAAGCCCATCCATTTGGCGTAAGGCACAAGCTGATCCGCCAGCTCACGATAGCTCAGCCAGAAATTGTTATCCGTATGGCGGCGCCATGAACCTAAATGCACCTCATAAATCGAGATCGGCGCATCAAACTGATTGGCTTTTTGTCGTTCTTCGCTTGGCGTCACTTTCTCCGGCAGTCCGCAAATCATCGACGCCGTTTCCGGACGCATCTGCGCCTCAAAAGCATAGGGATCGGCTTTAATGCGCAGATTACCGTTCGCATCAAGCAGCTCGAATTTATACAGTTGTCCATTATGCGCGCCGGGGATAAACAGCTCCCAAATACCGCTCTCTTTGCGCAGACGCATTGGGTGGCGACGCCCATCCCAATAGTTGAATTGCCCGACAACCGAAACGCGACGAGCATTAGGCGCCCAGACGGAGAAACGGGTGCCGGTGACGCCATCCATCGTATCGGCGTGCGCGCCCAGCGTTTCATAAGGACGCAGGTGGGTGCCTTCCGACAATAGCCAGGCATCCATTTCCTGTATTAATGGACCAAAACGGTAAGGATCGTCGATGAGGTTCTGCTGTCCGTGCCAGGTCACGGCGAGCTGATAGCGAAAGAAATTTTTACGTCGGGGTAAAACGCCGCAGAAAAAACCGCGAGCGTCGAGACATTCCAGTTTGCCGACTTTACGTCCGGTTTTGGGTTCAATCACCCATACGTCGGTGGCGTCAGGTAATAGGGCGCGGACTTCTAGTCCGGCTTGGGTCTGGTGCATTCCGAGTACGGAAAAAGGGTCCGCAAAATGTCCTGCAATTAGCGCATTAATCACGTCTCTATCGATACGACTGGACATGGTTTGTCATCCTGTTTTGTGGCGTCACTCCATCTCACTGAATTCAACATCAGGTAGTGACACTTCTTTGACCTGAACGGCGCAGCACACTGTGCATCCTATCTGCGTCGTCCTACCTTCAGGTTAGGCTTAATACCCGTGGGATTAAGCTACCCTTAAAGAATAGCCAATGCTCTGCTTAACTCCTGATAAAAATGAAACATCTGCGTTTACTCCTGTATTACGCAAAAAAAGGGTGACGATGCACCCCTGGTTTAACACAAATTTCCCCGCCGGATGGCGGCGCTGACGCGCCTTATCCGGCCTACAGAACCACACGCAGGCCCGATAAGCGCTGCAATAGCCACTACGCCAACTGGCGCAGCATTCGACGCAGCGGCTCGGCGGCGCCCCATAACAACTGGTCGCCTACGGTAAACGCCGATAAGAACTCTGGCCCCATGTTCAGCTTACGCAGACGACCAACCGGCGTAGTCAACGTGCCGGTCACCGCCGCCGGGGTTAATTCGCGCATAGTGATATCACGAT
>NZ_JBKFSV010000012.1:0-135302 GCF_046569445.1 Salmonella sp. 741265050_HSA | reverse complement strand
GTATCCGGCTGGCGCAGGAGAAATAATGCCCTGACGGCCCGGTGGCGTGGCGCCACCGGGCCTGGTTATCCCAATGATACGCTAAAGCCTGAAAGTAAAGCCCGTGTGAAGTATGATGGCGAGCATCGTCTCTTATCAGGACATCTCATGAAACAAATCACCTTTACGCCGCGCCATCACCAGCTTACCAACACCAATACCTGGACACCTGACAGCCAGTGGCTGGTCTTTGATGTACGGCCTTCAGGCGCGTCATTTACGGGCAAGACCATTGAGCGTGTCAATGTGCATACCGGCGACGTGGAGGTGATTTATCGCGCCGTGCAGGGCGCGCATGTCGGTGTGGTGACGGTGCATCCTGCCGACAATCACTATGTGTTTATTCATGGCCCTGAAAACCCTGATGAGACGTGGCATTACGATTTCCACCACCGCCGGGGCGTTATTGCAACGCCGGGGGGCGTGACTAACCTCGATGCGATGGATATTACTGCGCCGTATACTCCCGGCGCGCTGCGCGGCGGCAGCCACGTCCATGTGTTTAGCCCGAACGGCGAGCTGGTGAGTTTTACCTATAATGACCACGTTCTGCATGAGCGAGATCCGGCGCTGGATCTACGTAATGTCGGCGTGGCCGTGCCGTATGGGCCAGTAACGGTGCCGGTTCAGCATCCGCGCGAATACAGCGGTAGCTACTGGTGCGTACTGGTTAGCCGCACGACGCCTGCGCCGAGACCTGGCAGCGATGACATTAACCGCGCCTATGAAGAGGGCTGGGTGGGCAACCGCCAGATCGCCTTTATTGGCGATACGCTGTCGCTGACGGGCAAAAAAGTCCCGGAGCTGTTTATTGTCGATTTACCGTGTCATGAAAACGGCTGGAAACAGGCAGGCGACACGCCGCTGACGGGAACCGAATCAACGATGCCATCGCCGCCGTTGGGCGTAGTTCAGCGGCGTCTTACCTTTACTCACCAGCGTGTTTATCCTGGACTCACTAACGAACCACGCCACTGGGTCCGCAGTAATCCGCAGGCGACGGCGATCGCCTTTTTGATGCGGGACGATAACGGCGTAGCGCAACTGTGGCTGATATCGCCGCAGGGAGGCGAGCCCCGGCAGTTAACGCATCATGCGACCGGCGTACAGTCAGCGTTTAACTGGCATCCGTCGGGTAAATGGCTGGGACTGGTGCTGGAAAACCGGATTGCCTGCTGCGACGCACAAAGTGGGAGGATCGACTTCTTAACCGCCAGGCACGACAACCCGCCGTCTGCGGACGCCGTCGTTTTTTCACCGGATGGGCGACACGTCGCATGGATGGAAGAGGTGAAAGGGTTCCGTCAGCTATGGGTGACGGAAACCGGGCGATAAATCAGGGAGGAGGCATCTTCGCCGGGGGGATGACGGCATTGGTCATTTTCGTCTCCTCCTCGCTTTTCTCGACGCGCGATCTTACCGAACTGTCTTTGCGGAAGATGTCCCACGGCAGAAGGATCGTATCCATCACGGCGGTAAACGGCATATCCAGGATGGCCAACGATTTGGTGCCCCAGTTTGTCTCATCGTTACCGATCATCGTAGCGCTGGCGCGCGTGCCAGGATAAGTGCCTTCTTTACCGCCGGTGTGCGACATGACGCTTGAACAACCGCTTAATAAAAGCATCCCATTCCATATTATCAGCGTTAACCACACGTTTTTTATCATCACTCATTCATCTGTTGGTTGTCGTTATTTGCATGATGAGTTATAGCGATCCGTTGCTAAAAATAACATCACCAGTACGTGGCACTGTGGCGGTAATCGCACTTTAACAATCAGTGCTGTCCCAACCAGTCTATGCAATAGCCAATAAACTGCAAAAAAAAGTCGGATTAAAATACTTGAAAAGTACGTATTCAGACCCATTTATAAGACGTAGTGAATAGAAGGGCACGCCTGATGGGTGTTCTGGCAATCCTGGCCTGTCCATGATGGAAGGTCTGACATTCTCGCTGATTTCAGGAGTTTATGATTATGCGTAACTTTGATTTATCCCCGTTGTACCGTTCTGCCATTGGTTTTGACCGTCTGTTTAACCTGCTTGAAAATAACCAAAGCCAAAGTAATGGCGGCTACCCTCCGTACAACGTTGAGCTGGTAGACGAAAACCACTACCGCATCGCCATTGCCGTTGCCGGTTTCGCGGAAAGCGAACTGGAGATTACTGCCCAGGATAATTTACTGGTGGTAAAAGGCGCTCATGCGGACGAGCAGAAAGAACGTACTTACCTGTATCAGGGCATTGCCGAGCGTAACTTTGAACGTAAGTTCCAGTTAGCGGAGAACATTCACGTTCGCGGCGCAAACCTGGTCAACGGGCTGCTGTATATCGAACTGGAGCGCGTGATTCCGGAAGCGAACAAACCGCGCCGTATCGAAATTAACTGATTCCGTCGGGTCGCGTTGCGCGGCCTGTCATCCCATGCTCGCCGTCAGGGAGCATATTCGCACGTAAAGTGTGAAGGTAAAAACTCGCTTCTTAGAAGGAGAAATGATTATGCGTAACTACGATTTATCCCCACTGCTGCGTCAATGGATCGGTTTTGACAAGCTGGCCAATGCGCTGCAAAACAGCGGCGAAAGCCAGAGCTTCCCGCCCTATAACATCGAAAAAAGCGACGATAACCATTATCGCATTACCTTAGCGTTAGCCGGTTTCCGTCAGGAAGATCTGGATATTCAACTGGAAGGCACGCGCCTGACGGTGAAAGGCACGCCGGAACAGCCGGAAAACGAGCCCAAATGGTTACATCAGGGCCTGGTCATGCAGCCTTTTAGCCTGAGCTTTACGCTGGCTGAAAATATGGAAGTTTCCGGCGCGACGTTTACCAACGGCCTGCTGCATATTGATTTAACCCGCAACGAGCCGGAAACCATTGCGCCGCAGCGTATCGCCATTAACGAACGCTCCGCATTAAATAGCTAATGAGCTCCTTGCCTTGCCCCGCCAGAGATGGCGGGGCTTTTTTATGCCACGAAAAAGGGTAAGACGCTGCCGAAGTCAGGACGTCTGGGCGGTTTTGTAACATGAGAATGTGCGCCATGCTGTATATATGCCTTAACGGTTCAGTCATAATCCCTATAAATTGAAATGTTACTCACAGGGAAGAGAAGATGAGTGATATCGCATTGACGGTCAGCGTTCTGGCGTTGGTGGCGGTTGTCGGTTTATGGATCGGCAACATTAAAGTGCGCGGTGTCGGCTTTGGTATTGGCGGTGTTCTGTTCGGCGGTATTATCGTCGGCCACTTCGTCGATCAGGCTGGGGTGACGCTGAGCGGCGATATGCTGCACTTTATCCAGGAATTCGGCCTGATCCTTTTTGTTTATACCATCGGCATACAGGTGGGGCCGGGGTTTTTCGCCTCGCTGCGCGTTTCCGGGCTGCGCCTCAATCTGTTTGCTGTTCTGATTGTGATTATGGGCGGGTTGGTCACCGCGATTCTGCATAAAATTTTCGCTATTCCGCTGCCAGTGGTGCTGGGGATTTTCTCCGGCGCAGTCACCAATACGCCTGCGTTAGGGGCGGGTCAGCAAATCCTGCGCGATCTGGGAACGCCAGTGGATCTGGTGGATCAGATGGGGATGAGCTATGCGATGGCGTATCCGTTTGGCATCTGCGGTATTTTGCTCACCATGTGGCTGATGCGGCTGATTTTTCGCGTTAACGTCGAGGCGGAGGCGCAGAAGCACGAATCCTCTCTCGCTAACGGTCATACATTAATTCAAACAATGAATATCCGTGTCGAGAATCCGAACCTCAATAATATGGCTATCCAGGATGTGCCGATCCTGAACAGCGATAAAATCATTTGCTCACGCCTGAAACGCGACGACACGCTGATGGTGCCGTCGCCGGGGACGATTATCCAGGCAGGCGACCTGCTGCACCTCGTCGGCCAATCTACCGACCTGCATAACGCGCAACTGGTGATCGGCAAGGAAGTGGACACCTCGTTGTCGACGCGCGGCACGGATTTACGCGTCGAGCGTGTGGTCGTCACCAACGAAAAAGTGCTCGGCAAACGTATCCGCGATTTGCACTTTAAAGAGCGTTATGACGTGGTTATCTCCCGTCTTAACCGCGCGGGCGTTGAGTTGGTCGCCAGCAGCGACGCCAGCCTGCAGTTTGGCGACATTCTCAATCTGGTGGGGCGTCCAGCCTCGATTGATGCGGTAGCCAATGTGGTCGGCAACGCGCAGCAAAAACTCCAGCAGGTGCAGATGCTGCCGGTGTTTATCGGCATCGGATTAGGGGTTCTGCTTGGGTCAATCCCGTTGTTTGTGCCGGGATTCCCGGTCGCGTTAAAACTGGGGCTGGCCGGCGGGCCGCTAATCATGGCGCTAATTTTGGGGCGTATCGGCAGCATCGGTAAGCTGTACTGGTTTATGCCGCCGAGCGCCAACCTCGCGCTGCGTGAGTTAGGCATCGTTTTGTTTTTGGCAGTCGTTGGGCTGAAATCCGGCGGCGATTTTGTCGATACGCTGACGCAGGGCGAAGGATTAAGCTGGATTGGCTACGGTATTTTCATCACCGCTATTCCGTTGATTACCGTCGGTCTGCTGGCGCGGATTTTTGCCAAAATGAACTATCTGACGCTGTGCGGGATGCTGGCCGGTTCGATGACCGATCCGCCAGCGCTGGCATTTGCCAACAATCTTCATGCCACCAGCGGCGCGGCGGCGCTCTCTTACGCGACCGTCTATCCGTTAGTGATGTTCCTGCGTATTATCACGCCACAACTGCTGGCGGTGATTTTTTGGGGAATGGGTTAGCGCCTGATGGCGCGTTGCTTATCCGGCCTATGCACTGTGTTAAATCCAGGCTGGATAACGCGCGCCGCACCGGTCACACTTCTGCTCTTCTTCTTATCTCTTTCCTCAATGAACGTGCTAATCAGCGTAATGGCAACGAGCATAATTCCAATTTTTTTCAGTTAGTTATCAATCTTCATCGCCTTTTTTTTCGTCGCGACGGGTAGTTTTTCAGCTTTTAATCCGGCAATAATGCCTTTCCTGGCGGTGGCGTTGAAAAAGGTCGTAACTGAAATGAAAAATAGCGGCAATGAGCGCGGTTGCGCCGAAACGCATCACCAGTGAACTACAGTTATTTTGCAATAAGATTCCCTTGCTGCGGGATAATGTGAAGCATATCAGCAACAACGTGAGTGGTATTCTGAAAACGAACGGGAATACATAAGAACGTAAAAGGAGTCGTCATGAAGATTTCCCGCCTCGGAGAAGCGCCGGATTACCGCTTCTCACTGGCAAATGAGCGCACCTTTCTGGCGTGGATTCGCACCTCGCTGGGATTTCTGGCGGCAGGCGTCGGTCTTGATCAGCTCGCCCCGGATTTTGCCACGCCGGTGATCCGTGAACTGCTGGCGCTACTGTTGTGTCTGTTTGCGGGCGGCCTGGCGATTTATGGCTATCTACGCTGGTTACGTAATGAAAAAGCGATGCGTCTGAAAGAGGATTTGCCCTATACCCATAGCCTGTTGATCATCAGCGTTATTTTGATGATTGTCGCGGTGATAGTGATGGGGCTGGTACTGTATGCCGGATAGTCGTAAAGCCCGTCGGCAGAACGATCCGGGACTGCAACCGGAGCGTACGTCGCTGGCCTGGTTTCGCACGCTGCTGGGATACGGGGCGTTAATGGCATTAGCCGTCAGGCACCACTGGCATCAGGCGGGGTTCTTGTTCTGGGTGTCGATCAGCGTTCTGGCGATAGTGGCGGTGATTCTTTGGCGTTATACCCTGAGTCGTAATTTGATGGATGTCGCGCATAGCGATTTTTCCGAAACTCATGTCGTGCGTGACAAATTTTTGATCTCCCTCGCGGTGTTGTCGCTCGCAATCCTGTTTGCTGTTACCCATATTCGCCAACTTATTGCATTTATCGGGAATTTTATATGACAGGACGTCAGGACATTGTCGTGAGTGATGACCAGATTCAGGTTGTCGTAAATCGCCAGAATAGCCAGCGCCCTCAGCAACTGTACCGTAACTTACAACGGCTCGGCATTCGCAATGTCCATTTTATCCCATTGTTGGAACATGACCGGAACGGAATGTTGACCGAGGATTCATTGTGTTCAGCAGACTGGGGGCGGTTTTTAAATAGCGTATTTGATATTTGGGTACGTGAAGATATTCAGCGTATCTCGGTTCGCCTTTTTGATGAGACGCTACAGCAGTGGTGCGGCGGCAGGAATGGCGCTGAAGCGCCGGACAAGGCGCCGCTAAGCGCTGAATGTCAGAAGTGCTCTTTATTACGATTTTGCGGCGGCGGATGCCCTGAGCATCGGGATAGCCAGGGGAAAAACCGGCTTTGCGAGGGCTACCAGACCTTTTTTAACTACTCCTCGCCGCATATGCGGGTGATGCGGGATTTACTGAAACAGCATCGCTCGCCGGAGGAGTTGATGGCGATGCTGCGTTAGCGTCGTAAGCCTGATAAGCGTAGCGCCATCAGGCGATGGCGTGCCGGATGGCGCTGCCGTCTTTCCGGCTCTGAGCGAGTATTAGCGTCCTTTTGCCAGGTATTGTTCCATTTCATCCTCCGGCACCATGCCGCCCCCGGTTGCCCATACCAGATGCGTCGCGTTGCCGAGCTGCGTCTGACTGAATCCATGCCTTTGCTGATACTCGGTGGCGGCGCAAATGCGCTGTGGCCCGGCCATCCCTGCCAGAGCTGATGGCTCCAGTCGAATTCCTTCCTCCTGCGCCAGCCAGCCCAGCATGTCATACATTGTTTGATCGTCTAAGGTATAGAGGCCGTCAAGCAGACGCTCCATTGCCCGACCAACAAAGCCTGAAGCGCGACCTACCGCCAGGCCGTCAGCCGCCGTCAGGTTATCAATACCGATATCTTGTACTGAGATGGCATCGTGCAGACCGGTATAAACGCCGAGTAACATGCAGGGTGAATGGGTCGGTTCGGCAAAGAAACAGTGGACGTTGTCGCCAAATGCCAGTTTCAGGCCAAAGGCGACGCCGCCAGGGCCGCCGCCAACGCCGCACGGTAGATAAACAAACAGTGGGTGGCTGGCGTCAACGACGCGTCCCTGTTGCGCGAATTGCGCTTTCAGACGCTGACCCGCTACCGCATAGCCCAGAAATAGCGTGCGGGAGTTTTCATCGTCGATAAAGAAACAGTTTGGATCGGATTGCGCTGCTTTACGACCCTGCTCAACCGCCACGCCGTAATCATCTTCGTATTCCACGACCGTCACGCCGTGGCTACGCAGCTTCGCTTTTTTCCAGGCGCGGGCGTCGGCAGACATATGTACCGTCACTTTAAAACCGATGCAGGCGCTCATGATACCGATCGATAGCCCCAGATTGCCGGTTGAACCGACGGCGATACTGTACTGGCTGAAGAATTGTTTAAATTCCGGCGAAAGCAACACGCTATAGTCATCGTCGGTGGTTAACAGACCCGCCTCCAGCGCCAGTTTTTCCGCGTGCGTTAGCACCTCGTAGATGCCGCCGCGCGCTTTAATGGAACCAGAGATTGCCAGGTGACTGTCTTTTTTTAACAGCATTTCACCGTCGATCGTTTGCCCATACTCTTTTTCCAGCCGCTTTTGCATGGCCGGAATAGCGACCACGTCAGATTCGATCATGCCGCCAGTGGCAGCGGTTTGCGGAAACGCTTTCGCCAGATACGGCGCAAAGCGCGCCAGACGGTCATGGGCGGCGTTTACGTCCTGCTCCGTCAGGCCGACATACGGTAGACCTTGTGCAAGAGAGGTGGCGCCCGGGTTAAACCAGGTGGT
The DNA here is from genome assembly GCF_046569445.1 of Salmonella sp. 741265050_HSA. Classification (NCBI taxonomy): domain Bacteria; kingdom Pseudomonadati; phylum Pseudomonadota; class Gammaproteobacteria; order Enterobacterales; family Enterobacteriaceae; genus Salmonella; species Salmonella sp. 741265050_HSA. The sequence continues at coordinate 127,475 of NZ_JBKFSV010000012.1, read as the reverse complement.
TTCTTTGAGGGCGACCAGATCCTCGACCAAAGGATACCGGGCGATGAGCTTTTGTATGTTTTCCATAGTACGTCTCTTTACGATCAGATGATAAAGGAAAGCAGGAATGTGCCAGCCAGTGCAACGACAGATGCGATAAACGTGGCCGTCGTATAGTATTTAAACGTTTCATTCAGCGTAGCGCCGCAATACTGCTTGACCAGCCAGAATAGGGAATCGGTCACGATCGTGCAGCCAATGGCGCCGGAACCAATGGCAATCGCAATGATCTCCGGGCTGACGTCAGGATAGAGCGGCAGCATGGGCGCAACAATCGCGGTGGCGCCCATCATCGCCACCGTCGCAGAGCCGACCGCCGCGTGCAGAATCAGCGCTACCAGCCATGCCAGCAGAATCGGGTGCATATGCATATTTGAGAGGATCACCGCCAGCGTGTCCGCCAGCCCGCTACTTTTGAGAATGGCGTTGAACGCGCCGCCCGCGCCGATAATCAGCAGGATGTTCGCAATGGCGCCAAAGCCGTTTTCGGTGTGGGTAAGTAGTGTGCCCATACCCATATGCTGGCGCAGACCGAGTATGTAATACGCCACAAAGACAGCGATAAACATCGCGGTGATCGGATTACCGATAAACTCCAGCAGCGTATACAACGTGCCGTCTTTCGCCATATTCAGTTCAGCGACGGTTTTCACCAGCATCAGGCCAATCGGCAATAGAACGGTAAACAGCGTTGCGCCCAGCGACGGCAGGGTGTTTTCGGCGCGCACTTCAAGATCCGCAAACTCTGTCGGTACGGGCTTGAACGGCAGACGATTACCCAGAAACTTTAAGAACAGCGGGCCGCCGACCAATGAGGCCATCAGTCCGACCAGCAGACCGTAGACAATCACCGAGCCGATATCCGCCCCCAGTTTATTTGCGACAAACAGCGCAGCCGGATGCGGCGGTACCACGCAATGGACGGCCATCAGCGCGGTACACAGCGGAATGGCCAGCTTCAGCAGCGAGGTATGGGTTTTTTTAGCGATAGAAAACGCCAGTGGGATGAGCAACACGACGCCCACTTCCACGAACAACGTGATACCGCAAATCAACCCCACCAGTACCATGATCACGTCAGCAGAGAGCCAGCGGCAGCGCTGGAGCGTAAGTCCGATGCGTTCCGCCGCGCCGGAAACCTCCATCATTTTGCCGAGGATGGTGCCAAGACCGATAACGGCGGCCAGAAAACCGAGCGTACCGCCTATTCCGTTTTCTATCGCCGTGACCATCTCCAGCGGCCCCATGCCCATCATCGCGCCGACAAAGAAACTGGCGAGCAGTAACGCCAGGAAGGGGTGGAATTTAAACTTCACGATGGTCAATACGATTAACACGATGCTGATCAGCAGCGTGCTCACTACCCAGATTTGAGCGTGCATATCTCACCTACCCTGTGATTAATCTGTTCTTATTGGACAGAAAAACAGCACCTCCTGACAAACGATATAATTTGCCATTCACATGATGTAAATTGAATCAACTATGTGATTTCCATCTAATATTGCCTTTATTTTGCGATATGGTTCATTTTGCTTCATCTATGTGCGGATTTTTTCAGCGTGTTTTTTTACACTTCGGGAAATTAAAAGATGACTGAGGTTGCCATGGAACCCCTTCGCGATACCCGAAACCGCTTACTCAACGGCTGGCAGTTATCCAAACTCTATACTTTTGAAGTCGCGGCCAGACACCAGTCCTTTGCTCTGGCGGCAGATGAGCTGTCGTTAAGCCCAAGTGCGGTAAGCCATCGTATCAATCAACTGGAAGCCGAGTTGGGAATCCAGCTATTTGTCCGCTCTCACCGTAAAGTGGAGCTTACCCATGAAGGCAAACGGGTATTCTGGGCGCTGAAATCGTCGCTGGATACGTTGAATCAGGAAATCCTCGATATCAAAAATCAGGAACTGTCCGGCACGTTGACCGTGTATTCCCGTCCCTCTATCGCCCAGTGCTGGCTGGTGCCTGCGCTGGGGGACTTTACCCGTCGCTATCCGTCAATTTCTCTCACTATGCTGACCGGCAACGATAACGTTAACCTACAGCGTGCCGGCATTGACCTGGCTATCTATTTTGACGATGCGCCGTCGGCGCAGCTCACGCACCATTTTTTAATGGATGAGGCGATTTTGCCCGTTTGCAGCCCGGATTACGCCCGTCGTTTCGCCTTGCAGGACAACCTGAATAACCTGCGGCACTGTACGCTCTTACACGACAGACAGGCGTGGAGTAACGATTCTGGCACCGATGAGTGGCACAGTTGGGCGCAGCATTTTGCGGTAAATTTGCCGGATTCATCCGGCATTGGCTTCGATCGTTCTGATTTAGCGGTAATTGCCGCGATGAACCACATTGGCGTGGCGATGGGACGTAAACGGCTGGTGCAAAAGCGTCTCGACAGCGGAGAACTGATTGCGCCTTTTGGTGACATGAGGCTGAAATGTCATCAGCATTATTATGTCACCACTCTGCCTGGCAGGCAGTGGCCGAAAATCGAGGCATTTATTCGCTGGTTGCAGGAACAGGTGTGAAGATTTATTACGCTTTGTCGCTACACCTGCCGGGAGTGAATATGCTAAATACGTGCTATCACCGTGGTAAAAATTTTAGGGGGCGTCGTGTTTAAACCGCTTATTGCCTCTCTCATGCTGACCAGCGCGGTCGTCTATGCGAAACCGATGCCTTTGACGGCGGCGCGCTATGCGCAGCAGCTTGGCGTTGGGATGGATGTTGACTGGGCGCGAACGGAACGGGGTATCCGCGAGTTTGATCCGCTGGTCGTGCGGGATTTTAAGGCAAAAGGGTTAACGCATGTCCGTATTCGTGTGGCAGGCGCGCCGACGGAAGCGCGCCTCATCCATTTGCGTAAGCTGGTAGAAGCCTGCGAATACTATGGCGTCATACCCATTATTGCCTATCAGGCGGATGCGTATAAAACCGATCCCAGCGCCAGCCATGAAAAGGAGCTGATCAACTGGTGGAGCGTGGTCGCGCGCTATTTTGGTCAGACATCCCCGCTTCTGGGGTTCGATCTCATTTATGAGCCTGCCGACAAACTCAATCATAATATGGCGTCGCTGAATCGCGTATATGACAAAACCATCCGCCTGATTCACGCCATTGATCCACAGCGGATGATTTTCGTTGCCCCCCGCATGCGCGCCGCGCCGGAGGATTTGTCGGCGCTTAAACTGCCGGCGCAAAGCCAGAACTATGTACTGGCGGAGTGGCACATCTTCCCGTGGGGCCCCCTGAAAAGCGGCGGTAAATATCCGTGGACGTCAGGCACGGCGGCGGAAAAAGCGGCGATTCGGGCACGGATCAACGCTGCGGTTCGCTGGCAGCATAAGACTGGCCATGCAAGCTGGGTGGGCGGATGGGCGCCGGGAGAGTCGATAAAAATGACGCCGGTCGCTTCACAGTTCGCGTTTGCCCGTTTTATGGCCTGCGAGCTGAAAAAAGCGCATATCCCGTATGCGATAAACGCGGACACACAGTTTTATGACGGCGAAGAAGGAGCGTGGCGTCCGGCGCAGGAGCCCCTGCTCAATGCGATGATCGCGCCGGAGTGTGAAACGCCCGGCAAAAAGCCGGGCGAGGGGAACGTTAAACCGTCTGTCCCTGATGCGATATCCGTGACGCCAGCGGCAGCCAGCACGCCAGGATCAGCAATCCCATAAGGGTCATCAACAGTCCCAGGCTGCCCTGACCGGTTTGCGGCAGCATTGCCGAAAGCCACGCCAGTACGCCGGAACCAATATTTTGCAGCCCGCCGACCAGCGCGCCAGCGGTGCCTGCGAGGAACGGAAACGGCTCCATCGCGCCGCTGGTGGCCAGTGGAAATAACATCCCGGCGCCGAAGAAAAACAGCGCAGCGGGGATGAGTAGTGTCCAGACGTTCATCACGCCAAACCAGCCGGGAATCCACATCATAAGGCCTGCCAGCAGACAGCAAATAACTGACTGCCACATCAGGGCTGAGAAGCGTTTATTCGGGCGTCCGGCAAACCAGGCGCCGAAGAACGCCGCCGGAATCGGCAGAATAAACAGAATGCTTACCACCATACTGCTGAGACCTAATACTGCCCCCATCAGCACGCCGGAACAGGCTTCAAAGACCGCAATGCCAGCCAGCCCGCCGATTAGCATCAGCAGATAACAGTTAAATGCGCCGTTGCCAAACAGCGTTTTATAGCTGGCGATCAGCCGTGTGCGCGGCGCGCCGGCGGGGCTGGTTTCCGGCATCCAGCGCGCCATGCTGAAGGTGACGCCAGCGCAAAGCACCAGCAGGAAAGCGTAACACGCGCGCCAGTTCCATAGGGTATCCAGCAGACCGCCAATCAGCGGCGCTAACAGCGGGCTGACCAGAATCCCCATATTTAACAGGCTATTGGCGTGACGAAGTTGCGTTCCTTCATACAGATCGCGCGGGAGCGTTCTCGCCATTACTCCGCCAACGCCGGTTCCCATCCCTTGCATGGCGCTGGCGGCAATCAACACCGTCAAACTATGCGTGGTCATGGCGAACAGAGTCGCTACCATAAAAATAGACATGCCGACGAGGATTACCGGGCGGCGCCCAACCCGGTCGGAAAGCGGGCCGTAAAACAGTTGCGAGACGCCGTAGGTCAGGAGGTAAGCAGCCATTACGCTCTGGACGGCGCCTTCCCGGACGTTTAGCGCTTGTGCCATATCGGCGATGGCGGGAATATAAATGGTTTGCGCCATCTGCCCTACGGCCACTAGTAACACCAACATCAACAACAAATTGACGTTTCTCTGCCTTTTCATTTCGCTGATTACTTTTCAAAAAAAGAAAAAATAAGAATAACTTGCTGCGCATTCCCATAAATGCGAGAGGAATCTATCACACCAGAAAAAGAAGGCCAGACAGCGACCAGCAATGGCAGACGAAGGAACGGCAGGATATGTAAACAAAAGCGGCAACAAATGTTGCCGAGAATGTGTTACGTCTGCGGCTGTTATTGGGCAATCATGACAGACGGAGTAAAATCGCCCCGAGGGCAATCCCGCCAGCCGCCACCAGACGTAGCCCGGCCACTTTCTCTTTAAGTAGCAGCCAGGCTATCAGCGCGCCGAATAAAATCGACGTCTCACGCAGCGCGGCGACCACCGCCAGCGGCGCCTGGGTCATGGCCCATAGCGCCAGCCCATAAGATCCCATAGTGCCAATCCCGCCAAAAATGCCTTTTTTCCACTGTTGCGCCAGATAACGCGACGCTTCCCGCCGCCGCGCAATCATCGCCCAGGTTAACAGGCAGGCGCCGTTGAGAAAAAATGACCATAGCGTATAGCCCAGCGCCGTTTCGGAGAGTCTTACGCCGGTCCCGTCCACCAGCGTATATCCGGCAATAAAACAAGCGTTAGTTAATGCCAGCACGACACCACGTTGAGAGCTGGCGCGGCCATTACAGGCCATCCCAAGTATCGCCATGCAGATCACTGCGATGCCGACCCAGGCCATCGACGACAGGCTGTCGCCAAGAAACAGAACGCTAATGAGCGCCACCAGCAGCGGCGCGGTGCCGCGCATAAGAGGATAGGTCTGGCTCATGTCCGAGACCTGATAGGTTTTCGCCACCAGGACGGTATACACCACCTGGAGCGCGGTAGAGGCCGCTAAAAAAGGGATACTGGCGTGAGCTGGCTGCGGCGAGAAGGGCAAAAGGATCAATGCCATGACCGCCGCGGAACCGCTGACGCCGATCGCGGCGTAGAGCTTATCGTTTCCCGCTTTGACAATGGCGTTCCAGCTGGCATGTAGCAGCGCGGCGAACAGCAAAATGCAGAAAACGGAAAGGGTCATAGCGTCAGGCGTCGTTGAGGGTGTCATAAAAACGTAACATACCCGGGAAGCGAAAGACCAGCGGATAAGGTGAAAGGGGAGCGGTTGCCCGCTCCCCTTCGGTGCGGCTTGAATCTGAATTACTTAAGGTATTTCAGAACAGCATCAAGCAGTTGCAGTGCTGCAACAATGAGTTTCAGGATAAGAATGGTGATATCCACTACGCTCATACGCGTCTCCTGTGGTTAAGGAGCACTGCCAGCCGACGTACCTTTCCGCTGCCTGTTGCCAGCTGTTGCGCACGCGATCCCTTTTGCGAGGAATAGTGTGCGTGTTGACATAACACAGTGTGCTCACGAGGGGGTTAAGGCGCTGACGGCACCACCCGTTTCAGCCAGGACTTCGTTGCGCCGGTTTACGATGCGGCCCCCGCATAACACATTGTGTCAAAGACATTATAGTTAAGCACTGTATAAATTAACAGTAATTTATAGACAGAACGGAGCTTCTGATCCATACTCAAATTCATCAAAATTCGCGCCGAAATTGCGCGTTCTGCACAGAACGCGTATACTTCTGCTGTTGACATAACACAGTGTGCTTCGCGGCTACCACCCGCATTACGCTGTAAGAACCTCGCTTCGGCGAGGTTTTTTGTTTTCCGGCATTGTGAAACGCGTAATCATCAATCCCGGCGATTACCGGAGGGCGCTACGCTTATCACGCCTATACCCCAGGTGCGTAAATTCGTAGAAAAATGTGATCGATGACGCATTTTTGTGCAGATGAAAATTTTTCCGTTGTCATGCTGAAAGCGCTGTGCTTGTATAAAACGTGTTAATAACAAACAGACAAGGCCCCTAATGAACCCTTCCATGCTGAACGCGACCCTACTAACAACTGCGCCATCTCGCGCAGTGGTCGTCGTGCGTGTGGTGGTGGTCGTCGGCAATGCGCCGTAGGGTCCGGAACACACACGATTCCAAAACCCCGCCGGCGCAAACCGGGCGGGGTTTTTTGTTTAAGACACCTTCCCGGAACGTCGGCTCAGAATAAAAGGAATGGAGCATGGCAAGTTCGGGCACAACATCTACACCTCAGCGCTTTACGGGCGCGGAATTTATAGTTCATTTTCTGGAGCGCCAGGGGATTCGTATCGTCACCGGCATTCCCGGCGGTTCGATCCTCCCCGTTTACGACGCGTTAAGCCAAAGCACGCAAATCCGTCATATTCTGGCGCGCCATGAACAAGGCGCGGGGTTTATTGCGCAGGGGATGGCGCGAACGGAGGGTAAACCTGCTGTTTGTATGGCCTGTAGCGGACCGGGCGCGACCAATCTGGTCACGGCTATTGCCGATGCGCGCCTGGATTCCATTCCGTTAATCTGCATTACCGGGCAGGTTCCGGCGTCCATGATCGGTACTGACGCGTTTCAGGAAGTGGATACCTACGGTATCTCTATCCCCATCACCAAGCACAACTATCTGGTCAGAAATATCAATGAGCTGCCTCAGGTGATGAGCGATGCTTTTCGTCTGGCGCAGTCGGGGCGTCCCGGCCCGGTGTGGATAGACGTTCCTAAAGATGTGCAGACGGCGACAATTGAGCTGGATGCGTTGCCGTCGCCGGCGGAAAAATCACCCCCGCCGGAGTTTAGCGCGGAGAGTATCCGCGAGGCCGCCGCAATGATTAACGCGGCGAAGCGTCCGGTGCTGTATCTGGGCGGCGGCGTGATCAATGCGCCGACACGCGTGCGCGAACTGGCGGAAAAAGCGCAACTGCCGACGACAATGACCTTAATGGCGCTGGGAATGCTGCCTAAGGCGCATCCGCTGTCGTTAGGAATGCTGGGGATGCACGGCGCGCGCAGTACCAATTTTATTCTGCAAGAGGCCGATTTACTGATTGTCCTGGGCGCGCGTTTTGATGACCGGGCGATTGGCAAAACGGAGCAGTTTTGTCCGAACGCCAAAATCATCCATGTGGATATCGATCGCGCCGAGTTAGGCAAAATTAAGCAGCCGCATGTGGCTATTCAGGCGGATGTCGATGATGTACTGGCACAGTTAATTCCCCATATCGAGGCACAGCCGCGGGAAGCATGGCATCAGTTGGTGGCGGACTTGCAGCAAGAATTCCCTTGCAGCATTCCCCAGGAAAATAACCCGCTTAGTCACTATGGGCTGATTAATGCGGTCGCCGCCTGTGTGGACGACAACGCGATTATTACCACTGACGTAGGTCAGCATCAGATGTGGACCGCGCAGGCTTATCCGCTCAACCGTCCGCGTCAGTGGCTGACTTCCGGCGGGCTGGGCACCATGGGGTTTGGTCTGCCCGCGGCGATTGGCGCGGCGCTGGCGAATCCGGGCAACAAGGTGCTGTGTTTTTCCGGCGACGGTAGTTTGATGATGAATATTCAGGAGATGGCTACCGCCAGTGAAAACCAGTTGGATGTGAAAATTATCCTGATGAATAACGACGCGCTGGGACTGGTACATCAGCAACAGAGTCTGTTCTATAAACAGGGCGTTTTTGCGGCAACCTATCCGGGAAGCATCAATTTTATGCAGATTGCCGCCGGGTTTGGTCTGGATACCTGTGATTTGAATAACGAAGCCGATCCGCAGGCGGCGTTGCAGGCTATCATTCGTCGTCCTGGACCGGCGTTGATCCATGTGCGCATTGATGCGGAAGAAAAAGTGTATCCGATGGTGCCGCCGGGCGCGGCAAATACAGAGATGGTGGGGGAATAAGCCATGCAGAAACAATCACATGATAACGTTATTCTGGAGCTGACCGTTCGCAACCATCCTGGCGTGATGACCCACGTCTGCGGGCTGTTCGCCCGACGCGCTTTCAACGTTGAGGGTATTCTCTGTTTACCGATTCAGGGTAGCGATCAGAGCCGCATCTGGCTTCTGGTCAATGACGATCAGCGGCTTGAACAGATGATCAGTCAGATCGATAAACTGGAAGACGTGGCGAAGGTGGTACGAAACCAGTCCGATCCCACCATGTTCAATAAAATTGCCGTCTTTTTTGAGTAAGTTATTCACTTTCCGAATCAGGCGTGATGACTTTGACGGAACCATTCCGACAGTGAACGGCATAATCTGTCGGTAATGGGCGATCGCTAATCAGGACATCAAAGGCAGAAAGCGGACCAATGCTGGCAGGCGCGACCTCATCAAACAGGGCGTGACGCGCCAGCAAAATTTTGCGCAGACCGCGCTCCATCGCTTTACGTTTGGCGGCAAGATCATCCGGGTTAAACCAGCTCACGCCAAAATGTTCATGTACGCCGCTGGCGGAAATAAACACTTTGCGCGGATTGAGCGAATCCAGCGCCGAAGGATTATTGGCATCATAAAAGGCATCGCTCTTGGCCCGATAGGTGCCGCCGCACAAAATCGCCGTGGCATTAGGCTTTTCATTCAGCGCGATAAATACCCGATGCGAGTAGCAAATCCCGGTAAAGGTAATATCATCCGGTATCATGCTGATAACTAATGGCATTTCCGGACCGTTATCAAAAAAAACCAGATCGTTTTCACGCACCAGGCCGGCGGCCAGGATCGCAACGGGAAGGTCGTCCCGATGATGCGTTTTTTTCGCCGGCAGCGGCATATTGGTTGAAGACGCAGGCTTATTTACCATGACGATATAGCCGCCGAGCAGCGTCAGCGGCAAAGGGTCATCATCCTGGCTGAGATCGCGGCGAATGGTCATCACCGAAACTTCCAGCATCCGCGCGGCGTCTTTCAGATGGATTCGATCGGTCTTTTTCAGTAACTCCATCAAGCGTCGGATACGTTCTTTTTGCTTGGTCTCCATTCACCCTCTCCGCAAATCATGTTGTTATGTTCCATCAGTAACATTTATGTGTTTCTGAGAACATTACAGTGTGGCACTACTATACGTCCGGCCGTCAGGAAATAAAAGTGGGTTTATTCGCGTTTTATAACAATAAATAGTTAATTTTCAGTAAATTGTAACCCTAAAAATGATTTGTTCCACCAGGGATTGTTCACGAAGTAAATGGCAAAATGATCCTCTAATCGCGATCATAGTCACAAATGATACGGAAGTAACATGATAATGTTATTTTAATATCATTGTCGTGTGACGATTTCTGAGAGGGAGTAAAATGGATATCGCGGTTATTGGCTCTAACATGGTGGACCTTATCACCTACACCAACCAGATGCCCAAAGAAGGGGAAACTCTGGAAGCGCCGGCGTTTAAAATCGGCTGCGGCGGAAAAGGGGCGAACCAGGCCGTGGCGGCCGCTAAGCTCAATTCAAAAGTATTGATGTTGACCAAAGTGGGCGACGATATTTTTGCCGACAACACCATTCGTAATCTCGAATCCTGGGGGATCAATACGACGTATGTAGAAAAAGTACCGTGTACCAGCAGCGGCGTAGCGCCGATTTTCGTCAACGCCAACTCCAGCAACAGCATTCTGATCATCAAAGGCGCCAACAAGTTTCTCTCGCCGGAAGATATCGATCGCGCGGCGGAAGATTTAAAAAAATGCCAGCTTATTGTTCTGCAACTGGAAGTTCAGCTTGAAACGGTTTATCACGCAATAGAATTTGGCAAGAAACATGGGATTGAAGTGTTATTAAACCCTGCGCCAGCATTACGGGAATTAGATATGTCTTATGCCTGTAAATGCGATTTCTTTGTACCCAATGAAACCGAGCTGGAAATATTAACCGGTATGCCAGTGGATACCTATGACCATATTCGCGCAGCGGCACGTTCGCTGGTGGATAAAGGGCTGAACAATATTATCGTCACCATGGGTGAGAAAGGCGCGCTGTGGATGACGCGTGACCAGGAAGTCCATGTCCCGGCGTTTAGAGTGAACGCTGTCGATACCAGCGGCGCGGGCGATGCCTTTATCGGCTGTTTCGCGCATTACTACGTCCAGAGCGGGGATGTGGAAGCCGCCATGAAAAAAGCCGTCCTTTTTGCCGCTTTCAGCGTCACCGGGAAAGGCACCCAATCCTCTTATCCAAGCATTGAGCAATTTAATGAGTATCTTTCGTTGAACGAATAACAATCACCCTGCACTGTTAAAGGTAGCACTATGAACGATAAAAACATCGTTCAGATGCCCGACGGGTATCTGAATAAGACACCTCTGTTCCAGTTTATTTTGTTATCCTGTTTATTCCCATTATGGGGATGCGCAGCCGCGTTAAATGATATTCTGATTACGCAATTTAAAAGTGTATTTTCGCTGAGCAACTTTGCTTCGGCATTAGTACAAAGCGCCTTTTATGGCGGTTATTTTTTAATTGCTATTCCGGCCTCGCTGGTCATTAAAAAAACCAGTTATAAAGTGGCGATACTTATCGGCCTGACGCTATACATTGTCGGCTGTACGCTCTTTTTCCCGGCGTCGCACATGGCGACCTACACCATGTTCCTCGCGGCGATTTTCGCCATTGCGATTGGCCTGAGTTTCCTGGAAACGGCGGCGAATACCTACAGTTCGATGATCGGGCCGAAAGCCTACGCCACGCTGCGGCTGAATATCAGCCAGACCTTTTATCCGATCGGCGCGGCGGCAGGCATTTTATTGGGTAAATATCTGGTCTTTTCCGAAGGGGAAAGCCTGGAAAAACAGATGGCGGGCATGAATGCCGAGCAAGTCCACAACTTCAAGGTGCTGATGCTGGAAAACACTCTGGAACCCTATAAGTACATGATTATGGTTCTGGTAGTGGTGATGGTACTGTTCCTGCTGACGCGTTTCCCGACCTGTAAAGTCGCGCAAACCGCGAGTCATAAACGCCCCTCGGCGCTGGATACGTTACGCTATCTCGCCAGCAACGCCCGTTTCCGTCGCGGTATTGTGGCGCAGTTCCTGTATGTGGGAATGCAGGTGGCGGTCTGGTCGTTCACTATCCGTCTGGCGCTGGAGTTAGGCGATATCAATGAGCGCGATGCCTCAACCTTTATGGTCTACAGCTTCGCCTGCTTTTTTATCGGCAAGTTTATCGCCAACATTCTGATGACACGCTTTAACCCGGAAAAAGTCCTGATCCTTTACTCTGTGATCGGCGCGCTGTTCCTGGCCTATGTGGCGCTGGCGCCCAGCTTTAGCGCGGTATACGTGGCGGTGCTGGTCAGTGTTCTGTTTGGCCCCTGCTGGGCGACCATTTATGCCGGAACGCTCGATACCGTCGATAACGAACATACCGAAATGGCGGGGGCGGTCATCGTGATGGCGATTGTCGGCGCGGCGGTGGTTCCTGCGATTCAGGGTTATGTGGCGGACATGTTCCACTCGCTACAGCTCTCATTCCTGGTTTCCATGCTGTGCTTTGTTTACGTTGGCGTTTACTTCTGGCGCGAAAGCAAAGTGCGCGGCAACCTGGCTGAAGTCGCCGCGTCCTGAGGAGATCAACCATGACAACACGTATTACATTATGGCGGGAGCTTTTTAGCGAGCAGCCGCGTATCTTGCTGGAAAATGATGATTTTACGGTTACGGCGTTTCGTTACGCCAGCGGCGTGGAAGGACTGAAAATACAAAACAGCCGCGGTCATCTGGTGATTCTGCCCTGGATGGGGCAGATGATTTGGGACGCGCAGTTTGACGGTCATGATCTGACTATGCGCAACATGTTCCGCCAGCCGAAGCCGGCTGCGGAAGTGGTGGCAACGTATGGTTGCTTTGCTTTCCATTCCGGACTATTGGCGAATGGCTGCCCGTCGCCGGAAGATACACATCCGCTGCACGGCGAGATGCCCTGCGCTGCCATGGACGACGCCTGGCTGGAGTTAGAGGGCGACAGTCTGCGCGTGACCGGGCGCTACGAGTATGTGATGGGGTTCGGTCATCATTATCAGGCGCAACCTGCGGTGGTAATGCGTAAAGCAAGCGCGCTGTTTGATATTCAGATGACAGTGACTAACCTGGCTTCAGTCGCCATGCCGCTACAGTACATGTGCCACATGAACTATGCCTATGTGCCGAACGCCACGTTCCGTCAGAATATCCCGGATACCGCGCTGAAGCTACGCGAGTCGGTGCCGGCGCATGTCAAACCCACGGCGCAGTGGCTGGCGTTTAATCAACGACTTTTGCAGGGTGAAGCCTCACTGGTAACGCTCAACGAGCCTGGCTTTTACGACCCGGAAATCGTGTTCTTCGCCGATGAACTGGACAGGTACACGGATACCCCGGAATTCAGTATGATCGCCCCGGATGGCACCACGTTCGTGACACGTTTCGCCAGCGCGGAGCTAAATTACGTGACCCGCTGGATTCTTTATAACGGCGATCAGCAGGTTGCCGCCTTTGCCCTGCCCGCGACCTGTCGGCCTGAAGGTTTTCTCGCGGCGCAGCGAAATGGAACCTTGCTTCAACTGGAACCGCAGCAAACCCGGACGTTCACCGTCACGACAGGCATTGTCTGACCGCTCAAGGCTTGAACACCCAGGCACTTATCGTTAAGGTAAGTGCTTTTGCCGGATGGCGGCATTAATGCCTTATCCGGCCTACAACGGCACCTGCCCGTAGGCCTGATAAGCGCAGCGCCATCAGGCATGCCTTAGCGTCAGGATGAACCCATGATTACCGTTGCCCTTATCGACGACCACCTTATCGTCCGCTCCGGCTTTGCACAGCTACTGGGGCTGGAACCTGATTTGCAGGTGGTCGCCGAATTTGGTTCCGGGCGCGAAGCGTTGGCAGGCTTGCCGGGGCGCGGCGTACAGGTGTGTATCTGCGATATCTCAATGCCGGATATTTCCGGACTGGAGCTGCTAAGCCAACTGCCAAAAGGGATGGCGACGATCATGCTCTCGGTTCACGATAGCCCGGCGCTGGTGGAACAGGCGTTGAATGCCGGCGCGCGCGGTTTCCTCTCTAAACGCTGTAGTCCGGATGAACTGATCGCCGCGGTGCATACGGTGGCGACGGGCGGCTGCTATTTGACCCCCGATATTGCCGTGAAACTGGCGGCGGGTCGGCAAGATCCGCTAACCAAACGCGAGCGTCAGGTGGCGGAAAAACTCGCCCAGGGTATGGCGGTAAAAGAGATTGCCGCCGAGCTGGGGCTGTCGCCAAAAACGGTGCATGTCCATCGCGCGAATCTGCTGGAAAAATTAGGCGTCAGCAATGACGTTGAACTGGCGCATCGCATGTTTGACGGTTGGTAATGAACACCTTTTTTTCCCGTTTAATCACCGTTGTTGCCTGCTTTTTTATCTTCTCCGCCGCGTGGTTCTGCCTGTGGAGCATCAGCCTGCATCTGGTAGAGCGCCCGGAGCTGGCGGCGCTACTCTTTCCCTTCGGCCTGCGCCTGGGACTTATGCTGCAATGTCCGCGCGGATACTGGCCAGTATTGCTGGGCGCGGAGTGGCTGCTGGTGTACTGGTTAGCGCAGGAAGTTGCGCTGGCCCATCTGCCGCTTTTGATGATCGGTGGTGTGTTGACGCTACTGCCCGTGGCGCTGACTTCGCGTTACCGCCATCAGCGCGACTGGCGCACGTTATTGCTTCAGGGCGCGGCCCTCACCGCCGCGGCGCTACTGCAATCCCTGCCCTGGTTGGGGCAGGGGGAAGCGGCATGGAACGCGCTACTGCTGACCCTCACGGGGGGGCTGACGCTGGCCCCCATCTGCCTGGTTTTCTGGCACTATCTCACCAGCACTACCTGGCTGCCGCTGGGACCATCGCTGGTATCGCAGCCGGTAAACTGGCGCGGGCGGCATCTGATCTGGTATCTGCTGCTGTTTATCGTCAGTCTGTGGCTGCAACTGGGTTTACCTGCTGAACTTTCGCGCTTTACGCCGTTCTGCCTGGCGTTGCCGATTATCGCGCTCGCCTGGCATTATGGCTGGCAGGGCGCGCTCATTGCCACACTGATGAATGCTATCGCGCTGATCGCCAGCCAGACCTGGCACGATCATCCCGTCGATTTATTACTTTCGCTGTTGGCGCAAAGCCTGACCGGGCTACTGCTTGGCGCGGGCATTCAGCGTCTGCGCGAGCTGAACCAGTCGTTGCAAAAGGAGCTGGCGCGCAACCATCGGCTGGCGGAGCGTCTTCTGGAGACCGAAGAGAGCGTGCGGCGCGATGTTGCGCGTGAGCTGCACGATGACATCGGGCAGACCATCACCGCGATTCGAACCCAGGCGGGCATTGTGCAACGACTGGCGGCGGATAACGGCGGCGTGAAGCAGAGCGGGCAACTTATCGAGCAGCTTTCGCTGGGCGTGTATGACGCCGTGCGTCGCCTGCTGGGGCGCTTGCGCCCGCGCCAGCTAGACGACTTAACGCTGGCGCAGGCCATCCGTTCGCTGCTGCGCGAAATGGAGCTGGAAAGCCGCGGTATTGTCAGTCACCTCGACTGGCGAATTGACGAAACGGCGCTGAGTGAAAGTCAGCGCGTGACGCTGTTTCGCGTCTGTCAGGAAGGGCTGAATAACATCGTAAAACATGCCAATGCCAGCGCGGTGACGCTCCAGGGCTGGCAGCAGGATGAGCGGCTGATGCTGGTGATTGAGGATGACGGCAGCGGCCTGCCGCCGGGCTCTCACCAGCAGGGCTTCGGCCTGACCGGAATGCGCGAACGCGTGTCGGCGCTCGGCGGGACGCTAACCATCTCTTGTACCCACGGTACGCGGGTGAGCGTCTCGTTGCCCCAGCGTTACGTTTAAGGAAAGATAATGCTTTCGTTTTTAAAAGCCCCGGCCAACGCGCCACTCATCACCGATAAGCACGAGGTTGACGCCCGCTATCGCTACTGGCGGCGGCATATCCTGATCACCATTTGGTTGGGTTACGCGCTGTTCTATTTCACCCGTAAAAGCTTTAACGCCGCCGCGCCGGAAATCCTTGCCAGCGGCATTCTGACCCGCAGCGATATCGGCCTGCTGGCGACGCTGTTTTACATCACCTACGGGGTGTCGAAATTTGTCTCCGGCATCGTTAGCGATCGCTCTAACGCTCGCTATTTTATGGGTATCGGGCTGATTGCGACCGGCATAGTGAATATTCTGTTCGGCTTCTCGACCTCGCTGTGGGCCTTTGCTCTGCTATGGGCGTTGAACGCCTTTTTCCAGGGGTTTGGATCGCCGGTTTGCGCCCGTTTGCTGACCGCCTGGTACTCGCGTACCGAGCGCGGCGGCTGGTGGGCGTTATGGAATACCGCGCACAATGTCGGCGGGGCGCTGATCCCTCTCGTTATGGCCGCTGTCGCCCTGCATTATGGCTGGCGCGTCGGGATGATGGTGGCCGGATTGCTTGCCATCGGAGTGGGCATGGTCCTCTGCTGGCGGCTGCGCGACCGTCCGCAGGCGATTGGTTTACCGCCGGTAGGCGACTGGCGGCACGATGCGCTGGAGGTCGCCCAACAGCAAGAGGGCGCGGGGCTAAGTCGCAAAGAAATCCTCGCTAAATATGTGCTGTTGAATCCCTATATCTGGCTGCTTTCGTTGTGTTATGTCTTAGTGTACGTGGTGCGCGCGGCGATCAACGACTGGGGCAACCTGTATATGTCCGAGACGCTGGGCGTAGATTTGGTCACGGCCAACACGGCAGTATCAATGTTTGAGCTGGGTGGATTTATCGGCGCGCTGGTGGCGGGCTGGGGCTCGGACAAACTCTTCAACGGTAACCGCGGACCGATGAATTTAATCTTCGCTGCCGGGATTTTGCTCTCTGTGGGTTCGCTGTGGCTGATGCCGTTCGCCAGCTACGTGATGCAGGCGGCCTGTTTCTTCACCACCGGTTTCTTTGTCTTCGGCCCGCAGATGCTCATTGGCATGGCGGCGGCGGAGTGCTCGCATAAAGAGGCGGCGGGCGCGGCCACCGGCTTTGTCGGCCTGTTCGCCTATCTCGGCGCGTCGCTTTCCGGCTGGCCGTTAGCGAAAGTGCTGGAGATCTGGCACTGGACCGGTTTTTTTGCGGTCATCGCCATCGCGGCGGGGATCTCCGCGCTATTGCTGTTGCCATTTCTGAACGCTCAGGCTCCGCGCGAGACCAGCGAAGCGTGATGCACCTCACCTTTTTGCGCTGAATGGGGCAAAACTAAGAAATTTTCCCGGTTTTGCCTGGACGCTGTCGCAGGCCACTTTTCCTGTGGATTTTTACAATGCCTGCCATTCGCAGGTATAAAAATTAGCTCAGGAGTAATCCATGCTGGCCTTCTTAAACCAGGTGCGCAAGCCGACCCTGGATCTGCCGCTCGATGTGCGGCGTAAAATGTGGTTCAAGCCGTTCATGCAGTCCTATCTGGTGGTTTTTATCGGCTACCTGACCATGTACCTGATCCGCAAAAACTTTAACATCGCGCAGAACGACATGATCTCTACCTACGGGTTGAGCATGACCGAGCTGGGGATGATTGGCCTGGGCTTCTCGATCACCTATGGCGTGGGGAAAACGCTGGTTTCCTACTACGCTGACGGTAAAAATACCAAGCAGTTTCTACCGTTTATGTTGATCCTCTCCGCTATCTGTATGCTCGGCTTCAGCGCCAGCATGGGCGCGGGGTCAACCAGTCTGTTTCTGATGATCGCTTTCTATGCCCTGAGCGGTTTCTTCCAGAGTACCGGCGGATCGTGCAGCTACTCGACCATCACCAAATGGACTCCGCGTCGTAAACGCGGCACCTTTCTCGGCTTCTGGAATATCTCCCACAACCTCGGCGGCGCGGGCGCGGCAGGCGTGGCGCTGTTCGGCGCCAACTACCTGTTCGACGGTCACGTCATCGGCATGTTTATCTTCCCGTCGATTATCGCGCTGATTGTTGGCTTTATCGGTCTGCGTTTTGGCAGCGACTCCCCAGAGTCTTACGGTCTGGGCAAAGCTGAAGAACTGTTCGGCGAAGAGATCAGCGAAGAGGACAAAGAGACTGAAGAAAACGAAATGACCAAGTGGCAGATCTTTGTTGAATATGTGTTGAAAAACAAAGTGATCTGGCTGCTGTGCTTCTCCAATATCTTCCTGTATGTGGTACGTATTGGTATCGACCAGTGGTCAACCGTCTACGCCTTCCAGGAACTGAAACTTTCTAAAGAGGTGGCGATTCAGGGCTTTACCTTGTTTGAAGTGGGCGCGCTGGTCGGCACGTTGCTGTGGGGCTGGCTCTCTGACCTGGCGAACGGTCGTCGTGCGCTGGTAGCCTGTGTGGCGCTGGCGTTAATCATCGCCACCCTCGGCGTCTACCAGCACGCCAGCAACCAGTATGTCTATCTGGCCTCGCTGTTCGCGCTCGGTTTCCTGGTGTTTGGGCCGCAGCTGTTAATTGGCGTGGCGGCTGTCGGTTTCGTACCGAAAAAAGCCATCGGCGCTGCGGACGGTATCAAGGGAACCTTCGCTTATCTTATCGGCGATAGCTTTGCCAAGCTGGGTCTGGGCATGATTGCCGACGGCACCCCCGTTTTTGGTCTGACCGGCTGGGCGGGCACCTTCGCCGCGCTGGACGCCGCCGCGATCGGCTGTATCTGCCTGATGGCGATGGTCGCCGTGATGGAAGAGCGCAAGATCCGCCGTGAGAAAAAAATTCAGCAAGTCAATATCGCTTAAATGTGTGCATTTGGTAACGTTTTGCCCGGCTTAACGCCGGGCTTTTTTATGCCTTGCGTTCGTCAGACAGGATATCCGGCGTCTGGCGTAAATGAAGACAGGCGTTAATAAATCACATCCTGACAGGCCAGAACGTCGACAGTTATAAATTTACCGTTATGATGGGCATCCTGTTTGGTGACGGATGTGCGCATGATTTGGTTGATTCTGGCCACGTTTGTGGTGGTGTTTATTGTGGGTTTTCGGGTGCTGACATCGGATACCCGCCGGGCGATTCGCCGCCTGAGCGAACGGCTGAATATTGATGTAGTGCCGATAGAATCGATGATTGATCAAATGGGTAAAACGGCAGGCGGTGAATTTTTACAGTATCTGCATCGCCCTGATGAGTCGCATTTGCAAAATGCCGCTCAGGTGTTACTGATCTGGCAAATGGTGATCGTCGATGGCGGCGATCAGAATTTGCAGCGGTGGCATCGCTTGCTGCAAAAAGCGCGTTTAGCCGCGCCGATCACCGATACACAGGTACGGCTGGCGCTGGGCTTTTTGCGCGAAATGGAACCCGATATGCAGGAGATCAACGCGTTTCAACTGCGCTATAACGCCTTTTTTCAGCCGGAAGAGGGTGTCCACTGGCTGCATTGATACTCTTCACTATCTCGTTAACAAAAGACGAGATGAATGAGGCTGGCAAGGGCGGAGAGCCACGATTAACGGCCAGATGGCGCGATTCATCGTTAGCCAAATAAAGCGTAGCCGCCATCGTATTTGCTAAGGGTGAACCACAGAAGTAACGCACCGAATAACCGCTAACGACGCCAAAACGTCAGAGACTTGTAGCTCATCATTTCCGTGACATATATCACGGAAATGTGATCTTGTTTTGAACACTAAAACTGTGACTCCTTGCCATACCTCCTGTCTCAAAATTTCTTATCATAAACTCGAAGTTGTACATGATTGTCTATAGACAACTCTAAATGTTTAGGCGCGCACCATGAAAACATTGAGTAAAAGTTCACACATCCCACTGTATCAACAGGTTGTGGAGTGGATAAGGGAAAGTATTTATAGCGGAGAATTGGTTGAGGATGACCGGATACCTTCAGAGTTTCAAATCATGGATATGCTGGAGGTGAGTCGCGGTACCGTTAAAAAAGCGGTTGACCAACTTGTCCGGGAAGGTGTTCTTGTGCAAGTGCAGGGTAAAGGAACTTTCGTAAAGAAGGAAAATGTTGCTTACCCACTGGGTGAAGGTTTGCTCTCCTTTGCTGAAGCCTTAGCCAGCCAGAAGATAAACTTCACAACCAGTGTTATAACCTCCCGACTGGAGCCCGCTAACCGCTTTGTAGCAGAGAAACTGAGTATCAAACCGGGACAAGATGTTTTATTTCTTAAACGCCTTCGTTGTATTGGCGATGAAAAAGTCATGTTGATTGAAAATCGTATCAACATTGATCTCTGCCCCGGTATTATTGATGTAGATTTTACCAGGGAGAATTTATTTTCAGCAATAGAAAGATTATCTGATAAGAAAATAAGTTTTTCTGAAAGCCGTTACGCAGCTAAATTAATTGGTAATGAGCGAGGCCATTATCTTGATATTGGTGAAGACGCACCTGTTTTGCATTTGGAACAGTTGGTATTTTTCTCTAGAGGATTGGCCATTGATTTTGGTAACGTCTGGTTAAAAGGTAATAAATATTATCTTGGCACTATTTTACAGCGCCTGGATGCCTAACTAGCAAAGAGGAATCTATGCAGGATATTCATTTTCGCCGTCATTATGTTCGCCACCTCCCTAAAGAGGTGAGTCAGAATGACATAATCAAGGCTCTTGCCAGTCCGTTAATTAACGATGGTATGGTTGTATCTGATTTTGCCGATCACGTCATTACGCGAGAACAGAATTTTCCAACGGGTCTACCGGTTGAGCCTGTAGGTGTCGCTATTCCACATACTGATCACAGGTATGTTCGCCAAAACGCCATTAGCGTTGGAATACTGGCAGAACCCGTCAATTTCGAAGATATGGGCGGGGAACCAGATCCCGTACCTGTCAGGGTGGTGTTTATGCTTGCTTTAGGTGAAAGCAATAAGCAGCTCAACGTACTGGGTTGGATTATGGATGTGATCCAGGATGAGGATTTTATGCAGCAGTTACTGGTCATGAATGATGATGAAATTTATCAGTCAATTTACACACGCATATCTGAAAGAGGTGAAGTATGAGTAAAATGATACTATTTGTTTGCGCAACGGGTGTTGCTACTTCCACGGCTGTGGCAGAAAAAGTAATGGAATATTGTAAAGACAATGGGCTTGATGTTAATTATTCACAAACTAATGTAGCCTCATTGCCAAACAATACCGATGGTGCAGCTTTGGTTGTATCAACAACGAAAGTTCCTTATGAACTGGATATTCCGGTTGTTAGTGGCCTGCCAATCATTACCGGAGTAGGTGAAGATAAAGTTCTTGAAAAAATAGTTTCAATCCTTAAAGGCCAAGCCTGATTTCATAAATAAAAAACAGATAAATTACCCAGGCGCTAACGCGAGGTCTGGTCACATCTGAATAAGAGGTCGGATATGAATGATATAGCACATACTCTCTATACCGTTGTGCAATATGTCCTGGGGTTTGGCCCAACGGTTTTATTGCCGCTGGTCCTTTTTTTCCTGGCATTGTTCTTCAAAGTAAAACCCGCTAAAGCACTTCGCTCATCGTTAATTGTCGGAATAGGGTTTGTCGGAATTTATGCCATCTTTGACATACTTACCAGCAACGTAGGCCCGGCTGCACAGGCAATGGTTGAGCGAACTGGTATTAGCCTTCCTGTTGTCGATTTAGGCTGGCCACCATTGGCCGCAATTACCTGGGGCTCACCAATCGCACCCTTTGTCATTCCACTGACGATGCTGATTAATGTCGCCATGCTGGCCCTGAATAAGACACGTACTGTTGATGTCGACATGTGGAACTACTGGCACTTTGCCCTGGCTGGAACGCTGGTTTACTACAGCACAGGGAGTTTTGTTTTGGGTCTGTCCGCAGCCGCTATTGCCGCGATCGTGGTTCTCAAACTGGCGGACTGGTCAGCGCCATTAGTGGCAAAGTACTTCGGTCTGGAAGGTATTTCACTTCCGACCCTGTCATCTGTCGTCTTCTTTCCAATTGGATTGCTGTTCGACAAAATTATCGACAAGATCCCTGGTGTTAACCGTATTCATATTGATCCGGAAAACGTTCAGAAAAAAATGGGAATCTTCGGCGAGCCTATGATGGTGGGTACTATTCTGGGGGTCTTGTTGGGCATCATTGCCGGGTATGACTTTAAACATATCCTGTTGCTGGGGATCAGCATTGGCGGTGTCATGTTCATTCTTCCGCGTATGGTACGAATTTTGATGGAAGGTTTATTACCTCTGTCTGAAGCCATTAAGAAATATTTGAATGCCAAATATCCTGGCCGTGATGATCTCTTTATCGGACTGGATATCGCGGTAGCAGTAGGTAACCCAGCCATTATATCTACAGCACTGATTCTGACACCCATCTCTGTCTTTATTGCATTCCTTCTTCCTGGCAATAAAGTCCTGCCACTCGGAGACCTTGCGAACCTGGCAGTCATGGCTTCCATGATTGTACTGGCATGTCGTGGCAATATTTTCCGGGCTGTGATAACCGCAATTCCTGTTATTGTCGCCGACTTGTGGATTGCGACCAAAATTGCGCCATTTATTACCGGTATGGCTAAGGATGTCAATTTCAAAATGGCTGAGGGGTCAAGTGGTCAGGTATCAAGCTTCCTTGATGGCGGTAACCCCTTCCGTTTCTGGCTGCTTGAAATATTCAACGGAAATATTATTGCTATCGGGCTGATTCCTGTGCTTGCGCTGGTTATTTATGGTGTTTTTCGCCTGACAAAAGGAACGGTTTATGCCTGATTACCACGCAGCGCTTGTCATTGACATTGGCACAACTAACTGCAAAGTCAGCTGTTATTCCTGTCATGACGTGTCAGTTCTGGAAGTCCGCAAGTTTCCGACGCCAACAATATTGTCGGACAAATGCGAGGTAGATTTCGATATCGAAGCGCTGTGGCAGGCACTGCGACTGGTAATGGCTGAACTGGTGGCTTCAGTACCGTTTCCGGTAAAAAATATCAGTATTGCGAGTTTCGGTGAGTCTGGCGTCTTTGTGGATAAGGAGGGCGTCATTCTTACCCCGATGCTGGCCTGGTATGATCGACGTGGTGAATCTTATCTCTCGTCATTAAGCAAGGCAGAGGCTGAAGAACTGTATTCTATAACGGGATTGCCACCTCACAGTAATTACTCAGCATTTAAAATGAGATGGTTGCTTGATAATTACTCCTTGCATGAAAGAAAAGATATCTGCTGGTTACATGCACCAGAAGTGTTGTTGTGGCGAATGACAGGTGCGAAAAAGACGGAAATATCCCTGGCCAGTAGAACGTTGTGTCTGGACATTGCTCGCCGTACCTGGTCTCGTAATGCTGCCGGGATTCTCGGCATACCGTTCGGTGTACTGGCTCCGTTGATAAAGCCAGGTGAAGTGGCCGGATGGATGACGGCAACGCTTAGAGAGGAATTGGGCTTCTCTCATGAGGTAAAAGTCACACTCGCTGGACACGATCATATGGTCGGTGCCCGCGCATTACAGATGCAACCGGGCGATGTGCTGAATTCTACCGGCACGACAGAGGGTATTTTACTGCTGAATACACAGCCAACGCTTGATGTGCAGGCTCGCAGGAATAAGCTGGCAAATGGTTGTTACTCCGATGGTGAATTTTTCACGCTTTTCGCTTCTCTGCCTGTCGGCGGTTATGCGCTTGAATGGGTGAAAAAAACCTTTCGTTTAACTGATAAGGAAATAAGCACAGGCCTGGAAAAAGTCATGGAGCAATACCTCAAACCTTCCTGGTCTGTCGAGCATGTGCCGGTATTTATTCCTCATTTGCGGGGCTCGGGTTCGCCAAATAAAAATCGGCACACTCGTGGCCTGCTTTTTGGTCTGACGGATTCACTTCCTCCGGAGTCTCTGCTTGAGAGTGTCTTTATTGGCCTGGCGATGGAGTTTGCACACTGTCACGGGTGTTTTAATATCCCGGCGGGCAGGACAGTAAAAGTCATTGGCCCTGCGGTGAAAAACCCATACTGGCTCCAGTTGAAGGCTGACATCCTCCAGTGTCCAATTGAGGCCATTGCTTTTGATGAAACCGTCTCCCTTGGAGCATTGTTGATAGCCTGTCCGAATGTTGTCCCCCCGACTGTTCCTGTGGCTGAGCGATATTTTCCTGACGCGGTTCGTTCTGCAAAGTTGAAAATATATCAGCAGCAATGGCTGTCATTTTACCAATTTAAACTGCGGCAAGAAGGGGCGCTTATTGGTGAATAACTGTGATAACTCAATAGTTCGATAATTTACTTACACTGCTCACATAAATATCTGGAGTTAATATGCCTTTAGTCAATGGTAGGATCCTGCTCAATTGTATTCAGGAAAAACATGTCCTTGCGGGGGCATTTAATACAACGAACCTGGAGACAACAATTTCCATTCTTAATGCAATAGAACGTTCCGGATTGCCCAATTTTATTCAAATTGCTCCTACTAATGCACAGCTTTCAGGTTACGATTACATTTATGAAATAGTTAAGCGACATGCCGACAAAATGGATATTCCTGTCAGCCTGCATCTGGATCATGGGAAAACTCTGGAAGATGTTAAGCAGGCTGTCCGGGCCGGATTTACCTCAGTAATGATTGATGGCGCGGCGCTACCGTTCGAAGAAAATATTGCATTTACCCGAGAAGCTGTCGATTTCTGTAAATCATTTGGTGTTCCCGTCGAAGCGGAATTAGGCGCTATTCTGGGTAAGGAAGATGATCATGTCAGCGAGGCTGACTGCAAAACTGAACCTGAGAAGGTTCAGCGCTTTGTTGAGGAGACAGGGTGCGACATGCTGGCAGTGTCAATTGGTAATGTACATGGTCTTGAAGATATCCCACGCATTGATATCCCGCTATTACAACGCATCGCGTCTGTCAGTCCGGTACCTTTGGTTATTCATGGAGGTTCTGGTATTGACGTGGATATTCTTCGCAGCTTTGTTAATTACAAAGTAGCCAAAGTGAATATTGCGAGTGATTTGCGCAAAGCCTTTATTACTACTGTTGGTAAGGCTTGGGTAAATAATAACAACGAAGCTAATCTGGCGCGTGTCATGGCGAACGCAAAACAGGCAGTTGAGGATGATGTTTATTCTAAAATTAAGATGATGAATAAAAATCACTCAGCATTCCGCAAAGTCTCTTAAGGAAAATATATGATTAGACAAAAAGTACGCGTTATGAACAGTACGGGGCTTCATGCGCGGCCAGCCGCTACACTTGCGAAAATTGTCAAAAAATACCAGTCTTCATTAACGCTAGTTAATAATGACAAAGAAATTCCCATTAAAGGAATGATGAGTATTTTGGGGGCTGGCGTAAAGGGAAACACAATGATTGATTTAATCTGTGATGGACAGGATGAACTGGCTTTTATGGATGAATTAAAATCTGCATTTGCTGATGGCTTTGGTGAGTCAGTATAGTGCAATTCCCATCAAACGGCGCAGGAAGTTGTAGAGGCTTCCTGCACTCATGATCGTATGAATAGCCTTAACAGACCATCGGTAAAACCCTCATACCAGCACCTTTAGCCCGTGTTTTTGGACAACATTAAGTAGTTTCAGTGAGATCCCGCTGGGGCGCTTGGCGCCGCTTTCCCACTTTTGAACCGTTGATACGCTGGTATTCAGGTACCGAGCGAAAACCGGCTGGCTAACGTTGAGTTCTTCTCGTAACGCTTTTATTTCAAGTGGCTGCAGGTCTTTGATGCTGCTTAAGCAGGCCGTGTCAAAACTACGCATTGTCTCCTGGGGAATGGCATCCACGCTAAATAATCCAGATGCCGCGCTATGAATCGCTTCAAAGGCAGGGCTTTTGAATTTAGTTTTTGCTGACATGGCGCACCTCTACCAGTTCTTTGTTATTAATGAGTGCCGTTATCTGATCTTCGGTCAGGCAAGCATAGTGTTTTGCTAACTCACGGAAACCCGCGAGTTCGCGATAGCTAATGTTGGCCATATCCTGTTTGGCATACAGGAAGGTGTAAAACCAATGCTCGCCTCCCTTTGCCTACACGATTGCGCGATCGCGATTTTGATTGAGACGTTTTTTATAAACTCCGCCGCCAAGATTATCTGCTTTTCCTTGCAGTACGGCGTTGATGGCCTCGCTTAACTCGTCATCTTTTATCGTGTGGGACTTCGCTTCTCTGTTAAACCACCTGGTTTTGAAGATTCGCATCAGGTTGACATCCTGTAATCTAAAGTATAGCACCAGGTGATACACTATGTCTTACCTTTTGGTTTTGCACGCAGCGAGAGAAGATAATTCTCAACGCTCGACCAGCCTCGCAAAATGCAGCGCAACAATGTCAGTTGCTAAAACGTTAATCAGATCACATTTTGTAATGTTACACTGCGTGGATTTTCCGCACTAAAACGACGCAGGTAACCACAATGAATGAAAATATCGCAGAAAAATTCCGCGCTGATGGGGTTGCCAGGCCTAACTGGTCAGCCGTTTTTGCCGTGGCGTTTTGTGTCGCCTGCCTGATTACCGTTGAGTTTTTGCCCGTTAGTCTGTTGACGCCGATGGCGCAGGATCTGGGGATCTCCGAGGGCGTCGCCGGTCAGTCGGTCACCGTTACGGCGTTTGTCGCGATGTTTTCCAGCCTGTTCATTACCCAGATTATTCAGGCGACCGACAGGCGTTATATCGTTATTCTGTTCGCCGTTTTGCTGGCGGCTTCTTGTCTGATGGTCTCCTTTGCCAACAGCTTTACGCTGCTATTGCTGGGCCGCGCCTGTCTTGGGTTGGCGCTGGGCGGATTCTGGGCAATGTCGGCGTCGCTGACCATGCGACTGGTTCCCGCGCGTACCGTGCCGAAAGCGCTGTCGGTGATTTTTGGCGCGGTCTCCATCGCGTTAGTGATCGCCGCGCCGCTGGGCAGTTTTTTGGGCGGTATTATTGGCTGGCGTAATGTCTTTAACGCCGCTGCGGTGATGGGCGTACTGTGCGTCATCTGGGTGGTGAAATCACTGCCGTCGCTGCCGGGCGAACCTTCTCACCAGAAACAGAATATGTTTAGCCTGTTGCAACGCCCTGGCGTGATGGCCGGGATGATCGCCATCTTTATGTCTTTTGCCGGGCAGTTCGCTTTCTTTACCTATATTCGCCCGGTCTATATGAATCTGGCGGGCTTTGACGTTGATGGTCTGACGCTGGTGTTGCTCAGTTTTGGTATTGCCAGCTTCGTTGGCACTTCTTTCTCATCTTATGTCCTGAAACGTTCGGTAAAACTGGCGCTGGCCGGTGCGCCGCTGCTACTGGCGCTGAGCGCGCTGACGCTCATTGTGTGGGGGAGCGACAAAACCGTGGCGGCGGCAATAGCGATTATCTGGGGACTGGCGTTTGCGCTGGTGCCGGTGGGATGGTCAACGTGGATCACTCGTTCCCTTGCCGATCAGGCGGAAAAAGCCGGTTCCATCCAGGTCGCGGTGATTCAACTGGCAAATACCTGTGGCGCGGCGGTGGGCGGTTATGCGCTCGACAATTTCGGGCTGCTTTCGCCGCTGGCGCTTTCCGGCGGACTGATGCTGTTGACGGCGTTAGTCGTGGCGGCGAAAGTCCGTATTACGCCAATGAGTTGATATTGCGCCATTTGTAGGCCGGATACGACGTTAGTCGTTATCCGGCAATAATAAACGCTTAATCAAAACCGTTATGCTCTGCGGTGGCGGCAAACCATTCTCCGCTTTTTTTCACCGTGCGCGTTTGGGTGGCTAAATCCAGTTGTACAAAACCATAGCGATTTTTATAGCCGTTCAGCCATGACCAGTTATCGATAAAGGTCCACATGTGGTAGCCAAGACAGTGACAGCCCTCGCTAATGCCTTTATGCAGCCATTTAAGATGCTCAGAGATAAAGTCAATTCGGTAATCATCGTGAATCTGTCCCGCTTGCACAAAACGCTGCTCGTTCTCAACGCCCATCCCGTTTTCGGAGATAAAACAGCGCGGATTGCCGTAATTATCCCGTAGGTTGGTGATGATGTCGTAAATTCCTGGCGCGTAAATTTCCCAGCCGCGGTAAGGGTTCATCTTGCGCCCCGGCATGTCGTAATAGTCAAATAACCATTCCGGCATAAACGGCGCTTGCGGATTCACCGCCGTATCACGGCATTTCACGCGGCGCGGCTGATAATAGTTAATCCCCAGTAAATCGATTTTGCCGTCGGCAATAAGCTGACGGTCGCCTGGCTGACAGGCAGGCAGCTGGTCATAGGTTTTCAGCAGCGCCACCAAGTCCGCCGGGTATTCTCCCTTTAATACCGGGTCAAGAAAACTGCGGTTGAATAACAGATCCGCATGATGCGCGGCTTGCACATCGGCGGGATGCTGCGAGCGTGGGTAGGACGGCGTCAGATTCAGCACCACGCCGATTTCACCGTCGTAGCGCCCGGCGCGCCAGGCGCGCACGGCGGTCGAGTGCGCCAGCACGGTATGGTACGCCACGGTGGCCGCACGTTTAAAATCCACCACATTGGGATAGTGGAAGTCGTACAAATAGCCGCCTTCCACCGGCACAATCGGCTCATTAAAGGTAAACCAGTGCTTCACGCGGTCGCCAAACAAGGTAAAACACGTTTGCGCGTACCGACCAAACGCCTCTACGACGTCGCGATTTTCCCAGCCGCCTTTCTCCTGCATGACCATCGGCATATCAAAATGGAACAGCGTAATAAACGGCGTGATGCCCTGCGCCAGTAGCTCGTCGATGACGTGATTGTAGAAGCTCACCGCTTGTGGATTCACCTCGCCTACGCCGTCTGGAATGAGCCGCGCCCAGCTTAGCGAGGTGCGAAAACTGTTATGTTTTAACTGTTTCAGTAGCGCGATGTCTTGCTTCCAGTGGCGATAGAACGTTGAGGTTTCCGCTGGACCGACGCCCTGGTGAAAACGATCAGGCTGGCGCTCGAACCACACATCCCACGTGGTCTGGCTTTTACCGCCATTCAGACTATCCCCTTCGGTTTGCAACGCTGAGCAGGCGCTGCCCCACCAGAAGTTATCGGGAAAACGGTATCGCATTGTCGTACTCCTTGATCGCGTAAATTCGCTCCAGAATACGCGGTTTTGGCGAACAGAAACCGGTTACAGTCCGCATTTTCGCGACCAAAAAACGGAAAAGGTGTGCTACATCTCCGGGCATTCCACCTTGCCGAGAGCCTGCCAGTAGTTATGCTGATTGTTGCGCTCTATCGCGATCATCGCCTCCCGGATATGCTGCTGGTTCCCCTCGCTCGCCATGATTTTTTTCTCCCAGGCTTCATCGGTTAGCGCGCCTTTGGGCGTACACATTTTGCGCAAATCCTTTAAAATCGTATTTTTTTCATGCGCCGACTGGAGCGAGCTAAACGGAGAGTCGGCATACGTGACGCCAGGTAGCGCGACAAGCGCGGCAATAAGCAGAAGCGTTTTTCGTTTCATAAACGGTATCCTTATCGGTTTGCACTTTTTCAAGAGTAAGTGTAGACCGTGCGACGTTCACTCATCGGGGCGTGCTATCCGTTGGCGTTGAAGTCAGGCAAAAGTGGGAAGGCGGTTTCTCGCTGCGCCTTCACTTTCTTGCGTGGCAGAATAGTGTATGTTCTGAACACTCTTTTATTTCGTAAGCGGTAGTGTAATGAGACGTATTGAGATCGTACTGGGAGAGCTGGAACGGCTGACGCGCGGGCTATGCCTTGCCGATTTGGCGCAGGAGACGGCGTTTACGGCGGAGGCGATAGGTTTCAATCTTGGGCTGGCGCGTAACTCCGTCAGCAAAGATCTCAATCAGTTATGGAATGACGGCCTGGCAATCAAAAGCCGTGGCCGCCCGGTCTATTTTTTGCATCGCCAGGCGCTGGAAACGTTGCTGGGACGACAGCTGGAAGAGTCTGAACGCGAGGTGCGGTCGGTGGCGGATGTGCTGCCGCATGAAGAGCATTATGCGCCCGACGATCCGTTTACCAGCCTGATTGGTTACGATCGCAGCCTGCGCGATGCGGTAGAAAAAGGCCGTGCGGCGGTGCTCTATCCGCACGGTTTACACGTTCTGCTTACCGGACCGTCCGGCGTCGGTAAAACCTTTTTTGCGGAACTGATGCACCGTTTCGCCTGTGAACAGGCGAGCGGCGCTATCCCGCCGCTGGTCTACTTTAACTGCGCGGAATACGCCCATAACCCGGAACTGCTCTCCTCGCATCTGTTTGGTCATCGGCAGGGGGCGTTTACCGGTGCGAATGAACATAAAACAGGCCTTGTGGAGCAGGCGGACGGTGGTTATCTGCTGCTGGACGAGGTGCACCGTCTGTCTTATGAAGGGCAGGAAAAGCTGTTCTCTATTCTGGATAAAGGCGAGTACCGTCCGCTCGGCGTGAGCAGCCAGCCGCGATCAATTGCGGTACGCCTGATTTGCGCCACTACCGAGCCGGTCGGGTCGGCGCTGTTACGTACTTTCCAGCGGCGTATTCAGGTATGCATTGATTTGCCGGGCATTCGCCAGCGCTCCGTTGAAGAACAGATCGAACTGATCGTGGGGTTCTTACAGCGGGAAAGCCGCAAAATAGAACGTACGGTCAGCATTGATAAACCGTTGTTGCTCTGGTTGCTGAATAAACCCCTGGAAGGCAATATCGGCCAGCTAAAAAGCGATATTCAGTTTCTTTGCGCTCAGGCGTGGGCATCGGGAATGACCGAGCATAACGACACGCTACAGCTGGATAAACGGCTGGCGGAGATGTCGGTTAACCCGACGCCGGAACAGCGTCTATTGGTGGATACTCTGTTTGACGGTAAAGCGCGGCTAAATATAGACGCGCGCACGCTGCCCGCATTGAAGACGTCGCTGGCGACCGGGGCAGAAATTGAAGAGAGCGACCTCTTTTACAGCTTCCTGACGCGCGAATATGTTAATTTGCGCAACAGTAACGTCCCCCCGGCGGAGACGCTGGCGATCCTGAAAAATAAACTCAGCTCGATTTTTGAATACGGTCTCTACAGCCGCGACAGCGTGGCGCATCCGCCGCGCTATGGCGACCAGATTGAAGAGCGCGTGACGCTGCTGATTGGCTGCGTAGAGCAGGTGTTGGGTTTTTCGCTGCCGGAAAATCTGGTTAACCCACTGCGTAAACACTTCCTGGCGCTGATAGGCTACGTGCAGCGCGGCCTGATCCCGCAGCTTTACTCTTCCAGTTTGATCCTGGATCGCTGCAAAGACGAATATGACAACGCCACGCTGCTGTGTCGGAAAATCAACGAACTGCTGCATATTCAGTGTCCGGCGACGGAAGTGGTCTGGCTATGCCTGTTCCTGAAAGAGTGCCGCCATTATCGTCAGCGTATCGATGCCAGCCCCGACTGCGGGGTCATTTTGATCGCCCACGGCGCGACCACCGCCACCAGCCAGGCGCAATATGTCAACCGCGTGCTGGAGCGCGAGCTGTTCAGCGCCATCGACATGCCGTTTGAACAGTCGGTGCATGACACGCTGGAAACGCTGACCCAAATGATTCAAACCCGCCAATATCGGCGGCTTATCCTGTTGGTGGACATCGGTTCATTGATCCATTTCGGCAGTACGATCAGTAAGTTATTCCAGATAGATGTTTTGCTCATGCCGAACATCACGCTGACCAGTCTGCTGGAAGTCGGGCTGGATTTAAGCTATGAAACCAGTGACTTACCACAGTTGACGGCGCTCCTGCAGAGTAAAAATATCCCCTGCCAGCTTTGTACGCCGCAGCAGGAGAACGGCGGCAAAGTGCTGGTCATCTCCTGTATTACCGGCATGGGAACGGCGGAAAAAATCAAAAAGGTGCTGGAGGAGAGCTTTGGCGAACTGATGTCGCAGGACACCAGGATGGTGATCCTTGATTATAACGAGGTACGAAGTCTGGAGCGCGTTCAGCAGGCATTGAATGCCAGCGAGCGGCTGGCGGGGATTGTCGGCACTTTCCAGCCGGGGCTGCCGGATATTCCGTTTATTTCGCTGGAAGAGCTTTTCTCCGAACAAGGGCCGGAACTGGTGTTGAGCCTGTTAACGCCCGATCTGTCCAACGCTGAACGCCGTCTGGAGATGGAGCGCAGCGCCATGCGCTTTATCAGCGCGCTAACGATGGAGAGCATCATCAACCATATTTCTGTGCTTAACCCGCAGCGTATTCTGAAAGAGATGGAGGGCGTTTTTAACCATCTGACGTCTTCGCTTTCCCTGAAACCAAGCCGCCAGGTGACACTGCGCTTCCTGATCCACTGCTGCTGTATGGTAGAGCGTATTGTGATTAACCGTAAACCGTTACAGATGGCGCTGGAAAGTCAGCCGAATCTGGACGCGCGCGCGTTTAGTGTCATCAAATCCGCTTTTCTGCCCATCGAAGACGCCTACGCCATCCGTTTATCGGATGCGGAATATTTTTATATCTACGAACTGCTCTATAGCTAATCCTTTTACTGGCGGGGCTTCGCGCCTCGCCAGACCTTTCTTCTTCCTCGCGTGACACAAATTCTGGCACAACCTTTGCTCTTCTGATGATGCGTTATGCCGGATAGCGGCGTAAACGCCTTATCCGGCCTACCAGGAGTGTTCTGTAGGCCCGGTAAGCGCAGTGCCACCGGGCAATATATGCCGGTGTTCTCATGTAATTGCGCCAGGAGGCCATTTTGACTACCACACAACCGTTGCCCCACATCCTGCTGCTGACGCATGGCGGCTGGGGACAACCGCTTTGCAACAGCCTGCGTATGGTCACGGGCGAAATTAAAGGCGTGACGGAAATCGCGCTAATGCCTGTCGATACGCTGGGCGAGTTTTATCAACGCGTCGAGGCCGTGGTGAAAACGCTGCCGGAAGGCTCGCTGATCCTGACGGATTTTGTCGGCGGCACGACATCCAACGTCGCGGCGCGACTAAGCGCCGATTATCCGGTGGCGGTGATTGCCGGACTGAATGCGTCGCTACTGCTGGAGGCGCTGGACAGGCGCGAACAAGGGATGCTAACCGCCTGCGTGGATGAGTTAGTTGAGGCCGGGCGCAGTAGCTGCCTGGATGTGGTCGCCCATGTACGTCAGCTACAACAATCACTCTAAGGAAAACATCATGGCCAATATCGTTTTATGCCGCATCGACAGCCGTCTCATTCATGGGCAGGTTGTCACGAAGTGGGTCGGACAATCTCAGGCGAACCGGATAGCCGTTGTGAGTGATGAACTGGATGCCGATCCGTTTATGAAAAATATCTACCTGATGGCCGCGCCGCCAAATATCAAAGTGGATTGCTTCGGCAACCAGAGTTTTGCCGCCGCATGGAAAGAAAATCAGCTTGGCGACGGTAACGTGCTGGTGCTTTTTCCCTCACTGGCGGCGGTGCAGGACGCCATACAACTGGGCTTTGACGTCACCCGCATTCAGGTTGGCGGTCTCGGCGGCGGGCCAAACCGCAAAGCGGTTTTTCAGAATATTACGCTGGATGAAAAAGACGTCGGCATTCTTAACGACCTGAAAAACCGTGGCGTTCAGGTATTTTTCCAGACCATTCCGGAAGATAAGCCGCAGCCGCTCGACGATATCCTGAAAAAATTCTAACCCTTTAATAGACACAAAATCATTCTGGATGCATCGAGGCGGCAACTGAGTGAATCCCCTGGAGCTTACTAAAGTAAGTGACTGGGGTGAGCGAAGGCAGCCAACAAAGAGGCAGCCTGAAGGATGAAGTGTATAGGATAACACTATGGATACCTTACTCTTTGCAAGCCTGATGGGGTTGTATTACTGGTTTGCCCGTTTACGCCTCGGCTACACCTTCTCCGCGATGCTGTTACAACCGGTGGTGATCGCGGTATTTGTCGGGCTTTTGCTTGGCAATATGCAGACCGCGATGATCATCGGCGCAGGGATGCAGCTCGTTTATTTGGGCGTGACCTCAACGCCGGGCGGCAACGTGCCGTCGGATCCGGCGCTGGCGGCCTGTATCTCCATTCCTATCGCGGTGAAGGCCGGTATGGACCCAAACCTGGCGATCGCGCTGGCAATCCCGTTTGGCGTGATTGGCGTGTTTCTCGATCAGCTTAGGCGCACGCTGAACGCCGCCTGGGTGCATATGGCGGATAAACACGCGGAAACGGCAAACATGGCGGGCATCATGCGTTGCGCCTTTCTTTACCCGGCATTGCTGGGGCTGGTGCTGCGCTTCCCGGTGGTCTTTGCCGCTAACTACTTTGGCCAGGATGTGGTGGAAAGTTTCCTTAAACTGATGCCGCACTGGTTAACCCACTCCTTTGAAATCATGGGCGGCATTCTGCCGGCGCTGGGCTTTGCCATCACCATTATGGTGATCGGTAAAAAGAGCCTGTTGCCGTGGTTTATCGGCGGGTTCTTCGCGGTGTTGTATCTCAAGGTCGACATCATGGCGATGGCCATCTTCGGCACCTGTGTCGCCTTCCTGATTAAAGGCCTGGCGAAAAATGAAGGAGCAGCATGATGAGCAGTGACGTAATGCAACATGAACTGGTTGAGCGCGCGCGGGAAAGCGGGGCGCTGACCAAAGCAGATATCACCAAAGCCTGGTTTATCTACTGGCTGGGCGCCGAGGTTTCCAGCTCCTATGAGCGCTTACAAAGCCTGATTTTCTGCGCCTCGATGACGCCGATCATCAAAAAACTTTACCCACAAAAAGAGGAGCAGGTAGAAGCGCTAAAACGCCACCTTAACTTCTTTAACTCCGAACAGACCTTCGGCGCGGTGATTCAGGGCATCTCTATTGCCATGGAAGAACAAAAAACGCGCGGCGAGCCGATTAACGACTCGTCTATTACCGGCATTAAAACGGGCCTGATGGGGCCGCTTGCCGGGATGGGTGACTCGATTATCTGGGCGGCGGTGATGCCGCTGTTGATAGCGATCTTTATTCCGTTCGCGGCAAATGGCAGCGCGATGGGCGGTATTATTCCGCTGATTCTCTACCCGGCGATCACCCTGGCGATCAGCTACGGCATGGTCCACAAGGGATATACGCTGGGGCGTGATTCGATTATCGGCCTGCTGCAAGGGGGGCGAATCAAAGAACTGATCTACGGGGCCAACGTGCTGGGTTTGATCATGATGGGCGCGCTTTCCGCCAGCTACGTCAAAATCACCACGCCGTTAAAAATTAGCGCTTTGAAAGGATCTGAAGTGGTGGTTCAGCAGATCCTCGACTCTATCGCGCCGGGCTTACTGCCACTGGCGGCGGTATTCGCCATCTACTTCTATCTGGTAAAAAAAGGGCCGCGCTACACCACCATTTTGCTGTCGATTGTCGCACTGAGCATAGTCTGTTCGTTGTTGGGAGTGCTGTAAATCATGACGCCGAATATCTATCAACAACTGGGGTTGAAAAAGGTCATTAACGCCTGCGGCAAAATGACCATTCTGGGCGTCTCAAGCGTCGCGCCGGAGGTCATGCAGGCCACCGCGCGCGCGGCTTCCGCTTTCGTCGAGATTGATGCGCTGGTGGAAAAAACCGGCGAACTGGTATCGCGCTATACGGGTGCTGAAGATAGCTATATCACCTCGTGCGCCTCGGCGGGTATTGCCATTGCCGTCGCTGCCGCTATCACCCACGGCGATCGGGCGCGCGTCGCCCTGATGCCGGACAGTACCGGTATGGCCAATGAGGTAGTGATGCTGCGCGGGCATAATGTGGACTACGGCGCGCCAGTCACCAGCGCCATTCGTCTTGGCGGCGGGCGCATAGTGGAAGTGGGGTCGAGCAATCTGGCGGCCCGCTGGCAACTGGAAAGCGCCATTAATGAAAAGACCGCCGCGCTACTCTATGTGAAATCACACCATTGCGTACAGAAAGGCATGTTGAGCATTGACGATTTTGTACAGGTGGCGCAGGCCAACCACCTGCCGTTGATTGTCGATGCCGCCGCCGAAGAGGATTTGCGCGGCTGGGTGGCGAGCGGCGCGGATATGGTTATCTACAGCGGCGCGAAAGCCTTTAATGCGCCAACCTCCGGCTTTATCACCGGGAAGAAACAGTGGATTGCCGCGTGTAAAGCGCAGCACCAGGGGATTGCCAGGGCGATGAAAATCGGCAAGGAAAACATGGTTGGGCTGGTGTATGCGCTGGAGAATTACCACCAGGGCCAGACGACCGTGACCGCAGCACAGTTACAGCCGGTCGCGGAAGCGATTTCCGCCATCCATGGACTTTATGCCGATATCGAACAGGATGAGGCCGGGCGTGCAATCTGGCGTATTCGTGTGCGGGTGAACGCATCTGAATTGGGGCTGAATGCGCAGGACGTCGAAGCGCAGTTGCGCGGCGGCGAGATAGCGATTTACGCCCGCAAATATCAGCTTCATCAGGGGGTTTTTAGCCTCGATCCACGCACGGTAGCCGAAGGGGAAATGGCATTGATTGTGGCGCGACTCAGGGAGATTGCAGAACATGCAGCAGATTAATTTTTATCGTCAGCGGGTAGCGATTAACGTGCTGGCAAAGGATATCGCCAACGCGAAGGCTATCTATGAAGCCGCCGAAGGCCATGCGGTCATTGGCGTACTTTCCGCGCAGTTCGCTACGGTAGAAGAGGGCGTGCCGGAGGTGAAACGCTGGATGGCGGAGGTGCCGTCTATCTCAGTGGGTCTGGGCGCAGGCGACCCGGCGCAGTACTACAAAGCGGCGATGATTGCCGCCCATACTCACCCGGCCCATGTCAACCAGACCTTTACCGGCAGCGGCTTCGCAGCGGGCGCACTGGCGGCGACAGGCGGCGAGCAAACACATATTAACGCCCTGGTCAGCCCGACGGGAACGCCTGGCGAGGTGGTGATTTCTACCGGCGTCAGCAGCAGCCAGGGAACGCCAGCCCGCGTTTCCTGTGAAGCGGCGGTACGCATGATGCAGGATATGGGCGCACATGCGGCGAAGTTTTTCCCGATGGGCGGCGAAAAGTCGTTACCGGAACTCTATGCGCTGGCGACAACCGCCGCCCGCCACGGCATGACGCTCATCGAGCCGACCGGCGGTATCTCACTGGATAATTTCGGTATTATCCTGCAAACCTGCCTGGAAGCAGGCGTGCCGCGCGTCATGCCGCATGTTTACAGCTCGATTATCGATCCGCAAACCGGCAATACGCGCCCCGAAGACATCATTCGGTTGATGGAGATAGTCAAAGCGCTGGTGTGAGATTTATCGCCGAAGAGCGCTGCGTTTACCTGGCCTACAGATGACGTGTATTTGTAGGCCCGGTTAGCGTTGCGCTACCGGGCGATAATGCGTAGCAGGCTGGGCAAAAATGTACGTATTGCAGCCGTCAGTGATTCCCTTTCGAGCCTCCTCGCAGGGTTAAATTTTCCTGAATGCTGTCTGTATTTTTGGCGAGTACAGTGGCGTCATCTTATGCCTCAGGTGACGGATCGCCATGAAAAAAAGTCCCACGTCCACGCCTCATGATGCGGTATTCAAAACGTTTTTACGCCATCCGGATACCGCGCGGGATTTTCTCAATATTCATCTTCCCCATTCGCTAAGAATACGTTGCGATCTGACGACGTTGAAACTGGCGCCAGACAGTTTTATCGAGAAAAATTTACGCGCGTTTTATTCCGATGTCCTTTGGTCGCTAAAAACGTGTGAAGGCGACGGTTATATCTATGTCGTTATAGAGCATCAGAGTACGCCGGACGCGCATATGGCGTTCCGGTTAATGCGTTACGCGACTGCCGCGATGCAGCGCCATCTGGATGCTGGCCATAAAACGTTACCGCTGGTGATTCCCATGCTGTTTTACCATGGCGCGAAAAGCCCGTATCCCTTTTCGCTGTGCTGGCTGGATGAGTTTGACGATCCTGCACTGGCGCGTCAGCTTTATGCGACGGCATTTCCACTGGTAGACATTACGGTGGTGCCGGATAACGAGATCATGCAGCATCGACGTATCGCGATGCTGGAGCTGGTACAAAAGCATATACGTCAGCGCGACCTGATGGGATTGGTCGAGCGCTTAGCGGTACTTCTGATTACGGGAAACGCTAATGACAGTCAGCTAAAAGCGCTGTTTAATTATTTGCTAATACAGCATGGCAGCACGCCTCGTTTTGGCAAGTTTATCCGCGAGGTGGCGCGTCGTGTTCCCCAACACAAGGAGAGATTAATGACGATCGTAGACAGAATACGTGAATCGGGGCGCAGAAAAGGTAAGCGTGAAGGCGTGCAACAAGGTATACATCAAGGTAAGCAGGAGGAAGCCTTGCGTATTGCGCATACGATGCTGGAACAGGGGATAGATCGGCAGATGGTGCTGATGATTACCGGGCTTTCTGACGAAGAGATTAAGGCAAAGCGCCATTAAACTTTTCCCTCTTCCGCCCGGTCATCGTGATTATCAACGGCGTTAAGCGGCCCGCGCGCGTCGACGGGAATCGAGGGAGATCAGAATCACTGACGAGAGAATGAGCAGCGTGCCCAGCCAGTCCGGCAAGGTAAAACTAATCCCCAACAGCAGTAGCGACAGCAGGGCGCTGCTTAACGGTTCCGCGCAGCTTAAAATGCTGGCTTTGGGGCCACCAATCAGTTGCGCGCCTTTCAAATACAGGCTGAACGTCAGCGACGTACCGATCACCACAAGGTAGAAAAAGGCCAGAATCAGGCTGCCGCTCACCGCAAAGTGCGTTCCTTCTTTAGCGTAGAAGGGCAGCAGAATAAGGCCGCCAAAGGACATACTCCAGCCGACTACTGGCAGCGTGCCGTATTGGGCGATTAGCCTGGAAGGCCAGGTCGTATAAAAGGCGGCGGCAAATGCGGAGGCGATACCCCAGAACAGCGCGCCTGAAGAGATCGACAGCGATGTTGGATTGCCGTGAGTCACCAGTAAAAAGGTGCCGATAAGCGATGTAAGAATGGCGGTTAAGACCAGAATGCCTGGTCGTGTTCTTCGCGCTAATGCAAACCACGCCACAATAATGGTCGGCGATAAAAATTGCAGCACTGTCGCGGTGGCGGCATTGGATTTTTCAATCGTAAGCAGGAAGGTTAGCTGAACGGTGAGCGCGCCCACCACGGAGAAAATCAGCAGACTCAGGGCATCTTTGCGGTTTTTAAGAATCGAAAATATCTTATCGCCGTGCATAAAGGAGAAGGTCACCAGTATCAGCCCGGCGAATAATAAACGTATCATCGTCAGGAACTGTGACGACATACGGCTTTGCTCCATGATGTACTGCGCGCAAACACCTGAACTCCCCCACAATACGGCGGCAATCAGGACGTTTAGCATCCCTTTTCTGGTGGAACCCATTTTTTCCTCGTCATGTTGTTTTATTTTTTTACGTGCAGGCATCATAACAGAGCTATCGCCAGCATTAAGCAGGAATTTATTGTTTAATGATTTCAGACGAGCCTGTTATTGACATAATATTGTCATTTTTTTGTCATAGGAAAATATCAAACAAACTTAAACAAATCGTCACTATCCCCGCCTTTGCACTTTACAGAACATATTGACTGACTATAATAAGCGCAAATTCATGCAGGAGTAATATGTTGGACAGTCACTTTTACGTAAATCATCTGGCAAGTTAACGCACGCTATTCCTGCGCTGCTTGCCGAACCGGTGGGCAGCAATCTCCCCTTGTGACGATTGTCATCCCAATAATGTTACAACACGCGCATTGTCGCGAGGTAATCGTCATGTTCATGTTTAAACACGCTTTATTTCCTCCGCCGTTAACACGACGCTAATTGCCTCAGGGCAGAAATTTGTCGTGTGCTAAATATAGCACGTACTTATTCTTCCAGAAAAAATGGAGGAACGTATGTTAATGTTTCCTTATATTTTGAATTTACTGGCCGCTATGCTGTTGGGCGCGCTGATTGGCGCGGAAAGACAATGGCGTCAACGTATGGCGGGATTACGCACTAATGCGCTGGTGGCGACAGGCGCCGCCGTTTTTATTCTGAGCTCCATGACGACATCGCCAGACAGCCCCGGGAGAATTGCGGCGCAGATTGTCTCTGGTATTGGCTTTCTGGGGGCGGGTGTCATCATGCGCGAAGGGATGAATGTGCGCGGACTGAACACTGCGGCAACGCTATGGTGTTCGGCGGGCATCGGCGTGTTATGCGGTTTAGGGCAGTTCAAAAATGCGCTGGCGGCGACGATCATTATTCTTTGCGCCAATATTTTATTGCGTGAAGCGGCGCAGCGTATAAATCAACTCCCGATATCCGCTGAGGAAGAAAAACGTTATATCCTGAAAGTAACCTGTAATAAAGAAGATGAGAGCGCGGTTCGTCAGTGGTTACTGAATATCGTAAAAGAGGCCGCGATCTGTTTACAAGGGTTAGGTTCGGTCCCCGCTCAGGAACAGGGCTATAAAGAAATTCGTGCCGAGCTCGTGGGTCATGCTGATTATCGTAAAACGCGAGAGCTGATTATATCCAGAATAGGTGATAACGATAATATCACCGCAATTCACTGGAGCATTGATAGTCAATAATAGTTTTTTATTCAATTGCAACATTACGCCAGGCGTATAAGGAGGGAATGATGGATATTCCCGAGTCGATAAAATAAAACCCACTCAAAATAGTGAGTAAGCAATAACTCTTTTTTATGCATAGATAATTCTCCCGGGGCATTCACCTTCAAATCGTGAGTTCGCTATTCCCTGGGCGTGATATGCAGGAAACACTACACCTTAATTTTGGGGATTCATCATGACTGACATGAACATTGAAAACCGGAAAATCAATCGCCCGGCGTCAGAAAATGATAAGCAGCATAAAAAAGTATTTCCGATCGAAGCGGAAGCTTTTCATAGCCCGGAGGAGACACTGGCGCGGCTGAACAGCCATCGTCAGGGCCTCACGATAGAAGAGGCTGGCGAACGGTTGAAAGTGTATGGGCGCAATGAAGTGGCGCATGAGCAAGTTCCTCCGGTGCTGGTTCAGCTTCTGCAGGCATTCAATAACCCGTTTATTTACGTTCTGATGGCACTGGCAGGGGTCAGTTTCATCACGGATTACTGGCTCCCGTTACGCCGTGGCGAAGAGACCGATCTCACCGGCGTGCTGATTATTCTGACGATGGTCAGTTTGAGCGG
Source organism: Salmonella sp. 741265050_HSA (assembly GCF_046569445.1). Taxonomy (NCBI): domain Bacteria; kingdom Pseudomonadati; phylum Pseudomonadota; class Gammaproteobacteria; order Enterobacterales; family Enterobacteriaceae; genus Salmonella; species Salmonella sp. 741265050_HSA. The sequence goes on along the minus strand of NZ_JBKFSV010000012.1, from coordinate 86,785 downwards.
GTTATTGCGTTTCTGGCAGGAGTTTCGCACTAACAGAGCAGCACAGGCGCTGAAAAAGATGGTTCGCACCACCGCCACGGTGTTGCGTCGTGGGCTGGGCAATATAGGCGCGGTGCAGGAAGAGATTCCCATTGAAGAACTGGTGCCGGGCGATGTGGTTTTTCTGGCCGCAGGCGATCTGGTGCCCGCCGACGTCCGACTGCTGGCGTCGCGCGATCTCTTTATCAGTCAGTCAATTCTTAGTGGTGAATCATTACCCGTAGAAAAATACGATGTTATGGCTGATGTGGCAGGTAAAGACAGCGAGCAATTGCCTGACAAAGATAAAAGCCTGTTAGATTTGGGCAATATCTGTCTGATGGGAACCAATGTAACCAGCGGCAGAGCGCAAGCGGTCGTGGTTGCGACGGGAAGCCGTACCTGGTTCGGCTCGCTGGCGAAATCCATTGTGGGTACGCGTACCCAGACGGCTTTCGATCGTGGAGTCAACAGCGTGAGCTGGCTGTTGATACGCTTTATGCTGATCATGGTGCCGGTTGTCCTGCTGATCAATGGGTTCAGTAAGGGAGACTGGGTAGAGGCTTCGCTGTTCGCGCTGGCGGTTGCGGTGGGGTTGACGCCGGAAATGTTGCCCATGATTGTCAGTTCCAACCTGGCAAAAGGCGCGATTGCGATGTCGCGGCGCAAAGTGATCGTCAAGCGCCTGAACGCTATTCAAAACTTCGGAGCGATGGATGTGTTGTGTACAGATAAAACCGGCACCTTAACCCAGGACAATATTTTTCTGGAGCATCATCTGGATGTGAGCGGTGTAAAAAGCAGCCGGGTATTGATGCTGGCTTGGCTGAATAGTAGCAGCCAGAGCGGCGCCCGGAATTTGATGGATCGCGCCATACTGCGTTTTGGCGAGGGTCGCATCGCGCCATCGACAAAAGCGCGCTTCGTTAAACGCGATGAACTGCCATTCGACTTTGTACGTCGCCGGGTATCGGTCCTGGTGGAGGATACGCAGCATGGAGACAGATGCCTGATCTGCAAAGGCGCTGTTGAAGAGATGATGATGGTAGCCACCCATCTTCGCGAAGGCGATCGTGTGGTGGCGCTGACGGAAACACGCCGCGAGCTGCTGCTGGCGAAAACCGAAGATTACAATGCGCAGGGATTCCGTGTATTGCTGATAGCGACACGTAAGCTGGATGGTTCCGGGAACAATCCGACATTAAGTGTGGAGGATGAGACCGAACTTACCATCGAAGGGATGCTCACTTTTCTCGATCCGCCGAAAGAGAGCGCCGGAAAAGCGATTGCCGCGTTGCGGGATAACGGCGTGGCGGTCAAAGTCCTCACCGGCGATAATCCGGTCGTGACGGCGCGTATCTGTCTGGAAGTGGGTATTGATACGCACGATATCCTGACCGGAACCCAGGTTGAGGCGATGTCAGATGCCGAACTGGCGTCTGAAGTGGAGAAACGCGCAGTATTCGCCCGGCTGACGCCGTTACAAAAAACGCGTATTTTGCAAGCGCTACAGAAAAATGGTCATACCGTTGGTTTTCTTGGGGATGGGATCAACGACGCGCCCGCGCTTCGTGATGCGGATGTGGGGATTTCCGTCGATAGCGCCGCCGATATTGCTAAAGAGTCATCAGATATTATTCTGCTGGAAAAAGATCTCATGGTGCTTGAGGAAGGCGTCATCAAAGGGCGGGAAACCTTTGGCAATATCATTAAATACCTGAATATGACCGCCAGCTCTAATTTCGGCAATGTTTTTTCGGTACTGGTAGCCAGCGCGTTTATTCCGTTTCTGCCGATGCTGGCGATTCATCTGTTGATCCAGAATTTGATGTACGATATTTCGCAGTTGTCGTTGCCGTGGGACAAAATGGATAAAGAGTTCCTGCGTAAGCCGCGGAAATGGGACGCGAAAAATATTGGTCGTTTTATGCTATGGATTGGCCCAACGTCTTCTATTTTCGATATCACAACCTTTGCGTTGATGTGGTACGTCTTTGCGGCTAATAACGTAGAGGCGCAGGCGCTCTTTCAGTCCGGCTGGTTTATTGAGGGTCTGCTCTCGCAGACACTGGTCGTGCATATGCTAAGGACGCAGAAAATACCGTTTATCCAAAGTCGGGCGACGTTGCCGGTATTATTGACGACCGGCTTGATTATGGCGATAGGCATTTATATTCCATTCTCACCTTTGGGTGCGATGGTTGGACTGGAGCCGCTGCCGCTGAGCTACTTCCCGTGGTTGGTGGCGACATTATTGAGCTACTGTCTGGTGGCGCAAGGCATGAAGCGCTTTTATATCAAACGCTTTGGCCAGTGGTTTTAATGATGTTTGAGGATCGCCCAGATGAATCGCTCACCCGATAAAATCATCGCGCTGATATTTTTACTGATTAGCCTGTTGGTGTTGTGTTTAGCCCTCTGGCAAATCGTTTTATAACGAGGTGACGCCATGCAAAAAAGAGGGTTGGACAAAATTTTTTATCAGGTTGTCCTGATAGCAATCATCCTGATTTTACTGACTATCTGGATACGATAAGCTGCTGTTGGCGAGCCCCGCTTAAAATAAGAATCGATGTAGTTGTTCTTTTTATGGCGGGGCGCTATTTTCATGGTATCCCACATCAGAAGGGCAATATCATGAATAATCGTCGTGGTTTAACCGCCGTCCTGGCGACGTTGATTACGTTTTCCCTGAGCGCTACGCCTGTGCTGGCGAATCCGGGAAATGGCAATGGCGGCGGACATGGTAATAACGCGGCTAATCAGGGTAATAACGGTAACGGACATAAAGGAAATGCCGGGCAAAAAACGGAACACCGTAAAAATGGCGGTAAACCGGATCACGTCGAGTCGGACATTAGCTATGCTGTCGCCAGGCAACTGGCAGTGAATTTAGGGCTGACGGGTTATCAGTCTTTACCTCCGGGGATTGCGAAAAATCTGGCGAGAGGAAAACCGCTGCCGCCGGGAATCGCTAAAAAAACGGTGCCGGCGTCTATGCTGGGACAATTACCTTATTATCCGGGCTATGAGTGGAAAATCATTGGGGATAATCTGGTGCTGATCGCGCTCAGTACCGCGGTGGTCACGGCGATTATTAATGGCGTATTTGATTAAGAGCCTATCCCACCAGGCGTTATTGGCGCAGCCAGTTTGGACACGGACAGCGCGCAAAAACCGGAGCGTACACGTAGTACGTGAGGATTTTCTGCCCAGGTCCAAAATGGCAAGTAAAATAGCCCCATTAAATGGGGCTATTTAGTCTCTTCAGGGCGTTATTTATGCGCGTTGAGAATCCAGCAGTTCATTATTTTTTACTACTTCCTGCGCTTTGGTATAACTTTCAATCAGTAGCTGATAGGCCGGGAATATTTTGGTATATACATCCGCCCATTCTGCGGCATCTTCCCTATTCCAGGTACGTTGCAGCTCAGAGGCTACCGCCGCGGTATCCATTGGTACTACGCCCGCCTGCACCACGCGGGCCATCGTAATTTCCTGCGCCATTTTACTGTACGTGCCGGAGGCATCAATTACCGCAAATACCTTGTACCCTTCCGCGACGGCGCTGATGGCTGGAAAAGCCATGCAGACACTGGTAATAGTACCGGCGATGATCAGCGTTTTACGGCCTGTCGCTTTTACCGCTTGTACAAAATCGGCATTATCCCAGGCATTAATTTCCCCTTTACGCGCGACATATTGCGCGTGGGGTGCATTCGCATGGATTTCCGGAATCAGCGGACCATTTGGTCCCTGTGGTACGGATGCGGTAGTAATGACCGGCATATTGCATAAGGTAGCGATCTTAGCCAGCGCCGCGGCGCGCGCGCGTAATTCCGGCATCGGCATGTCGCCGACGGTCTGAAACAGGCCACTTTGGTGGTCAATCAGCAGCATTACTGCGTCGTTAGCATCAATGGCAGGGCGTTGACCGTTAAAATTCGCGGGTGTAGACATAATTCATTCCTTGTTGTTGCCTTTCACTGATAATCACTATCAGTGTTAAAGTCATTAATCGCCGGGGCGATTTCCGTTTTTAAGCTGATGACAGTAATCCGTTGCCGATCCTGGATTACCTTATTGAGTTCTTTCTGAAGGAATATTCATCGGCATCACCTTCAGTCGATTTACTTTCACGCGAATTTGTTATCACAACAATATTCATATTATGAATAAATGTTTCTATTTTACATGTCAGAGAGGATTATTGATTGAAAAAACAGGCTATATCCCTACAAATTGTTTCTGATAGATAGTTTTAAACTTATTTAGTATAAGTTTGAAATAGTTCAATTAAGAGTTAGCTTATTTATATTTAAATAACATAAAGCACAGCTTAAATATTAAGTGGGAAGCGTGTTGTTATTAAGTATGGCTACTGTAACTCTTAATAAATTGGAAACTATCCCTACATAACGAGTGCTGCTTTTTTGGATATTACAAGCCATTATAGAGAACACGTTCAATAAAACCCTGTCTTTCATATGATATAGATTTTCAGGATATATTTTCTCATGATTTATCTATGAGATATTAAAGCGTAGCGGCACAGTAAATTTGGCCACCTGATTAAAGGTGATATTCTCACCTCAATACAAAACAGGAGACTTAACGAACAAGAAAACCAAACGTACTTTCACTCCTGAGTCTGCTATAATGAGAAAAGCAGTGTCTACGCTTACCTGTTAATGTCTTATGCCTCTCGCTCTTCTATATGATCGGTATGTGCAGGGGACAATCCATGTCCTGCTACGCAGCCACAGCATCAGACTATACTCAGTGGTGTCTATTAACCCTCTCCAACTACGTTATGTTTTGGCATGGTAACAATGCGATGTTATGGATAATTAACGATAATATTGAATTTAATCCAGAAATGAATCGCCTGGCGTCATTATCGAGGCCAGATCTCAACATTATTCTGACAACGCCCGCCAGCCGCTGCTTGCGCCTTCTGCTGGAAAACGCCCCCTCCGTCGTCTCACAACAAACATTCTTTCAAAAAGTGTGGGAAGAAGACGGCATGGTGGTGTCGGCAAATACGCTTTATCAGAATATCTCCATTATTCGCCGCGGATTACGTACCGTTGGCGAAAATGAAGATACGCTGATAATCACGGTTCCGCGTAGAGGCTTTCAGATTGAGCCTGGTGTGAGCCTCATGACCATCCGCAAAGACTTCGCTCAGGCAATAGAAAAAAAGGGTGAGACGCCACCGCGTATGTCAGGGCGTTGGTTTAAACATTATGTACCTGTACTTTGGATGACCGGGACATTTGCTGTTGGTATTTTGCTTGGCACTATCAGCTGGCAAACCGTTCCCGATAAGGATTTTTACGATCGCTACACGCTGGTTGAAACAACTCAGGGCTGTCATTTTTTCTCGCGGAATGAAGATATCGAAAGCGGTAGCCGCTTTGCTAGCTATAAGTCAATGATTCTAAAAACCGGTATGGATTGTCAGAAATACCCATGGGTCTATTTCCCTTCCAGCAGTCGCACCCCAGCGGTTACGGCATTGATTTGTCAGCAACCTTATAAAACGCGCGGTGATACAGGCTGCGTGACGCTTTTTTTCCGCGGGGTGACACATGGGTAAAAAGGCACTGATGTTAGCCTGCCTGACGCTACTGTTTCTGGGAGTAGGGCTTGGGCATCTTTTTCATTTGTATACGGAAAAGAAGCGGGATCCAGAGAAATGTACGGCGCCTGTGATTGTGTTTTATAACAACACTCAGGCTAACCTGACGCTGGACTTTATGTATTCGCTGAAAAAACGTACCGGGGTGGTTTCCATCAGCGGAACGTATTACGTCGATAATAAAATGAGCGGCGTGATCCGCCGTGATGTTTCCTATGTATGGAGTGAAAATAAAGACAGTACCCATTTTATATCGACGGATATCAACAAAGTCACGCGTGACGAAACACTGTCCGATGCGGTTATCGAGACGGTTTTACCCGATTTTTATGTCTATCCAGGGAAAAGTATCAGTTACACCATCCTGACTCAGGGCCATCGTGGCTTTATGTTCACCATCGGGAAACGCCCGATATTTTTCTGTACACATTAAGCGGTTTTGGGAGCCGTTCATGAAACATATCAGCCAAATGAAAGCGCTTCCGGGTAAAAGCCGCTGAAGATCAGCGGCTCTGTTGTTACCTGAATCAGAAACTGTATTTAACCCCCAGTAGGCCTTGGGTATTACTATAGCCCTGGTCACCTACCTGCTGCGCCACGTTGCCCCATACGTTCAGGCGCGGGGTAATTTGTCCTTCAATACCCACTTTCAGTTCACCAATATTTTTTGTACCACGCATATCGCTGCTGACATCGTCCATTTTCACGCTGGCAGGCTGCGTATTATGGATCCAGTTCGCCTCCACGAACGGCTGGAACTCTCGAGATTTATCGTCATCAATAGCGTTGTGGCCGTTAATATAGGCTTTTACGCCCATGCGGGTTAGCAGATTACCGGCGGTATCATCCTTCACGAGAGTACCGTTGGCTTCGCGATGGTCGTCAGCCTGCACGCCCATCCATACCACCTGCGCTTTGGGCTGCAACCAGTAGCTTTGATGCGCGCTTTCACCTAACCTGAAGCTGTAACCGGCTTCAACCGAGGCGGTAATTCCTTTGGATTTATATTTCTCAGCGGCCTGATCCTGACCCATGACCTTGTTATCAAACCAGTTGTACAGCATCCAGGTATCCACATAAGCCCCAGACCGATCGATATTGTTAGCATACCAGGTGCCGTAAAGGCCGACGCTGTAACCGGTGACTTGACCACGGGAATGATAGTCACTCACGGACGACTGCGTGCGGTTCTGGCTGTTGGCATAACCTGCCATTGCACCAATATGCCAACGGTCAAGACCGTCAGTGCTCCACTGTGCCAGATCGCCTCCCACTTGTAACACATAGCTGTTGATGCGGGTTTTTAGCTGCCCGCTGCCATCGTTGAAGCGAGTATGGGCGCCGACGTTACGCATCCACAGGCTGGTGACCTTCTTCTCACCCGTCAGCATGTCGGTGTACTGGGTTTCACCCAGACGGTCATGGAGACGCGTCATGAACAGCGTATTTGCCGCATAGTTGTTGGCAAGGTAGCTGCCCACTTCCGGACGGAACTGATGTTCTGTTATCGGCGGTGTGTCAGATTGCCCTATGTCAGGAATTGTCGGATCAGGGATGACCGGGTCTACTGGATCAGGGTCCACCGGATCGGGAATAACAGGGTCAGGGATGACCGGGTCTACTGGATCAGGGTCCACCGGATCGGGAACGACAGGGTCAGGGATAACAGGGTCCACTGGATCGGGAATAATCGGTTCGTCCGGCTCAATGTAGCTGGTCAGATACCAGTTTTTACCTTTCTGCACCACGTTGTAGTCATAGGCTCCGGCAACAATACGGCTTGCTTTTTCGAAAGTACCGTTGGAATTGCCAGCAACGTTAACAATTTCAATACCTTCAATGGTTTGCGCCCCGGCTCCTCCAATATTATTTACTGCAACAAATGTGTTACCTGAAGTATTGCCGAGAACCTGCAGCCTGTCCGTTTCGGAATCATCATCGTTGAGCACAGTATTAAAGACCAGCTTACCGCCGTTGCCTACATAATCTTCATTGATGGTGAGCGTTTGCCATGGCTCGCCATCTTCATGGCTGAAGTTAATGGTTGCGCCACTATTCAGCGTCAGGTCAGTGAGCGTTGAGCTGCTGGTCATATTCCAGGTCGCATCGCTCATTTGTACAGAGATAACGCCTGTGCCCGCCGTAGCGCTGGTGATGTATGATGCCCCGTCCCACCGCGAGTTGTCCGTCATATTGAGCTTAATCGTACTGTTCTGCTGCGGTAGCGTACCGCTGGCAGCGGTGGCGCCAGCAGCACGAATATCACCGTCGATGACGAAACGTCCTCCTGAAGAACCGTCAACAATGCCGCCAGTCTCCGTGCTGATGGCGTAACTTTCGCTACTGTTATCGCCCGCCATAGTAATAGCCGCACCGCCTGACAGATTAATGGCGCCTCGGGAGAGGGCGTATAAACCGGCAGGGGCTTTACTATAGGATGCAGCCTTACTGGCGCTGTTAACGCTAATAGCGGCATTCTCTCCCAAATTAACGGTAGCGTTAGTTGCATATACCGCGTGTGCGCTGGCACCGTTCACCGTAATAGTAGCGTTGTTACCAAGCTCGGTTGTGGAGGAGGATGCTGCGTAAATCCCCGTAGAGGATGCGCCGGAGGTTTCGATGGTTGCATCGTCACCCAGACGAATCAACGAACCACTTTGTCCGGTACGCAGCCCCTCCGAACTGTCGCCGGTAGTAACAATATGTGCACGATTGCCGACGACAATCGTATTTTTGGCACGTGACGCATCCCTCATGGCGTTGGCTGTAATTCCACGTCCCTGGCTACCGGTTGTTTTGATATACAGATCGTCGCCGACATAAATATTGGCCGATCCGGTCCAACCCTGGCCCAGTGAGTTATATCCGGCGTTAATACCGTCACCATCCTGACCATCCACGTAGATGTTGGTACGGTCACCGGTAATAATAAATACCGGGTTATCCGGAGTATTTGCGCCGTGAGTACGGATGCCATCGACGTCTCTACCATTATTCGCGGCATTCGCCGACTGCGTCCGAATGGTCAGGTCGTTGCCAAAAATCACGCCCGGACTTCCCGTCCCGCTGTTTTGAATAACCGTGACAGTGTGTTCAAACGCCTCCGCGCCCGGCCCATTAAGCGTGAGGCCATTGCCATAAACCGGGATGGTGCCGGTGTTCCACTGATAAACGTAGTTGGGCATGGTACCGACTTTGGTGAAACCGGTACTGGCCTGAGCGGGAATAATAGCCTGTAATTCCGGCGGCAACTGGCTGACCAGCCCACTGGATGGCAGACTATCAACGTCAACCCAGGCCGCCTGGGAGGGAAATACCATAGAGGCTAACGCTGCTGATACCGCTATGGCGATGAATGAGTAATTTTGGGGAGTTGGCATTCTGCCTCCTGCATTATGGCGTAAAGCGTCTTCCACATCGCAATAATATGGAAATAATAAAAATGGAAACGGATCTATAAAATATTTGATATTATTTTATGAATGCTATGCCCTAGCTTATTTTCAAGCCGCAGCTTATGCACATAAAGTTTCTTAATATCAATATTGTCAGTATTTACAATCTGCTGAATACTTATTCCTGATACAAAGCGCTTCAGTAATATAAATTCCGTATAGTTAAGCGTTCGTCCACGTTTACTGTTGGCGAGCCGACCGGTAAACAAGCGGTGCATCTTTTGCTGTTGCACAATATCATCGTCATCGGAATAAATAATTCCTTGTATTTTATTGCTTTTCAAAATCCAGTAATTGGCCAGCGGAGTTAAACTTCTGTCAGAAATCAGGACAATATGCATGCCACTGTCTGCCAGACTGTCAGCCCATTGCAAATCGGTAAATCGTCGAAGATTCGGGAAAGAAAAATCAACAAAGATAAAACCGCTGGATAAATGGTTGTGTCTATCAAGCAATAACTTTTCAATAAACCCTTTTTTCAGGAAAGCATTACCATCTGGCCAGATGGAAAATGCCGCATTATGACAGTATTGCACCCGTACTGCGCTGTCAGGGAATAATTGACAGGATAAATCGCAACTAATGCAATGGACAATTTGTGAAGGCTTTCTCATCATCCTGAACGACTCCCGTCGATGTTTCTATTAATATTTCATTGGTAAATAAATGTGTCAATCCAGATAATATACAGTGCTACGACTGTCAAAAGTCGCGGATTATTGTCAGTGTCATAAACTCCTGGAAAGACCTAAAATACAGCTTTAAGGAACCATGACAGATCCGACAGTCGTAATACATCATTTCGGATTTGTATTTCACCCATTGGGATTTTTATACATAATCTCCAATATCAGAAAAAATCTTAAAACAGCACTATTTGCTAAATCATGAGAGTGATAAATAATGGTTCTCAATACCATCTGTCTGCTGCCTTCGTCACTATCGGGGTGATGTGATGAAATATAAAAGTAATTCCTGTAAACCTGTAATGAATTCTTATTATTAAAACCTAATTTAAGATTTTTTCTTTCATTGCATTGTTATTCAATGACTTAATGGTGACATTTGTGCTCTCATCAACTTCTTATATACAAATTTAAGACTCTTTTATAGAGACGCATGTAAACTTTAAGGAGGTGTAATGCTAATGCCATGAGAAAATCTTGTAACTTAACGCTGGGAGTCATACCTTGCCAATAAGTCGATCTGACTTAATTCTGATCGTGATAGTCTGAGCAACCGACAAACTTATCGGTCGAAGCAACTTCAGCTTCTGGCTTCTCTTTTCAATTGCTCATCTGATGAAAACTCTTTCCCGGAGCACATTAGTGAGAAACATAATGTGGTCAAACCTAATGTCCATAGATGTCGTCAGTCACCTCAGAAATATCCGCCTCCTGGCAGATATTTTTAACCGCTCGTCCAGCTTCGACCAACTTAATTACGGCGATGTTCTGATGCTCAGTGAGACGGGCTTTACACATAGAGATTTCTTCGTCTTCGTCAGTAGATCGATTACGTGATCTCTAAATGTGAATAGCACGATTATGTGGAGTAATATGAGTACCTGGTATAAGAATGTATACGGGTATTTTACTGCTGAAATATAATAATGGGAGGGGTTACGAATAAACAGGACGTATGGAGAACAAGGGTATAAAGATGAAATGTTTGCAGTATCTAATAGATAACAATGAAAAATCAGGTAACTGAGCAACTATTCAATGTTTAGGATGGTGTGACATTAAGTCATTCAGCCGCTACAGCACATTATCAGGATAATTTCGTCTGGATAAAACGGAGGAGTGAATCGCCACAGGTTTAACAGACACCGCAGAGTCATTTAAGATGACTTAAAGAGAGGAGCCCATGAGCGGTAAACGTTATCCCAAAGTGTTTAAAATTAAAGCGGTAAAACAGGTTATTGAGCGCGGCCATTCTGTTTCCAGCGTCGCAACACGTCTTGATATTACTACCCATAGTCTTTACGCCTGGATAAAGCCGCCACATTCACGACGGCATCATGTTGACCTGAATCTGACGGGGTATATCAGGCAGTTCTGGCTGGAATCGGGCTGTGTTTATGGCTATCGCAAGATCTGTCTCGATCTGCGGGATATCGGGAACAATGTGGTGTAAGCAAAGTCTGGTGGTTGATGCAACGTGTGGGGATAAAGGCTCGGGCGATCACAGGAATCGTATTTGAATGTTAACTTATTGATTTTATGTTTATATTTTGTATTGGATAAATGAGTAACCCCCATAAGCACCCCAAATGATTTTGCTTGTGGGGTTTGGGGACATCCTGAGCTACTTTTTAGGCTCTGTTTTCCACTGTAACAAAGCGGCGATATCTTTCTCACCTTCGGCTTCTTTTAAACGCCGTTGTTGCTCGGCAAACTGGCTATATTCCGCCTGCGCTTTTTCATCGGCCATTTTCTTACTGACTTTACCTGCCCCTTGCAAAACCTCACGGTCGTTAAATTGCAGGAACTGATCCAGCTTATCCTGCCAGTCGCGTAAAAAGACCTGTTGACGACGACGGGCCTGATCTTCGGCGAAATCCAGCCACATGTTAACTACGCGGTTAAGCTCGCTGACTTCATCCTGAGTGAGATAATTTTTTGCCACCGTCACGTCACATTTGCGCACCTCTTCACCTTTATAGCTGGTCAGCCCCATATGCGGCTGGCAGGCGTCAGCACGCTGATGAATGAGTTCAGCGGCGGTATACCCGGTACAGGCAAAATGTAACTTGTTCTGGATGGTTTGAAAAAACTGCGTGGTTTCTTTGAGGGACGGTTGATAATCGGCGGCCAGAGCAAAGATCTCGCGTACCCGCAAATAAACCCGACGTTCGCTGGCGCGGATATCGCGGATACGCTCCAGCATCTCATCGAAATAGTCGGGTACAGCCGATGAACCCACGGGCGGATTTTTCAGGCGCTCATCGTCCATCACAAAACCTTTGATCAGGTATTCCTGGAGCGTCTGGGTTGCCCACTGGCGGAACTGCGTGCCGCGCGGGGAGCGAACGCGGTAGCCGACAGCGAGTATCAACGGCAAACTAAAGTATTGAATCTGATAATTTTTCCCATCACTGGCAGTTGTTCGGTAAAACCGAACAACTGAATTTTCTTCAAGCTCGCCATCTGCAAAGATGTTCTTTATATGCTCACTGATGGTGGCTTTAGCTTTACCGTATAGTTCGCAGATCATTCCCTGAGAGAGCCACAGTGTATTGCTTTCAAAGCGGCATTCAACACGCACTTTCCCGTCACCGCTGGCAAACATAATGAATTCACCTGCCGGGGATTGGGTTAAGTATTTATCTTCCATGTCGCCTCCACTTACATCTGACTCGCGATGCTGTAATCCGCTTAGTATGCCAGAAATTCCTGGTGAAGCTCATTACGCAGATAGCGTTTATTTTGCGGGTAGCGCCCCCGGATAGTGTTTCACCACGATATCATTCATCTTCTCCACCAGATCCAGACGCTTAAACGTGATATGCCCACTGCCTTTCTGAAAGTAGTGCATAGAGAATAAATCATCCTCAAAAACCTGCTGATGCGGGTTATCACGAATGAAGTTCATCAGTCGGATAGTCACATCGTGTCGGTTATCGGGAATGGTTTTACCATCCAGCAGGAACAACATGCGCTCCAGATCCGCAATCTGGTCACGCCGCCAGCCCCAATTCAGGATGTAGCCCCATCGGTCGTGCTTTACCAGGCCGTTAACGATGATCCGCTTACCGAAGCAGCAGGGATTATTGGTTTTATAGTCCCAGCTTAGCCCTTTAAATACATTGATAATCCCACGTTCGAAAACATCCTGTTTATTGTGGTGGAGTTGTTCAAAGGTGCTCAGGATGTTGGCTTCGCTGATGGCCGGAAGATCTCCTCCTTCGAGATTTTTAGCCCACTGGCTGCGGGCTTCAGCGTCCATTAAGGTCAACATCCCGGACTTCAGCATCAGATCGCGCCAAATGCTGCGGTCAATATTACGGGTGATCACCGGCATCGCTTTATCAACCGGTTGCATCAACCAGCAGTCAAAGGAATGGCCCTGTCGCATCGCCCAATGCTCCGCTACATCACCACCGATGCTGGAGGTAAGCCGCGAGATGTCATCAAGCTTATGAATCAGGATTTCTATCAGGCTCAGCGCAGCGTCGCGCCCTGTGACGATGCATTCAATACTGGTCGAGCAAATTAGCTCATTATGGTCAGTTAAGACTTCAGCTTCTGTTTGCATATTTTTGGTCCATATAAAAGCAAACGCGCCTGCCGGGAGTGGCAGGCACATTATGCGGTGAAATAAAGGTGAATAAATATTGAGGGTGTAAATCAGGAAGGCGACTCGCAATAAATCATGCTGTCGCCCTGAATCAGGAATAGTGGTGTTAAATTAATGCAGGGGCGTGGCTCTGTAATACCTGTTCAGCTTCTTGCTGGAAAAACTGGCGTGTAATGCTGAAGAATTCATGCAGTTTATGATCTGGCGAAGGGACCAGATCAAGCTGGAGTAATTGTTGCAGATCCCAGCCTTTCTCAATATGTTCCTCAAAAAGCTGTTCCAGCTCTTCCCAATGATTACGGCGTTCCGTTTGAAGGAATCCGCTGTTCAGGTTCAGTAGATCAATGGTGTATTGCGCGTTCTCCGTCTCTTGTGCATTTAGCTCATCAGCAGGAACGATCCGACCATCAGAAAGGTAAGCAAAATAACGGGAACAATCGCGAATATGGCAATGGATAAATTTTGCCATATCCACAGCATCTTGTTTTCCTTGGGCATGACCGCCAAAAGCATTTTTTCCTTTCAGGGAAGATAAACCGCCGTTCTCCCCTGAATCTAATGCGCTGGCGGCGAGATTTTGATAATCGAAGGTTCGCCCTGGCTGCTGGCTTTTATTTTCGACGTGTTCAATGTGATAGCCGAGGCCACGCAAATCAGCACGGATTTCGCTGTAACAGCAAAGATGATATTGCTCATTGAGCAGAAGCGTCACTAAATCTGCTTTGTCTCGTCTAAAGTTTCGCCAGCGATGGGTCGATTGATCCGAATCTTGTGGTGGATTTTCATTTGCAGTGAGTAAGGCATCTGTCCCCGGCGAGTTTTGATCACATGCCTCATTGTGCCTTCCCTTTCAGAAAGTTACGGCATCGACAAACGTAGCGCCTGCGTTGATAAACGTAAGGCTATAGTGCCTTCAAGTAGATGAGTAAGCTGCGACGTTACTGCTCGTATGAACACCATCCACCCTTATGATGTGAGCCCGTACCCCCATGTGGATGTTGACCCTTTGGGCAGGCAAGCGCACCGGATGATGCCGTGACGGTAATAAAAGCGATAATCATCGCTGTAAATAATCTCTTCATATATAACTCACATTAATAAATTAGAACATATTACTACCTACTACAGAATACGCATACTTGATACGGACTTAGGGGATAATATAACGCGTACTTTAGTTTAAATTCTATCCTTCATGTGGCATAGGTTATCAGGATAGGTTTTCGTTAGGAATTTTATCTGGGATATTGAAGCAACATATTGTGGGGGGGATATGAGTTATAAATATGTTGGTAAGCATGGCTGTGATGTTGCATTGCGGATGGGCTATAAAGAATGCCCCGATGAAAATGCTTATGGTGATGCCTATTATATTAAAGATGGGTTAAAATGGATATTTAATATAACAGGCTTAAAAAAACGGCTTGGCGTATACAGCGACGACGATCTCCGTAAACAGAACTATGATGTAGATACCTATTATCGAATTGAAAACCAACAGGAAGAAATTGCAGATGATGAAATGCAATCGCTATATCATAATTTAGCGGTAGAAGAAGGAGAACCCGTGTATCTGGAGGGAGGCATGTATCTTTATCCGGATGGCTCTATACGTTGATCTCATAATTTTGGTTTGGTAAGCGTTATCTCTTTTGAGAAAGGATGAGTCTGTAAGTATGACCCACAAGTTCGTTTGGTGATTAGTTAAGTCCCGCCCGCGTTAGTCCTGGC
The DNA here is from genome assembly GCF_046569445.1 of Salmonella sp. 741265050_HSA. Lineage (NCBI taxonomy): Bacteria > Pseudomonadati > Pseudomonadota > Gammaproteobacteria > Enterobacterales > Enterobacteriaceae > Salmonella > Salmonella sp. 741265050_HSA. The sequence continues at coordinate 71,635 of NZ_JBKFSV010000012.1, read as the reverse complement.
GTACTTTTATCCCTTCTTTGCGGACGATATCCCACAATAAATGGACGTTCGGTTTTAGCAATCGGTAAATGGTGATTAATAAAATAATATTCCACTTTCTCTCTCCACCTTTCCTTTCGTATTATATGCAAGAACTGGTCTTAATAATAAGCACATACTTTGTCCCGAAATAGAGGACGAATGGTGGGCATGAGAGAAGGATTTTGGCGGAAGATCACAGGAGTCGAACCTGCCCGGGACCGCTGGCGGCCCCAACTGGATTTGAAGTCCAGCCGCCTCACCGGAGACGACGATCTTCCGTGCCTCGATTGCTACATGGAGGCGCGCGCATTATAGCTACTTCCTGGCGTTTCCACATCCCCTCCCGTGCTTTTTTAACTTCCCTTTCCTTCTGCCATGATCGGTTTCATATAAATCCCCATAAAATCCATTAGTTACATTTCATCACACTTTTTGACGCTACCCTGATCACAGAAAACAAGAATCGTAATTTGATAACCAAATAACGGAATATTCACGCTCGCAGGGAAGGTTTACAAAAACTGTAACCGGTATCAGTGAGCGTTGTAAGCGTTAAGGATGCGTAATGAAAAGTGAAATTCTCTCCGTTAAGGAGAAGATTGGCTATGGTATGGGCGATGCCGCGAGCCACATCATCTTTGATAACGTCATGTTATATATGATGTTCTTCTATACCGATATTTTCAGCATTCCCGCTGGTTTTGTCGGCACCATGTTTTTACTGGCGCGTGCGCTTGATGCCATCTCCGACCCTTGCATGGGCCTGTTGGCCGACCGTACCCGCTCGCGCTGGGGCAAATTCCGACCCTGGGTGCTGTTTGGCGCGTTGCCGTTTGGTATCGTTTGTGTGCTGGCTTATAGCACGCCGGATCTCAGTCTGAACGGCAAAATGATTTATGCCGCCATCACCTACACGTTGCTCACCCTTCTGTACACTGTGGTCAACATCCCTTACTGCGCGTTGGGGGGTGTAATAACCAATGACCCAACGCAGCGTATCTCCCTGCAATCCTGGCGCTTTGTGCTGGCAACGGCGGGCGGAATGCTCTCTACCGTACTGATGATGCCTCTGGTGAAACTGATTGGCGGCGAGAATAAGGCGCTGGGCTTCCAGGGGGGTATCGCGGCGCTCTCGGTGGTGGCGTTCCTGATGCTGGCGTTCTGCTTCTTTACCACCAAAGAGCGCGTTGAAGCGCCTGCCACCCATACCTCCATGCGTGAAGACCTGCGTGATATCTGGCACAACGACCAGTGGCGCATAGTCGGCCTGCTCACCATCCTGAATATTCTGGCGGTATGCGTGCGCGGCGGGGCGATGATGTATTACGTCACCTGGATATTGGGCAAACCGGGCGTGTTTGTCGCCTTCCTCACCACCTATTGCGTCGGCAACCTGATTGGCTCGGCGCTGGCAAAACCGTTGACCGACTGGAAATGCAAAGTGAGCGTTTTCTGGTGGACCAATGCTTTACTCGCAGTAATCAGCGTGGCGATGTTCTTCGTACCGATGCACGCCACGATCGCTATGTTCGTCTTTATCTTTGTGATTGGCGTATTGCACCAGTTAGTTACGCCTATCCAGTGGGTGATGATGTCTGACACCGTCGACTATGGCGAATGGTGTAACGGCAAACGCCTGACGGGGATCAGTTTTGCCGGCACGTTGTTCGTGCTGAAACTGGGTCTTGCCCTCGGCGGGGCGCTGATTGGCTGGATGTTGGCAGGCGGCGGTTACGACGCGGCGGCGAAAATGCAAAACAGCGCCACGATCAGCATCATCATCGCTCTGTTCACTATCGTCCCGGCCATCTGTTATCTGCTGAGCGCCGCGATCGCTAAACGCTACTACACCCTGAAAAGCCCGTTCCTGAAAACCATTCTGGAACAACTGGCGCAGGGCGCACACCGTAACGAACAAGAATTTCCCCATAAAGAATTGCAGAACTAAAGGAACAGACTATGAAAATTAGCGACGGAAACTGGCTGATCCAGCCTGGCCTTAATTTGATTCACCCGGTTCAGGTGTTCGACGTTGAACAGCAGGGGAATGAGATGGTGGTCTATGCCGCGCCGCGCGATGTCCGCGAACGAACCTGGCAACTGGATACCCCGTTGTTTACCTTGCGCTTTTTCTCGCCGCAGGAAGGAGTGATAGGTGTACGGATGGAACACTTCCAGGGCGCTTTGGATAACGGCCCACATTATCCACTCAATGTCTTGCAAGATATCAACGTAGAGATGCAGAACAACGCCGAATTTGCCGAACTCAAGAGCGGCAGCCTGAGCGTGCGCGTCACCAAAGGCGAGCTCTGGTCACTGGATTTTCTGCGCAACGGTGTACGTATCACCGGTAGCCAGTTGAAAAATAACGGCTATGTACAGGACACCAACAGCGGGCGCAACTACATGTTCGAGCGTCTGGATCTCGGCGTGGGCGAAACCGTCTACGGGCTGGGCGAGCGCTTTACCGCGCTGGTGCGTAACGGTCAGACGGTGGAGACCTGGAACCGCGACGGCGGCACCAGCACCGAGCAGTCTTACAAGAACATCCCGTTCTATATCACCAACCGTGGCTACGGTGTGCTGGTAAACCATCCGCAGTGCGTGTCGTTTGAAATTGGCTCCGAGAAAGTCTCCAAAGTCCAGTTCAGCGTTGAGAGCGAGTATCTGGAATACTTCGTCATCGACGGCCCGACCCCGAAAGACGTGCTGAACCGCTATACCCAATTTACGGGGCGTCCGGCGCTGCCGCCCGCCTGGTCGTTTGGCCTGTGGCTGACCACCTCATTTACCACCAACTACGACGAAGCGACCGTTAACAGCTTTATCGACGGTATGGCCGAGCGCAATCTGCCGCTGCACGTCTTCCACTTCGACTGTTTCTGGATGAAAGCTTTTCAGTGGTGCGATTTTGAATGGGACCCGGTGACTTTCCCCGATCCGAAAGGGATGATTCGCCGCCTGAAAGCGAAAGGGCTGAAAGTCTGCGTGTGGATTAACCCCTACATCGGCCAGAAATCCCCGGTCTTCCAGGAGCTAAAAGAGAAAGGGTATTTGCTTAAACGCCCGGGCGGCTCCTTGTGGCAGTGGGATAAATGGCAGCCGGGACTGGCGATTTACGACTTCACCAACCCGCAAGCCTGCGAATGGTATGCCGACAAGCTGAAGGGCCTGGTGGAGATGGGAGTGGACTGCTTCAAAACTGACTTCGGCGAACGCATTCCAACGGATGTGCAGTGGTTTGATGGTTCAGATCCACAGAAAATGCACAACCATTATGCTTACATCTACAACGAACTGGTGTGGAACGTGCTGAAAGAGACCGTCGGCGTTGAAGAGGCGGTGCTGTTCGCCCGTTCCGCCTCGGTGGGCGCGCAACAGTTCCCGGTGCACTGGGGCGGCGACTGTTACGCCAACTACGAATCGATGGCGGAAAGCCTGCGCGGCGGGCTGTCCATCGGCCTGTCAGGGTTTGGCTTCTGGAGCCATGATATTGGCGGATTCGAGAATACCGCGCCGGCGCATGTCTACAAGCGTTGGTGCGCATTCGGCTTGCTCTCCAGCCACAGCCGCCTGCACGGTAGCAAATCCTACCGGGTTCCGTGGGCCTATGACGACGAGTCCTGTGACGTGGTGCGCTTCTTCACCGAACAGAAGTGCCGGATGATGCCGTATCTGTATCGGGAAGCGGCGCGCGCCAACGAAGCCGGTACGCCAATGATGCGGGCGATGATGCTGGAGTTCCCGGACGATCCGGCGTGTGATTATCTTGATCGCCAGTACATGCTGGGAGATGCGGTCATGGTAGCGCCGGTATTTAGTGAAGCGGGCGACGTGGAGTTCTACCTACCAGAAGGCCGCTGGACGCACCTGTGGCGCAACGATGAAGTGCAGGGCAGCCGCTGGCATAAACAGCAGCATGACTTCCTGAGTCTGCCAGTGTACGTGCGTGACAATACACTACTGGCGCTGGGCAACAATAGCCAGAAGCCCGATTACGCCTGGCATGAAGGTACGGCCTTCCAGTTATTCCATCTGGATGACGGCTGCGAAGCGGTCTGCGAAGTCCCTGCTACGGATGGTTCGACAATCTTTACGCTGCAGGCGAAACGCACAGGCAATACCATTACGGTGAGCGGCGAAGGCGAGGCGCGCAACTGGACGCTGTGTCTGCGTAATATTACGCAGATTAGCGGTACCAAATGCGGCTCATATGCGGGAAGTGAACTGGGCGTAGTGATCACCCCGCAGGGAAATGAAGTGGTGATTACGCTTTAAATCTGAATCGCCGGATGGCGCCGTGAGCTGCGCTTATCCGGCCTATAAATGAGCAAGAACCGTAAGCCCGGTAAGCGCTATCGCCACCGGGCAAGCCCTCAATTACAGCGCTGGCTCCGTTGACGTAACTTCCCCGCCGGACACCACTCCCGCTTGCATCGTTTGCGTTATCTGCTGCTTTTGTGCGTTGACCGCGTGTAATTGCCCGTTTACCGTCGGTTTCAACGGCGCATCGGCCTGAATATTGCCGCTGGCCGTGAGCTGAATATTGCCATCGCCAGCAATCGGTAATGCCGGCCAGCCCCACTGCTGTAGCACATCCATTGGTACGCCGCGTCCGTTCAGGCTGATTTGCGTCTGACGCTGCGGCAGTTGCGATACGCTGGCAGTGGCTTCCAGTATCCCTTTTCCAGTAAACGCGCTCAGATCGCTGATGTTGACCGTGCTGGCATTAGCCGTCAACGACAGCGACGGGCGGCGCACGTCCACACGGTTAAAGGTTGCCGCTGCGGCGTTGAGGGTCGCATTGCCGCTCCAGACGCCCCATTGATGATGTTGTACCAGCTCCAGGTTTGCGCCGTAGCCGTCCAGAGCGGTGATTTGCCACGGGAAGGCCGGGTCGATATCAATCACCAGATTGCGGCTGGCGCTGAATTTTTTCAGCGTCAGGCTGTTCAACCAGTCGGGCAGCGGCTTCATCCATAACTGCTTCCAGTTTTCCGGCAGCGTATACTCCAGCCCGGCGATAGCGGTATCGTCCAGAATAAGCGCTTTGCCTTCGCGTAACCAGGCGCCGGAGGTTCTGACCATACCGCCTTCCCAGCGGGTGGTGAACTGGCGTAGCGCAACGCCCTGTGGTGAAAATTCGGCGTTCAGGATTGGATCGAGCAAGTGCAGCGAGCCGTAAATAAACTCGCTGGCGTTCATCGATAATTTACCTTCCTGACTTTGCCAGTCTTCTTTGTGCAGAGTCAGATTGCGCAAACTCAGGTCAAGATCGGTGACTGCCCAGTCTGGTCCTTGCAGGCTGGAGTCCGTCACTTCAAGACGACCAATCTGCAAAGATGGAACCGTAGTAAGCGGCGCGAAAAACTCGCTCAGGGATTTATCGCTTTGTAACCGAATATCATTCAGCCGCAGATTTTCAACGACCCAACTACCATCAGCGTTACGCCGGGCGACGCCGGTTAACGCTCCGCGCGCCATATCGGCGCCAACGGTGTTTAACATCACCTGATCATGGTCGATACTGCCTTCAATAAGCACATTCGTGGCGGGAACGTCGTTTAACGTCAGCGAACCGGCGCTCAGTTGGATCTGGGCTTTATTGCCCAATACCCGACCGGCTTCGGGGCGCCAGGGCATAACGCCGCCGTTAACGCGCTGGGCGCTCAACCGCCATTCGCTACCGGGACTATTGAGCGCCATATTGCGAAGTTGCAGGCGGTCGGCCTCAAACGGGAAAGGGGCGGTTTGCACTGAAATATTCAGCGTGCCGTCCTGTAACAGAATCGTGTCGACATGCAGCGGCGCGGTTAACTGGCGAATGCTCAGACCGATATCTACGGTTTTCGCGACCAGGGTAGCAGGCTGACCATCACGACCAAAGGTCACATTCTCCAGTAAAAGATGGGATGGGGCGGAAAAACGATGATCCATCACGTCGAATGTGAGGTGATAACCGCTGTTCTCTGATACCCAGTTGCTGACATGATCTGCGCCCCAGCGCGTTTGCAGCAGAAAATAAAAGCCGAAAATCACCACTAAACAGGCGATCAGCACGTAGAGAAGCAACCTCCCAATCAATTTCATGGTCTTCCATCCCGTGAAATGCACATAGGGGATTTATGCACGATTTGCGTGCAATCCTCAAGACAGGAATGGTGAAAGAGCGTTACAGCAGCGGCGAATCGCGTCGCCGCCGCAGGGTTTTTACGGTTTTTCCGGCGGGAGAATCAGGTTCAGCACGATAGCCGTGATGCCGCCAGCGGCAATTCCGGATGAGAGCAGATTTTTCACCCATTCCGGCGCGAACTGCAGGATCTGCGGCTGTTGCGAGACGCCAAGACCCACGGCCAGCGACAGGGCGATAATCAGAATCGCGCGGCGGTTCAGCGGCTCACGCGAGACAATACGCACCCCGGAGGCGGCAATGGTGCCGAACATCACCAACGTGGCACCGCCGAGCACCGGTTCCGGGATATGCTGCACAAAACCGCTTACCGCCGGGAACAGGCCGAGCACAATCAGCATCAGCGCGACGACAAATCCCACATAGCGACTGGCGACGCCGGTCAACTGAATTACGCCGTTGTTCTGACCGAAACAGGAATTCGGGAACGTATTAAATACCGCTGAAACAAATGAGTTCAGGCCGTTAGCCAGTACTCCGCCCTTTAGCCGTTTCATGTACAAGGGGCCGGATACCGGCTGCTCGGAGACATCAGAGGTGGCGGTGATGTCGCCGATGGTCTCCAGCGACGTAATCATAAAGACCAGCATCAACGGCAGTAACAGGTTCCAGTCAATGCCCAGACCATAATACAGCGGGGTCGGCACCATCAGGATGTCCTGTGAGACCGGCGCGTTATTCTCAGGCAACATGCCCATAAACCAGGCCAAAAGATAGCCAGCCGCCATGGCAATAACCAAAGAAGCCACGCGCAGGTAGGGATTACGCTGCCGATTCAGCAGGATAATAATGGCCAGGACGACGCCGGCCAGCAGCAGGTTTTTCGGTGCGCCAAAGGTGTTGTCGCTCATGGCGGCATAGCCGCCGCCGATGGAAGTTAGCCCCACCTGAATCAGCGACAGGCCAATAATCATCACCACGACGCCGGAGACTAACGGCGTGATAATCCGGCGCGCCAGATGTAGAATGCGAGAAAGCACCATCTCGGTGCAGCTTGCCAGCATCAGCGTGCCGAACAGCGCCGCCATCATCGTCGGGACGTCCGCGCCGCCGGTTTTCAGCGCGGTACCGCCCATAATCAGCGGGGCGACAAAGTTAAAACTGGTTCCCTGGATGGATAACAGCCCCGATCCTACCGGCCCCCACGCTTTGATTTGAATAATAGAGGCTACGCCGGAGGCGAACAGCGACATGCTGATAATGTGCTGCGTATCCTGCGCCGGTAAACCCAACGCCTGGCAGATTAACAGCGCTGGCGTGATTACCGCGACAAACATGGCCAGCAGATGCTGACAAGCGGCAAAAAGGGTTTGAGGGAGCGGCGGGCGATCTTCAAGACGGTAAATTAATTCGCTGTTTTGCGTCTGCGCAACCGGTTGCGCATCTGCCGGCTCGATGGCGTTAACGGACATCAGGGACATTCTCGTGGTGGAAAAGCGGTGATTTTATCTGACCAGGTGGTAAAAGCAAACGATTGCGAGCGAATATTCTTAATATTTAAAAAAGATAAATGCACCTTTTTATATAACTTTTTGCCTTTTTCTGCTTAAAATCCATGCCGAAGACTCGCAAAGAGCTAAAAAACTGACTCAGGAAATGATTTGTGCGCACGTGTCACAGCGCACTACAGGAGCTTTAAATGTTTGAACTCGATACCTTATCGACCCTTGTCGCCGCCACGCTGGTGCTGCTACTGGGTCGCAAGCTGGTCCAGTCTGTCTCCTTACTGAAGAAATATACGATTCCGGAACCGGTGGCGGGGGGGTTACTGGTTGCGGTTGCTCTGCTGGTACTGAAAAAAAGCGTCGGTTGGGAGGTCAACTTTGATATGACCCTGCGCGATCCGTTGATGCTGGCGTTTTTCGCGACGATCGGCCTTAACGCGAACCTTGCCAGCCTGCGCAAGGGGGGACGCGTTGTTGGCGTCTTCCTGGTCGTCGTGGTCGGATTACTGCTGATGCAGAATGCCATCGGTATCGGCATGGCGAGTCTGTTGGGGCTGGACCCGTTAATGGGGCTGATTGCCGGGTCAATTACGCTGTCCGGCGGACACGGTACCGGCGCGGCGTGGAGTAAACTGTTCGTCGAACGTTATGGTTTTGCCAATGCCACCGAAGTTGCGATGGCATGTGCAACCTTTGGCCTGGTGCTGGGCGGGTTGATTGGCGGCCCGGTAGCGCGTTATCTGGTGAAACACTCCACCACGCCGGATGGAATGCCTGACGATCAGGCCGTGCCGACAGCCTTTGAAAAGCCGGATGTGGGCCGTATGATCACCTCTCTGGTGCTAATCGAAACTATCGCCCTGATTGCTATCTGTCTGACCGTGGGCAAAATCGTAGCGCAGCTACTGGCGGGAACGGTGCTTGAACTGCCGGTCTTCGTTTGTGTGCTATTTGTTGGGGTGATCCTCAGCAATGGCCTGGCGCTGGTGGGTTTTTATCGCGTATTTGAGCGTGCTGTTTCGGTGCTGGGGAACGTGAGTTTGTCACTGTTCCTGGCAATGGCGCTGATGAGCCTGAAGCTGTGGGAACTGGCGTCGCTGGCGCTGCCGATGCTGGCGATTCTGGTGGTACAGACCATCTTCATGGCGCTGTACGCGATCTTCGTCACCTGGCGCATGATGGGGAAAAACTACGATGCAGCGGTGTTGGCGGCGGGTCACTGCGGTTTTGGCCTGGGCGCAACGCCGACCGCCATTGCTAATATGCAGGCGATTACCGACCGTTTTGGCCCCTCGCATATGGCGTTCCTGGTGGTGCCGATGGTCGGCGCGTTCTTTATCGATATCGTCAATGCGTTGGTAATCAAGCTGTACCTGATGCTGCCAATGTTTGCCGGATAAAGATGAAAAAACGTTGCCGTCAACCTGAAACCCTGCGTGAACGCTGCCGTCATATTTTTGGCGATGAGCCGCCGGTTCTTAACGTGTGGGAAGCGGAGTTTGACTATGCCGATGCTGAGTTGCAGGCGCTGGCGGCGACGGACTGGCGGCAGATTACCGATTGGCATCTGAGCGTTTATTATGTGCTGAATCTGGTTTACCACGAACCGATGCAGCCGGAATTGTTTCGTTATCTGTTTCCGCTGTGCCTTGCCTGTTGGCGCGAAACGCTGTTAACCCATGGCTATGGCGATCACTTCGAGGAGTCTTTCCTGCGTGCGTTACGGCGGCCTTATCTCTGGCGGGAAATGATGGATGCCGCTCAGCGTCAGCAGGTACGGCATTTTTTGCTGGAGACCATGCTGGCGCGAATCAATCACGAGCGCGGTTTCAACTCTCCGCTGACCTGGCTGGATACCTTCAATGTTCTCGGCGGCATTGCGCCGTTTATCCGTTCGCTCTGGAATCAGTGGTGGTTACTGGATACGCCGGGTAAAGCGGTATGCGCGTTGCAGTACGCCGCACATTTAATTTATCCGGTAGAGGTTAACCCGCTTTGGCCAGAAGGCTCGTGGCAGTGGCAACCGCCATTAGGTGCGACGGAAGAACCGTGGTTGGAAAATAATCTGGCGTTTTTAACCCGGCAGTTAACGTCGGAGATGATCCTCGACGGGGTGCAGAAGGCGGCGGAAATGCTGCGGGACGAGCCGGAGAGTGCGATGGCAACGCGTATCTCGCGCGATGCCCTGGCAGCCCAGGACGTTATCGCTATCCAGATTGAGGATCTTCTGTTGGCTCTGTCGCGCGGCGAATAGGATTAGGCGTTGGAATAACGTTCGGTTTCCGGCATCCAGCGCTCAATCAGCGCTTGTGCCTGCTGCGGATAACGTTCGTGAATATGACGGGCAATACGCTGAACTTCGGGGATCATGCCTTGATCGCGCAGCAAATCAGCTACTTTAAATTCGGCGTTACCCGTCTGGCGCGTGCCCAGTAATTCCCCCGGGCCGCGAATCTCTAAATCTTTTTGCGCAATCACAAAGCCGTCATTGCTGTCGCGCAATACCTGTAAACGCTTCTGCGCCGTTTTCGACAACGGCGATTTATAGAGCAGCACGCAGTGCGACGCGACCGCGCCACGGCCAACGCGTCCTCTGAGCTGGTGTAACTGCGCCAGGCCCAGTCGCTCCGGGTTTTCAATAATCATCAGGCTGGCGTTAGGAACATCGACCCCCACCTCAATCACCGTAGTGGCGACCAGCAGATGCAGTTCACCCTGCTTAAAGGCCTGCATCACCGCCTGTTTTTCGGCGGGCTTCATGCGGCCGTGTACCAGGCCGATATTCAACTCCGGTAACGCCAGCTTGAGCTCCTCCCAGGTGGCTTCCGCCGCCTGCGCTTCCAGCAGGTCGGACTCTTCAATCAGCGTACAGACCCAGTAGGCCTGACGGCCTTCGGTTGTGCAGGCGTTGCGCACACGATCAATGATTTCATGGCGACGGGTATCCGGAATAGCAACGGTAGTGACAGGGGTACGGCCCGGCGGTAGCTCGTCAATCACCGAGGTATCGAGATCGGCGTAGGCAGTCATCGCCAGGGTTCGAGGAATGGGCGTTGCGGTCATAATCAATTGATGCGGATGAAAGCCCTGCTGCTGGCCTTTTTCCCACAATGCCAGCCGCTGGTGGACGCCAAAGCGGTGCTGCTCATCGATAATGACCAGCGCCAGGCCGTTGAACTGCACCTGTTCCTGAAAGATAGCGTGGGTGCCGACAATCATCTGCACCTGACCGCTGGCAATAGCCTCTTGCTGCGCCTGACGCGCTTTACCTTTTTGCTTACCCGCCAGCCAACCCACTTCAACGCCCAACGGTTCGAACCAGTTGCGGAAATTATTTGCGTGCTGTTCAGCCAGCAATTCGGTCGGCGCCATCAGCGCCACCTGCTTACCGTGGGCAATAGCGCGCAAGGCGGCAAGCGCCGCAACCAGCGTTTTCCCTGAGCCGACGTCGCCCTGAACCAGACGCATCATCGGCACATCGAGCGCCATATCACGTTCTATCTCTGCCACCACCCGCGCCTGCGCGCTGGTGGGTTTAAACGGCAACGACGCCAGCAGCTTGTCTTTCAATATGTTGTTGGTACTTAGCGGCTGAGCGTGATAACGCTGCGCGCCTGCGCGAAGCGCCAGCATACTGAGATTATGCGCCAGTAGCTCTTCAAGAATAAGCCGCCGCTGCGCCGGGTGTTTGCCGGTTTCTAAATCGGCGAGCTGGAGCGTCGGCGGCGGGCGATGCAAGGTACGTAGCGCCTCCGGCAGGCTCATCATACCCTGCGCCAGTTCCGGCGGCAGTAGTTCGGCAATGGCGCAGGTGTCGAGCAACTCCAGCGCCTGATCGGTAAGCTTGCGCAGTGTCGCTTGCTTCACGCCCTCGGTGGTCGGATAGACGGGGGTGAGCGTTTCCTGAAGTTCCGGCGTGCTGAGATCGCCCTGCAGGCGATATTCCGGATGGATCATCTCTGCGCCATACTTGCCGCGCTTCGCTTCCCCGTAGGCCAGCACACGTCGTCCCGTCGCCAGGCTGTTTTTCATCGCCGCGTTAAAATTGAAAAAGCGCATGGTAAGAATGCCGGAACCGTCGCTAATCTGGCAGGTCATCATCCGACGACCGCCGAAAGTGATATTGCAGTTCAGCACTTCACCTTCAACGGTGGCGTAGATGCCAGGCAGCAGTTCGCCAATGGGGTAGAGATGGGTGCGGTCTTCGTAACGCAGAGGGAGGTGGAGCAGGAGGTCCTGCACGGTGTGCAGGCCAATTTTCGCCAGTTTACTGCTTTGCGCTGCGCCGACGCCTGTCAGGGAATTGAGCGGAACAGCGTCTAACAAGCGGCCTGACATGGTGATTACCCTGCCGCCTGCATCGTCGCCCACCAGTCAGCATCGGCGTCTATTTCGCCCTGCTGATTGACGCGAGGATAAGGCAGACCTTTACGTTTAGCGACTTTCGCCAGCACCGGATAACCACCCTCAAACAGCAGGCGCTGCTGTTCATCTTCCGGCAACATGCTATTTTCACGCAGATACATGCCCGCGTTCTGACGCTGGCGCTGGGCTTCATAAAGAATGAGCGCGGAGGCGACGGAAACGTTCAGCGACTGTACCATGCCGATCATCGGAATGATGATGTCCCTATCCGCCAGGTCTAATGCTTCCTGAGTAATACCGGTTTTCTCCTGACCCATCAGAATACAGGTCGGGCGCGTGTAATCAATCTCGCGAAAGTCTACGGCCTTATCAGAAAGATGGGTTGCCAGAATCTGCATTCCCCGACCTTTCAAATGGGCTACCGCATCGCCAATGGTACGGTGAGTTTTCACCTGTACCCAACTGTTGCTGCCCGCCGCCGCGGAAGCCATGGTACGCATCCGGCTACCTGGCCAGATAGCATGGACTTCATGGACGCCAACGGCATCTGCGGTACGAATGATTGCAGAAACGTTATGAGGTTTGTGGACTTGCTCCATGCAGACCGTGAGATCAGGCTGACGCCTGGCGAGCATTTCGCATATACGCGCATAACGTTTTGGATTCATAGCGCTAGTTTCGGTTACGGGTGACTTTAATAACGTCTGGCATCACGCGGATTTTGCGCATGATATTCGCAAGATGTACGCGATCGCGTGCGGTAAGGCGAATAAAGGTACTATAGACGCGACCATCTTTCTCTTCAGTATTCAGGCTTTGAATATTGGAGGTGGTCGTATTAATCGCCGCCGTCAGGTTAGCCAGCGCGCCCTGATGGTTAAACATTTCCACCTTGATTTCGGTAATGAATTCCTGCTCCGTCTCTTTGTCCCATTCGACCGCCATAAATTTCTCTGGCTCTTTCTGGTATCCACGGATATTACGGCAGGATTCATGGTGGATCACCAGTCCTTTACCTGGGCTGACGTGAGCGATGATCGGGTCGCCTGGGATCGGACGACAACACTTCGCAAAGGTGATAAGCACGCCATCCGCGCCTTTAATCGGCAGGTGGCCGTGATTCGATTGCGCAACGGTCGGCACCACGGCTTCGCCTTGCTGCAGATTTTTCGCGACCACTACGCTCATCGCGTTGCCGAGACCGATTTCCGCCAGCAGATCGTCAAGCGTTGCCAGCTTCATACGATCCAATTCGCGCTGAATATTTTCCTGCGGAATTTCCGCCAGCTTACGACTACCGCCTAAGGCATGGTTAAGCAGACGACGGCCCAGGCTTACGGAGTCATCACGTTTGAGGTTTTTCAGCAACTGACGAATTTTAGCGCGCGCTTTAGAGCTGACGACAAAGTTCAGCCAGGCGGCGTTGGGACGCGCGCCCGGCGCGGTAATAATTTCGACGGTCTGACCGCTGCTAAGCGGCTGCGACAGCGGATAAGGCTGGCGGTCGACACGCGCGCCGACGCAGGCGTGGCCGATGTCAGTATGCACTGCATAGGCAAAATCCACCGGCGTAGCGCCAGCGGGCAGTTCGACAATGCGCCCTTCCGGGGTGAAAACGTAAATCTCATCCGGGAAGAGATCGGATTTTACGCTTTCGATAAATTCAAACGAACTACCGGCGCTCTGTTGTAGCTCCAGCAGGCTCTGCATCCAGCGCTGGGCGCGAATCTGCGCTGTGGTACTGGTCTCGCCGTGTTCTTTATACGCCCAGTGCGCCGCGACCCCCATTTCCGCCATCTGATCCATATCTTCGGTACGGATCTGGACTTCAACAGGAACGCCGTGCGGGCCGATCATCGAGGTGTGCAAAGACTGATAGCCGTTCGCTTTGGGAATGGCAATATAGTCTTTTACCCGTCCCGGACGCGGCTTATAGAGACTGTGCATCTGGCCGAGTACGCGATAGCAGGTATCGGAGTCATGAACGATCACGCGGAAAGCGTAAATATCCATGATCGAGTGAAAACGCTGCTCTTTGAGCACCATTTTGCAGTAGATCGAGTAAAGATGTTTTTCGCGACCGCTAACGCGACACGGAATTCCCGCCTCTTGCAAACGTCCTTCGATTTCAGAGAGGATTTTTTGGATCATCTCTTTACGGTTGCCGCGCGCCGCTTTTACCACTTCTTTAATGACGCGATAACGGTTGGGATACAGCGCTTCAAAACCCAGCTCTTCAAGCTCGGTCTTGATGTGATGGATACCTAAACGGTGTGCCAGCGGGCTGTAGATTTCGAGGGTTTCACGGGCAATACGACGACGTTTATCCGGGCGTAACGAGCCCAGCGTGCGCATGTTATGGGTACGGTCAGCAAGTTTGATGAGAATGACGCGGATATCCTGCACCATCGCCATAATCATTTTGCGGAAGTTTTCGGCCTGCGCCTCTTTCTTATCGCGGAACTTGAGCTTATCAAGTTTCGATACCCCCTCTACCAGCTCGGCAACGCTTTTACCGAAAAGCTGTTCCATGTCCTGATAGGTGGCGGGGGTATCTTCAATCACGTCATGCAGCAGAGCGGCCATCAGCGTTTCGTAGTCGAGTTTCATCTCGGCCAGAATACAGGCCACCGCTACCGGGTGCGTGATATAGGGTTCACCGCTTGAACGTGTCTGGCCCTCGTGAGCGTCACGTGCAACGAGATACGCCTGCCGAAGACGCTTAATCTGGTCTTCCGGCAGGTAGTTTTGAATCAGTTGATTCAGGCTTTCAAACAGATACAAGGGCGACCCGCTTTGTGATTAACGACGACCTTCAGCAATAGCGGTAACGGCTTGTAATTCAGCGGCTTCCTGCTCTTGCTGTTCCTGGCGCTCGCGGACGTCGAGGATCTGGTTGTTAATCAGACCTTCTTCGATTTCGCGCAGCGCGATAACGGTAGTTTTATCGTTTTCTTCCGGTACCAGCGGATCCTTTCCGCCTACCTGCATCTGACGAGCGCGACGCGCGGCGACCAGTACCAGGTCAAAACGGTTACCAATTTTCTCTACAGCGTCCTGAACAGTTACGCGTGCCATACTTAAAATGCTCCACAGGTGAAGAAATGACTGGGCATGATACTGAAAGTGGGTTCAGTCTGCCAACAATTTGCTGATTAAAGCGTCATGACGCTGCTTTTGGCGGCTCATACGCAGACGTTCAGCGCGAATGATGGTTTTCAAGTCGCTTAACGCGGTATCAAAGTCGTCATTCACAATAAGATAATCATATTCGGCGTAATGGCTCATTTCTGCAACCGCTTGCGCCATTCGTTTGGCAATGACTTCTTCGCTATCTTGCCCGCGGCCGCGTAAACGGCGATCCAATTCGATCTTTGATGGCGGCAAAATAAAAATGCTGCGTGCTTGCGGCATCTTTTCGCGAATTTGCTGGGCGCCCTGCCAGTCGATATCCAGAAAAACATCAACGCCGGTTGCCAGCACTTGCTCAATGGTTTCGCGCGAAGTGCCGTAGTAATTGCCAAACACTTCCGCGTGCTCCAGAAACGCCTCCCTGCCAATCATGGTTTTAAACTCATCATGATTTACAAAGAAATAGTGCTCACCGTGCACTTCACCCGGACGCGGCGCGCGCGTGGTATGTGAAACGGAAACCTGAGTGTCATACAACGGTTGGGTTTTTAATAAAGCCTGAATCAGGCTGGATTTACCCGCGCCACTGGGGGCAGAAACAATATAAAGCGTACCTTGAGCCATGAGTATCTTACGTCTGTGATTATCGAAATAGAGCCTTGATACGGGCTTATTATACACATCGCCGTTATGCGACGTAGTCTTTGTCACACTTTTTGCGCCAGATTATTGCATTTTGCGTCCCTTTTTCCGCTTTTATCGCGTCGTTGCAGCAACCCACCAAAAAATCTGGAAAGCGGCTCGGATGATGCATTTTTACCTGTCGGTTTTTATTCACTAAAGCGCTATACCTGCCGGGCAATGTGCGCAGGAGGTCGTGATGAGATTATGGAAAAGTATGGCGTGGGGAATTTTATTGTGGCATTCGCAGAGTGGGGCGCTTTGCCCGGCCTGGCCGCCAGCAAGGGCCGCTGAAGAAATCGCCCGTTTACAGCAACAGCTCGCTGACTGGAATGACATCTACTGGAAACAAGGCGTTAGCGCGGTTGACGATAGTGTGTACGACCAACTCAGCGCAAGGCTGGTTCAGTGGCAACGCTGTGTTGGTCAGGATGTTTCATCTACTCCGGTTTCACCGCCGTTAAACGGTACAACAATGCACCCTGTTGCGCACACGGGCGTACGCAAACTCGCGGACCGACAGGCGGTAGAACAGTGGATGCGCGGGCGCAGCGAGCTTTGGGTACAACCAAAAGTGGATGGCGTAGCGGTAACGCTGGTTTATCAAAACGGTAAACTGACCAGGGCTATCAGCCGGGGTAACGGACTACAAGGCGAGGACTGGACGCCAAAAATTCGCCTGATCCCCTCTATACCGCAGACAACACAAGGCGCGCTAGCTAATGCGGTGTTGCAGGGCGAAATCTTTCTACAGCGCGAGGGACATATCCAGCAACGAATGGGCGGGATGAATGCGCGCTCGAAAGTCGCAGGAATGTTAATGCGCCAGGATAACGCCTCCGCGCTAAATTCGTTGGGTATTTTTATTTGGGCGTGGCCGGACGGTCCGGCAAATATGCCCGAAAGATTAAGCCAACTTGCTAAGGCTGGATTCAGTCTGACGAAGAAATATTCCCTGGTGGTAAAAGATGCCAGCGAGGTCGAGCGGGCGCGCCAGTCATGGCTGACGTCAGCGTTGCCCTTTGTGACGGATGGCGTAGTGATACGCATGGCTAAAGAGCCCGCGGCACAATACTGGCGACCCGGGCAGGGCGACTGGCTGGCAGCATGGAAATATCCGCCAGTAGCGCAGGTCGCGCAAGTGAGCGCTATTCAGTTCTCGGTGGGGAAAAGCGGCAAAATTACCGTAGTAGCGTCGCTTGTCCCCGTTATACTGGATGATAAGCGGGTTCAGCGGGTCAATATCGGTTCTGTGAAGCGTTGGGAAGCGTGGGATATCGCGCCGGGCGATCAGATCCTGGTGAGTCTGGCCGGGCAAGGCATTCCCCGACTTGATGAGGTCGTCTGGCGGAGTCGTGAGCGGAGTAAGCCTGTACCGCCTGATAGCCATTTCAACTCGCTGACCTGCTTTTACGCGTCGGCAACGTGTCAGGAACAGTTTATCTCCAGGCTGATATGGCTGGGGTCACGGTCGGCGTTGGGTCTGGACGGAATGGGTGAAGCCAGCTGGCGGGCCTTGCATCAGACGCATCGCTTTGAGCATATCTTCTCCTGGCTTACCCTGACGTCAGCGCAAATAGCCAACACGCCAGGCTTTGCTAAAGGAAAAAGCGAGCAGATATGGCGGCAATTTAACCTGGCGCGCCGGCAGTCGTTTACCCGCTGGATCATGGCGATGGATATCCCCTTAACGCAGGCCGCATTACAGGCCAGCGGCGATCGTTCATGGGAGCAGTTATTAATGCGAACAGAGCAACACTGGCGGCAGTTGCCAGCGACGGGCGAGCGTCGTGCCGGGAGAGTTATCGACTGGCGGGATAATCCGCAGATCAAAGCGCTGAGCAGATGGCTGGCTGCTCAGCATATTCCCGGATTTGGGTCTTAGTGCCCTTCATGGCGGTAATAAAATACCGGCAGGCCAAGTTTAAGACGTAGCGCTAATAACCTTGCTGTAAAGCCAAACAGTAGCGTAGAGATAACGACGACATCCGGATTCATGACGTAATGTTGCAGCGCAATATAGAGCACCGCCGAGGCGAACGAAATGCCGGCATATAGCTCTTTTTGAAACACCAGTGGAATGCGTTTGCAGAACATATCGCGGAGCACGCCGCCAAAGACGCCGGTAGTGACGGCGGCCACCACGGCGATAATTGGCCCTTCGCCCATATCAAGGGCTATCTGAGCGCCAATAATAGAGAAAACCACCAACCCCAGCGCGTCAAGTACCAGGAAAAGCTTGCGTAAATAGGGCATGACGGGGGCAACAATGGTGGTCAATACAGCGGCAGTCGCCACAATAATGACATATTCGGGATGCTTCACCCAACCCAGCGGATAGTGACCGAGCAGAATGTCGCGAACCGAGCCTCCACCAATGGCGGTGGCGGTAGCAATAATAATTACGCCGAATGTATCCATGCGACGACGACCCGCAGCGAGTGCGCCCGTCATGGCCTCGGCAGTGATGCCAATTAAATAAAGAACGTGCAACAGCATGATTTCCCCCTAATTTACTGGGGGCGAAGATTAACGATTTGTGCGCTGTATCACGATTGAGATTTTCTAAGGCATTACACGATTAATAAATTTTAGTAATGATTTTAAATTTATGATTAATAATTATTTATTATAAATATCAATAAATTGAACATCATTTTTGTGGTTTATTGTATGCGAGGTTTTTCTGTTTTGACTTAGATAATTTAAAAGAACGGCGCCCTGGACGCGCCGCCGGTGAATCATTTCATTATGGCTGCTGTGCGGTAAGTTGTGTGATGAAGCGCTGGCGCGAGCGTTCCACATACTGTTGCAAGCCATTGGAATCAAAGAAAGCCTGTGTATCGCCGTTGCGAAGTTGCTGTCGTTTCTCCAGTAGCCCGAAGCGGTCACCTTTGTTGGCAATAAAGATATCAACATGCTGGGCGGCCAGTGTCTTAAAGCTACTCTGAATATCAGTAACCAGGTCAGGGTAATTTTTGTTGTTAATCAGCAGATAGTCAGGTGTGGCGAGACTATCTGCGTAAATTAGCGTCTTGCCGTTGCGGAGCGTTACGCGCCAGGAAGTTGAGCCGGGTAGATGTCCAGGCGTGAATAGTGCTGTCACGGTTATCCCTCCGAGGCTGATGCTTTCCTGGTTGTGGATAATTTTATCGGTGGTGACGGGCGGAAAGGGGAGCGCATCGCCAAGCGCAAAATCCTGTCGTCCCCCCCTCGCCATCTGATCGGCGTTGGGTTGGCTGGCGACCAATTGTGCGCCGCTCCACGCTTTCAAACGTGCCATGCCCCCCGCTTGATCCAGCCGCGCATGGCTGTTCAACAGATAGCGCACGTCTGTGAGGCGGAATCCTGCCGCTTCAATATTCGCTTTAATTTGCGGTGCACTTTCATCCAACCCCGCATCAATAAGAATATGCCCTGCCGGAGTGGTCAGCAGAATAGAAGAGAGATTTTCCGTGCCGACATACCACACGCCTTCTGTGATTTGAAACGGCTTTATAGGCTTAGCCCACGCTTTAAACAGTGATAACGGAGGCGCGGGTGATAACGGTTGTGAAGGATCTAATGCCGCCATGGCAGGAAGTGCTGATGTTGAAAATATACATACAAAGAATAATGCATAGCGATTCATAATGTTCTCCTGATTGAAGCGCCCGCAGTATACCTGGCAGTAATTTAGCCAGGTTCAATAAGAGAGACGTTTAATGAACTTGCTGCAAATGGATATGAACCTGTTAAAAGTACTGTATGTGCTGCTGGAGACGAGCTCTACGGGGAAAACGGCGCAAAAGCTGGCTTTGTCGCCTTCTGCGGTAAGTCATGCGCTAATGAGATTGCGCGATGCGCTAAACGATCCGTTGTTTCGACGGGAAGGGAACCGCCAGATTGCTACGCCTTATGCGCAGGCGCTGCGTGACAAATTGGCGCCTGTGTTTGTTTCGCTTAATGAGGAGCTGTTTGGCGATAAAGAGAACGGCTCCCGTTGTTTTCGGGTGGTACTTCCTCCCGCATTGAACGCGCTGCTTACGCCCGTTCTCGCAGAGAAAGGTCATCTTCATCAGGCGGTGATCGAGTGCCTTCCTTTTGCCCGCCGACCCTGGCGTGATGAACTGTTGGATAGCTCGGTTGATTTGGTGCTGGCAATTGGCGACCATCAAAAGCAGGTCAGCGCTCTGCATTACGAGCGGGTGGGGACGACGCGTTTGATCGCGGTTTATGGCGCGCCATTGCGTTCACGTCTGGAGAATGCCACAGCGTTGAATTTTGCTGATCTACAGCATTATCAACACATTTACTGTTTGCCGTGGACAAAAGAGAACAACGAACTGGACAGGCAGCAGGCTCGTGCCGGGTTTGAACGTCCGCTGACGTTTGTTTGTCATGATTACAGTCAACTTGCGCCTGCTGTCCAGTCGGCGCCGCTAATGGCGATTGTACCGCGCCCCTGGTATGAAAATTTATCCGATAAGCGCGGTCTTTTTGTCCTGCCGCTTGCCGGGGAGCAGGCGGAAGGCGCTATTTTTATGCAGTATCGGGCTTCGACGGTAGAGTGGAAGCGGCGCCTTATCGACGCTATCCGCCGGAAATTAAAAACGTACTACCGATAAACGCGAGAGCCCGCATAAGGCGGGCTCTGTGACATATTGAGCGCCAGAATTATTCAATATTCTGGATCTGCTCGCGCATTTGCTCGATCAACACTTTTAATTCAATAGCGGAGTTAGTTACATCAGCGTTGATGGATTTGGAGGCCAGGGTGTTCGACTCACGGTTAAATTCTTGCATCATGAAGTCCAGACGGCGACCTACCGCCTCTTTTTTCTTCAGAATGTTGTAAGTCTCTTTGACGTGCGCTTCCAGACGATCCAGCTCTTCCGCCACATCAATGCGCTGCGCCATCATCACCAGCTCTTGCTCCAGACGGTTGTTTTCCAACTGAACCTGAGCATCTTCCAGCTTCGCGACCAGGCGTTCACGCTGCCATTGCAGGATTTCCGGCATATGCGCGCGGACTTTCGCTACTTCGGCGCTGACGCCTTCCAGACGTTGTTCAATCAGCGCTTTCAGCGCCTGGCCTTCCGTTTCGCGCGCGACGATAAAGTCATCCAGCGTACCGTCCAGTGCGGCTAAAATTTCTGCGGCAATCGCGTCCAGATCCTGCTCTTGCGCCGCCATGACACCTGGCCAGCGCAAAATATCAACCGGATTGATTTCCCCTTCGTCGCTCTGCATTTTGACCCAGTTTGCGGCGCTAACTAATTGTTTCGCGAGCTTTTCATTCAGAATAAGCTCGCCTTGCGCGCTGGCATCGGGTTCAAAACGCAGCATACATTCGACTTTGCCGCGCGTCAGGCGTGTACGAATGCGTTCGCGCACGACGGGTTCAAGACTACGGAACTGTTCCGGCAGACGAAAGTAAGTTTCCAGATAACGCTGGTTTACCGAGCGCATTTCCCAGGTCGCGCTACCCCATTCACCCTTGATTTCACGCCGGGCGTAGGCGGTCATACTGCGGATCATAGATGTTCCCGTTTTTAAAGGAGAGATGAGGGGATTATAGCTATCCAGGCCTTGTCAGGATAGGAATAACCATCGGAAGTCCGTATAATGCGCAGCCACATTCGTTTTAAGCCGGAGATCTCAATATGCGTCCAGCAGGCCGTAGCGCTAATCAGGTGCGTCCCGTAACCCTGACCCGTAACTATACAAAACACGCTGAAGGCTCGGTACTGGTCGAATTTGGAGATACCAAAGTGTTGTGCACCGCCTCCATTGAAGAAGGCGTCCCACGTTTTCTGAAAGGACAAGGCCAGGGGTGGATCACCGCAGAGTATGGCATGTTGCCTCGCGCTACCCATACCCGTAACGCGCGTGAAGCGGCAAAGGGTAAGCAGGGCGGCCGTACTATGGAAATTCAGCGTTTGATCGCGCGTGCGCTGCGTGCGGCGGTCGATCTGAAAACGCTCGGCGAATTTACCATTACGCTGGACTGCGATGTAATCCAGGCCGATGGCGGTACGCGTACAGCGTCTATTACCGGCGCCTGCGTGGCGTTGGCGGATGCGCTGAATAAATTGGTTGCCAACGGTAAGCTGAAAACCAACCCGATGAAAGGCATGGTGGCGGCGGTTTCCGTAGGCATCGTTAACGGCGAAGCGATCTGTGATCTGGAATATGTTGAAGATTCCGCCGCAGAAACCGACATGAACGTCGTGATGACTGAAGACGGCCGCATTATTGAAGTACAGGGTACCGCGGAAGGCGAGCCGTTCAGCCATGAAGAACTTCTCACTTTGTTGGCGCTGGCCCGAGGGGGAATTGAATCCATTGTGGCGACGCAGAAGGCGGCGTTAGAAAATTGATTTTAAGGCGACTGAAAAGTCGCCTTTTTTTTGTCCGTAAATTTCGTAAATGATGAAAGTAAGAAAAGGAGCGAATCCATGAAACCGTATCAGCGCCAGTTTATTGAGTTTGCGCTTAACAAGCAGGTACTAAAGTTTGGCGAGTTTACGCTGAAATCCGGGCGCAAAAGCCCCTATTTCTTCAACGCCGGGCTGTTTAATACCGGGCGCGACCTGGCGTTGTTAGGCCGTTTTTATGCCGAAGCGCTGGTGGATTCCGGTATTGAATTTGATCTGCTGTTTGGCCCCGCGTACAAAGGTATTCCGATCGCGACGACGACGGCGGTTGCGCTGGCGGAACATCACGATAAAGACCTGCCGTACTGCTTTAACCGCAAAGAGGCAAAAGATCATGGCGAAGGCGGGAGTCTGGTGGGCAGCGCGCTACAGGGCCGCGTGATGCTGGTGGATGACGTGATTACCGCAGGTACGGCGATTCGCGAGTCGATGGAGATTATTCAGGCGCACGGGGCTACGCTGGCTGGCGTACTGATTTCGCTGGATCGTCAGGAACGTGGCCGCGGCGAGATTTCCGCGATTCAGGAAGTGGAGCGCGACTATGGTTGTAAGGTTATCTCCATCATTACGCTGAAAGACCTGATTGCCTATCTGGAAGAAAAACCTGATATGGCTGAGCATCTGGCGGCTGTGCGAGCATACCGGGAAGAATTTGGCGTGTAAGCGAATTGCCCGGTGGCGCTTTACCGGGCTTATGTTTCTGTCGCCTGGATAAGGCGTGAGCCACTATCCAGTCAGCGTTACTGTAGCTGAGCGGCAATGAGCGGCCAGCGGGCGTCGAAATCGTCCGTTGGGCGGTATTTAAATTCGCTACGCACGAACCGTGAAAGCATACCTTCACAGAAGGCTAATAGCTGGCTTGCCAGCAGATTTTCATCCGTCGTGTAGCCTTCGCCTTCACGCATTCTTTTTTCTCGTAGCACCTGGCGGAGCTGCGCTTCGATGCGTTCAAAAAGCTGATTAATGCGCCCCTGCAGGCGATCCTGTTCAAACATCAGCGCGTGCCCGGTAAGAATGCGCGTCAGGCCAGGGTTGCGTTCGCCAAAACCCAGAATCAGCAACACAATCAGGCGCAAACGCGTGCTGGTGTTTTTTTCATCTTTTAAAATCAGATTGATACGGGTAATCAGACTATCTTCGATAAACTCAATCAGGCTATCGAACATGCGGGTCTTGCTGGGAAAATGGCGGTATAGCGCCGCTTCGGAAACGCCGACCGAGGCCGCCAGTTTTGCCGTCGTGATGCGTTGGCTTCCATCGCTGGATTCAAGCATCAGCGCCAGTGACTGAAGTATTTCTTCGCGACGATTCCTTTTCGCAGTTTGTTTTTCTGCCATGTTACAAAATACCCCTGAAAATAAGCACTTGCCAGGCGAGCACCCACGCTATAACCGCAAACTCAGCGCTTGCGGCAGTATTATGACGTTATGGGGATGCGTAAAATTTACTTACGGCCAGAATGACCGAAGCCGCCCTCGCCACGTTCGGTGGCGTCAAATGCTTCCACCAGATTAAATTCGGCCTGAACGACCGGAACAAACACCATTTGCGCGATACGTTCGCCCGGTTCAATGGTAAAACTGTCCTGACCACGGTTCCAGATCGAAACCATCAGTTGCCCCTGATAATCGGAATCAATCAGCCCGACCAGGTTGCCCAGCACGATACCATGTTTATGGCCCAGGCCAGAACGCGGCAACATGACTGCCGCCAGTGATGGATCGGCGATATGAATGGCCAATCCGGTAGGCACCAACGTCGTTGCGCCAGGCGCCAGTTCTACGGCGTCGTCGAGACAGGCGCGCAGGTCAAGCCCGGCAGAACCAGAAGTAGCATAAGTCGGCAGCGGAAACTGCTGACCAACACGCGGGTCCAGAATCTTAACGTCGATTTTTTTCATCATAACGGGTCACGATCTCGTCGAGTAATAATTGGCCCAGGAGTTCTTTCCGCTCAAGCGGTAAGACTTTATCTCCATCCTGCCAGAAAAGGTGTAAAGCGTTTTTATCGCTATTAAATCCCTGATTTGAAAGAGAAACATCATTTGCACAAATCAGGTCAAGGTTCTTGCGGATACGTTTTTGCCGGGCGTATTCTTCCACATTATTCGTTTCCGCGGCAAACCCAACAACGTAGGGGCGATTGTCACTGAGTGCGGCCACCCCGGCGACAATGTCCGGGTTTTTGACCATTTTTATTAGTAATTCATCACCTTGCGCCGCCTGTTTTTTGATTTTTTCACTGGCGATAGTCTCTGCGCGATAGTCAGCCACAGCGGCGCAGCTAATGAAAATGTGCTGCTGTTGAACGGCGGCCTGAACAGCGGCTTCCATGTCCAGCGCGGTTATGACATCAACCCGTTTTACAAAAGGCGGCGTTGGTAACGAAACGGGACCGGAGACCAGCGTGACATTTGCGCCGCGACGCGCTGCGGCCGCCGCAATAGCGAAGCCCATTTTACCTGAGCTGTGGTTGGAAATATAACGCACCGGGTCGAGCGGTTCGCGCGTCGGACCTGCCGTAATCATGATATTAAGATGTCGCAGATCGTTGACGGCGGCGAAATGCGCGGCGGCCTTATCAACGATAACTAATGGGTCCAGCATTCGGCCTGGGCCTACATCGCCGCACGCCTGACTGCCGCTATCCGGCCCCCAAATGAACAGGCCGCGAGAGGCGAGCACCTCCAGATTATGTTGCGTGGCGGCAGCGCGGTACATCTGTTGGTTCATGGCCGGAAGAACGGCCACCGGGGCTGGCGTCGCCAGGCAGATGGTGGAGACTAAATCATTAGCCATACCCGATGCTACACGGGCGATCAGATCGGCGGTCGCGGGAGCAAGAATCACCAGGTCGGCCCATTTCCCCAACTCGATATGCCCCATCGCGGCTTCGGCGGCAGGGTCAAGCAGACTGTCGGATACGGGATAGCCCGACACTGCCTGTAAGCTCAGGGGGGTAATAAAGGCTTTTGCCGCCTCGGTCATTGCCACGCGCACGTCAGCGCCGCGCTCACGTAAACGGCGCACCAGCTCCGGCGTTTTATACGCAGCGATACCGCCGCTAACGCCGAGAACAATTTTTTTACCGGCCAGGCTCATCATGTCTTTCCTGTTGGGTGACTTTGAAAGGCGGCTATTTTATCACAATCTCTACGGCGTCGTGTCTTTGCCTGCGCTCCACTTTGCGAGGCGCTACGCAAGAACAAAATCGGGGCGTCGATCTCTCCCAAAGGCTGTGCCACTATGCCGCTTCCTTAAAAAAGGAGGTGCGCGTATGGATACGTTGGACGAGTTATTACCGCGTGAAAAAATGCTCAGATCCGGCATTGCTTCCCTCAGCGACGTGGAACTGCTGGCGCTTTTTTTACGTACCGGCACGCCGGGAAAAGATGTTATGACGTTGGCAAAAGAGATATTGCAGCACTTTGGGTCGCTGTATGGCCTGTTGTCGGCGGACTTTGCGCAGTTTCGCGGCGTAAACGGCATCGGCCTGGCGAAATTCGCGCAGTTGAAAGGCATTGCTGAGCTGGCAAGGCGCTATTACAGCGTGCGCATGAATGAGGAAAGTGCGTTGCTGAGTCCGGAAATGACGCGGGAATTTCTGCAAAGCCAACTGACGGGCGAAGAGCGTGAGATCTTTCTGGTGATCTTCCTCGATGCCCAGCACCGGGTGCTTCAGCACAGCCGCCTGTTTTCCGGCACGCTTAACCACGTAGAGGTGCATCCGCGTGAGATTGTTCGGGAAGCGATTAAACTCAATGCTTCAGCGGTCATTCTGGCGCATAACCACCCTTCAGGCTGCGCAGAGCCAAGTAAAGCAGATAAACTTATCACTGAGCGCGTGATAAAGTGTTGCCAGTTTATGGATATCCGGGTGCTCGATCACCTGATAATTGGGCGCGGAGAGTACGTTTCTTTTGCCGAACGCGGCTGGATTTAAGATTCTTTGCGCGATCCATCGGGATCTTTGTCTGTTCGGGACTTGAGCATATCGCCGGGTCAGCGTATACTACGCCACCTTTGAGAATCTCGGGTTTGGCATTTGGGCCTGGCAATCGAGAGTTCAATAGAACTGCGCGATGACCAGGCTGTAAAGCCTGACGAGGCGCCGATACCCCATACGAAGCTCGAGCTAATTTGATTTTTGGAGAATAGACATGTCCCGAGTCTGCCAAGTTACTGGCAAGCGTCCGGTGACCGGTAACAACCGTTCCCACGCACTGAACGCGACTAAACGCCGTTTCCTGCCTAACCTGCACTCTCACCGTTTCTGGGTTGAGAGCGAGAAGCGTTTTGTCACCCTGCGTGTATCTGCTAAAGGTATGCGTATCATCGATAAAAAAGGCATCGAAACAGTTCTGTCTGAACTGCGTGCCCGTGGCGAAAAGTACTAAGTACTAAGAGGAAATAAATCATGGCTAAAGGTATTCGTGAGAAAATCAAGCTGGTTTCTTCTGCTGGTACTGGTCACTTCTATACCACTACGAAGAACAAACGTACTAAACCGGAAAAACTGGAACTGAAAAAATTCGATCCAGTTGTCCGTCAGCACGTGATCTACAAAGAAGCGAAAATCAAATAATTCTCGCTTTGATGTAACAAAAACCTCGCTTCGGCGGGGTTTTTTGTTTTCTGGCCGTCCCCATATTAATGAGACCTGCCACACAGCCGGAGACGTTATGCCTGAATTACCCGAAGTTGAAACCAGCCGCCGGGGTATTGAACCCCATTTAGTTGGCGCTACTATCCTGCACGCCCATATCCGTAACGGCCGTCTGCGCTGGCCGGTTTCAGACGAAATTTATCGTCTGAGCGATACACCTGTCCTTAGCGTTCAGCGTCGTGCTAAATATCTACTGCTGGAGTTGCCTGACGGCTGGATAATTATTCACCTGGGGATGTCGGGAAGCTTGCGGATACTGCCGGAAGCGCTGCCGGCGGAAAAACACGACCATGTCGATTTGGTGATGAGCAATGGCAAAATTCTACGTTATACCGATCCTCGCCGCTTTGGCGCCTGGTTATGGACCAAAGAGCTGGAAGGGCATAACGTACTGGCGCATCTGGGACCGGAGCCGCTAAGCGATGAGTTTAATGGCGAATATTTGCAGCAGAAATGCGCGAAGAAGAAGACGGCGATTAAACCCTGGCTGATGGATAACAAGCTGGTGGTCGGCGTGGGGAATATCTACGCCAGCGAGTCGCTGTTTGCCGCTGGTATTCACCCTGACCGCCTGGCGTCGTCACTCTCGACAGAGGAGTGCGACCTGCTGGCGCGGGTGATTAAAGCCGTTTTGCTGCGCTCTATTGAACAAGGCGGGACAACGCTGAAGGATTTTCTGCAAAGCGATGGGAAACCGGGCTATTTTGCGCAGGAGTTGCAGGTGTACGGGCGCAAAGGCGAGCCGTGTCGGGTATGCGGTACGCCGATAGTCGCAACGAAACACGCACAGCGTGCGACGTTCTATTGCCGTCACTGTCAGAAGTAAAACGCCAGGCCCGGCAAGGAAGGAAACTTATTTCAACTTATCCATTAGCGCCTGATGCACATTGTCCGGCAGAAAGTGGGTCACATCGCCCTGATGGCGTGCCACTTCTTTGACCAGCGACGATGAAATAAACGACCACTCTTTGGACGGCATCAGGAAAACGCTTTCCAGTTGCGGCATCAGATGGCGATTCATATGCGCCAACTGCATTTCATATTCAAAATCCGCCACCGCGCGCAGACCACGAATCAGGATATTCGCCCGTCTGTCGCGGGCGAAATTGGCCATCAGGTCGCTAAAGCCCACCACCTCTACGTTACCCAAGTGTGCGGTCGCTTTTTGCGCCAGCGCCACACGTTCGTCCAGGGTGAACATGGGTTTCTTGCCGGGGCTGGCGGCGATGGCCAGAATGACATGGTCGAACATCTGCGTTGCGCGCGTCACAATATCGAGATGACCGTTAGTAATCGGATCAAACGTGCCTGGATAAATCGCCCGTTTTTGCATGACAGTCCTCAATGCGTTTTCGGTGGCAGATAAGGTTCCAGCAGTTGCAGCAGACGCTGGAGCGCGCCCTGATTTTGATACAGCACTTCAACTGCGTGACGTCCGTAGAAATTACGATAATCAGCGTCGGTCAGTAAAGAGGAAACTTCTTTTGCCAGCGTAGCCGCATCGGTAATCGTGATAAGCCCGCTTGCCTGCTCCAGACGGGCGCAAATATCTTTAAAGTTAAAGGTATGCGGCCCCATCAGTACCGGAATCGCATGAGCGGCGGCCTCCAGCGGGTTGTGACCGCCGCGTTCAACCAGCGAACCACCAACAAAGGCGAGATCGGCAATGCCATAGAGCAACATTAATTCGCCCATGGTATCGCCTACCACGACCTGGGTGCTGGCGGACGGCACTTCGCCCGAAGAGCGAGTGATGTAGCTTAACCCTGCCTGACGCACAAGATTGATAGCATCCGGGAAACGCTCCGGATGGCGGGGCACCAGAATCAGTAATAAATTCGGGAATTGATGTAATAACGCCTGGTGAGCGGCGATAACGATACTCTCTTCGCCATCGTGGGTGCTGGTGGCAATCCAGACCGGACGGTGCGGCGCCCACTGGCGGCGTAGCGTAACGGCTTTAGCCGCCAACTGCGGCGTAACTGAAATATCAAATTTCAGACTGCCGGTGACCGTGACCTGATTGTTCTTCGCGCCCAATGCCACAAAGCGTTCGCCATCTTCTTCGTTTTGCGCGGCAATCAGGGTGATACGGCGCAGGAGCGTACGGACAAACTTGCCAAGCTTCGCATAACCCGCGGCGGAGCGGGCGGAAAGCCGTGCATTAGCGATAACCAGCGGAATATGACGTTTGTGCAGCGCAGCAATCAGATTTGGCCAGAGCTCAGTCTCCATGATCAATACCAGCTTAGGATCAATCTCATTGAGGAAACGATTGAGCGCATCGGGCAAATCATAAGGCAAGTAAACGTGCTGAACATCGTTGCCAAAGGCGGACTGGACGCGCTCCGAGCCGGTCGGCGTCATGGTCGTTACGGTAATAGGCAGATCGGGATAGCGATGACGTAGAGCGCGGACCAATGGGATGGCCGCCAGAGTTTCGCCCACCGAGACGGAATGCAGCATGATTCCGCCCGGTTTCAACGGACGGCGGTAGAATCCGTAGCGTTCACCCCAACGTTTACGATAGGCCGGCGCTTTACGTCCACGCACCCAAAGCCGTATCCAGATCAGAGGCTGAATAAGGTAGAGAAGAGCGGTGTAAAGCAATTCGAGCATAGTAAATAGCTGACTTATGGATGTGCTGGGGATTCTATGTATTTAGCCTGGGCTTTACCATTACTTTTCCCATTTTTGCGCCAAATTGGCTCAGAAGCGAGGATTCCAGGCGCTGAACCCCATTATTTTTGCATTTTTACGCAATCCATTGAAATTTGCCGCCCTTGTCGCCCCGGACAATGGGAATGACCATTCACAAGAGAGGGATAAATTAATATCTCTTTGAATTTATGATTAAAAAAATGATTGTGTATAAAAATTATTCGTATCGGATTGCTGCGAAAGAAGTGTTACACTAGCGCATCTAAAATGAGTGCGGTATTAGCCATCGGGTTGCTGTGAAGCCTGGGGCGGTAGCGTGCTTTTTTCTGCTTATTTATCCGGACAATTTCAACCAAAGAGTCGCTTGTGGAAAAGCCATTTCGAAGAATTCTGATTATAAAAATGCGTTTTCATGGAGACATGTTACTTACCACTCCTGTCATCAGCACGCTGAAGCAGAATTATCCCGATGCAAAAATCGATGTGCTTCTTTACCAGAACACCATACCGATATTGTCGGAAAATCCGGAGATTAATGCACTCTACGGCATCAGTAACAAAGGCGCAGGAACAAAAGAGAAGATCAAAAACGCGCTATCGCTAATCAAAAAATTGCGTGCTAACTCGTATGATCTGGTCGTCAATCTCACCGATCAGTGGAGCGTGGCGCTTATTGTGCGTTTTTTAAACGCAAAAATAAAAATCTCGCAGGATTTCGGTAATCGCCAGTCTGCTTTATGGAAAAAGAGCTTTACGCATTTAGTACCTTATGCGGGAGAACATGCTGTTGAGCGCACATTATCCGCGTTAAAGCCGTTAGCGCTAAAACAGTATGTCACGGAAACCACCATGAGCTATCGCCCGGAACATTGGGAAAACATGCGACAACAGCTCAAACAACTTGGTGTGACCCGACAATATGTTGTTATTCAGCCTACGGCACGGCAGCTATTTAAGTGCTGGGATAATGATAAATTCTCGCAGGTTATTGATGCCGTGCAGCGCCGCGGTTATCAAGTTGTACTGACGTCAGGCCCGGCCGCAGACGAGATGGCCTGCGTGGATGCTATTGCACGCGGCTGTGAGACAAAACCGGTTACTGGTCTGGCGGGTAAAACTCGCTTTCCTGAATTGGGCGCGTTGATTGACCATGCGGATCTCTTTATCGGCGTTGATTCGGCCCCTGGGCATATTGCCGCAGCAGTCAAAACGCCGGTCATTTGCCTTTTCGGCGCGACGGATCATGTGTTCTGGCGTCCCTGGACCGACGACATCATTCAGTTTTGGGCAGGAAATTATCAGCCGATGCCTGAACGGCATGAGCTTGATCGCAATAAAAAATACCTTTCCGTGATTCCGGCTGAAGATGTTATCGCCGCGACGGAAAAAATGCTGCCGCATGAGGCACGCCCCATAGATTTGGACAGCCTGCTATGAGAGTTGCCTTTTGCTTATATAAATATTTTCCTTTTGGCGGTCTGCAGCGTGATTTTATGCGCATTGCCCAAACCGTGGCGGCGCGAGGGCATCAGGTTCGTGTTTATACTCAGTCATGGGAAGGGGAATGCCCGGATAACTTTGAATTAATCCGCGTGCCGGTTAAATCCCGGACGAACCACGGTCGTAACGCAGAATATTATGCCTGGGTGCAACACCATTTGCGCGACCACCCTGTCGATCGGGTGGTTGGATTCAATAAGATGCCGGGCCTTGATGTGTATTACGCCGCAGACGTGTGTTACGCCGAAAAAGTCGCACAGGAAAAAGGTTTTTTCTATCGCCTGACATCACGCTATCGGCATTATGCTGCTTTTGAACGCGTCACGTTTGAACACGGCAAGCCGACGCAACTATTAATGCTGACGAATAAACAGATTGCTGACTTCCAAAAACATTATCAGACTGAAGCGGAGCGTTTCCATATTCTTCCTCCGGGGATTTACCCGGACAGAAAATATAGCCAACAGATCCCGAACAGTCGTCAAATTTATCGTCAGAAAAATGGTATCTCAGAACAGCAAAAATTACTGTTACAAGTAGGGTCTGACTTTACCCGTAAAGGTGTGGATCGCTCTATTGAAGCGCTGGCATCGCTACCCGAATCTTTACGGCAAAATACGGTGCTCTATGTTGTCGGGCAGGATAAGCCGAAGAAGTTTGCAGCACTGGCTGAAAGAAGCGGCGTCGGCACGAATGTGCATTTTTTCTCCGGACGTAATGATATCGCGGAGTTAATGGCGGCAGCCGACCTTTTACTGCATCCAGCCTATCAGGAAGCTGCTGGTATTGTTTTGCTGGAAGCCATTACTGCTGGTTTGCCGGTGCTGACAACCGCGGTGTGCGGTTATGCACATTATATTGTGGATGCAAACTGTGGCGAAGCGATGACTGAACCATTCCGCCAGGATGCGCTAAATGAGGTTTTACTCAAAGCGCTGACACAGCCTTCCTTACGCAACGCCTGGGCTGAAAATGCGCGGTATTATGCTGATACCCAGGATTTATACAGCTTACCGGAGAAGGCCGCGGATATTATTACAGGTGATTTAGATGGTTGAGCTGAAAGCGCCGTTAACCACACTATGGCGCGGTAAAGATGCTTTTGAGGAAGTAAAAACGTTACAGGGCGAAGTGTTCAGAGAGCTGGAGACGCGTCGAACATTGCGGTTTGAGCTGGACGGTAAAAGCTACTTCCTGAAGTGGCATAAAGGCACTTCGCTGAAAGAAATTGTGAAGAACCTGATTTCGTTACGTATGCCTGTTCTGGGCGCTGACAGAGAATGGCACGCCATTCATCGTCTACATGAGCTGGGCGTTGATACGATGCACGGTGTTGGTTTTGGTGAAAAAGGCGTAAACCCGCTAACCAGAACATCATTTATTATCACCGAAGATTTAACGCCCACCATTAGCCTTGAAGACTACTGTGCTGACTGGGCTGTTAATCCACCGGACGCGCAGGTGAAGTGGATGATCATTAAGCGTGTTGCGACTATGGTACGTAAAATGCACGCCGGGGGAATTAACCATCGCGACTGTTATATTTGCCACTTTCTTCTGCATTTACCTTTCACTGGTCGCGAAGAGGATTTAAAAATCTCCGTAATCGACCTGCATCGCGCGCAGATACGTCAGCACGTTCCCCTTCGCTGGCGTGACAAAGATTTAATTGGGCTTTATTTTTCTTCAATGAATATTGGCCTGACTCAGCGAGATATATTCCGGTTTATGCGTGAGTATTTCTCACTCCCCCTGCGAGAGATTTTACAAAAAGAATCGGGGTTGATTCACCTGGCGGATGTTAAAGCCGCTCGAATCAAAGAAAGAACAATAAGAAAAAATCTTTAATATAAAAATTATATTTTTAAATAGCTTAGAGGCTATATGTTTCTATTCATATGCATGACTAATTTGCAATTATTGATTGCACGGTCAATTATAGAAAAAGAGCGGTTGAAAAAAGTTGATGTTTTATTTATCGGCGATGTAGATAACGTAAAAAATCAGTACTATTTAAAAAAAATTCAGCCGTTATGTCGGCACTCAGAGATCGTCCCGCAGGTAGCAAAATTTTCGACATTTAAAACGATTCAAAGAACACGGTATGCTAAAAAAATCATGGAAAAGTATGCCAGAGAATATCATACCGTTTTCTTCGCGAATTTTCATGTCCCGCTTATACACCATATTTTATCTTGTATCACTTTTTCTGAAATAAAAACCTTTGATGATGGTACAAATAATATCAATCAGAAAAGTATAATGTATGAAAATAAGAATATAAACGCCACATCGAAGTTAATACGAAAGCTGATGGGGCGTAAATATCATAAAGATGAAATATTAAAGTTAGACGCAAAACATTATACTCTATTTCCTAATAGAACCAACATAATTGAAAAGACCGAAGGAATTATATTGGTACACCATAACGGTCTTCCTGATACGAATAATGGCTTTAAAAAAGTATTATTGGGAACTGTATATACTGATGCGTTAAAAAATAAAGAAGATGAGTGTGTTTTTCTTCAGCATCTTCAGCGGTTTATTAAAAAAGAAGCGGTCGATATATATATTCCTCACCCTCGATATGACTCTCATCAGTTTAATGGTGTATTGAATGTTAACTCTGAAATGATAGCCGAGGACATTATTTTAGAATATCTGGAGCAAGGGATATCATTAGAGATATATGGGTTTAATAGCACAGTTCAGTATAACCTAAATAATATCTCAACTATCAAAAACTATAAAATAACCAGCCCTTTTCTAAAAGATAGCTTTAATCATGGACTGGGGTTCGATTTTAATCAGGTCTCAGTATAAATATAGTGTTGATTGGGTTTGTTCTTACAGAATTTTAAAAGTGAAGGAAGCCGAATAACATGAGTGTCAGCAAATGGTGACTTCATTGAAAATAGCATTTATAGGCGAAGCGGTATCTGGTTTTGGAGGGATGGAAACCGTTATTAGCAACGTTATCCATACGTTTGAAAATAGCTCTCCGAAGATCAACTGTGAAATGTTTTTCTTTTGTCGTAATGACAAAATGGATAAAGCATGGCTAAAAGAGATTAAATATGCGCAATCATTCTCAAATATAAAATTAAGTTTTCTTCGTCGAGCTAAGCATGTTTATAATTTTAGTCAGTGGCTGAAAGAAACGTCACCGGATATTGTGATATGTATTGATGTCATCTCATGTCTTTATGCCAATAAAGCACGAAAGAAAAGTGGTAAACATTTTACTATTTTCTCGTGGCCGCATTTTTCGCTCGACCATAAAAAACATGCAGAATGTATAACGTACGCGGATTATCATCTGGCCATCAGTAGTGGTATTAAAGAACAGATGATGGCACGGGGTATCTCAGCGCAAGATATTAGCGTCGTTTATAATCCTGTCTCTATTAAAACAATCATTGTGCCGCCGCCTGAGCGCGATAAACCCGCTGTATTTCTCTATGTAGGGCGTCTTAAATTTGAAGGGCAGAAAAGAGTTAAAGATCTATTTGATGGCTTAGCTCGTACGACAGGGGAATGGCAGCTACATATTATTGGTGATGGCTCAGATTTTGAAAAGTGCCAGGCCTATAGTCGGGAGCTTGGTATTGAGCAGCGTGTGATCTGGTATGGTTGGCAAAGCGAGCCGTGGCAAGTCGTACAGCAAAAAATAAAAAATGTCACCGCGTTACTACTTACCTCTGCATTTGAGGGATTTCCTATGACCCTGCTGGAAGCAATGTCATATGGAATTCCGTGTATTAGTTCTGATTGTATGTCTGGTCCGCGCGATATGATTAAACCCGGTTTGAATGGTGAGCTTTACACCCCGGGGGCTATAGATGATTTTGTAGGACACCTTAATCGTGTTATTTCTGGTGAAGTAAAATATCAGCATGATATTATTCCCGGCACGATTGAGAGATTTTACGATGTGCTATATTTTAAAAATTTTAATAATGCGATATTCTCGAAATTACAAAAGTGATCACTATGAGCAGAAAATATTTTGAAGAAGAAGTCATTCAACAGACTTTAGATTATAACTATGCACAACATAGTGATGCTGCTAAATTTAATATAGCTTATGGGATTGATAAAAACTTTCTTTTTGGCTGTGGTGTCTCTATTGCATCGGTTCTCCTCGCTAACCCAGAGAAGGCGTTAGCTTTCCATGTTTTTACCGATTTCTTTGGGTCTGAAGACCAGCAGCGATTTGAGGCATTAGCAAAACAGTACGCTACGCAGATTGTTGTTTACCTAATCGACTGTGAGCGCTTAAAATCGCTACCCAGTACCAAAAACTGGACCTATGCAACATACTTTAGATTCATTATCGCCGATTATTTTTCAGATAAAACAGATAGAGTACTTTATCTGGATGCAGATATTGCATGTAAGGGGAGTATTCAGGAACTTATTGATCTTAACTTCGCTGAAAATGAGATTGCGGCTGTCGTTGCTGAAGGCGAGTTGGAATGGTGGACTAAGCGCTCGGTTAGCCTGGCAACGCCTGGGCTGGTTTCTGGCTATTTTAATGCCGGTTTTATTTTAATTAACATACCTCTTTGGACCGCAGAAAATATCTCTAAGAAAGCGATTGAAATGCTAAAAGATCCGGAGGTAGTACAGCGCATAACGCACCTTGATCAGGATGTATTAAATATATTGTTAGTGAATAAAGCGCGTTTTGTTGCTAAAAAATTTAATACACAATTTAGTCTTAACTATGAATTAAAAGATTCAGTTATTAATCCAGTCGATGCTGAGACTGTATTTGTTCATTATATCGGACCAACGAAGCCCTGGCATAGTTGGGGGGCTTACCCTGTGTCACAATATTTTTTACAGGCTAAGACCAACTCACCATGGTCTCATTGTGCGCTTTTAAATCCAGTGACTAGCCATCAGTTACGTTATGCGGCAAAGCATATGTTTAATCAGAAGCATTATACTTCGGGTATAAATTATTATATAGCCTACTTTAAACGTAAACTTCTTGAATAAAACCCATAGGTGATGTAATGGATTCATTTCCTGAGATAGAAATAGCTGAATATAAAGTTTTTGATGAAAGTAATAATAATGATGATAACGTATTAAACATTTCTTATGGCGTTGATGAAAACTATCTTGATGGTGTGGGGGTATCAATCGCTTCAGTTGTATTAAACAATAATATCCCGCTCGCTTTTCACATTATTTGTGATTCATACTCCCCGTGTTTTGTAAAATATATAGAGCGTTTAGCCGTACAGCATCACATAAAAATTTCTCTTTATCTTATTAAAGTAGAAAGCCTTGAGGTATTGCCTCAAACTAAAGTATGGTCGAGAGCAATGTATTTTCGTTTATTTGCTTTCGATTATCTCAGCAAGAAGGTAAACACCTTACTTTATTTGGATGCCGATATTGTATGCAAAGGATCTTTACAAGATCTTTTACAGCTTGATCTGACAGAGAAGATCGCTGCGGTCGTAAAAGATGTTGATTCCATCCAGAATAAGGTAAATGAGAGATTAAGCGCTTTTAATTTACAAGGTGGTTATTTTAACTCCGGCGTGGTTTTTGTTAACCTGAAATTATGGAAAGAGAATGCCTTAACCAAAAAGGCATTTTTACTTTTGGCAGGTAAAGAGGCTGACTCTTTTAAATATCCCGATCAGGATGTTTTGAATATTCTCCTACAGGATAAAGTCATTTTTCTACCGCGACCGTATAATACTATTTATACTATCAAAAGTGAGTTGAAAGATAAGTCACATAAAAAATATAGCAATATAATTAATGATAATACTATTTTAATTCATTATACGGGCGCTACAAAACCATGGCATGCCTGGGCAAATTATCCTTCAGTTATCTATTATAAAAATGCACGACTGAATTCGCCCTGGAAAGATTTTCCCGCAAAAGATGCGCGTACCATAGTTGAATTTAAGAAGCGATATAAACATCTTCTCGTGCAAGGTCATTACTTTAAAGGCCTTCTGGCTGGAAGCGCATATCTTTATCGTAAAATTTTCCACAAATAATTTCCTTCCCTAAATCTCCATTATGATTATTGAAAAAAAGGTTAAAAACTATACCGTCTTTGTCAAAAAAGACGGTGAAAAATACATTGAGATATTCAAAGATTTTCTATCTTATAATCATCAGATTATTAAAGTCTTCCGTAATATAGAAGATACAAAAGTTGTATTGATTAATACAGACTACGGAAAATATATTCTCAAAGTATTTAGTCCAAAAGTAAAAAATACTGAACGATTTTTCAAATCGTTAGTAAAAGGAGATTACTACGAAAAGCTTTTTCATCAGACAGATCGTGTGCGGCGTGAAGGGTTTGCGGCGCTTAATGATTTTTACCTGCTGGCGGAAATTAAAACATTACGCTATGTAAAAACATACGTGATGATAATTGAGTATATTGAAGGTATTGAACTTGTGGATATGCCAGAAATTTCTGACGAGGTGAGAGGGAAAATCAAACAGTCGATATATTCCCTGCATCAGCATGGTATGGTTTCGGGCGATCCCCATAAAGGTAACTTTATCCTGCAAGGCAATGAGATCAGAATTATCGATTTGTCCGGAAAAAGACCTTCCAGGCAACGAAAAGCAAAGGATCGTATTGATTTAGAAAGACATTATGGTATCAAAAATAATGTGAGAGATATCGGATTTTACTTATTGATTTATAAGAAAAAACTTCGAAATTTCCTTCGTCGTATTAAGGGTAAGGAAAAGCGCTGACCAATGTAGCACGTTTGGTTTAATTTAAGGGGCTGACTGACTTTTATTTGCTGCAGCGTTATGACATACTTGAGAGAATTTGAGATGTAATATTAGTTATTGAATATAACATTTATTTATAGGTTGCATGATAAACATACGAGTTTTTTATGGGCAGCGTTAATTTCATAACTCACGCCGATGTTCTGCAACTTATTGCGAAAAGAACGGCTGAAGATTGTATTATTTTTCTTTCTGGTCCTACGTCCAGAAAGACGCCGCTGTCCTTGTTACGAATGAAAGATGTCATTGCAGTCAATGGTTCTGTTCAATATTTGCTAAACAATAACGTCAAGCCATTTTTGTACCTTCTGACGGATGTTCGCTTCCTTCATCGCCGGCGCGAAGATTTTTATAACTTTAGCCGTAACAGTCAGTTTACTATCGTCAATCTTGATGTGTACGAACAGGCTTCAGTAGATGATCAAAAATATATTGAAGAAAACTGTTTAATTATTCGCTCCTTTTATCGCCGAGAAAAAGGGGGCTTTTTAAAGAAAATTAAATTTAATATCCTCAAGCGGGTTCATAAAGCATTACTTATTTCAGTTCCTCTTTCGAAAAGAGGACGACTGGCTGGATTTTGCAAGGATATCAGCATCGGCTATTGCTCTTGCCATACTATTGCTTATACCGCTATTCAGGTTGCCTATTCCCTCAAGTATAGCCGTATTATATGTTCTGGGCTTGACTTAACAGGCAGTTGCCCGCGTTTCTATGACGAATCTACCAGCCCTATGCCATCTGAGCTTAGTAAAGACCTGTTTAAAATACTGCCATTTTTTACTTTTATGAGAAAAAATGTGAGTGATTTAAATATCTTTAATTTATCAGATGATACTGCAATTCATTACGATATTATTCCATATATTACAGCCTCGGAACTTGAGGATGAAATATATTACGATAAAATTGTCTAGACACTAGATAAATCATTATTTTGCGTTGCTTTGGCACGCATTTCTTTTTCTATAACATTTCTTTTTCTATAAAGTTAACTATTCTGGATTATAGCTATTATGATTAAAAAAATCATATTTACTGTTACTCCTATATTTTCAATTCCTCCTCGTGGCGCGGCTGCGGTAGAAACCTGGATTTACCAGGTTGCAAAACGACTATCAATACCGAGTGCTATTGCTTGTATAAAAAATGCTGGCTATCCTGAATATAATAAAATAAACGATAACTGTGATATTCATTACATTGGGTTTAGTAAAGTTTATAAGCGTCTTTTTCAGAAATGGACTCGTCTCGACCCACTACCCTATTCCCAGCGCGTCCTTAATATTAGAGATAAAGTGACTACCCAGGAAGATAGCGTCATTGTTATTCATAATAGTATGAAACTGTATCGGCAGATCAGAGAGCGCAATCCGAATGCAAAACTGGTTATGCACATGCATAACGCATTTGAACCAGAACTTCCTGATAACGATGCAAAAATTATCGTGCCCAGTCAGTTTCTTAAAGCGTTTTATGAAGAAAGATTGCCCGCCGCTGCTGTTAGTATTGTGCCTAATGGTTTTTGTGCTGAGACTTATAAAAGAAACCCACAAAATAACCTCCGTCAGCAATTAAATATTGCGGAAGATGCCACCGTTCTCTTATATGCCGGGAGAATTTCGCCTGATAAAGGCATCCTGTTGCTTTTGCAGGCGTTCAAAAAATTACGTACCTTAAAAAGTAATATTAAACTTGTTGTTGTTGGCGACCCTTATGCAAGCCGCAAGGGTGAAAAAGCTGAGTATCAAAAGAAAGTACTGGACGCCGCAAAAGAGATTGGAACGGATTGTATTATGGCTGGGGGGCAATCTCCCGACCAGATGCATAACTTCTATCATATAGCCGATCTGGTTATTGTGCCATCTCAGGTTGAAGAAGCATTTTGCATGGTAGCTGTAGAAGCGATGGCAGCAGGAAAAGCGGTTCTTGCCAGCAAAAAAGGGGGGATTAGCGAATTTGTGTTAGATGGCATAACGGGCTATCACCTCGCAGAACCTATGTCGAGCGACAGTATAATTAATGATATTAACCGTGCGCTTGCTGATAAGGAACGCCACCAGATTGCCGAAAAAGCAAAATCCCTGGTGTTTTCAAAATACAGTTGGGAAAATGTAGCGCAGCGTTTCGAGGAACAAATGAAAAGCTGGTTTGATAAGTGATTGAGTCCGGACGATGGAAAACGCGCTGATACCGTAATAAGTATCAGCGCGTTTTTTTATCTATTTCTTAGCGCCAGCAGAAAACCGGTAATGATACCAATTTGAGCAATATCGACCTGTTCAAAATTGCCACGAACGATATAAAAACCGACGAAAGATAAAAATAGCAAGAGATGAGCATTGTAGGGGCTTATCTCTACTTTCCTGAAGGTAGAGCTGGCTGTTTCCCTGATGATAGCGCCATATAAATAGGCCAGGCTCGCCAGACCCAATATGCCTGCACTAAACCAGATGTACAGAATGGTATTATGCGGACCGATAGATTCTTTAAAGGTCCACGTTGGATAATCGATAACGCGTTTATTATAAACACCATCATACACATCATTACCATAGCCGTAGCCCTTGATCGGGTTTTCCTGAATCAGTATCCACGCGGTGCCCTGCGTTCCGTTAGTATAACGATATGAGCTATCTGTCTGCTGTAATTTATACAGTAAATGTTCTGGGT
The DNA here is from genome assembly GCF_046569445.1 of Salmonella sp. 741265050_HSA. Classification (NCBI taxonomy): domain Bacteria; kingdom Pseudomonadati; phylum Pseudomonadota; class Gammaproteobacteria; order Enterobacterales; family Enterobacteriaceae; genus Salmonella; species Salmonella sp. 741265050_HSA. The sequence goes on along the minus strand of NZ_JBKFSV010000012.1, from coordinate 31,082 downwards.
CTGGTTTGTTATTATGTTGAGTGATAACCAAAGCGCCGATAATGGCTAATAAAATGGCACCAACTCCTATTAACTTCCATTGGCGGTTCAGTATTGCCCACAGAACACCTACTATAAGCACCGCCAACCATGCCCCTCGCGATAGGGTTCCCAGGATAAAGAAAAGGTAGATAGCGCTAAGCACCAAAAAAACCAACTTAATTGCATTTTTTCTAAACAGCCAAATATTCAATAATGCTGGAAATAAGAAAACCATGGAGTCGGACATATGTCGATGCGCATAGCTTATGAATGGCATAATCCCTTTATTATAGTCCTCGATATACAGAATACTCTCTGCAAGGCAGCGAAGCCCTAAACTTGTTAAAAAGGAGAAAAGTACTATTTTCGAAACCGTTTCTTTTGTTTCATCTTTTAATAGTACGGGAATTAATAAAGTATATAATAAGAAACCCTCCAGTACCGTATTTTCAAACTCCTTGAAGCTTTCTTTCATATCTGGCGATATGAGTATGGAATAAACAAGGATTAATGATAATACTGCTACGCTATAAAATACGCTATTTTTGAAAAGAGGGGGGAAACTTTTCGGTGAGCGTGAGACCTGATAAATCGCGGTGATAACCATAAGTATGATTATCAAATGTTTATAACGCGTAATACCATCCAGAAAATACGTAGCAACAAAAAGAAAAACCAGCGCTTTATTCCAGATCGGCTTCCATTTCTCTTTATTTAACGTTAATGATGTGGTTAGCATCTTTTCTCCACAATAGGTTTGGGATGAGACAGAGTCTCTTTAATGAATCTTTCCAAATACGCTTGTGGCATCTAAATTCGCCAGGTTCTGTTCTGGTGAGCAGCATGCCATTTGGTTCTTCCCATAACCTCCAATTAACCCAGGGTCCGTTGGGCCATATAGCGTAATATTCGGTCTGTCGAGCGCGGCGGTGAGATGGCTCAGGCCGGTATCAACCGATACGACAAATTTTGCGCCAGCCAGCACTCTGGCGACCTCCTCCAGGCTCATACGCGGTAACACATCCACATAGTCAAAGCCTTCGGCCAGTCGTTTAGCCCGGGCCTCCTCATGAGGCGCGCCCCAGGGAAGTTTTATCCGTAATCCGGTGTTGCCCACCAGGCCGATAAGCTCGCGCCAGTTTGCTTCCGGCCAGTGTTTATCATCGCGGGTCGTGGCATGTAAAAACACCGCATACGGATCGCTAACCGCCTGCTGGCAATGCAGAAAATGTTTTGCGATGGCATAATCGCCCTGCGACTGCGGTTTATCGTATCCCAGACTTTTGGCGAACAGCTCGCGCGTCCGTTCAACCGCATGTTGTTGCTTTGCGATATGGTGTTTACGGTTATAAAACAGGCTGGCCAGCGGTTCGCGGGCGGTACTCCAGTCCATACCGTGCTTTATCCCATGCGCCAGACGCGTCACCAGCGCCGCGCTTTTCACCAGCCCCTGCGCATCAATCACAGCGTCGTATTGGTATGCGCATACCGCCCGATGAAAGGCTGTGCGTTCCGCTTTGATGGGCGCGGAAAACCAGGCCTTGCGCCAACGGCGAATAGCGACGGGAATCACGCGATCGACAGCACTGTGCCAGGACGGAATTTGCGCAAACCCTTCTTCGACAACCCAATCAAATTGAATCCCTGGAATCGCCTGTTGCGCGTCGGTAAGCGCAGGCAGGGTATGTAATACGTCGCCCATCGATGATGTTTTAACGATCAAAACCCGCATTAAACGCCCTCTTCCGACAACAGCGAATGAAGCTCTTCCAGAACCCGCTGCGGCGTGATATCGATCAGGCTCTGGTGATAGCCTTGCGCCGTATCGCCTTTACGCACTTTGTGATAACCCGTAATGAGACGAATCACCCGGGCCTTATGAGACAGCGGTGGCGTGAAATCCGGGCTACTTGGGCCATACAAGGCGACCAGCGGGCGGTCGAGCGCCGCCGCGACGTGCATCAGCCCGGAATCGTTAGTGACGATGGCTTTACAGGCGGCTATCAGAATGACGGCCTGTTCCAGCTGGGTTTCCCCCGCCAGGTTGCGACACCATGCCTGCTGCTCGCTATTCAGCGCCGCCAGGATCTCATTTCCGGCTTCATGGTCTTTTGCCGAGCCAAACAGCACGACCTGATACCCTTCGTTAATGAGCTGTTTTGCCAGTTCGGCGTAGTGATAGTGCGGCCAACGTTTTGCCGGGCCAAATTCCGCGCCGGGGCAAAAGCCGATCAGAGGACGTTCAGAAGATAGTGAAAAGTCGCTGCACATCAGCGACTTTTCACCCTCGCTAACCTGGAGCTGTGGCCAGAGTAGCGGCTGCGGCAGATCTTTCGCCGTGCGCATCACGCCCTTGTCATAAGCCAGCGCCACGTAGCGCTCCACCATCAGCGGCCAGGCGTCTTTATCAAGGACGCGCGCATCGTTCAGCAGGCCATAGCGCATTTCGCCGCGCCAGCCGGTACGGTGCGGGATATTGGCAAAGAAAGGAATCAGCGCCGATTTAAACGAATTTGGCAGCACCCAGGCGCGATCGTAGCGCTTCTCTCGCAGGCTATGGCCCAATCTGCGGCGCTCGCCGATTTCCAGCGCGCCGTGGCCCAGCGGCATGGGTATCGCCTCGTTAACTTCCGGCATACGCGATAATAACGGGCGACACCAGGCGGGCGCCATCACGTCGATTATCGCCTGGGGATAGCGCGCTTTAAGCGTGCGATAGAGACTTTGCGACATCATCATGTCGCCCACCCAGGACGGGCCAATGACCAAAATTTTCATACTTACGCGTCGCGGTTCAGCCAGGCCATATACTCCGTGACGCCTTCGGCGACGGTCTTAAAGGGTTTGTCGTAGCCCGCGTTGCGCAGATTGGTTAAATCCGCCTGCGTAAACGCCTGATAGCGACCTTTCAGCTTATCCGGGAACGGAATGTATTCAATGCTACCTTTTTTATGGTATGCCAGCGTCGCGTCGGCGACGGCCTGGAAAGATTCCGCACGGCCTGTGCCCAGGTTAAAGATGCCGGACTTGCCGCTTTCCAGGAACCACAGGTTAACGGCGGCCACATCGCCCACGTAAACGAAGTCGCGCTTGAAGTTTTCGCTGCCTTCAAACAGTTTCGGGCTTTCGCCGTTGTTTAACTGTGTATTCAAATGAAATGCCACGCTTGCCATGCTGCCTTTATGGCCTTCACGTGGTCCATAGACGTTGAAATAGCGGAAACCGACAATCTGCGAGTTCGCTTCTGGCAGGATCTGGCGCACGTATTCATCAAACAGGAATTTAGAATAGCCGTAAACGTTAAGCGGTTTTTCGTATTCGCGCGATTCGATGAAATCAGACGTGCGACCGCCATAGGTGGCGGCAGAAGAGGCGTAGAGGAACGGGATTTCGCGCTCAAGACAATAGTGCAGTAGCTCTTTGGAGTATTGATAGTTATTATCCATCATATACTTGCCGTCCCACTCGGTGGTGGAAGAGCAGGCACCTTCATGGAAAATAGCTTCGATATCGCCGAGCTCTTCTCCGGACATAATCTGGATCAGGAAATCTTCCTTATCCATATAGTCAGCAATGTTCAGATCCACCAGGTTTACAAACTTGGTGCCGTCTTTCAGGTTATCCACCACCAGAATATCGGTGATACCTTTATCATTCAGGGCTTTAACGATATTGCTGCCGATAAAGCCCGCGCCGCCGGTAACGATGATCATAACTGTAACCTTTGAATTATGGTGTCAGAGACTGTCTCAGACATGAATGCTCTTATCATAACACTATTCATCCATTCACTGATAACCCGTGAGGATACGCGTGATTTATGCTGCATTTTAAAGAAGTGATGACGCGTCATCTCGTATCAACGTATCGCTTTGGGTAATATGTGCTGAAATTTGCCCAGTCTGGAGAATCGCAATGCGTGGGGATTTTTACAAACAGTTAACCAACGATCTGGAAACCGCCCGGGCGGAAGGATTGTTTAAAGAAGAGCGCATTATTACGTCTGCGCAGCAGGCGGATATCACCGTGGCGGATGGAAGCCACGTTATTAACTTTTGCGCCAATAACTATCTCGGGCTGGCGAATCACCCTGAGCTGATTAATGCCGCAAAAGCGGGAATGGACAGCCACGGTTTCGGTATGGCGTCCGTGCGTTTTATCTGCGGCACCCAGGACAGCCACAAAGCGCTGGAGCAAAAGCTGGCAAGCTTCCTCGGCATGGAAGATGCGATTCTGTATTCCTCCTGTTTCGACGCTAACGGCGGCTTGTTTGAGACGTTGCTGGGCGCGGAAGACGCCATTATCTCCGACGCGCTGAACCACGCGTCTATCATTGACGGCGTGCGTTTGTGTAAAGCGAAGCGCTATCGCTATGCCAACAACGATATGGCTGAGCTGGAAGCTCGGCTGAAAGAGGCGCGTGAGGCCGGCGCGCGTCATGTCCTGATCGCTACCGACGGGGTGTTCTCAATGGATGGCGTCATCGCCAATCTGAAAGGTGTCTGTGATCTGGCCGATAAATACGATGCGCTGGTGATGGTTGATGATTCTCACGCGGTAGGCTTTGTCGGCGAAAACGGTCGCGGTTCCCATGAATACTGCGACGTAATGGGCCGCGTAGATATTATTACCGGTACGCTGGGCAAAGCGTTAGGCGGCGCATCCGGCGGTTATACCGCGGCGCGCAAAGAGGTCGTTGAGTGGTTGCGTCAGCGTTCCCGCCCATATCTGTTCTCCAATTCACTGGCGCCGGCGATCGTGGCGGCTTCTATTAAAGTGTTAGAGATGGTGGAAGCGGGCGCAGAACTGCGCGATCGCTTGTGGGCGAACGCCCGGCAGTTCCGTGAGCAGATGTCTGCCGCGGGATTTACGCTGGCAGGCGCGGATCACGCCATCATCCCGGTAATGCTGGGAGATGCGGTTGTCGCGCAGAAATTTGCCCGCGAACTGCAAAAAGAGGGCATTTACGTTACCGGTTTCTTCTATCCGGTCGTACCAAAAGGTCAGGCGCGTATTCGTACCCAGATGTCTGCGGCGCATACGCCTGAGCAAATTACGCGTGCGGTAGACGCGTTCACGCGTATTGGTAAACAACTGGGCGTGATTGCCTGAGGATGTAAGATGAAAGCGTTATCCAAACTGAAAGCGGAAGAGGGCATCTGGATGACCGACGTTCCGGAACCGGAAGTCGGCCATAACGATTTGCTGATTAAAATCCGTAAAACAGCCATCTGCGGCACTGACGTTCACATCTATAACTGGGATGACTGGTCGCAAAAAACCATCCCGGTTCCGATGGTCGTGGGGCATGAATATGTCGGCGAAGTGGTCGGCATCGGTCAGGAAGTGAAAGGCTTTAAAATCGGCGATCGCGTCTCCGGCGAAGGTCATATCACCTGCGGTCATTGCCGCAACTGCCGTGGCGGTCGTACTCACCTGTGCCGCAACACCACCGGCGTGGGCGTCAACCGTCCCGGCTGCTTCGCGGAATACCTGGTCATCCCGGCATTCAATGCGTTTAAAATCCCGGATAACATTTCTGATGATTTAGCCTCTATTTTCGACCCGTTTGGTAATGCGGTGCATACGGCGCTGTCTTTCGATCTGGTCGGCGAAGATGTACTGGTATCGGGGGCGGGGCCAATCGGCGTAATGGCCGCCGCGGTGGCGAAACATGTCGGTGCGCGTCATGTGGTGATTACTGACGTCAATGAATACCGTCTGGAGCTGGCGCGTAAAATGGGCGTCACCCGCGCGGTCAACGTCGCGAAAGAGAGCCTGAACGACGTCATGGCGGAGCTGGGAATGACCGAAGGGTTCGATGTGGGTCTGGAGATGTCCGGCGCGCCGCCGGCGTTTCGTACCATGCTGGACACCATGAATCACGGCGGTCGTATTGCGATGCTGGGGATTCCGCCATCAGATATGTCTATCGACTGGACAAAAGTTATCTTTAAGGGCTTGTTCATTAAAGGTATTTATGGTCGTGAGATGTTCGAAACGTGGTACAAAATGGCGGCGCTGATCCAGTCCGGTCTGGATCTGTCACCGATTATCACCCATCGTTTCTCTATTGATGATTTCCAGAAAGGTTTTGACGCCATGCGTTCAGGCCAGTCAGGAAAAGTTATTCTGAGCTGGGATTAATATGTATAGAGACCCGATGATATTTATCGGGTCTGATATACGTTTCATCGTAAAAGGTTGGTGTCATTCGCCAACCTTTTTTGTTAGGGAAAATCTGGAAAGCCGTAAAGAATTGTCATAGACATCAAGCATTCGTAATTGCGCTTTACTCTTATTTTACTCGCTAACGTCACGCTCTACTCTGAGTTTTGTGCTTGCTTTTTACTGTAAAAATTAATTATGGCGGCTTAATAGTTTCTTAATAGAGCCACAGTATAAAGGCAGGGTAAATTAAGGTTTTTCTGGTAATCGTTATGAAAAATAGTAAAACCAAAGTGAGTATCATTGTCCCGTTATATAATGCGGGAGCGGATTTTAATGCTTGCATGGCGTCATTAATCGCGCAAACGTGGTCGGCGCTGGAAATTATTATTGTGAATGATGGATCGACGGATCATTCCGTTGAGATAGCAAAACATTACGCGGAACATTACCCGCATGTTCGACTGCTTCATCAGGCCAATGCTGGCGCATCTGTCGCCCGTAATCTTGGCCTGCAAGCAGCGACCGGCGATTATGTCGCCTTTGTCGATGCAGATGACCTGGTCTACCCGAAGATGTATGAAACGCTGATGACCATGGCGCTTAACGATGATCTGGACGTTGCGCAGTGCAACGCGGACTGGTGCGTCCGAAAAACCGGGCACGCCTGGCAATCTATTCCGACCGATCGTCTGCGCTCCACCGGAGTATTAAGCGGACCGGATTGGTTGCGTATGGCGCTGGCCTCGCGGCGCTGGACGCATGTTGTCTGGATGGGCGTTTATCGACGTGCGTTAATTACCGATAACAATATTACTTTCGTTCCCGGACTACATCATCAGGACATATTATGGTCGACGGAAGTTATGTTTAATGCCACGCGCGTACGTTATACCGAACAATCATTATATAAATATTTCCTGCATGATAATTCGGTAAGCCGTTTGCAAAGACAAGGCAATAAAAATCTTAATTATCAGCGGCATTATATTAAAATTACGCGGTTATTAGAAAAGCTCAATCGTGATTATGCCCGTCGTATTCCGATTTACCCGGAATTTCGCCAGCAAATTACCTGGGAAGCGTTACGCGTTTGTCATGCGGTACGTAAAGAGCCTGATATTTTGACCCGCCAGCGTATGATTGCCGAAATTTTTACTTCTGGCATGTATAGACGAATGATGGCTAACGTCCGCAGCGCGAAAGCGGCTTATCAGACGCTGCTCTGGTCTTTCCGGCTGTGGCAATGGCGCGACAAAACCTTGTCGCACCGTCGTATGGCCCGTAAGGCGCTCAATCTGTCTTAGCGCTCACGTTTTTAGGCGCGGCGATTTTCCCCCAGCCTTGCCACTGGTGCTGAAACCAGGCAACCACGGAACTTTGCGTAATACTCTCGCCGATGACGCTGAAAAAGCGCGTAGCGTAGACCGGTTGCAGCGGTTTTTTCGGCTTGCACATCTTCACGCCGCGAAAGGGATTGCGCGGCGCGTCAATTTTCTGCGGCGTCACACCAGGTCGGGACGTATCTACCTGCGGTTCGTTGAGCAGGCTGCCTGGACGTACCAGGGTGATATCCGCCGGCAGGCGATAAACCATCTGTTGCAGCACGCGAACCGTTGCGGGATGCGGATGTCCAATCGCGATAGCGGAACCGTTGCGACGGGCCAGTTCGATAGCGCGATTAAACTGACGGCGAATATCCGCCTCGTTTTGCGTATCGTCGAGGAACACTTTGCGCTTGATCACTTTCACACCCGTACCGGATGCCGCGCGCATCGCCTGGCTATTGCCAATCGTCATGCTGTCGAGAAAATAGAGATTGTAATGTTCCAGCGCCTGCATAACTTTTTGCATACCGAACAGGCTGGAAGTCATTGCGCTGCCCATGTGGTTATTAAGCCCGACGGCATACGGCACGTTGTTTACCGCCTCGCGGATAATGCGCTCGATCTCATCGCTGCTCATATCTGGTCGCAGCGTATCCTTCTCCAGCGGCTGTTTGCTTAGCGGCGCCATCGGCAGATGGATTAACACCTCATGCCCGCTATTGTGGGCTTTAGTTGCCATTTCGCGCGCGTGCGGCGCGTTGGGCAGTACGGCGACGGAAATGTTTGGCGGCAGCGCCAGAACCTGGTTTTCCGTGTGCGGGCGATAGCCAAAATCATCAATCACGATGGCGAGCTTGCCAGCGAAAACGGGATGTGCAAACGCCAGCAAAGTGGCCAGCGTGAGAATGGAGCGACGAAACTGAGGCAAAACTTATCTTCCCAACCACGGCTGTGGATTGACGGCCTGACCCTGGCGACGAATTTCGAAATAAAGCGAGGGTCTGCCCTGACCGCCGCTACTGCCCACAAGGGCGATAGGTTGTCCGGCGCGCACCTGCGCGCCTACGCTGACCAGCGCGCTCTGGTTATAGCCGTAAAGGCTCATATCACCTTTACCATGCTCCACGACCACCACCAGGCCATAGCCTTGCAGCCAGTCCGCCAGAATCACCCTGCCGTCGGCGATGGCTTTGACCTCGGTGCCTTCCGACGCGCCGATCACCATCCCCTTCCAACGTAGCTCACCCTGCAGCCGTTCGCCATAGCGATGCAAGATCGGGCCGCGTACCGGCCAGTATGCCTGACCGCGTGGCGCGCCCAGACCGCCGGTGCGGGACATTAGCGAACGCTCGCTTTCCGTCGGCTTATAGGTGCTGCCTTTACGCGAGGCTTCCTGCTGCTTATCGCGTACCGCCTGCGCTTCGCGGGCTTCACGCTCCGCTCGCGCTTTGGCCGCCGCTTCCGCCCGCGCGATACTGTTGCGTAGGCGTGATTCGTTGGCGCGTAGTTCGCTTAACTGTTGCTGGCCTTGCTGAATAGACGACTCCAGTCCGGCAAGCGTTTTCTTACGTTCATTACGCGCCTGCTCCAGCTTCGCCTGCTGGGCGCGCTGCTCATACAGCAACGTTTGTTGTTGGCTTTGCTTCTCTTCCAGCTCGGCTTTTTGCGTGGCGACCTGTTCGCGAGTCTGTTTCAGTTCGGCGATAGTCTCCTGGCGCGCCTGGTTCAGATAGCCGAAGTAGGCCTGCAGGCGTTGCCCACGCTGGCTTTCTTCTCCGCTAAGAATAAGCTGAATGCCGGTGTGTTCGCCCTGGCGGAAAGCGGCGTCCAACTGCGCGGCAAGATTACGCTCCTGGCTGGCTTTTTGCTGCTCCAGTTTGGCAATTGAGGCGTTCATCTCATCAATTTGCGCGTTTAACTGATCCAGGGTGCTTTGCGTTTCGCGCAGCTTACGTGCTGCGGCCGAGATGGCCTCTTCCTGGGCTTTAAGTTGTGCCAGGAGGCTGGCGCGTTGTTGCTGCTGCTGGCGTACGTCGCGTTCTTTCGCGGCGATATCGGCCTGAATAGATTTGAGTTGATCGCGGTCATCCGCGTGGGCGGAAAAGGCGCACAACAATACGCCAGCGCTAAGTACGCTGGCGTAGAACAAAGGCCTGACTGAAAACGTTCTTGGTTTCACGGCCTGTTGAATGGTGTTAATCGCCTTTCCCCTCATGGGGAGGGATTATTCCACGATGAACAGCGGCTTACCAGTCATCTCTTGCGGGATTTCCATCCCCATCAGCGACAGCATGGTAGGCGCAATGTCTGAAAGTTTGCCGCCTTCGACCGCCTTCACGTTTTTCTCGCCGACATAAATCAGCGGCACCGGCAGGTTGGTGTGGGCGGTATGCGCCTGACCGGTCGCCGGATCGCGCATCTGCTCCGCGTTGCCGTGGTCCGCGGTAATCAACAGTTGTCCACCAACGGACTCAACCGCTTTTGTTACCTGTTCAATGCAGTTATCCAACGCTTCCACCGCTTTGATGGCGGCTTCCATCACGCCGGTATGACCGACCATATCGCCGTTTGGATAGTTACAAATGATGGTGTCGTACTTACCGCTTTCGATCGCCGCGACCAATTTTTCAGTCAATTCTGCAGAGCTCATTTCCGGTTGCAGGTCATAAGTGGCCACTTTCGGGGAGTTGATCAGAATGCGCTCTTCGCCAGCAAACGGTTCTTCTACGCCGCCGTTAAAGAAAAAGGTTACGTGCGCATATTTTTCCGTTTCGGAAATACGCAGTTGGGTTTTATCGTTTTTCGCCATCCACTCGCCGAACGTGTTCGCCAGCGACGCTGGTGGGTAGGCAACGGCAGTTTTGATGTCGGCGGCGTATTCGGTCAGCATCACGACGTTCAGATTAACCACTTTCTTACGCGCAAAGCCGTCGAAATCAGCATTAACGAAAGCGCGGGTAATTTCGCGCGCGCGGTCAGCGCGGAAGTTCATGAAAATCAGCGTGTCGCCGTCTTCCATCGCCGCATCAGCCTGGCCCTCGGCGCGGATAACGGTCGCTTTGACAAACTCATCGTTTTCATCACGAGCGTAAGCGGCCTGCAGGCCAGCCACAGCGGTATCCGCCTGGAATTCGCCCTGAGCCAGGGTCATCAGATCATACGCTTTTTCCACGCGATCCCAACGGTTGTCGCGGTCCATAGCGTAGTAACGACCGACGATAGACGCCACGCGGCCTTTGCCCAGCGCGGCGAATTTGTCTTCGAATTTTTTCAGCGAGGCTTCAGCGCTGCGCGGCGGCGTGTCGCGACCGTCGAGGAAGGCGTGCAGATAGATTTTTTCTGCGCCGCGCTCTGCGGCCAGTTCCACCATCGCCATAATGTGATCTTCGTGGCTGTGGACACCGCCCGCGGACAGCAGACCCATAATATGAACCGCTTTACCGGCGTTTTTCGCCTGGTCTACCGCATTGGTCAGGACTGGGTTAGCAAAGAAAGTACGTTCTTTAATTTCAACGTCCAGACGCGTCAGGTCCTGATAAACGATGCGGCCTGCGCCCAGGTTCACGTGGCCCACTTCGGAATTGCCCATCTGGCGGTCAGGCAGACCCACTTCCAGACCGGATGCGTCGATCAGGGTATGCGGACGTTTTGCCCACAGAGCATCCATCACCGGGGTTTTGGCGTTTAAGATAGCGTTATCCTGCTGTTCTTCACGGTAGCCGTAGCCATCCAGAATCACCAGTACCATAGGTTTTTTAGAAACCGACATTGCGACAACCTCATACTCAATAGACAAAATAATTGCGTAATTTTACTACAGCTGAATCGATAAAATAGCCTCAGAAGATCAAAGAAAGGGATCGCGCTGGCGTGAGAAGGCAAGTAATAGCGTGATTTTTTTTCGTAGCGCCCCGCAAAAATGCATTCCAGTGCACGCTCTGGCTGTATTTGCGCCACTGCACAGGTATACTCCTTTCCTGGTTTTTTAATCACTACGTCGGGAGTTGTTACCCCCCATGCAAGAAATTATGCAATTTGTTGGCCGTCATCCCATACTGAGTATCGCCTGGATTGCGTTACTGGTGGCGGTTTTATTTACCACGTTCAAAGGTCTGACTTCAAAAGTTAAGGTGATTACACGCGGCGAAGCCACGCGCCTTATCAACAAAGAGGACGCCGTTGTTGTGGATTTACGTCAACGTGACGATTTCCGTAAAGGCCATATCGCTGGCGCGACCAATTTGCTGCCGAGCGAAATCAAAGCCAACAATGTTGGCGAACTGGAAAAGCACAAAGACAAGCCGATTATCGTGGTCGACGGTTCAGGTATGCAGTGCCAGGAATCCGCTAACGCGCTGACAAAAGCCGGCTTTGAAAAGGTCTTTGTGTTGAAAGAAGGCGTAGCAGGCTGGAGCGGCGAGAATCTGCCTCTGGTGCGCGGTAAGTGATTACCCGTCGTTTTCATGACGTAAGGGGAATGACTTGCCCTTGCGTCGACATGAAATCCATCGGGTAAAAAACAGGAGCGAAGTCATGGCCAATATTGAAATCTACACCAAAGCAACCTGTCCGTTTTGCCATCGTGCAAAGGCGCTGTTAAACAGCAAGGGCGTGAGTTTCCAGGAAATTGCGATTGACGGCGACGCCGTGAAGCGTGAAGAGATGATCAAACGTAGTGGCCGAACGACGGTTCCGCAAATTTTTATTGATGCACAGCACATTGGCGGTTGTGACGACTTGTATGCGCTGGATGCGCGTGGTGGACTGGATCCGCTGTTGCGTTAAGGCGTACTCAAGTATTTAAGGACAACACTAAAGGGTTTTACACATGTCAGAACAAAATAACACTGAAATGGCTTTCCAGATCCAACGTATCTATACCAAGGATGTTTCTTTCGAAGCGCCAAACGCACCGCATGTTTTCCAGAAAGATTGGCAGCCAGAGGTTAAACTGGATCTTGATACGGCATCTTCCCAACTGGCGGATGACGTTTATGAAGTTGTGCTGCGTGTTACCGTAACGGCTTCCCTGGGGGAAGAAACCGCGTTCCTGTGCGAAGTTCAGCAGGCCGGTATTTTCTCCATCAGCGGTATTGAAGGCACTCAGATGGCGCATTGCCTGGGCGCATACTGCCCGAACATTCTGTTCCCGTATGCTCGCGAGTGCATCACCAGCTTGGTTTCACGCGGTACGTTCCCGCAACTGAACCTTGCGCCGGTCAACTTTGATGCGCTGTTCATGAACTATTTGCAGCAGCAGGCTGGCGAAGGTACTGAAGAACATCAGGATGCCTGATGAACCAAAGTAATGCGTCAATGACAGTCATCGGTGCCGGCTCGTACGGCACCGCTCTTGCCATCACTCTGGCGAGAAACGGCCACCAGGTTGTCCTGTGGGGCCACGACCCAAAACATATCGCGACCCTGGAGCACGATCGCTGCAACGTCGCGTTCCTTCCCGATGTGCCTTTTCCCGATACGTTACACCTGGAAAGTGACTTAGCAACCGCGCTGGCGGCCAGTCGTAACATTCTGGTAGTGGTGCCAAGCCATGTTTTCAGCGACGTGCTGCGGCAGATTAAACCGCTGATGCGTCCGGATGCGCGTCTGGTATGGGCGACCAAAGGCCTGGAAGCGGAAACGGGGCGCCTGTTGCAGGATGTCGCTCGCGAGGCGTTAGGCGATCAAATCCCGCTGGCGGTGATTTCCGGTCCGACGTTCGCTAAAGAGCTGGCGGCGGGTTTGCCGACGGCAATCTCGCTGGCCTCAACCGATGAGACCTTTGCCGACGATCTCCAGCAACTGTTGCACTGCGGAAAAAGTTTTCGCGTCTATATCAATGCGGATTTTATCGGCGTGCAGCTTGGCGGCGCGGTGAAAAACGTGATTGCGATTGGCGCGGGGATGTCTGACGGCATCGGCTTCGGCGCGAACGCCCGCACGGCGCTAATCACGCGTGGACTGACCGAAATGTCGCGGCTTGGCGCAGCGCTTGGTGCCGATCCCGCCACCTTTATGGGGATGGCGGGTTTAGGCGATCTGGTGCTGACCTGTACCGACAACCAGTCGCGCAACCGTCGTTTTGGCATGATGCTTGGCCAGGGTATGGACGTTAAAGGCGCGCAGGATAAGATTGGCCAGGTGGTCGAAGGCTATCGCAATACGAAAGAAGTTCGTGAATTGGCGCACCGTTTTGGTGTTGAAATGCCAATAACCGAGGAAATTTATCAAGTATTGTATTGCGGAAAAAACGCGCGCGAGGCAGCATTAACGTTATTAGGTCGCGCCCGCAAGGAAGAGCTGAGTCGCCACTAGCCGTAAGGAACTGTTTGCATAAACGACCCAACCCGCACAGAACGGGTTGGTCGTTTTCTGCCCGTCTGGAGTAAGCCATGCCGTGTGAAGAACTGGAAATCGTCTGGAAGAATATTAAAGCTGAAGCCCGCGCTTTAGCTGACTGTGAGCCTATGTTGGCCAGTTTTTATCACGCCACGCTACTCAAGCATGAAAATCTGGGCAGTGCGCTGAGCTATATGCTGGCAAATAAACTGGCGTCGCCCATCATGCCCGCTATCGCTATCCGTGAAGTAGTTGAAGAAGCCTATGCCGCCGACCCGGAAATGATCGCGTCGGCAGCCTGCGATATTCAGGCCGTGCGCACTCGCGATCCGGCGGTGGATAAATACTCCACGCCGCTGTTATATCTGAAAGGCTTTCATGCGCTACAGGCCTACCGCATTGGTCACTGGTTGTGGAATAAAGGTCGCCGCGCGCTGGCTATCTTCCTGCAAAATCAGGTTTCGGTCTCGTTTCAGGTGGATATTCACCCGGCAGCGAAAATTGGCCGCGGGATTATGCTCGACCATGCCACCGGTATTGTGGTGGGGGAGACGGCGGTTATTGAGGATGATGTGTCGATCCTGCAATCCGTCACCCTGGGCGGTACCGGGAAAACGAGCGGCGATCGTCATCCTAAAATCCGCGAAGGCGTGATGATTGGCGCGGGCGCGAAAATTCTCGGCAATATCGAGGTGGGGCGCGGCGCGAAAATTGGCGCAGGTTCCGTCGTTTTACAGCCTGTCCCGCCGCACACTACCGCCGCAGGCGTTCCGGCGCGTATTGTCGGCAAGCCGGGCAGCGATAAGCCGTCGATGGATATGGACCAGCATTTCAACGGGCTACACCATACGTTTGAGTATGGCGACGGCATCTGATTTCGAGCTATCTTACTTGCCATATTGAACCTGGGCTATGCTCGTCATCCTCTTGTATTGCGTGTACGCTCAGGTAGACAAGCGCAGTCCGTGTCCAATCTGGCTGCGCCGATAACGCTCGAAACGAATATTATCAATATTAATGTAGGCCGGATAAGGCGTCAGCCGCCATCCGGCACAAATCAACTGCGCAATACCGCGCCGGGGTATCCTAACTGGCGCCACGCTTCATACACCACCACCGACACCGCATTCGACAGGTTCATGCTACGGCTATCCGGCATCATCGGAATGCGAATCTTCTGCTCTTTAGGCAACGCATCGAGAATGCTGGCGGGCAGGCCGCGCGTTTCCGGGCCAAACATCAAATAATCGCCATCCTGATAGCTTACGGCGCTATGGGCGGGCGTGCCCTTTGTCGTCAACGCAAACAGGCGCTGCGGGTTTTCGGCGGCGACAAAGGCGGCATAATCGTGATGGCGCTGAACCGCGGCGAATTCGTGATAGTCCAGCCCTGCGCGGCGTAAGCGCTTATCATCCCAGGTAAACCCCATCGGTTCGATGATGTGCAGACGAAAGCCGGTATTGGCGCAAAGACGAATGATGTTGCCGGTATTCGGCGGGATTTCTGGTTCGAAGAGTACGATGTTAAGCATGATGCCCCCTTAAATGCGGGGGGCAGAATAGCAGAAATTTACCGGGCTCTCACGCGCCAGGCGTTCAGGCGGCATCGCCTTTGCTCATTGGCGCCAGCGCGGCGGGCAAACTTTTCCCCAGTTCCTGCACCAGTGAATCGCCACTGATTTCGCTAATAGATTTCGCGCCGGTCAGGGTCATGGCGACTTTCATCTCTTTCTCGATCAGGTCCAGCAGGTTGGCGACCCCCGCTTTTCCTGCCGTCGCCAGCGCGTAGAGATAGGCCCGACCCAGCAGTACGGTATCGGCCCCCAACGCAATCATACGCACGACATCCAGCCCGTTACGAATCCCGCTATCCGCCAGAATGGCGATATCGCCTTTCACCGCATCGGCAATGGCGGGCAGGGCGCGGGCGGAAGAGAGCACGCCATCGAGCTGGCGGCCGCCGTGATTCGACACCACGATACCGTCAGCGCCGAAACGTACCGCATCGCGGGCATCTTCTGGATCGAGGATCCCTTTGATCACCATTGGGCCGTCCCAGAATTCGCGTATCCACTCCAGGTCTTTCCAGGAGATGGACGGATCGAAGTTATTTGCCAGCCAGCCGATATAGTCCTCAAGGCCGGTCGGTTTACCCAGATAGGCGGAAATATTGCCTAAATCATGCGGGCGACCGTTCAGGCCGACATCCCACGCCCATTTAGGGTGCATTACCGCCTGCCAGTAACGGCGCATGGCCGCGTTTGGGCCGCTCATCCCGGAGTGGGCGTCACGGTAGCGCGCGCCCGGCGTCGGCATATCCACGGTAAAGACCAGCGTGGAGCAGCCCGCCGCTTTCGCACGTTCAAGCGCGTTGCGCATAAAGCCCCGGTCACGCAGTACATAAAGCTGGAACCACATCGGGCGCTTAATGGTTGGTGCAACTTCTTCAATCGGACAGACGGAGACGGTGGAAAGGGTGAACGGAATGCCCTTTGCGTCTGCGGCGGCGGCGGCCTGTACTTCGCCGCGACGGGCGTACATGCCGCACAGGCCTACCGGCGCTAATGCCACCGGCATCGACAACGTTTCGTTAAACAGGGTCGTTTCCAGGCTTAAATCGGACATATTTTTCAGCACGCGCTGGCGCAGAGCGACTTGCGACAGGTCTTCCACATTTCGGCGCAGGGTATATTCCGCATACGCGCCGCCGTCGATGTAGTGGAAGAGGAAAGGAGGCAACGTGCGCTGAGCTGCGGCGCGATAATCGCTGGCTGCTGAAATAATCATGATTTATTCTCCCTGGTCATCTCATTATGGTCGCCGGGCAGGCGGGTAATACGCGCCTGGCGGGCCTGGTCTTCATCAAATCGTTTAATCGTGGTGTGGACAAAACTGAGGTGCGCCATCATCGCTTTACGCGCGCCCTCGGCGTTACCGTCCAGAATGGCGTCCATCACCGCCTGGTGTTGTTCCGTCAGCTTTGAGAATACGGGCGGAACGAGATACATACGCTGGCGACTCTGTTTGACGGAGGATTGCAGGACGTCGAAGAACCCGCGCATGGTTTGCAACAGCACCACATTGTGCGAGGCTTCCGCGATCGCCAGATGAAAGCGCACGTCGGCCTGGGAGGCGAGATCCGGGTCTTCGCTGAGCGTCGCATCAAAGCAGAGTCTGATCTTCTCTTTGTCGGCGCTGGTGGCCCGCATGGCGGCGTGCCAGGCAGTACTGGCTTCAATGGCGTGGCGGGCTTCCAGAATATCGAAGCTGTAATCAGGATCGTCCGCCAGCAGGGTTTTCAGCGGCTGAACGATGTTTTGTTCAGACCAGGCTTCATGCTGCCAGCGAACAAACGTCCCGCCGCCGCGACGGCTCACCAGCACGCCTTCGCTGACCAGCTTCGCCAGCGCTTCGCGTAAAGAGTTGCGTGATACGCCAAGCTGTTGAGCCAACTGGCGCTCGGCGGGCAATTTCATGCCCGCTTCCAGGTTTTGTTCTTCAATCAGCGCCCGCACGCGAGAGGCAATCTCGTCTGACAGGCGTTTTGGCATCACAATCACGGAATCATCCAGGTTAAAACATAGGCCTGAAGCGTAGTGATCACGCCCACCATACAGGTGAAGATCAGGCTGTGTTTGACGGTAAAACGGAACAGATCGGACTCTTTCCCTACCAGTCCCACCGCCGCGCAGGCGATGGCGATAGACTGCGGCGAGATCATCTTCCCGGTTACGCCTCCAGTGGTATTCGCCGCCACCATCAGCACATCAGAGACGCCGATTTGCTGCGCCGCGGTAGCCTGTAGAGAGGCAAACAGCGCGTTAGATGAGGTATCCGAGCCGGTCAGGAATACCCCCAGCCAGCCGAGGAACGGCGAGAAGAACGTGAAGGCGCTGCCGGTGTGCGCCAGCGCTAACGCCAGCGTGGAGGAAAGCCCGGAATAGTTCGAGATAAACGCGAACGCCAGCACCATGCCGATGGAGTAAATCGGCAACGCCAGCTCTTTCAGCGTGCTGCCAAAGGTCTGGATTGCGGCTGAGGGTTTCATTTTCAGCCAGACGATAGACAACAGCGCGGCAAATAGGATCGCCGTGCCGGTGGCGGAGAACCAGTCAAATTTATACACCGCCGCGTAAGCGGTCGCTTCGTGTACGACCGGCGGCATACGGGCGACCAGTTTATCGAGATACGGTACCGGAACGTTAATTACCCAGTCATACAGGGCGCCGCCGGGGGCAAACAGCGCTTTGAACGGCGGTATGCTCCAGAGAGTGACCGTGGCGGTCAGGAACAGGAACGGCGACCAGGCGCGAACAATTTGTCCTGTCGTATAGCGGGTACGGGCCAGCGTCTGATCGACCTGCGACGCGCCCATATCGCCGAAGCGGAAGATGCGTACCGGCTGCCAACGTTTGAGGAACAGCGTCAGACACACCAGAGACACCAGAGAAGAGATAATATCCGGCAGTTCCGGCCCGATAAAGTTGGAGCTGAGATACTGGGCGATAGCAAATGAACCGCCAGAGACCATCACCGCAGGCCAGGTTTCTTTCACGCCGCGCCAGCCGTCCATAATCGCCATAATCCAGAACAGCACGATAATGGTCAGGAATGGCAACTGGCGGCCTACCATCTGACCGATTTCAAAGCTGTCCAGGCCCGTAACCTGTCCGGCAACCAGAATCGGAATACCCATCGCGCCAAAGGCGACTGGCGCGGTGTTTACAATCAGGCACAGCCCTGCCGCATACAGCGGATTAAAGCCCAGACCCACCAGCAGCGCGGCGGTTATCGCCACCGGCGCGCCGAAACCCGCCGCACCTTCAAGGAACGCGCCGAAGCAGAAGCCGACAATCAGCATTTGCAGGCGTTGATCGGGGGTTATCGATAGAATTGACGAGCGGATAATGTCAAACTGCCCGGTCTTTACCGAGATTTTATAGACGAAGACCGCGGCGATGATTATCCAGGCAATCGGCCATAGCCCGTAGAAGAAGCCATACACGACCGATGCCAGCGCGTGATCGACCGGCATTTTATAGAACAGCAGCGCGACGGCGAGCGCGATAACCACCGTCCACGAGGCGGCAACGTAGCCTTTCAGCTTAAGTTTAATCAGGGCGAAAAAGAAGAACAGGATTGGGAGCGATGCGATCAGGCTGGAAAGCCAGATATTACCCGCCGGGTCATAGTTTTGTTGCCAGAGGTTCATTGCAGGTCTCCTGAGAACCACACGCATAATGGGATGAATCTTTGCTCATCTCGTTGGGGTCACATTATGTGTAAAAGTGGTCCTGCCAATATTGTTGTGTATGGATAATGACAACAAATAGTTAACCAGATGTTATTTATTGGCAACGGTATTGTAGGGGTAATTTAATGAAATGTGAACATGTGGCCGGATTTAGCGGGAATTGGTAGGGCCAATTAAGGGGTGAGTACAACAAAGGGAAGTGAAAAGGCAATGGCATTATGCCATTGCCTTTGATGTCGGGAGTATTGTTACTCCATTACCACTGGAAGCCAGCGCCAATAGCTGCAGAGTAATCACCCTGGCTGTTACTGGTTCCTTGCAATTTATACACCCAGCCCCCGCTTTCACTTACCATGGAGACACCAATAGCGACGGCACTTTCACCATTAAATGTACCGCCAGCAATCGAAGTCATGTTGGCGCCTGGGGCGTAGGCTTGTGGCAGACCGGCCATGGCCATCGCTGAGGCGATACCGCCGCTCATCTTGTTTTCTACGCCTTTGATTTTGCTGTTCATTTCACCCATTTTCTGGTCGGTATAGGTGTTTGCTTCTTCGACGCTGCGTTTCAATTGCGCATAGTTAACCGCATCCGTATCGTTCACCGCCGCTGAAACATTGCCGATCCGAGTAGTACCGCCACTCCCGTCTCCCAGGTTGAGCACGCTATAGTTAACCGAGCCATCTGCATTGGTTTCATAACGAACGGAGCCTGCTTCTGAAGCTTTCAGTTGCGCCACATTAACCGCGTCAGTGTTGTTCACCCCTGCGGCAACGTTGGTAATACGGCGTTGTTGGGTAGAAGAGCCGACAGACACAGTATTAGCTTCATCTGCGACTGAATTTGTGCCTAACGCTACGCTGTTTTCAGCGGCAGCAATAGAGCCAGAGCCAATCGCAACACTGTCTTTACCCTGCGCATTAGCATCTACGCCATCGGTGTTGGTCTTGAAGTACTTGGTGCTACCGGTAGTGACAATATCGCCGACAGAGTTTTCGATATTGGTGACGCGGGTATCAAGACTACTCACCTGCGTGTTCAGGTTATTGATACTTTCGGTATTTGCGGCAACACGGCTGTCGGTGACTTTCAATTGACTAACGTTTACGGCATCGGTGTCTGCCGAACCCGCCGCGACGTTAGTGATCTGACGTTGACCGTCTTCACTGCCGACAGAGAACTCACCGACAGAGTTCTGCGGTGCGTCCATGTTGTAGGCGGTGTAGTCAGTCTGTGCGCCGCGAGTGGTCTGAGAACCATTACCCATTGCAATACTGTTTGCATGGTTGGCGCGTGCGTTAGAACCGATAGCAATGCCGTTGATGGCATCAGCCATCACCAGTGTATTCAGACCAATACCAATACCTGCATCAGCATTGACGATGGTTTTCGCACCCATTGCCAGTGAGTCAGTCCCGACAGCCAGTGAATCTTCTTCCGTTGAGTTTGCGTGGTAGTACTTGGTCGGTGTAGTGGCGACCGCACCAATGGCATTTTGTAACTGACGAACTGTTACTGCATCTTGCGCTTCAGAGCCGTCCGCAACGTTGGTAATTTGACGATAGCTTTCTCCATCCGTCCCCAATGACAACGCGCCCAGCAACTCTCTGTCTGTTGTATCGTAACCAATGACGACGCCATCGCTTGTTACGCTCGTTGCTTGTATACCGGTTGTAATAGCGCGGTTAGAGCTGGAGCCACTGCCCAAGGCGATGCTGCCCTCAATGCTGCTGCTGCTGTTCTCTCCAAGAGCCAGGCTCGAAGCACCGGATGCGACGGCGTTGTAACCCACTGCTGTTGCGCCGTCACCCGTTGCGTATGCATCCTGGCCTTCAAGCCCGCTATCATTCGTACGGATGTATTTCACGCCAGTACCATTTTCCGTGATATAGGTTTCGCTGGTATCGCCGGCTAGTTGGCTAATAGACTCATTATACTGAGAAATCAGCATGTTAGTTTCATAGAGCTGAGAGCCATTAACGGCGTCAGTACTGTCACTGGCGATTTCACCTGCTGCTACATTGGTTATCTTATTGGTACCGCTGGTACCGTGGCTGGCGCTGAACGCACTCTCTTCGTCATCCCAGCTCAGTGCATCGGCACCAAGATTGGTGATGGACGTATTGATATCTGCGATAGCAGAGGTGTTTTGATCCACCTTCTGGTTGGTTTCATACAACTGTGAGCCGTTTACCGCGTCTGTACTGTCCTCAGAAAGCGCCCCGGCGGCGACATTGGTTATTTTACTGGTGCTTCCACCGTGGTTTGCGCTGAAAGCGCCGATGTCTTCGTCCCATAACAGAGCGTTATCAGTGAGGCCGGTAATGGACGTATTAATGTCGGAGACAGAAGTATTCAGGTTCTCAATCGCGCTGCTGTTCTGAGTGATGTTAGTGGTATTGGCGGCGATATCGGTCGTGTTCTGATCCACTTTTTCGTTGGTTTCGAACAGCTGCGATCCGTTAACGGCGTCGGTACTTTCTTCAGACAGCTCTCCGGCAGCAACGTTGGTGATTTTGTTTGTCGTACTACTTCCGTGGCTGGCAGAGAACGAACTCGTTGTCTCATTCCAGCTCAGGTTGTCAGAGCTAAGATTGGTGATGGACGTATTAATATCTGCGATAGCAGAGGTGTTTTGATCCACCCTCTGGTTGGTTTCATACAACTGGGAGCCGTTAACGGCGTCGGTGCTGTCCGAAGCCAGGGTACCCGCCGCCAGATTGGTGATTTTGCTGTCGCTTCCGTTGTGGTTAGCGCTGAATGCGCCAGAGGCTGCATCCCACAACAGGGCATCGTCAGTGAGCGTGGTGACGGAATTGTTCAGGTTGTTGATGC
Organism: Salmonella sp. 741265050_HSA; assembly: GCF_046569445.1. Classification (NCBI taxonomy): domain Bacteria; kingdom Pseudomonadati; phylum Pseudomonadota; class Gammaproteobacteria; order Enterobacterales; family Enterobacteriaceae; genus Salmonella; species Salmonella sp. 741265050_HSA. The sequence goes on along the minus strand of NZ_JBKFSV010000012.1, from coordinate 9,138 downwards.
TGGTGGTGTTGGTGGCGATATCAGTGGTGTTCTGATTGATGCTGGTGGTGTTGGCAGCGATATCAGTGGTGTTCTGAGACACATTTTCATTGGTGGCAAACAATTGTGAGCCGTTAACGGCGTCGGTGCTGTCCGAAGCCAGGGTACCCGCCGCCAGATTGGTGATTTTGCTGTCGCTTCCGTTGTGGTTAGCGCTGAATGCGCCAGAGGTCGCATCCCAAAGCAGGGCATCATCGGTGAGCGTGGTGACGGAGTCGCTCAGACTGTTGATACTGGTGGTGTTGGTGGCGATATCAGTGGTGTTCTGAGTGATGCTGGTCGTATTAGCGGCGATATCGGTTGTGTTCTGAGACACATTTTCGTTGGTGGCAAACAACTGAGAGCCGTTAACGGCGTCGGTGCTGTCAGCAGCCAGGGTACCCGCCGCCAGATTGGTGATTTTGCTGTCGCTTCCGTTGTGGTTAGCGCTGAATGCGCCAGAGGTCGCATCCCAAAGCAGGGCATCATCGGTGAGCGTGGTGACGGAGTCGCTCAGACTGTTGATACTGGTGGTGTTGGTGGCGATATCAGTGGTGTTCTGATTGATGCTGGTGGTGTTGGCAGCGATGTCAGTGGTGTTCTGCGACACATTTTCATTGGTGGCAAACAGCTGGGAGCCGTTAACGGCATCGGTGCTGTCTGCGGCCAGGGTGCCTGCCGCCAGGTTGGTGATTTTGCTGTCGCTTCCGCTGTGGTTAGCGTTGAATGCGCCAGAGGCTGCATCCCACAACAGGGCATCGTCGGTGAGCGTGGTAACGGAGTTGCTCAGACTGTTGATACTGGTGGTGTTGGTGGCGATATCAGTGGTGTTCTGATTGATGCTGGCCGTATTGGCGGCGATATCGGTTGTGTTCTGGTTAATGCTGTCGGTATTGGTAGTGATATCAGCGGTGTTCTGATCCACTTTCTCATTTGTATCAAACAACTGGGAGCCGTTAACCGCATCAGTGCTGTCTGCGGCCAGGGTACCTGCCGCCAGATTGGTAATCTTGCTGTCGCTTCCGCTGTGGTTAGCGCTGAATGCGCTTGTGTTGCCATCCCACAACAGCGCGTCTTCGGCTAATCCTGCGACAGAGGCCTCTGTATTCGTGATAGAAGTGTTAAGTGCGCTTAACGCACTGCCTACGTTATTGTAGATGCCAGTGCCCACCTCGTAGAGAGGGGCATTCACCGTACCATCAGAATTAACAGAAGCCCCTCCGCCGAGTCGATCGGCGACAGATTGACTTAAAGAATAAATTTGCGCACCTGTGACGGCATCGGTACTGCTGGAATTGATGTCGCCTTTAGCAACATAGGTGATCTGCCGTTGAGTGGTGCTGTTACCCACGGCGACGGAATTGTCTTCCAGGGCGGTAGAGCCAGTGCCAAGGGCAACTGAGTTGGTGCCTATCGCTTTTGCGCCATTACCTAATGCAGCGCTGTCATCGCCGCTCGCAGTGGATTGATTACCTAGTGCAACGGAAGTTATTCCGCTCGCGACAGATTTATAACCTAACGCAACCGATTTTGCGCCGCTCGAATTGGCATACACGCCCATTGCCATTGAATAACTTCCACTGGCTGAGGATGAGGCGCCCATTGCAATGGCCCGGTCACCGGCAGAAACCGATTTTACGCCAAGCGCTAGCGAAGAGTCGCCGGAGGATTGGCTGTATGAACCAATGGCGGTACTCCATTTCCCCATCGCAGAGGCGTTATAACCCATTGCGGCGCTTGCGCCATCTTCGTTGGTGTAAGTATTGGCTGTGGCAGCGGTACCAATTGCAATCCACCCTGTTCCCGTTGTACCGGATACAGTAACACCGCTGCCAGTATCGTTCCCTGCGTTGGCCAGCGCATCCGCTGAGATCATAATACCGCTAAGGCTGATGAGTGCGGAAACCGCCAGCTTTCTGCGGCCGCTTTTTTTGCCGCGGCTTTTTGCGGTTTCGCTGGTGACAATAAATGTTCCCGTAGCGGCATTCCAGAGGACTTTAAATATTCTGTTCATGGATAAGTGCTTTCCTTTTCTAAAATAGTTGTATCAATGGCTATTATTTTTTTGGCTTCTTTTTCGTATCATTAATAGGCTGTATGCTGTCGAATATGACATTCTCCATGTTAATACCTATTTTTAGATACTTAAGATTATTGGGCGATACGCCTTTTAATGTTAGCGTGACGTTTGTCCATGTTCCCGGTAAAAGTTCGATTGTCGAATCCATTTTCGTGTTAAGCAGGAGTTGTTTCCAGCGAGGTAGATCTTTTGCCTCGGAAGGTTTTTTCGTACCCCATGTCATATTAAACGCAAGGTTTGATACGGGAATGCTGAGTAAGTTAACTAAATCAAGATGAATAACACTTCCATCATCTATTGGCTCAATAGATAGAATACGCCCGGCTAATCCGATATTGCCGTTGTTAATAATAAAATAGCGCGTTTGTGATGGATCCAGTTCTGTGTAGTCGAATAGCCGTTGTTTGCGTTCAATGCGACCAACGACTTCGGCGACCTTTTGAGTCGTGTTGATAACTGTAGCTTGTTGTTTTTCTAGCAAATTTATCTTTGCTTCTTGTTCTTTTTGTTGTTTTTCTAACAGATTTATCTTTGTTTCTTGTTCTTTTTGTTGTTTTTTCAGTTCTTCAACAAGGTGTTTATCTGCAAAGTAATCACAACCAGATAAAAAGAATGTGAATCCCAACGCAAGCAAGGGGATAAATTTTCCATTTTTGTGCATATAAAATATCCTTGTTAATAATTTATATAATATAAATAGTTAACCTGTTATTTATACAGCTAACTCATCATTTTGCGAGCATTGCCAATAGCCATTAATATATGGTTATAATTAAAACATTCATTGTTTCTATAGGAATGTGCAAATACCCGACGTTGTTTATCAATTATTCATAGCAATACTTTATAAAAATATAATTATAATATTTATGTATGAGCATTTTTTTTCATGAATGATAATGTTATTTAATTTTGCGGGTCAATCATATTCTGCGGGATATGAGAAAAGGGGATGGAAAAATTCATTGCATAAATACAAATAGGCATGATAGTGGAATTTTTCATCCCGAAAAAGCGGGGAGTACCGTTAAAAGTGAACTCGTATATAAGCGGTGTAAATACGTCTGGATAAAAATTCGGAATATAGCCCGATGCTCTCAAGGCCCCCGTCGAACGACAGGTACCTTGAGAGCCTGTGATGCGGAAGTGTTTAGAACTCGCTCTTCGCGAAGCCTGTCATCTCTTTGAGCCCCATTTCCCGGCCCAGCGCCGTCATCGGGTGCACCACGATCAGGCCGCGTACGCTTTTTTTGAGTTTGCCCATATCGGCCTGCTCTTTTTTAGTGATCGCGCGGCGAAACGGCAGGTTCATCAGCTTCTGCGCTTCTTTACTCAGTTTCTGGCTGTGTACTTCGCGCAGACGGATAATTTCTGCTTCCAGCGTCTCTTTTTCTTTTTCCAGCTCCGCGTATTTATCGGCGGATTCAACCAGAGAAAGACCTGCCTGCTGGTGGCGAATAGCGTCAAGACGATCGCTCAGGCGTTTAATTTCGTTTTTTTCAACTTCTTTCATGGGATTGCTTCTGATAGAAATGGGATAGATACCCTATAGTATGCGCGCAGTGAGTGATTCTTCACAACTCATGACGTAAAGATAATCAATTATGGCAAGTATTACACCGCTAATTATTTAGTTATCTCTTTGAGAATAAAATCTTTTTTTCGAAAGAAAAGATGAAGCGCCTTTTTTGCCGGCAAGAAAAGCGATTAAGCACATTTTCCTCAATGACAACGCTAAAGTGATCCTAAACTCAAATAAGCGACCGCGGGAGTCAGACGCGGGTCACACATGGAGGATCTATCATGGCAAAAATAGGTGAGAACGTACCACTTCTTATTGATAAAGCCGTCGATTTTATGGCGTCCAGCCAGGCGTTCCGTGAATACTTGAATAAAACGCCGCCGCGTGATTATGTTCCTTCCGAAGTGCCGTCGGAGAGCGCGCCCATTTATTTGCAGCGTCTGGAATATTACCGGCGGCTGTACCGACCAAAAGAAGAAGAAAGAGGTTAACGGCGGGATTTACTTTTGAAAGGCCTTTTTTAAGCTGATTTTAGAAATCAGCTCGGTCAGGGAGAGAACCATCGTCGAACGCACCGCCTGCTGGTAGCGCTGAATTTGCATGGCGTAGAGCGCCGCGTCGGACGTATCAAAATGCGGCGGCGGCGGCAGCGCCATGACGCAGTGTAGTTCGCCAAACGGCCCGAGGATTTCATCGTCGGTAAAGGCGTATTCATTGCCGTCGTGATTCAGCTCTTCGCGCAGCGCCATTAACAGCTCCGCATCTTCATATTCGGTGCGGCTGAGTACGCCCAGGCCATAGATAAGTTTCAGACGTACCGAAAGATCGCCCAGCGGTCCGTCGCCGTCCAGCAACGGTTCCACAGCGTATTTCACCGCATAGTCGTCTTTGCGAAACACCTGGAGCACCAGAATATTCACCGCCTCGGTCAATAACTCGACGGCAGTAATCAGGAAGCTCCGTACGGTTTTGCCAGCATTCAGACGCTCAAGCACACGATTTTCAAAGGCCTGGGTTTGTTCCATTATTGCCTGCATATCTGACAATCTGTTATTTGGGCGCAGGCTAACCTGCGCCGGGTTCTGCGTCATTTGGTCGCGTTATAAGCGTTAACCGCCTCCGCCACCACATCGCTATTGGCATCCAGCCCGGAAATTTGCGCCAGAGCGGCCTGTGGACCTTTTTCGTCAATCAGCGCGGCCAGTTCCTGTGCCTGCGGATCTTCTTCACTGCGGAAATGCATCGCCGCCGCGATCCCTTTGACCAGATTCACATGCGGCAGACCATATTCCAGGGTACCCAGCAGCGGTTTGATCAGACGGTCGCCCGCGCTGAGTTTGCGTAGCGGCTGACGTCCAACGCGCTCAACATCATCTTTCAGATACGGGTTTTCAAAACGACCGAGGATTTTCTGAATGTATGCCGCATGTTTGTCGGCATCAAAACCGTAACGTTTGATCAGCACCGCGCCGCTTTCTTCCATCGCGCCTTTCACCACCGCGCGAATACTCTCATCGAGAATGGCGTCGCGAATGGTTTGATGACCGGCTAATTTGCCGAGGTACGCGGTTATAGCATGACCTGTGTTCAGCGTGAAGAGTTTACGTTCGACAAATGCCATCAGGTTATCCGTTAACTCCATCCCCGGAATGGTCGGCAACGCGCCTTTGAACTGAGTTTTATCAACAATCCACTCGCTGAACGTTTCTACCGTCACTTCCAGCGGATCGTTGGTTGCAGAAGCGGAAGGCGGCACAATACGGTCAACGGCGGAATCGACAAAACCGACGTGCTGTTCAACCCAGGCTTTATCGCCATCCGCCAGCGCGTTCATCACATGACCTTTGAGCTGTGTGGTGCCGCGCACCATATTTTCACAGGCGATGATATTCAGCGGGGCATCCACGCCCTGCGCCTTACGTTTTACCAGCCCTTTAGCGATGGCCGGAGCGATACGCTCAAGCACAACCGGACCCACGGCAGTAGTGATTAAATCAACGTGGGCAATCAGGTCGACAACATCATCGCCGATGCTGCTGACAGCGTTGACGCCGGAAACGGTATCAACCTGCTCATTTTCACCCACAACATGAACCTGATAGCTATGACGGGCATTCAGGGCATCGAGTACGACCTGATTTACATCCGCAAACGTCAGTTGTATCCCCGCGTCAGCCAGCAGTTTGCCGATAAAGCCACGACCGATATTACCTGCGCCAAAATGTAATGCTTTCATAGTATTAACCTTCATTAATGTTTTTACCCGAGAGGGCTGGGGTGAGGGACTGCATAGATTTCCCCTCAACCTAACCCTCTCCACAAGGGAGAGGATATCGCCTTCATATTTCGAACTGCAGATGCGTTGGCTCTCCTCGCTCACCCCAGTTACGTACTTATGTACGCTCCTGGGGATTCACTGCGTTGCCGCCTTCCTGCAGCTCGAACTATTTTGGGGATACTTAACTGTTAAGCTTTTTTACCTGCCAGCAGTTCCAGCACTTCATCCACGCTGGTGGTGTGCGCCAGACGTTCGATCACGGATTCATCATCCAGCGCGTTAGTCAGGCTGGTGATGACCTGGATGTGCTCATTGTTACGTGCGGCGATACCAATAACCAGACGGGCAATATCGTCTTCTTCTTCACCGAAGCGTACGCCTTCCGGATACTGGCAGAACACCACGCCGGTTTTTAGCACGCGATCTTTCGCTTCTACTGTACCGTGCGGTACTGCGATGGATTCACCGAGGTAAGTCGGCGTCAGCTTTTCGCGGTCCAGCATCGCCTCGACGTATTCCGGCTCAACATAGCCGCCTTTCACCAGTTGTTCACCGGCAAAGCGAATCGCCTCTTCTTTGTTAGCGGCTTTACGGCCCAGGAAGATATTCTCCGCACCCAGTTTGAACAGGTTGTTATCACCCTCTTCAAAGCTGTCTTTCAGATGGTCGCGTACTTTCTCTTCATTAGTATTGTGGCGCTGTGCAGCAACCAGACGTTCGGTCAGGCTGGTGTACAGGCCGCTATCCAGGAAGTTGGTCAGCGAAATATGCTGCGCCTGCGGTACCTGACGCATCGCGCGCTCGGTAAGGTCACGGTGAGTAATGACCAGATCCACATCCGGCGGCAGATTGTTAATGGCGCTGTTGGTGACGGAGATCTGGCTCAGGCCCGCATCCTGTACTTTCTTACGCAGTACCCCTGCGCCCATCGCGCTGGAACCCATACCGGCATCGCAAGCCACGATGATTTTACGCACATGGCTCAGGTCGTTGGTCACGTCGCCAGCCGCCAGCGGAGAGGCGCCTTTAGATTCCGCTTTCATGTCATGCATACGACGGGTGGCCGCTTCAATGTCATCTTCTTCTTTCACTTTGCTGGTTTTCAGCAGAATTGCAGAAACCACGAAGGAGACCGCCATTGCCGCCACGATGGCAGCGATGTTAGCGAAGTAAGCGCCTTTTGGCGTCATCGCCAGTACCGCCAGAATCGAGCCAGGAGAAGCCGGAGAAACCAGACCGCCGTTCAGGATGGTCAGGGTGAATACGCCGGTCATACCGCCGAGAATCACCGCCAGAATCAGGCGTGGGTTCATCAGCACGTACGGGAAGTAGATCTCATGGATACCGCCCAGGAAGTGGATAATTGCCGCGCCGCCCGCAGACTGTTTAGCGCTGCCGCGACCGAAGAACATGTACGCCAGCAGGACGCCCATCCCCGGACCCGGGTTAGCTTCAATCAGGAAGAAGATGGATTTACCCATCTCATGGGACTGCTGGATACCCAGCGGTGAGAAGATGCCGTGGTTAATCGCGTTATTGAGGAACAGGATTTTCGCCGGTTCAACAAAAATGGACGCCAGCGGCAGCATATCGTGCGCCACCATGAAGTTAACGCCCGCCGCCAGAATTTTGGACAGGACTTCAACCGCCGGACCAATACCGAGGAACGCCAGGATGGCGAGGATCATACCGATGATGCCAGCGGAGAAGTTGTTCACCAGCATCTCAAAACCGGATTTGATCTTACCGTCTACCCAACTGTCGAATTTCTTAATGCAGTAGCCGCCTAATGGACCGGCGATCATCGAGCCGAGGAACATCGGCATATCCGCGCCGACAATAACGCCCATGGTAGTGATAGCGCCCACCACGCCGCCGCGTTCGCCGCCAACCAGACGACCGCCGGTATAACCGATGAGCAGCGGCAGCAGGTAGGTGATCATCGGACCAACCAGTTTCGCCAGCGTTTCGTTAGGCAACCACCCTGTTGGAATAAATAATGCGGTGATAATACCCCACGCGATAAACGCGCCGATATTAGGCATCACCATATTGCTGAGGAATCGACCAAAGCTTTGCACTTTGATCTTAATATCGGATGACATAAAAACACCCCTTCTTATGTTGCTGTCGCGCAGGCTGAAAGCCCGAGGTTTGTTAATGTAGCGGCAGAGGTAGCCGGACCCTGTAGTGTAGATACTGCGCAATCTGGCACTGAATCGTTCAACTGTCCAGTCGACGGTCTTTTATGTGATATTCGTCACGTAAATATAGGGTGTATAGCGTTAGTTAATGTGATTTTAATCACAAAATAACGGTACAAAAAAACATCACAGTGCAATAATTCGCTGCAAATGAGGATTAAATGTGAACTGATTCACATTTTTGGTTTTGCTGTTTGTTGAATTTTTGTGATGTGGATCGCAAATTATTTTCATCTGGATTTGAGCAGATGTGATCTGCGGCAGGTTCTACCCCCGACATTTTTTATTGCAAAACAAAGCAACTTCTCACCAGAAAAAATATTTATTTTGTGGTATGGCGAAAACCCCAAACTGCAGTTATGTTCAAAACATCAGCCAGGGTGCATACGGCTGCCGGCATAAAAAACTCTAATTAGCGTGAATTCGAGGCAGGCATGTTTCTAAATTATTTCGCGTTGGGCGTGCTGATCTTCGTTTTTCTGGTTCTGTTTTACGGAATCATCGCCATTCACGATATTCCCTATAACATGGCTAAAAAACGTAACCATCCCCATGCCGATGCCATCCATACTGCGGGATGGGTGAGCCTGTTCACTCTTCATGTTATTTGGCCGTTCCTGTGGATCTGGGCCACGCTCTACCAGCCTGAAAAGGGATGGGGAATGCAGTCACACACCACTCCGACCGGAAAGGAGTCAGACCCTGAGATTGCCGCGCTGGCAGCGCGAATCACCCAGTTGGAAAAAAGACTGGATGGGGAGAAAAAAAACGATAACTCCACCTTTCCGGAGATTTAATCATGGATTTGTTGATAGTCCTGACCTATGTGGCCTTTGCCTGGGCCATCTTTAAAATATTCCGTATTCCGGTAAACCAATGGACGCTTGCTACCGCTGCATTAGGTGGGGTGTTCATTGTTGCGGGATTGATTTTATTAATGAACTATAACCACCCGTATACCTTTACGGCGCAAAAAGCGGTTATTTCAATTCCGGTCACTCCGCAAGTCACAGGAATTGTTAGTGAGGTAACGGAT
>NZ_JBKFSV010000011.1:0-140149 GCF_046569445.1 Salmonella sp. 741265050_HSA | reverse complement strand
CCGAGCAGGTTCTGGCCGCGCAGCAGCATCTGCAGCGGGGTTTTGGGCATGGCTTTTTTGAGTTCGCGCAGGCGCAGCCAAGGGTCTTCGCCGAGAAAGCGGATACAGGCGTCAAAGGTGGCGCCGCCCCAGCATTCGAGGGAGCCGTAGCCCACGTCGTCGAGCTGAGCGGCAATCGGCAGCATATCGTCAAGACGCAGGCGGGTGGCGAACAGGGACTGGTGGGCGTCACGCAGGACGACATCGGTAATGGCAATAGTCATGGATCCCTCCGGGAATTAAGCGTTAAGGCGGTGATGGTGAATGGCGGCGGCAATCACCGGCTTTAAGCGGGTGAAGTCGTCCACGACGGGAACGGCGCGCGGTGCGGGCGCGGCGACGGGTTCCGGGAAGAAGCGAGTAATCACGGCAGACATGCCGCGAATGGCAAAGATGAGCAGGAACAGAAAGCTCAGTACGAACCCCATCCCTAAAAACATCAGGGTGAAACCTTCACCCAGTAGTACAGCTTCATTCATGAATCATTTTCCATAATGAGAGGCACGACGGTGGCCTTGACGACAACCTTCCTGGTGAATCCGGCTAAGGAGTAGAGTGGATTTCCCTTGGCCACCTCTGGCTTTGGCCTCTACTTTTCTCCAGGTCATTTGCGGCAAAGACACCGCCGTGCGTTTTTTTACACCATCATGCTGAACACGATGCTGGCGATAACCAGCACAATACCGCCGCCCAGACGAGAGGAAATTTGTGCATATGAAATGAGATTCATACGGTTACAGGCGGAGAGCACTTCCAGATCGCCGGAGCCGCCGCGGTTGGCCATACAAAGACCCGCAGTAATGGATGATTCAATCGGGTAGAAGCCAATCAACCAGCCCCCGATAGCTGCGCCAACGACTGCGCCGACCACGATGATCGCGGCGATAACGACGTTCGCGAACGTCAGGGCATCGATGATCTCTTGCAGATCGGTGTAGCAAACACCTACACCTACCATCAGCACCCACAGCAGTTGTTTGGAGAAGAAGTCAGAAAGACGTTTCGCCCCGGCTTTAATTTCCGGTGAGCAAAGACCTGATGCGTTCAGCGCAGCAACAATCAGAACCATCCAGGCGAAGTAGTGAATAGAGACGCCGCCGATGCTTGGCAGAATTTTCTTGGCAACAACATAGGCCAGCAGGAAGCAAGTGGTGGATAACACCATGCCAACCGCCGTTTCACGATGGGTAATCTGACCGGCCTTTTCATCATCTTCGGTTTTGAAGGAAGCCTTACGAACCAACTCACCTTCACCGCTAAGCCAGGTGTATTTTTTGCCTATCATATCGAGGAGGGCGGCGAAAATAATGGCGAAGATATTCGCAATGGTCAGAATGGCGATAGCCGTTGAGTAGTACTCTTCGCGAGAACGTCCGGTAACCGAGTGATAAATTTCAGACAGAGGCACGGCGCCCGCGCCGTTACCACCGCCCATAATCGGCAGAACGTACAGCATCATGATACGGTCGACCGGGATACCGAAGCACAGACCAATGACGATACCGAAAAGGGACGCGCCGACAATCCCGGCGAGGATGGTTGGGATATAGCCCAGCAGTGATTTTAATAGCAGCTTACGGTTTACCGACAGGATAGCGCCTGTGATCAACACCGCGATAAACAGGTTAAGGAAGTTGCTTTTATCCATTACGTTGCTGATCGCATCAATTTCTTTCTGCGTAAATATGCCAGCATAGACAAAATAAGCTGCAACCAGAAATATCATAACCGGTGCGCCGCCAATATATTTATTGAAGATCGGTAAACGTTTGCCGATTTCACCAAAAATGGCCCCCATCACAAACATAAGGGCAAAACCACCGACTAAGTCAGTAGGTATAGCATTATAAAAATGAGAAAGTAATAAAGTAATTAATGCAAAAGCATAAAGCGGTAGCGGCATACCAAAGATTTTGAATCTGAGTAAATCGCTAGCCCCCTTTCTCTCCGTAGCCGAAGCCTGGGTCATGTTGGTCATAAACATTTTCCTGTGTATTGATGGGTAACAAGACCTGCGCATACTAATAAATTCAATGAACCGTGAGATGTGACTATCTTCACTGAATGGTTGTGTTTTTAATTAATTTAATTGTTTTTATTAACTCTGATTAATTAAGGAAATAAAAACTATAAAGGTCATAAAGGCAGCGGGGAAAGTGTGATGTCTATTCCAGACGAATAATATAAACACTGGCGAAATATGCGGCGTTATTTGCTGACGGATGCTGAATAGAGTGAATCTGATATTTAAACGCATTTATTTGCAAAAGGATGTATTGCGTCGCGAGTCGGTCGCCATGTTTCTGGAGGGCGAGGGACTCGCCCTGGAAGACGATTGTGAAATCGCGGTATGCGCATATTGGCGGGGTGAGATAGTCGGGTGCGGTTCTCTGGCCGGGAACGTACTGAAATGCATCGCCGTTTCCCCGGTTTTACAAGGGGAAGGGCTCAGCCTCAAACTGCTGACTGAGTTGCTTACATTGGCCTACGAGTTAAACCGCAGCGAGCTTTTCCTGTTCACTAAGCCGCAAAATCGGTTGCTGTTTTCTGGCGCGGGGTTTTGGCCCATTGCGCAGGCAGGTCAGCTGGCGGTGTTAATGGAGAACAGCAGTGAACGGTTAGCGCGCTTTTGTCGCCAACTGGCGCTTTATCGTCAACCGGGAAAAACGATCGGCGCCATCGTCATGAACGCCAATCCGTTTACATTGGGCCACCGTTATCTGGTGGAGCAAGCGGCTGCGGCCTGTGACTGGTTGCATCTGTTTGTGGTCAAAGAAGATGCTTCATTTTTTTCCTATACCGACCGTTGGGCGCTGATCGAACAAGGAATCGCGGGTATTGACAATGTCACGCTGCATTCCGGCTCCGCTTATATGATCTCGCGTGCGACGTTTCCCGGCTATTTCCTCAAAGAAAAAGGGGTTGTGGACGACTGCCATTGCCAGATCGATCTGCAACTCTTCCGTGAACATCTGGCTCCAGCGCTGGGGATTACCCATCGTTTTGTCGGCAGTGAACCGTTTTGTCCTCTGACCTGTGCCTATAACCAGCGAATGCACGACATTTTACACGATCCGAAGCGCAGCGGCCCGGTTATTGAGGTCGTCGAGCTGGCGCGGGTGGAGAAAAACGGCACGGCTATTTCCGCCTCTCGCGTCAGAAAACTGTATACCGAACGTAATTGGCCGGCGCTAAGTGCGCTGGTGCCTGCTGGTACCCTGGCATATCTGCAGCGGCATGCCGCCAGACACACTGAAACCATATGACGTAACACCGTTAACAAGGAACATAACTAATGAAAATCATTAAAGATGCCCTGGCAGGCACGCTGGAATCCAGCGATGTGATGATCAGGATAGGTCCATCCAGCGAGCCAGGAATTCGGCTGGAGCTAGAGAGTCTGGTGAAGCAGCAGTTTGGCGCGGCGATTGAGCAGGTGGTTCGGGAAACGCTGGCGAAGCTGGGCGTTGAACGCGCGCTGGTTAGCGTCGATGACAAAGGCGCACTGGAGTGTATTTTACGCGCCCGAGTGCAGGCGGCGGCGTTACGCGCTGCAGAACAAACGGAAATTCAATGGAGTGCGTTATGAGACCTCGTCGCAGTATGTTGTTTATCCCCGGCGCAAATGCGGCCATGTTGAGCACCTCGTTTGTCTATGGTGCGGACGCGGTGATGTTCGACTTAGAAGACGCCGTAGCGTTACGTGAGAAAGATACCGCCCGTCTTTTGGTTCATCACGCGCTTCAACATCCGTTCTATCAGGATGTTGAAAAAGTGGTGCGCATTAATCCACTGAACACGCCGTTTGGTCTGGCCGATCTTGAGGCCGTCGTGCGTGGTGGCGCGGATATTGTGCGTCTGCCGAAAACCGACAGCAAAAACGATGTGCTGGAGCTGGAAGCGCAGGTCGAACGGATCGAACGTGAATGTGGACGTGAGGTCGGCAGTACCAGGCTGATGGCGGCGATCGAATCAGCGAAAGGCGTGGTCAATGCCCTCGACATCGCCACCTCCAGCCCGCGCATGGTGGCAATTGCGCTGGCGGCATTTGATTACGTGATGGATATGGGCACCTGCCGGGGCGATGGCACCGAGCTGTTCTACGCCCGCTGCGCAGTGCTGCATGCGGCGCGCGTTGCGGGTATTGCCGCCTATGATGTCGTTTGGTCGGATATCAATAATGAAGAAGGCTTCCTGAAGGAAGTGCAGTTGGCGAAAGGGCTTGGTTTTAACGGTAAGTCCTTAGTGAACCCACGTCAGATTGAGCTGTTACATCAGGCTTATTCTCCGACACGTAAAGAAGTTGAGCATGCGTATGAGGTGATTGCCGCCGCTGAAGAGGCTGAGTCTCGCGGTCTGGGCGTCGTTTCACTCAACGGCAAAATGATTGACGGCCCGATTATCGACCACGCGCGCAAAGTGGTGGCGCTGTCGGCTTCCGGTATTCGTGATTAAGGAAGGAACCATGAAAGAGACTGTAACCATGCTCAACCAGCAATATGTCGTACCGGAAGGATTACAGCCCTACCAGGGGGTAACAGCGAACAGCCCGTGGCTTGCCTGTGAAACGGAAAAGCGTCGGCGTAAAATTTGTGACTCGCTTGAAGAGGCTATCCGTCGTTCCGGGCTTAAAAATGGCATGACGATATCCTTCCACCATGCGTTTCGTGGTGGCGACAAAGTTGTCAATATGGTGATGGCGAAGCTGGCGGAAATGGGATTCCGCGATCTGACGCTTGCCTCCAGCTCATTAATTGATGCCCACTGGCCGCTTATCGAACACATTAAAAATGGCGTGGTGCGGCAGATCTACACCTCCGGGCTGCGCGGCAAGTTAGGGGAAGAGATCTCCGCTGGCCTGATGGAAAACCCGGTACAGATCCACTCTCACGGCGGCCGCGTAAAACTGATTCAGAGCGGTGAGCTGAATATTGATGTCGCTTTCCTCGGCGTGCCGTGCTGCGACGAATTTGGTAATGCGAACGGTTTTAGCGGCAAGTCACGCTGCGGCTCTTTGGGGTATGCGCAGGTTGATGCGCAGTACGCTAAATGTGTGGTGCTCCTGACTGAAGAGTGGGTCGAGTTCCCCAATTATCCGGCCAGTATCGCGCAGGATCAGGTTGATTTGATCGTGCAGGTGGATGAGGTAGGGGATCCGGAAAAAATCACTGCGGGCGCGATTCGTCTGTCCAGCAACCCGCGTGAACTGTTGATCGCCCGACAGGCGGCCAATGTAATCGAACACTCAGGTTATTTTTGTGATGGTTTCTCGCTGCAAACCGGCACCGGTGGCGCATCTCTGGCGGTCACCCGTTTCCTGGAAGACAAAATGCGTCGCCACAACATTACGGCGAGTTTTGGCCTGGGTGGGATCACCGGCACCATGGTGGATCTGCATGAGAAAGGGTTGATCAAAGCGCTGCTGGATACGCAATCATTCGATGGCGATGCAGCCCGTTCGCTGGCGCAGAATCCACATCATATTGAAATCTCAACCAATCAATACGCGAACCCCGCCTCTAAAGGCGCGGCATGCGAACGCCTGAATGTGGTGATGCTGAGCGCACTGGAAATTGACGTGAATTTCAACGTTAACGTGATGACCGGTTCAAACGGCGTACTGCGTGGCGCATCGGGCGGCCATAGCGATACGGCAGCAGGGGCCGATCTCACCATTATTACCGCACCGCTGGTCCGTGGCCGAATCCCATGCGTGGTGGAAAAAGTGCTGACTACCGTCACGCCTGGGGCAAGTGTTGATGTGCTGGTTACCGACCATGGTATTGCGGTGAACCCTGCGCGTCAGGATCTGCTTGATAACCTGCGTGCTGCGGGTGTGGCGCTGATGACCATCGAACAACTGCAACAGCGCGCTGAGCAACTGACCGGTAAACCGCAGCCGATTGAGTTTACCGATCGGGTGGTGGCTGTGGTGCGTTATCGCGACGGTTCAGTGATTGACGTGATTCGCCAGGTTAAAGGCTGATGAAGGGCACAGACCTGCTGTACCAGGGCCAGGCAGTTACGCTGGAGGAGATGCTACAAGCGCGCGATAAACGTGCCGCCAGGCAGCGTCAGGCGTTGAACTGCTATCGGCTACCGTTGATTTCCCTCACGCTGGTTGCACCGGGCGCCGTTAAAAACTCAGCGGTCTGGCGGCGTGTCGCCGATTATGCAATTGCCGAAATACTGGCGCTTTGCGAACAGAAGGAGTGGGTCAACGTCTGGGAAATGCAGGTAAATGAACGCAGCGGCCCGGAATGGATGGCAGCGGTCTGTGCGCCGGCAATGGCGTTGAAACAGCACATGTCGACACTAGAGATGAGCCATCCGTTAGGGCGGCTTTGGGACATCGACATTATTGATAGCGACGGTAAGTCGCTATCACGCCGTGAACTCGGGCATCCTGCCCGGCCATGTTTGATATGCCAGCAGGATGCTCATCTCTGTGCCCGGGGCAAGCATCACACCCTTGACCTTTTGTTGGATGAAATTGCACGAAGGATTGAATGCTATGAACGTGAGCGTTGTGACTGAACGGCGTACGCCAGCGTACTCATCGCTGGCGGCTGGCGAACTTAATGGGTTGGTTGCAAGAGCGCTGCTGACGGAAGCCAGGCTGACACCAAAACCCGGTCTGGTCGATATTCGTAATTCGGGAGCGCATAGGGATATGGATCTGGCGGCATTTGAACGTAGCACTACCGCCATTGCTCCGTGGATGGAAAAGTTTTTTATCATGGGCAACAACACGGCGGCGCTGGCGGCAGAAAATGTCCTGGTGATGCTGCGTCCGCTGGGGATGGCCTGTGAGAACGATATGCTACAGGCGACCAATGGTGTGAATACCCATCGCGGGGCGATTTTCGCTTTTGGCCTGCTGAGCGCAGCGATTGGCCGACTTCTCGCGCGGGGAGAACCGTTGGAGCAAAATCGTATCTGCGACCAGGTTGCCCGCCTGAGTCGGAATATTGTTGCCCACGAGCTCTCAGCAAAAAAAGCGGGAAAACTGACAAAGAGTGAAACCCATTTCCAGTGCTATGGCCTGTCGGGCGCGCGGGGAGAAGCGGAAAGCGGTTTTCGAACCGTCAGAACGCAGGCTTTGCCGGTGTTTAACCGGGTCGTGCAGGAGCATGACGATACCCATCTTGCCCTGCTGCAAACATTGTTGCATCTGATGGCGTGGAATGATGATACCAATCTGGTGTCACGGGGAGGCCTGGAAGGGCTTTACTACGTGCAGCAGCAGGCACAAAAATTGTTGTGGCAAGGAGGCGTATTGGCTGAGGGGGGCATTGAAGCGATGCAGTCCCTCGATGATGAACTCATCCTGCGTAACTTAAGCCCTGGCGGTAGCGCGGATTTACTGGCAGTGACCTGGTTTTTAAGTCATTTTCCTGCCGGTTCCCTCTATCCTGAGTAAGTTTCTCTTCTTTCATTCTCTCCAGCAATGATTCATCCTGCGGGATGAATCATGTCTTTTACTGATATCGCTCCCTGTTTATCATTAATTTCTAATTATCGGCGATTTTAGATGGCGGCCTCCGGGCGCGCTGGTTACTCTGAAAACGGTTTACGCAATTTTTACAAAAGAGAATAGCTATGCATGAAGCACAAATCCGCGTCGCCATTGCCGGCGCCGGTGGCCGCATGGGGCGGCAGTTAATCCAGGCCGCCATGGCGATGGAAGGTGTTCAGCTGGGTGCCGCGCTGGAGCGCGAAGGCTCTTCCTTGCTGGGCAGCGATGCTGGCGAACTGGCAGGGGCGGGAAAGTCCGGCGTGACCGTTCAAAGCAGCCTTGAGGCGGTAAAAGATGATTTTGACGTTTTCATCGATTTTACCCGTCCGGAAGGCACGTTGACGCATCTGGCGTTTTGCCGCCAGCATGGTAAAGGGATGGTGATTGGTACTACCGGCTTTGACGACGCCGGTAAACAGGCCATTCGCGAGGCGTCGCAAGAGATTGCGATCGTTTTCGCTGCAAACTTTAGCGTCGGCGTTAACGTCATGCTCAAGCTGCTGGAGAAAGCCGCGAAGGTAATGGGCGACTATAGCGATATTGAAATTATTGAAGCGCACCACCGCCATAAAGTGGATGCACCGTCGGGTACGGCGCTGGCAATGGGCGAGGCAATCGCCGGGGCGCTGGATAAAGATCTGAAGGACTGCGCGGTCTACTCGCGTGAAGGTTATACCGGCGAGCGCGTACCGGGAACGATTGGCTTTGCAACCGTTCGGGCGGGCGACATCGTCGGCGAACATACCGCGATGTTTGCCGATATTGGCGAGCGCGTAGAGATTACGCATAAAGCTTCCAGCCGCATGACGTTTGCAAATGGCGCGTTGCGAGCGGCGTTATGGCTAAAAACGAAGAAAAATGGGCTATTTGACATGCGGGATGTGCTGGGGCTGGATGTATTATAGCGACTAAATACCTTCGTGATGTGGTTGTGGTAATCAAGATTAATTGATTACAAAGGGCAATATATTATTGCCCTTTTGTTTTTTTGCCCCCCGGTTATTCGGCCAGATAAATAACGCCTTTCACCATTCATGTTTCGACAGTTTCTTCGCCCACGACATGTTCTGACGTTGTTTTCGCGTTAAGAATAGTCAGTTTAAAGACATCCGGGCCAACGGCATCCATTTGCGTGACGTAATTGCCATTACGATAAATGCGGTTAATTGGCCCTTCAGGCGCATCGGTACGGGTCATTACGTTCAACGGGAAAAAATTACTGCCTGAACTGACGTCACTCATATTCAGCCGCAGTGGCTTACCGTATGCAAAATGCACCTCGACCAGACTGATAAGACTGATATCCATCGGGGGGAGTGCTGTTCCACGGGGGGCATTTTATCTCTTTTGCTTCAATAGGTTAGCTTTTTTATGCTGTAGTGAGGCTGGTTGTGGTCCAGTCGTATGCGCTAGTCTTAAAGAAAAAGAGGTTAAACCTTTATATAGCGATTTTAATTCTCATCACATTATCTTAATTTGCTGTTTTTGTTGGTTTTTTGATATGTTTGATTTGTTTTTTATTTTTTTAATGATTTGATTTTTAAAGTATTTTTGTTGTTAAGTTGATTAATTTCGAATTTTTATTCATTTAATAACATTAATGGTTATTAAATGAATTTTTATCGTTATTTTTTGTTGTTTTAATGTGAAATTTGACCATTTGGTCCACTTTTTATCATGCCAGCCACTTTTTTGCGAACTCAAGGAAGCGCAAGCGTTTTCTATCGTCACTTAGTTGATCTTTTTGCCTCTTAAACAGAATAACTTCCTTATAATGTGCAAAATAACATAAAAAATACCCTCTTTAAGTTGACTTTTATCCGGCTTAACTTCAGAATGCCGCCGTTTGCCAGAAATCCACGGGTAAGCAAATTTGCATTGCTTCATACTGACTGAATGAATTAATATGCAAATAAAGTGAGTGAATATTCTCTGGAGGGTGTTTTGATTAAGTCAGCGCTATTGGTTCTGGAAGACGGAACCCAGTTTCACGGTCGGGCCATTGGGGCAACGGGTTCGGCGGTTGGGGAAGTCGTTTTCAATACTTCAATGACCGGTTATCAAGAAATCCTCACTGATCCTTCCTATTCCCGCCAAATCGTCACTCTTACTTATCCCCATATTGGTAATGTCGGCACCAATGAAGCCGATGAAGAATCCTCTCAGGTTCATGCGCAAGGTTTAGTGATTCGCGATCTGCCGTTGATTGCCAGCAACTTCCGTAACACCGAAGACCTCTCTTCTTACCTCAAACGGCATAACATTGTGGCGATTGCTGATATCGATACCCGCAAGCTGACCCGACTGCTGCGTGAGAAAGGCGCACAGAACGGCTGCATCATTGCAGGCGATAGCCCGGATGCGAAGCTGGCGCTGGAAAAAGCGAAAGCATTTCCTGGATTGAACGGTATGGATCTGGCGAAAGAAGTGACCACGGCGGAAACTTACCGCTGGACGCAGGGTAGCTGGACGCTGAAAGACGGTTTACCGGAAGCGAAGTCTGAGGATGACCTGCCGTTCCACGTGGTGGCCTACGATTTTGGCGCCAAGCGCAACATCCTGCGTATGCTGGTGGATCGCGGCTGCCGCCTGACGGTGGTGCCAGCGCAGACCTCTGCTGAAGAGGTGCTGAAAATGAACCCGGACGGCATCTTCCTGTCGAACGGCCCTGGCGACCCGGCGCCGTGCGACTACGCCATCGAGGCGATTAAGAAATTCCTCCAGACCGACATTCCGCTATTTGGCATCTGCCTCGGCCATCAGCTGCTGGCGCTGGCGAGCGGTGCGAAGACCGTTAAGATGAAGTTCGGCCATCACGGCGGCAACCATCCGGTAAAAGATATGGACAGAAACGTGGTGATGATCACCGCGCAGAACCACGGCTTTGCGGTGGATGAAGACTCGCTGCCAGCCAACCTGCGCGTGACCCACAAGTCGCTGTTCGACGGCACCCTGCAGGGCATTCACCGTACCGATAAACCGGCGTTCAGCTTCCAGGGCCACCCGGAGGCCAGCCCCGGCCCGCACGATGCGGCGCCGCTGTTCGACCACTTTATCGAGTTGATCAAGCACTACCGTTCTTTAGCCAAATAATCAGGAGCCAACAAAATGCCAAAACGTACAGATATAAAAAGCATCCTGATTCTGGGCGCGGGCCCGATTGTTATCGGTCAGGCGTGTGAGTTTGACTACTCCGGCGCTCAGGCGTGTAAAGCGCTGCGCGAAGAGGGTTACCGCGTCATTCTGGTGAACTCCAACCCGGCCACCATCATGACCGACCCGGAAATGGCCGATGCCACCTACATCGAGCCGATTCACTGGGAAGTGGTGCGCAAAATCATTGAAAAAGAGCGTCCGGATGCGGTGCTGCCGACCATGGGCGGCCAGACGGCGCTGAACTGCGCGCTGGAGCTGGAGCGGCAGGGCGTGCTCGAAGAGTTCGGCGTCACCATGATTGGTGCCACCGCCGACGCCATTGATAAAGCCGAAGACCGTCGTCGCTTCGATATCGCGATGAAGAAAATTGGTCTCGACACCGCGCGTTCCGGTATCGCGCACACTATGGAAGAAGCGCTGGCGGTTGCCGCTGACGTGGGCTTCCCGTGCATTATTCGTCCGTCCTTTACCATGGGTGGCACCGGCGGCGGTATCGCTTACAACCGTGAAGAGTTCGAAGAAATCTGCGAACGCGGTCTGGACCTCTCGCCAACCAACGAGCTGCTGATTGATGAATCGCTGATCGGCTGGAAAGAGTACGAGATGGAAGTAGTGCGTGATAAAAACGACAACTGCATCATCGTCTGCTCCATCGAAAACTTCGATGCGATGGGCATCCATACCGGCGACTCCATCACCGTGGCCCCGGCACAGACGCTGACCGACAAAGAATATCAAATCATGCGTAACGCCTCGATGGCGGTACTGCGTGAAATCGGCGTCGAAACCGGCGGTTCTAACGTCCAGTTCGCAGTGAACCCGAAAAACGGTCGTCTGATCGTTATCGAAATGAACCCGCGCGTATCCCGCTCCTCGGCGCTGGCGTCGAAAGCCACCGGTTTCCCGATTGCCAAGGTAGCCGCCAAACTGGCGGTGGGTTATACCCTCGACGAGCTGATGAACGACATCACCGGTGGCCGTACGCCGGCGTCGTTTGAGCCGTCTATTGACTACGTTGTCACCAAAATTCCGCGCTTTAACTTTGAGAAATTCGCCGGTGCTAACGACCGTCTGACCACCCAGATGAAATCGGTCGGGGAAGTGATGGCGATTGGTCGCACGCAGCAGGAATCCCTGCAGAAAGCGCTGCGTGGCCTGGAAGTGGGCGCCACCGGTTTCGACCCGAAAGTCAGCCTCGACGACCCGGAAGCGCTGACCAAAATCCGCCGCGAGCTGAAAGATGCGGGCGCTGATCGTATCTGGTACATCGCCGATGCTTTCCGCGCAGGCTTGTCTGTGGATGGCGTGTTCAACCTGACCAACATTGACCGCTGGTTCCTGGTGCAAATTGAAGAGCTGGTGCGTCTGGAAGAGAAAGTTGCTGAAGTCGGGATTACTGGTCTCAACGCCGACTTCCTGCGTCAGCTCAAGCGTAAAGGTTTTGCCGATGCGCGTCTGGCGAAACTGGCGGGCGTGCGTGAAGCGGAAATCCGCAAGCTGCGTGACCAGTATGACCTGCATCCGGTCTACAAGCGTGTGGATACCTGCGCGGCGGAATTCGCCACCGATACCGCCTACATGTACTCCACTTATGAAGATGAGTGCGAAGCGAACCCGTCCGTTGATCGCGACAAAATCATGGTCCTCGGCGGTGGCCCGAACCGTATCGGCCAGGGCATTGAGTTTGACTACTGCTGCGTCCATGCCTCGCTGGCGCTGCGCGAAGACGGTTACGAGACCATCATGGTCAACTGTAACCCGGAAACCGTCTCCACCGACTACGACACTTCCGACCGTCTGTACTTCGAGCCGGTGACGCTGGAAGACGTGCTGGAAATCGTGCGTATCGAGAAGCCGAAAGGCGTGATTGTACAGTATGGTGGCCAGACGCCGCTGAAGCTGGCGCGCGCGCTGGAAGCGGCAGGCGTGCCGGTTATCGGCACCAGCCCGGACGCCATCGACCGCGCGGAAGACCGCGAGCGCTTCCAGCATGCGGTTGACCGTCTGAAGCTGAAGCAACCGGCCAACGCCACCGTCACCGCCATTGAACAGGCTGTCGAAAAAGCGAAAGAGATCGGCTACCCGCTGGTGGTACGTCCTTCTTACGTGCTGGGCGGTCGGGCGATGGAAATTGTCTATGACGAAGCCGACCTGCGTCGCTACTTCCAGACGGCGGTCAGCGTCTCTAACGATGCGCCGGTACTGCTGGACCGCTTCCTTGATGACGCGGTTGAAGTGGACGTGGACGCTATCTGCGACGGCGAAATGGTGCTGATTGGCGGCATCATGGAACACATCGAGCAGGCTGGCGTACACTCCGGCGACTCCGCCTGTTCCCTGCCGGCCTACACGCTGAGCCAGGAAATTCAGGACGTGATGCGCCAGCAGGTGCAGAAGCTGGCTTTCGAGTTGCAGGTGCGCGGCCTGATGAACGTACAGTTTGCGGTCAAGGACAACGAAGTCTACCTGATTGAGGTCAACCCGCGCGCGGCGCGTACCGTACCGTTTGTCTCCAAAGCCACCGGCGTACCGCTGGCGAAAGTGGCGGCGCGCGTGATGGCCGGTAAATCGCTGACCGAGCAGGGCGTGACCCAAGAAATTATCCCGCCGTACTACTCGGTGAAAGAAGTGGTGCTGCCGTTCAACAAATTCCCCGGCGTTGACCCGCTGTTAGGGCCAGAAATGCGCTCCACCGGGGAAGTGATGGGCGTGGGCCGTACCTTCGCGGAAGCGTTCGCCAAGGCACAATTGGGCAGTAGCTCCACCATGAAGAAACAGGGCCGTGCGCTGCTCTCCGTTCGCGAAGGCGACAAAGAGCGCGTGGTGGATCTCGCCGCTAAGCTGCTGAAACAGGGCTTTGAGCTGGATGCCACCCACGGTACGGCGATTGTGCTGGGTGAAGCTGGTATCAACCCGCGTCTGGTGAACAAGGTGCACGAAGGTCGTCCGCACATTCAGGACCGCATCAAGAATGGCGAATACACCTATATCATCAATACCACCGCAGGCCGCCGCGCGATTGAAGACTCCAGGGTGATTCGTCGTAGCGCGCTGCAGTATAAAGTGCATTATGACACCACGCTGAACGGCGGTTTTGCCACGACGATGGCGCTCAATGCCGATGCCACCGAGAAGGTAACCTCGGTGCAGGAGATGCACGCGCAGATCAAAAAGTCGTAAACAAAGGGTTCGGTGGATATTGCTCTAACCGGACCTGTAATATAATTCTGAAAGGGTTTCTGTAAAGAAACCCTTTTTTTATCTTGCGTAAGGTCATTCCTGGAGAAGTCCGTTTCCGTAACCACATTTTCTATGTAATAAGCACGATATTGCTCACACTAATCAATATTTAAGTCGCATACTATCTTTCATATCCACAATTTTAATATGGCTTAGTTTTTATTAGTTTGGACAGGCCGTAGCCAGATTTTTAATTTGTGAAATGGTGTGTTTATGTGTGAAAAATATGTTGAAAGACCGCTTTATTTGTTAATTGCTGACTGGATGATGGCAGAGAACCGATGGATCACGGCCAGGGAGATTTCCCGTCAATTTGATATTGAACACTGCAAAGCAATTAATACGCTCTCCTATATTCTGTCAGAAGTGGGGGAAATTGTTTGTGAAGTGAAGATGATCCCTAACCAGATTGCAGGACGAGGCTGTCAGTGCCAGCGTCTGGTGAAAGTCGTGAGTATCGACTCTCAACTCTATCGCCGATTGAATCATAATTTGCAGGAAAGAAAAGTGAGCGTGGCGAAAGCGCCGCGACTGTCTGCCGTTCCCCCCACAGAGCTAAACCGTGAGCAGAAATGGCAGATGATGCTCTCCAAGAGTATGCGTCGCTAATTGTCTGTTTACCTGCTGGCGGGGTAAACGGTAATTGACGCGTAGGCCGGATAAGCGTGAGCGCATCCGGCATCAATTACTGTGCTGATTTTGGCTTCACGTCCGTCGTGCCTTTCAGGCGCGGCCGGTGTTCTTCGACCTGCGTTAACGGCTTCGTTTCAGATAAACCCGTTCGACAACGGATCGCAAGATCCTGATATTCTTTGGTATTGAGGCGTTTCCAGTGCAGCTCCTGGTCCGTAACCTGGCGTAGTACGCGCGCCGGTGATCCCACCAGCAGTTGCCTTGCCTCACCCTGAAATCCGGCTTTGACAAAACTCATGGCGGCGACAATGCTCTCTTCGCCAATCACTGCGCCGTCCATAATGACGCTATTCATGCCGACCAGGGCATCCCGTCCCACCACGCAGCCATGTAGAATAGCGCCGTGGCCGATATGGCCGTTTTCATGCACGATGGTATCGGTATCGCAGTAGCCATGCATAATGCAGCCATCCTGCAGATTAGAGCCTGCCTCCAGGATCAGGCGACCATAATCCCCACGCAATGACGCGAGTGGGCCAATATAAACACCGGCGCCCACGATGACATCGCCAATCAGCACGGCGCTGGGATGGACAAACGCGTCCGGATGCACCACCGGGATCAGTCCTTCAAAGGCGTAATAGCTCATAGTTGTACCTCGGTTTTTTTGCCGGATGGCGGCGTAAACACCTTATCCGGCCTACGGTTGCGCATGTGCTGTAGGCCGGATAAGCGAAGCGCCATCCGGCATAGTCACATTAACGACCTTTCCACACCGGATCGCGTTTTTCGGCAAATGCCTGCGGTCCTTCGAGCGCATCTTCTGAATGCAGTACCGACGGATAATGCTTCAGCACGCCGCTGCGGATGTAGCGGTAGCCTTCTTCTACCGGCATTTCGCTGGTCGCGCGATAAATCTCTTTCAGCGCCGCGATAGCCAGCGGGGCGCTATTGACCAGTTGTTGCGCCAGTTCGCGCGCGCTATCCATCAGTTCGCTCTGGCTGACAACGCGGTTCACGACTCCCCAACGCAGCGCTTCTTCGGCGCTCATTCGTCTGCCGGTCATTACCATTTCGTTGACGATAGCCGGTGGCAGCAGCTTAGGCAGACGCAATACGCCGCCGCTGTCAGGCACGATGCCGAGCTTTGCTTCCGGCAGCGCGAAACTGGCGTTTTCGGCGCAGACAATAAAGTCCGCCGCCAGCGCCAGCTCAAAACCGCCGCCAAACGCGTAGCCGTTCACCGCGGCGATAACCGGCTTATCGAGGTCAAATATTTCGGTTAAACCGGCAAAGCCGCCGGGACCAAAATCGGCATCCGGCGCTTCACCTTCCGCTGCCGCTTTTAAGTCCCAGCCAGCAGAAAAGAATTTCTCCCCGCCGCCGGTAATGATTGCTACGCGTAATTCCGGATCGTCACGGAAATTAAGAAAAGCTTCACCCATTGCAAAGCTGGTTTTGGCGTCAATGGCATTCGCTTTAGGTCGGTCGAGGGTAATTTCCAGGATCGGGCCGTTACGGGTCAGATGTAATGACTCACTCATAGTTCATCTCCAGATAAATAGTTTCCCGGCGGGAGGGATTCCTGCCGGAAGGTTTATTTCAGATTTTTTTTGATTATTTTTCCTGAACAGTTGCGTGGCAGGTCAGTTCTGATCTCCATAAAAGAGGGAACCTTGAATTTCGCCATATTGTTTTCGCAGAAGCTGAAAAACTCGGCCTCGCTTAATGTTTCACCTTCATTAAGGACGATAAACGCTTTAATGGCTTCATCACGGATCGCATCTTTAATACCGACCACCACAATGTCCTGAATTTTCGGATGC
The DNA here is from genome assembly GCF_046569445.1 of Salmonella sp. 741265050_HSA. Lineage (NCBI taxonomy): Bacteria > Pseudomonadati > Pseudomonadota > Gammaproteobacteria > Enterobacterales > Enterobacteriaceae > Salmonella > Salmonella sp. 741265050_HSA. The sequence continues at coordinate 123,736 of NZ_JBKFSV010000011.1, read as the reverse complement.
GCAGAAATAATATTTTCCAGCTCGACGCAGGAGACATTTTCTCCGCCACGTTTAATCATGTTGCAGCGTCTGTCGACAAAATAGAAATAGCCATCCTCATCCTGGTAACCCGAATCACCGGTATGTAACCAGCCCGCTGGTTCCAGCGCCCTGGCGGTTGCCTCCGGCTGCATGTAATACTCTTTGAAGATAGTCTTGCCGGGGATGCCTTTAATACAGATTTCGCCAATTTCTCCGGCGGGCAGCGGGCGATTTTGATCGTCGCGAATTTCAGCTTCATAGCTAAAACCCACGCGACCAATGGAAGGCCAGCGCCGTTTGTCTCCGGGACGGTCGCCAATAATTCCGACAATGGTTTCAGTCATACCATAAGAGGTCAGCAGCCTGACGCCAAAGCGTTCGGTAAAGGCGTCTTTTTCCTGCGCGGATAGATTGAGATAGAACATCACTTCGCGCAGATGATGCTGCCTGTCCGTTGGTGCGGCGGGTTGGACCATCAGCGTGCGGATCATCATCGGAATGCACTCGGTCACCGTCGCCTGATATTTACGTACCTGATCCCAGAAGGCCCTGGCGCTGTACTTCTCTAGCAGCACAAAGGTGCTGCCGGCGGAAAAGGCTGGCATTGCGGCGGTACACTGGCAGTCGATATGAAACGCGGGCATCACCGTCATGTACACGTCATCATCGCGCAGGGCGATTTGCCAGGCAGAGTAGTAGCCTGCAAAACGCAGGTTATAGTGGGTAATCACCACCCCTTTTGGACGCGAGGTGGTACCGGAGGTAAACAGAATTTCCGCCGTATCGTCAGTGGATAACGCGGGCGTATAGCACAGCGTGGCCGACTGACGTGCTTGCAGTTGGGAAAAGTGGCTCACGCCATCGTCAGCCGGAAGCTGCTCGCCAATCAGACAGATATGATTAAGCGGAGTGCTATTGTCCTGGCGTATTTCACGGTACATAGGATAAAACTGGACGCTGGTAACCAGCAGACTCACCTGGCTGTTTTGCAGGATCCAGGCGCTTTCTTCGCCCAGTAAGCGGGCATTAATCGGCACCATAATGGCGCCGATTTTTGCCAGTCCAAACCAGCAAAAGATGAATTCCGGACAGTTATCCAGATGCAGCGCGACCCTATCACCCTTGCGGATCCCTAAGGAGTAAAAAAGGTTCGCCGTGCGGTTAATCTCTTCATTGAGCGAGGCATAGCTAAACTGCCGAACGATTCCCTCACAGGATTCGAAAATTAACGCCGTTTTATCTCCGTACACCCCGGCCAGGTCGTCCCACATCTGACGTAAGTTTTGTCCGCCAACGATATCCATATTGCTTTATCCACTGAAATCAGGCGTGAGCGCTAACCGGAAAACCGATTAGCGCATCGCGTTTAATCCTCAACTTTGGCCAGGCCTTTGCCGACCAGTTCCTTAATATCTGCTTCGCTATAACCAATGTTTTTCAGAATGGCGGCGGTATCCATGCCGTGTGACGGCATGCCACGCCAGATTTTCCCCGGGTTGTTTTTAAATTTCGGCATGATGTTCGGCCCTTTACAGGTGCGACCGTCCATTGTTTGCCACTGAGTAATCGATTCGCGGGCAACGTACTGCGGGTTACCTTCCAGTTCCGGAATGGTGAGCACCTTCGCACAGGCGATATTCAGCTCAGCAAAACGCGCCTGAACGTCGGCGATGGTGTGTGCTGCCAGCCAGGCGTCCAGTTTCTCTTCGACGAGCGGGCCGTAAGGGCATTCCACGCGATGGATGAGCTGCGTGCCTTCCGGAACTTCCGGCGTACCGAGAATGTGGGCAAGGCCAATATCTTTAAAACACTCGTTGATTTGCGTGATGCCGACCAACTCCATGACGATGTAACCATCGGCGCATTTATACAGGCCGCAACCGGCGTAGTAGGGGTCTTTCCCTTTCGTCATACGTGGACAGATTTCGCCGCCGTTGAAGTAGTCCATCATGAAGTACTGACCCATGCGCAGCATCACTTCGTACATCGCGATATCGATGCTTTCACCTTTACCCGTTTCGCGTACTTTGTGCAGGGCTGCCAGCGCGGCTGTCGTCGCGGTCATCCCGGAGAAGTAATCGGCGGTATACGGGAAGGCTGGCATCGGCTGATCAACGTCGCCGTTTTGGATCAGATAACCACTGAATGCCTGCGCGATGGTGTTATACGCCGGAAGATTGGTGTACTCCTCGGTACCATACTGGCCGAAGCCGGAAAGGTGGGCAATGACCAGTTTCGGGTTATGTTCCCACAGCACTTCATCAGTAATACCACGGCGGGCAAAGGCCGGGCCTTTACTGGCTTCAATGAAAATATCGGTGGTTTCCATCAGTTTCAGAAACGCTTCCCGACCTTCATCTTTGAAAATATTCAGCGACAGGGCGTGCAGGTTGCGGCGTGAGAGCTGCGGGTAGTTAGGCTGTACGCGGATGGTATCGGCCCATGCGACGTTTTCAATCCAGATAACCTCGGCGCCCCATTCGGCGAACATCTGTCCGGCGAATGGACCGGCGATTTCGATTCCTGAAAAAACAACGCGTACCCCAGCAAGCGGGCCAAAGGTTGGCATTGGTAAATGATTCATCATTTTTCTCCTGGCATTTTTTGCGGTATGTAGGCCGGATAAGCACAGCGCCATCCGGCATGATTGCCTGATGGCGACGCCCCGCGTCTTATCAGGCCTACAAGGGATCGATTAGCGGTATTGCTTAAGTACCGCACGACCCAACGTCAGGATCTGCATTTCGTCAGAACCACCAGAAACACGGTCAACGCGCAGGTCACGCCAGAAACGCGTGATGCGGTGGTTGCCCGCGATACCAACACCTCCCAGTACCTGCATGGCGGTGTCTACCACTTCAAACGCGGCGTTGGCGCAGAAGTATTTGCACATTGCCGCGTCGCCGGAGGTAATGGTGCCGTTATCCGCTTTCCACGCGGCTTCCAGCAGCATATTTTTCATGGAGTTCAGTTTGATCGCCATATGCGCAAACTTCTCCTGAATCAGCTGGAAACGGCCAATAGCTTCACCAAACTGCACGCGCTGATTCGCATAACGCGCAGCGTCTTCAAAAGCGCACATTGCGGTACCGTAGTTGGTCAGCGCGACGAGGAAGCGCTCATGGTCAAACTCTTCTTTCACGCGGTTGAAGCCGTTACCTTCCCGACCGAACATGTCTTTTTCGTCCAGTTCAACGTCGTCAAAGGTGATTTCACAGCAGCTATCCATGCGCAGACCGAGTTTCTCCAGTTTGTTGACCTTGATACCTGCTTTGCTCATGTCCACAAACCACTCGGTGTAAACCGGTTTATCCGGCGATGCACCGTCTCTCGCCATGACCACGATGTACGGGGTATAGGCGCTACTGGTGATAAAGCACTTACTGCCATTGAGATAAACCTTACCATTTTTGCGTGTATAAGTGGTTTTCAGACTACCAACATCCGATCCCGCTCCCGGTTCGGTGATAGCAGAGTTCCACATCTGCTTACCGGTGCCCCGGAAGGCCATGATTTTATCAATTTGCTCCTGAGTCCCTTCACGCAGGAAAGTGTTAAAACCTCCCGGCAATTGGTACAACACGTAAGTTGGCGCGCCAAGACGTCCCAGCTCCATCCAGACGGCGGCGACGGTAACAAAACCCGCTTCCAGACCGCCGTGTTCTTCCGGGATCAGCAGGCTATCAATACCCATATCCGCCAGCGCTTTTACAAAACGCTCAGGGTAGACGCTGTCACGATCGCACTCGGCAAAATAAGCTTCCCAGTTCTCACTGGCCATCAGTTCGCGAATACCGGCGACAAACAGCTCCTGTTCGTCATTTAAGTTGAAATCCATCTTTCAGCCTCTTGATCAATTGGGTTAATAAGAATTACTTGTCTTTCCAGTGCACTTTGGCGTCTTTAATAAAGGACAGCGTTACCATAATGTTGACGAAGAACAGCGGGCATCCTCCGGCGATAATCGCGGTCTGAATCGGCTTCAAACCACCCAGCGCCAGCAGAACGATACCGATGATGCCGACCAGCACTGACCAGCCGATACGCACTAACAGAGGCGGCTCTTCACCATCGCGAACTTCGCGACAGGTCGACATCGCCAGGGTGTAAGAGCAGGCGTTAATCAGCGTGACGGTGGCAATAAAGCAGAGGATGAAGAAGCCCCACATGGTGGCGGTGCTGAGCGGCAAGGCGGCCCAGGTTTCGATAATGGCGCGCGCCACGCCGTGTTGTTCAATCAACTGCGGAATGTTGAGGATGTTTTTATCCATCAGCAGCAGCGTGTTGCTGCCCAGCACTGTCCACAGGATCCAGGTAGACGCGGTCAGACCCATCACCATCCCGAAGCACAGTTCACGTACGGTACGACCACGGGAAATACGGGCCAGGAAGATACTCATCTGGATGGCGTAAATAACCCACCACGCCCAGTAGAAAACGGTCCAGCCCTGCGGGAAGCCGCCTTTACCGATGGCGTCGGTATAGAACAGCATCCGTGGCAGGTGCATTAACAGCATCCCGACGGAGTCGGTGAAGTAGTTCATGATGAAGCTGGCGCCGCTGACGATAAACACCCAGCCGAGCATCAGGAAGCTCAGGTAACTACGCACATCGCTGGCGATTCTGACCCCTTTTTGCAGGCCGCAGGCCACGCAAATCGCGTTCAGAATGATCCAGCAGGTAATGATGATGGCATCCAATTGCAGCGTATGCGGAATACCGAACAGCCATTGCATACACTCGGTGACCAGCGGGGTAGCCAGACCGAGGCTGGTGCCCATCGCGAAGATCAGCGCCACCAGGTAGAAGTTATCGACGATGGTACCGAACAACCCTTTCGCATGCTTTTCACCGACGAGCGGTACTAGCGTGGAGCTGGGGCGGATGACATCCATCTTGCGTACAAAGAAGAAGTAGGCGAAGGCCACGGAAAGGAAGCTATAGGTTGCCCACGGTAGCGGCCCCCAGTGGAACAGGCTGTACGCCAGACCTATCTCTTTCGCGCCGGTGGAGTTTGGTTCCAGGCCAAACGGCGGGGTGGAGATATAGTAGTAGATCTCAATAGAGCCCCAGAACAGAACCGCAGCGGATGTACAGGAGGCGAACATCATGAAAATCCAGCTGGCGGTGCTAAACTCCGGTTTTTCGTCACCTAATCTCTTTTTGGCATAGGGGCCAAAAACCAGCCAGAACCAGCCGAAGAGCATGACGACCATATACCATTCAAATGCCCAACCCCAGACGTTGGTGACATAACTGAATACCGCATTAATAACGACGTTAGCGGCATCAAGATCTCTGACTGTTAGCCAGCAAAGTATCCCGACAATTATTAATGGCGGAAAAAAAACCTTCGGTTCAATTCCCGATTTTTTCTTTTCATTTTTCATAAGTGAATTCCAGTGTGAAAACGAAATTTATTTAGCGTGCCAGTCCATGAACGTTTGTTTATTTATTATTAATGATTTGTTGATAAGTTTTTAACCTCTGGGACGCCTCAATGAGTAACTCATGATGGGTATTCACTTCGGGTGATTCTGTTATCTTCGTCACACTTTTTTGCGTTGATTATTTTGTGTCTAAATTTTGATTTTTGCTTTATTTATCAATTGATTGGTTGTGGTTTTTTAACTTTTTTAAGTATCTGACGTTCAATATTGTTGAGCCAGCAAACAATATTGAAAATTTTCATATTTGGCATATTTCTTTCAATATTGGTGAGGTGCGTAACACTATTGAAAGTTACGAATATCAATGTGTGACATTTTCAATATTGGTGATTAAGGTTTTATTTCCGAATTAAAGAGCGTGATATCTGTATTTAACACCGCCGATATAAATACGTTTCCTTCATGATTTCTGGAGATGCAATGAAGATAATTACTTGCTACAAATGCGTACCTGATGAGCAGGATATTGCGATTAATAATGCTGACGGAACACTCGATTTCAGCAAAGCGGATAGCAAAATCAGCCAATATGATCTGAATGCAATTGAAGCTGCTTGCCAGTTAAAACAGCAGTTGGGAGACGCTCAGGTTGTCGCCATGAGCGTTGGCGGCAAAGCGCTGACTAATGCAAAAGGGCGCAAAGATGTCCTCTCTCGTGGTCCTGATGAACTGATTGTGGTCATTGACGATCAATTTGAGCAGGCGCTGCCGCAACAAACTGCCAGCGCGCTGGCCGCCGCGGCGCAAAAATCAGGTTTCGATCTGCTTATCTGCGGCGACGGTTCTTCCGATCTTTATGCTCAGCAGGTTGGTTTGCTGGTGGGCGAAGCGCTGAACATTCCGGCGATTAACGGCGTGAGTAAAATCCTCTCTCTTACCGACAGCACATTGACAGTAGAACGCGAACTGGAAGATGAAGTTGAAACGCTGAGCATCCCGCTCCCGGCGGTGATCGCGGTTTCCACCGACATTAACACCCCACAAATCCCTTCGATGAAAGCCATTCTTGGCGCGGCGAAAAAACCGGTTCAGGTCTGGTCGCCTGCGGATATCGGGCTGAACAGCGTACCCGCGTATTCCGCACAACAGGTTGCCGCACCGAAGCAGCGCGAGCGTCAGCGTGTGGTGATTGAAGGTGACGGTGAAGAACAAATCGCCGCGTTTGTCGAGAATCTGCGCAAAATCATTTAATTATCAGGGGATGTTATGAACAAATTTTCCAGTGTCTGGGTATTCAGCGATACCCCTTCTCGTCTGCCCGAACTGATGAGTGGCGCGCAGGCTGTAGGTGAAAAAGTTAACGCGTTCGTACTGAACGAAGCAGACAGCGCGACAGCATGTCATTTGGGCGCGGATCATGTCTGGCTGCTCAGCGGCAAACCAGAAGACCGCATGATCGAAGACTACGCTGCTGCGATGGCTGAGACTATTCGTCAGCATAGCGAGGGCGGTGCGGTGCTGCTGCCGAATACGCGTCGGGGCAAGCTGTTGGCGGCAAAGCTGGGCTATCGCTTGTCGGCTGCGGTTTCCAACGATGCCAGCGAAGTCGCCCTGCAGGATGGAAAAGCGGCGGTTAAACATATGGTCTACGGCGGTCTGGCGATAGGGGCAGAAACCATCGCTTCGCCGTTTGCCGTGATCACACTCAGCAGCGGAACGTTTGACGCACAACAACCGGATGCTTCCCGCAGCGGCGAGATGCATACCGTGCAGTGGCAGGCTCCGGCCATTACCGTGACCCGCACCGCAACTCAGACGCGTCAGAGCAACAGCGTTGACCTCGACAAAGCGCGTCTGGTGGTCAGCGTGGGACGCGGCATCGGCAGCAAAGAGAATATCTCGCTGGCCGAAGCGCTGTGCCAGACGATTGGCGCCGAGCTGGCCTGTTCTCGCCCGGTGGCGGAAAACGAGAAGTGGATGGAGCACGAGCGCTACGTCGGTATCTCCAACCTGATGCTCAAGCCTGAACTGTATCTGGCGGTGGGGATCTCCGGGCAGATCCAACACATGGTCGGCGCCAACGGCGCGCAGACGATTTTCGCCATCAACAAAGATAAAAACGCGCCAATCTTCCAGTATGCGGATTTTGGCATCGTTGGCGATGCGCTGAAGATCCTGCCTGCGCTGACGGCTGCCTTAGCGCGATAAACCATTTCGGGCAGGATGCGAAGGTATCCTGCCGCTGACAGGAGTACGTATGTCCGAAGATATCTTTGATGCCATCATCGTGGGTGCAGGTCTGGCCGGTTCGGTTGCGGCGCTGGTGCTTGCTCGCGAAGGTGCACAGGTGCTGGTTATCGAGCGCGGCAATTCTGCTGGCGCGAAGAATGTCACCGGTGGGCGTTTGTATGCACATAGCCTGGAACGCATCATTCCCGGCTTTGCGGATCAGGCCCCCATTGAACGCATGATCACCCACGAAAAACTCGCCTTTATGACCGACAACGGGGCGATGACTATCGACTACTGCAATGGTGAAGATGCTTCAGCGTCGCAGGTTTCCTATTCCGTTTTGCGCAGTAAATTTGACGCCTGGCTGATGGAGCAGGCCGAAGAGGCGGGGGCGCAACTGATCACCGGTATTCGCGTGGATAATGTCGTTCAGCGTGATGGCAAAGTCGTGGGCGTGGAAGCCGATGGCGATATTCTGGAAGCCAAAGTCGTAATCCTCGCTGACGGGGTGAATTCTCTGCTGGCTGAAAAGCTGGGCATGGCCAAGCGTGTTGAGGCATCACATGTTGCTGTCGGCGTGAAGGAACTGATCGAATTGCCGAAGTCGGTCATTGAAGATCGTTTCCAGCTACAGGGCAACGAAGGTGCCGCCTGTCTGTTTGCCGGGGCGCCAACCGATGGTCTGATGGGCGGTGGCTTCCTGTATACGAATGAAACAACCCTTTCCCTGGGGCTGGTCTGCGGTCTTCATCATCTGAAAGACGCGAAAAAATCGGTCCCGCAAATGCTGGAAGATTTCAAACAGCATCCGGCAGTTGCGCCGCTGATCGCCGGTGGCAAGCTGGTGGAATATGCCGCGCACGTTGTACCCGAGGCGGGAATGAATATGCAGCCTGAACTGGTGGGCGATGGCGTACTGATTGCCGGGGATGCTGCCGGCATGTGTATGAACCTCGGCTTTACCATCCGTGGTATGGATCTTGCCATATCCGCAGGCGAAGCGGCGGCGAAGACGGTGCTTTCGGCGATGAAGCGCGACGATTTTAGCAAGCAATCGCTGGGGGAATACCGTCAGCATTTGGACGAAGGTCCGATGCGCGATATGCGCATGTATCAGAAACTACCGGCTTTTCTTGATAATCCCCGCATGTTTACCGCCTATCCCGAAATGGCGGTCAATATCGCGCGCGACCTGTTCACCGTGGATGGCTCCGCGCCGGTGCCGATGCGTAAAAAAATCCTGCGCCATGCGAAGAAAGTGGGCTTCATCAACCTGATGAAAGATGGCCTGAAAGGAGTGACCGTATTATGACATCTCCCGTTAATGTGGACGTCAAACTGGGCGTCAATAAGTTCAATGTGGATGAAGATAGCCCGCACATCATTCTCAAAACCGATCCTGATAAACAGGCGCTGGAGGTGCTGATTAAGGCCTGTCCGGCGGGACTGTATAAAAAGCAGGACGACGGTAGCGTTCGTTTTGATTACGCCGGGTGCCTGGAGTGCGGAACGTGCCGGATCCTCGGCCTTGATACGGCGCTGGAGAAATGGGAATACCCACGCGGGACGTTTGGCGTGGAGTTCCGCTACGGCTAATAAGTACGAAGTTGTGCCCCCGTAGGCCGGATAAGATGCGGTAGCGTCGCCATCCGGCAATCATGTGGCGCCAATGCCGGATGGCGGCGGAAACGCCTTATCCGGCCTACAGATGCGCTTTGCCCGTGTTGAAACAGGACATCACCATGCAGCAGCCCAGGAACTTTGATGACCTTAAATTCTCCTCCATTCATCGCAGAATTATGCTGTGGGGAAGCGGCGGCCCGTTCCTTGATGGCTACGTGCTGGTGATCATTGGCGTGGCGCTGGAACAACTGACGCCGCTATTGCACCTTGATGCTGAATGGATTGGCGCGCTCGGCGCGGCTACGCTTGCCGGACTGTTTATCGGCACCTCGTTGTTTGGCTATATTTGCGATAAAGTCGGGCGGCGTAAAATGTTCCTGCTTGATATTATCGCTATCGGCGTTATCTCCGTGGCGACCATGTTTGTTTCCACGCCGCTTGAATTGCTGGTGATGCGCGTTTTAATTGGCATTGTTATCGGCGCGGATTACCCTATCGCCACTTCCATGATTACGGAGTTTTCCAACACCCGCCAGCGCGCGTTCTCCATCGGTTTTATCGCCGCGATGTGGTACGTCGGCGCGACCTGTGCCAACCTGGTGGGTTACTGGCTGTATGACATGGAAGGCGGTTGGCGCTGGATGCTTGGCAGCGCCTTTATCCCGTGCTTAATCATTTTGATTGGCCGCTTTGACCTGCCGGAATCGCCACGCTGGCTATTGCGAAAAGGACGGGTAAAAGAGTGCGAACAAATGATGATCAAACTGTTCGGCGAACCGGTCTGCTTTGACGATGAGCCGCCGCAGGAGACCCGCTTCCTGCAACTGTTTAACCGCCGTCATTTTCCGTTTGTACTGTTCGTTGCGGCTATCTGGACCTGTCAGGTAATCCCGATGTTCGCTATCTATACCTTTGGGCCGCAGATCGTCGGGTTACTCGGCTGGGAGCAGGGGCGCAACGCGGCGCTCGGCAATGTGGTGATTAGCCTCTTTTTTATGCTGGGCTGTATCCCGGCGATGTTCTGGCTAAACAGTATTGGCCGTCGCCCTCTGCTTATTGGCAGCTTCGCCATGATGACTATCGCGCTGGCGCTGCTGGGGCTGGTGTCAAATCTGGGCATCATACTGGTCGTGGTAGCGTTTGCGGTATACGCCTTCTTTTCCGGCGGGCCGGGCATACTGCAATGGCTTTATCCTAATGAACTCTTCCCGACGGATATTCGCGCTTCGGCCGTGGGGGTCATCATGTCATTAAGCCGCATCGGAACCATTGTCTCCACCTGGGCATTACCGATTTTCATTACTCGTTACGGTATTAATAACGTCATGCTGATTGGCGCGTTGATTTCGTTAGTCGGGCTTGGCGTATCGGTGATGTTTGCCCCGGAAACTCGCGGCTTGACGCTAACACAGACCGGAAACATGACTTTGCGCGGAACGCCATCGGATAACCCGCGTTAAGAGTGTTCTGCATTTCTCCCTGCTTTTCGCCAATAACGCTACAGTTAACAGTCACATGCTAAAACAACTGAAAAGCAGGGAGAACACCATGCAAAAACGTCTTATGACCGCACTGTTTACCGCAGCAACACTATTCACCGTAGCAGGATGCTCTTCTAACCAGGCGGTTGAAACCACGGATGGCAAAACTATTGTCACCGACGGGAAACCCGAGGTCGATAACGATACCGGTATGGTGTCTTACAAAAACGCCGCCACCGGGAAAACCGAACAGATTAACCGCGATCAGCTGAAAAATATGAGTGAGCTGGATAATTAATTCAATTTTTTCTGGTTAGCCGCTCAATAATATTCTCTCTTTATGCGCATCCATTTATTCCCATGCGAATAAACGGATGCCTGAGCAGGCAGGGACGCCGGAAAACGTCGAAATACGTTCGCCCGTGTTCCCGCTTTCCCCACCGCGCTGTCCGCTTACATGAGGTTACACTCATCGACATTTCTCTGAACAGCGGCTCAACATTTCCCGGAAAAAAACATATCGCAGGGCATTTATCCTTATGATTAGGTATAAATGATGAGGTATAAGGAACAGGAGTCTGTAATGAAACTGAAACTAATACCTTTTTATTTGCTCGCGCTATTTTCTGCCGCCTCCGGGGCTACGGAGATAAACGCCTGCAAAGACCTGATCGGAACATGGAAAACCACGGCAGATAACCCGCCTTATACCATGACAATATTGCCGCCAGTAGAAGGCTGCGGGGAAAAATGTGTGAAACTGAACGTACAGTATGAACTTGACGTGACTCACCGCAACGCGCTTTATTGCCATGAAGGACAAGAGGGGGTAAAAGGGCAGGGACCCATGGTGATAGCATTTGAAGGGGCGTATGGTGGACACGCTATTGGAACCTATAATCGACAGCTGCAATTACTGTGGGCTGGCGTAATACCGAAAAATAAAAAGGGGAAATGGATAACGAAAATGGAAAGTTACTGGTTCAGGCAGGTAAAAGCGCACTAAACATCATCTTAAAACAGCCCGCAAAACCGTCTTATTCACGAAGGGCTTACTGCCTGCGCGCATACATTCTACCGACTTGCCTGCCCTGGATGAACTGTTGATAAAAAAGAGGGCCAGCATCTGTTTCCAGACGGCCCTGAGTGGATTGTGACGTAACATGGCACCTTGTTGGCGCTCTCTTATTATTTCATGCCTGTGCCCTCGTTATGGCGCAATCAGAGCTTTATTTCGTCGCATCGTTATAAACTTCGGCAACGGCTTCAAAATTCGGATCATGCTCACGTGCAGCGATAATATGGTAATATTTTCCGCCTTTCGCATCGGCTAATGCTGACAATTTTTCGCGTAAATCAGTGGGTGAGGAAATCTGCCCGCCACTCTGGGACACATTTATGGTGCCGACCTTAACCAGTTTGAAGTGGCTGATTTCTTGCTTAGAGACCTGCTCTGCCGCAAGTGTGCTGAATGAAGCAACCGTTGCCAGTAATGCGGCGGCAATAATGCGTTTTTTCATAGTTCTGTTCCTGTTGCATTGATGATAAGGTTTGCGCAATATCAGTAATCCGTAACGAAATTATTTATACCCTTCATACTTCAAGTGGCTTATGTGTTGGCTACGGATTACCCGGCCCATCCATGGGCCTCGCCCTGACGGGCCGTCGCACGCGACGTTCAAATCTGCTCCCGGCAGATTTGTCGCTCACCCCAGTCACATAATTATCTATGCTCCAGGGGACTCACTCCCTTGCCGCCTTTAAGCAACTCGAATTATTTTGGGTATATAACCTCGGTTGATTATCTGAAAATAGACTTATTTGGTGTGACCGTCTTATATCTTGTTATAGTCACCTCTTTATGTTGTTGTCAATGTAAAATAATGCACTGTCAGTTAAAAAGAAACTTAACCCCCTGTAAATAATAGTTTTTATATTATTTCTTGTAATGACGGAATTTTTATTGAATCACGCGGCAATACGCTAGTTTTATTCATAAGCAACATAACAGAATTGAGTTATGTTTTAATTTCCCAGAGTGATATTACCGGTTGTATGTCTATGGTTGTGCGGCCTGTTACTGATAGTGTTTCTTTCGGGGCGATTTTATTGTAGCGGCATAGGGTAATCACCGTAGTTGAAGGGAAAAGGCACGAACACAGCGTTATAGAGTATGTTTAACAATGTATTTTTTTATGAAGTAATGTCTGCAGTTGTATCTCTAAAATAAAAATAATGAATTTTTTATCTAAATAATTTTTCAGTGAATTATAGTTATTTATTAATATATTTCTAATTTGAAATAAAAATCAATTTATAACACATATTCTTACCCGGAAGGCATTGATACATATCCACGCTTCCTCGTACAGTAATAAATGAATATGTGATAAAGTTACTGACTACAGGTATAATAATATGAGTAATAAAAAAAATCTGTCCGCAGAAGAGACGGATCTTACGCGTAGGAAACTGTTAACCAGTGCCGGTATTCTTGCCGCAGGCGGTATGCTATCCGGCGCGGTAAAGGCTGATGAAAAATGCGCCGTCAAGGCGAAACCGGCGTGGGATAAACCGTTTACCGGCGAAATCCCGGAAAAATTGCCAGAAGGATATAATATTCTGTTAGTCGTGACCGACCAGGAGCGTTTTTTTCCTACGTTTCCCTTCCCGGTACCCGGCAGAGAGCGGCTCATGAAAACGGGGGTGACATTCTGTAATCATCAGAATACCAGTAATGTCTGTACGCCTTCCCGCTCCGTATTGTATACCGGCTTACATATGCCCCAGACAAAAATGTTTGATAATCTGGGCTTACCCTGGATGCCTTATGACCTTGACCCCGCTCTTGGAACCACAGGCCATATGATGCGGGAACTGGGATACTATACGGCCTATAAAGGTAAGTGGCATCTTACAGAAAAACTGGAGAAGCCTTTGCCTGACGAAAAAGATGAGGATATTGATGTCGGGGATATTCCTGAACCAGAATTACATAAAATTATGGAAAAATATGGTTTTGCTGACTATCACGGCATCGGCGATATTATTGGCCATAGTAAAGGCGGCTATTTTTATGATTCAACCACCACGGCTCAGACTATAAATTGGTTAAGATGCAAGGGGCAGCCCTTGAATGACCAACACAAGCCCTGGTTCCTGGCCGTTAACCTCGTTAATCCTCATGACGTCATGTTTATTGATACCGATAAAGAGGGAGAAAAGGTACAGTGGCGTGGCGAGTTGGATCAGGATGATAATACCCTGGCGCCCACGCAGCCGCCGGAAAACGAGCTTTATCAGGCAAGCTGGCCGAACTATCCGCTGCCGGCAAACAGGCATCAATCATTCAATGAGCAGGGAAGACCGCCGGCGCATCTTGAATACCAGACGGCGCGCGCTGCGCTGGAAGGGCAGTTTCCTGATGAAGATCGTCGTTGGCGTAAACTGCTTGACTACTATTTCAACTGTATCCGCGATTGTGATACTCACCTTGACCGGATATTAAATGAACTGGATGCCCTCAAGTTAACTGATAAAACGATTGTTGTATTTACTGCCGATCATGGAGAATTAGGCGGAAGCCATCAGATGCACGGTAAAGGCGCTTCCGTTTATAAAGAACAGATCCATGTACCGATGATTATTTCCCACCCGGCGTACCCCGGTAATAAGAAATGTCAGGCGTTGACCTGTCATCTTGATATCGCGCCGACATTAGTTGGGCTGACCGGTTTGCCGGAAGAAAAACAACACCAGGCGTTAGGCAACCGCAAAGGCGTTAATTTTAGTGGATTGCTAAAAAACCCGGAGGGCGTTGCGGTTAATGCGGTGAGAAATGCCAGCTTATATTGCTATGGCATGATCTTGTATACCGATGCCCATTATCTCCACCGCGTTATCGCGCTACAAAGAGATAAACAAAAAACGGTGGCGCAAATCAAGCAGGAAATATCCCATTTGCATCCTGATTTCAGCCATCGTTCAGGGACGCGGATGATTAACGATGGTCGTTATAAGTTTGCGCGTTATTTCTCGCTAAGGGAGCATAATACGCCGGAAACCTGGGAGGATCTTATTAAGTACAACGATCTTGAACTTTACGATCTTAAAAATGATCCCGATGAGAACCATAACCTTGCTGCTGATAAACAGAAATATCAGGATCTCATTCTTACGATGAATGAAAAACTGAATAAAATTATCAAAGACGAAATTGGCGTGGATGACGGCAGTTTTATGCCGGATGCGGCCCGTGAGCCGTGGGATCTTACTATTGAGCAGTTTAACCGCATGGCGAAAGATTAAGAGCCTGGCCATTAGGCTATTTTATTCGCCATTTTGGGACCGGGCAGTGCTCAAAATCCTCACGTACTACGTGTACGCTCCGGTTTCTGCGCGCTGGTCGGCCCCAAACTGGCTTCAACAATTACGCCTACTGGGCCAGGCTCTAAGTACCTGACCCATTAGGTTAACTTATGCGTCGGCGATCTGGCATCCAGCGTGTCTGGAGGTTCAGATGCTGTTGGTGCTGCGCTTATTGGGCCTGTGTCATCATGTAATAGATTGATATTACAGTCATTACAGGAAAATTTAGCGCAGCGCCGCCCGACAAGAAGGCCTTAAACCGATTGGTCAGCAATTTAAGGCTGCCATCATCACCAACCCTTCCACACCGGATCGCGCTTTTCCGCAAACGCCTGCGGCCCTTCGAGAGCGTCTTCCGGGAGCAGGATGGCGTCAACCCTTGCTGGCGTTAATTCAATTTTTTCTGGTTAGCCGCTCAATAATATTCACTATTAGCCTGGCGAATTTGTCACTACACTTTGTAATAAAAAACAGATCATCACAGGCTAATCATGATCCTCATTATTTATGCGCATCCGTATCCGCATCATTCTCATGCGAATAAGCGGATGCTTGAACAGGCAGGGACGCTGGAAAACGTCGAAATACGTTCGCTTTATCACCTCTATCCCGATTTCAATATTGACGTTGCCGCCGAGCAGGAGGCGCTGTCGCGCGCGAGTCTTATCGTCTGGCAGCATCCGATGCAGTGGTACAGCGTCCCTCCTTTACTCAAATTATGGATGGATAAAGTCCTCACCCACGGCTGGGCTTACGGTCATGGCGGTACGGCATTGCACGGTAAACATCTGCTGTGGGCGGTAACGACCGGCGGTGGTGAAAACCACTTTGCTATCGGTTCACATCCCGGATTTGACGTCCTTTCTCAGCCGCTACAGGCGACGGCGCTCTATTGCGGCCTCAAATGGCTGCCGCCGTTTGCCATGCACTGCACGTTCATTTGCGATGACGACACCTTACAGGCGCAGGCGCGTCAGTATAAACAGCGTTTACTGGTATGGCAGGAGGTGAATCATGGATAGCCATACTCTACTGCAGGCGCTGATCTATCTTGGTTCGGCGGCGTTGATTGTGCCGATTGCGGTACGTTTGGGCTTAGGATCGGTGCTGGGGTATCTGATTGCGGGGTGTATTATCGGCCCCTGGGGACTACGGCTGGTGACGGACGCCGAATCTATTCTGCATTTTGCGGAAATCGGCGTCGTGCTGATGTTGTTTGTTATTGGGCTTGAGCTGGACCCGCAACGGTTATGGAAGCTGCGTGCCTCGGTATTTGGCGGCGGCGCGTTACAGATGGTGGTCTGCGGCGGACTGATTGGTCTGTTCTGCATGTTTCTTGGCCTGCGTTGGCAGGTGGCGGAACTGATTGGCATGACGCTGGCGCTTTCGTCCACGGCTATCGCCATGCAGGCAATGAATGAGCGTAACCTGACCGTTTCACAAGTAGGGCGTAGCGCATTTGCAGTGCTCTTGTTCCAGGATATCGCGGCGATCCCGCTGGTGGCGATGATTCCGCTGCTGGCCGCCAGCGGCGCATCCACCACGCTTGGCGCGTTTGCGCTATCGGCGTTGAAAGTCGCAGGCGCGTTGGCGCTGGTGGTGTTGCTGGGACGCTACGTTACGCGCCCGGCGCTGCGCTTTGTCGCGCGTTCTGGTTTGCGGGAAGTGTTCAGCGCCGTGGCGCTATTTCTGGTGTTTGGTTTCGGCCTGTTGCTGGAAGAGGTTGGGCTGTCAATGGCGATGGGCGCGTTCCTGGCGGGCGTTCTGCTGGCGAGTTCAGAATATCGTCATGCGCTGGAAAGCGATATTGAACCCTTTAAGGGGTTGCTGCTGGGGCTGTTCTTTATTGGCGTCGGCATGTCGATTGATTTCGGCACGCTGGTGGAGAATCCGCTGCGCATTCTGCTGTTGTTGGCCGGTTTTCTGGCAATCAAAATCGTCATGCTGTGGCTGGTCGCGAGGCCCCTGGGCGTACCGGCAAAACAGCGTCGCTGGTTTGCCGTCTTATTAGGCCAGGGAAGTGAGTTTGCGTTTGTGGTTTTTGGCGCGGCGCAAATGGCGGGTGTACTTGAGCCGGAATGGGCAAAAGCGCTGACGCTGGCGGTCGCGCTGTCGATGGCGGCAACGCCGATTTTTCTGGTGCTGCTGACGCGCATGGAGAAGACCGCGACGGGTGAAGCGCGCGAGGCGGATGAAATCGACGAAGAGCAACCGCGGGTTATTGTGGCCGGGTTTGGACGATTTGGTCAGATAGCCGGGCGTTTGCTGCTGTCGAGCGGGGTGAAGATGGTGGTGCTCGATCACGACCCCGATCATATCGAAACACTGCGTAAATTCGGCATGAAGGTTTTTTATGGCGACGCGACGCGTATGGATTTGCTGGAATCTGCCGGAGCGGCGAAGGCGGAGGTATTGATTAACGCCATTGACGATCCGCAAACCAATTTGCAACTGAGTGAACTGGTGAAGTCGCATTTCCCGCATCTGCAGATTATCGCCCGTGCCCGTGATGTCGATCATTACATTCGCCTGCGCCAGGCTGGTGTGGCGATGCCCGAACGTGAAACCTTCGAAGGCGCGCTCAAAAGCGGGCGACAGGCGCTGGAGGCGCTGGGGCTGGGGCGTTATGAAGCCCGCGAGCGCGCGGATCTGTTCCGTCATTTTAATACCCGGATGGTGGAAGAGATGGCGAAAGGGGAAAACGATCCGTTATCTCGCGCCGCCGCCTATAAACGTACCAGCGCGATGTTGAGCGAAATTATTACCGAGGACCGGGAGCATCTGTCGTTGATTCAGCGCCACGGCTGGCAGGGAACGGCTGAGGGCAAACATTCCGGAGAGGTCGCCGATGAACCCGAAGTCAAACCGTCAATCTAAAGTAAAAAATGTGATGTTCTGCAAACTTTACTGCTAATTGGCTGTTTTTGAACTACTGTAATGCTGGCGCTCCACATCAAATGAGTGGCGTCGCCAGCAGAACGAAAAATTTTCGTGCTCATCCTCTTTTCGTCAGTCGACGAAAGATTGCGCTTTACGTATAGTGGCGGCAATTTTTTTTTGTATCAGGAAATAATTAATGATCAGTCTGATTGCGGCGTTAGCGGTGGATCGCGTCATCGGTATGGAAAACGCCATGCCGTGGAACCTGCCTGCCGATCTCGCCTGGTTTAAACGTAACACGTTAAATAAACCTGTCGTCATGGGACGTCACACCTGGGAGTCCATCGGACGCCCCTTACCGGGACGTAAAAACATTATTATCAGCAGCCAGCCGGGCACCGACGATCGCGTGCAGTGGGTGAAGTCTGTCGATGAGGCGATTGCCGCTTGCGGCGATGCGCCGGAAATTATGGTCATTGGCGGCGGGCGCGTGTACGAGCAGTTCCTGCCAAAGGCGCAGAAGCTTTATCTGACGCATATTGATGCGGAAGTCGAAGGCGATACCCATTTTCCGGATTATGAACCGGATGACTGGGAATCGGTATTCAGTGAGTTTCACGATGCCGACGCGCAGAATTCTCACAGCTATTGTTTCGAGATTCTGGAGCGTCGTTAATACTGTAGTGCCGGATGGCGGCGAAACGCCTTATCCGGCCTACTCTTGAGCCGGATGTAGGCCTGATAAGCGTAGCGCCATCAGGCATAAACCAATCCTTGAGCCAGATGTAGGCCTGATAAGCGTAGCGCCATCAGGCATAAACCTATCAGGCGTTGACCGCTTCGCCTTCGCCCATATCCATCTGGCGGTTTGACGGCTGCACAAAATACTGTTTATCTTCCCAACGTAAACAGGTTAACTCCCCGCCCCAGCAGCAGCCGGTATCCAGCGCGTAAATACCTTCCGGCGTCCCTTTCCCTTCCAGCGACGCCCAGTGCCCGAACGCAATACTGTAAGCTTCGCTCACCGGCCCCGGAATGGCGAACCACGGCTTCAGCGGCGCAGGGGCATTTTCCGGCGACGCTTTACTGTACATATCCAGTTGACCGTTAGGAAAGCAGTAACGCATACGGGTAAAGGCATTAGTAATAAAGCGTAGCCGCGCCAGACCGCTTAACTCCGGCGACCAGTTATTTGGCATATCGCCATACATCGCGTCGAGGAAAAACGGATACGAGTCGCTCGACAGCACCGCTTCAACATCGCGGGCGCACTCTTTTGCCGTCTGCAAATCCCACTGCGGGGTAATACCCGCATGCGCCATGACCAGCTTTTTCTCTTCATCTACCTGCAACAGCGGCTGACGGCGTAACCAATTCAACAGCTCATCGGCGTCCGGCGCTTCAAGAAGCGGGGTCAGCCGGTCTTTAGGTTTGTTGCGGCTAATCCCGGCGAATACGGCCAACAGGTGTAAATCGTGATTCCCCAGCACCAAACGCACGCTATTGCCAAGCGATTTGACGTAGCGTAACACGTCCAGCGAACCGGGACCGCGGGCGACCAAATCGCCAGTCAGCCACAGAGTGTCTGTATCTGGCGTAAATTCCACTTGCTGTAATAAGGCGATCAGTTCGTCGTAGCAACCGTGAACGTCGCCGATGAGATAAGTTGCCATTGTTATAATTTTAGTGAATGAGTGTAGGGACGGCGAGTCGAAACACGGGAATGTCGATGGTAAAGGCGTCGCCATTTTCATCGATCATTTCGTAATGACCCTGCATGGTGCCCAGCGGCGTTTCAATTACCGCGCCGCTGGTGTACTGATACTCTTCGCCAGGCGCAATGCGCGGCTGGACGCCAACCACACCTTCGCCCTGGACTTCAGTTTCACGGCCATGACCATTGGTAATCAGCCAGTAGCGGCCCAATAGCTGCACTGGCGCCCGGCCCAGATTGCGGATGGTTACGGTATAGGCAAAAACGTAACGTTCATCGTCAGGTGAGGATTGCGCCTCAATGTAGACGCTTTGCACCTGAATACACACTCTGGGCGAATTGATCATGTTTAACTCTCCTTCAAAGGCGCGTTTTCCGACAGATAGTTGGCCATCTGGCAGTACTGCGCGACAGAGATATTTTCCGCGCGCATTGCCGGGTCAATACCCATTTCCGTCAACGTCTCAACGCTAAAAAGGTTGCCGAGACTGTTACGGATCGTTTTACGGCGCTGGTTAAAGGCCTCGGTGGTAATACGGCTCAACACGCGAATATCTTTAACCGGGTAAGGCATTATTGCGTGTGGAACCAGACGCACCACGGCGGAGTCCACTTTGGGCGGCGGCGTGAAGGCGGATGGCGGCACTTCAAGCACCGGGATCACCTGACAGTAATATTGCGCCATCACGCTTAAACGACCATACGCTTTGCTGTTCGGCCCTGCAACCAGACGATTTACCACTTCTTTTTGCAACATAAAGTGCATGTCGGCAATGGCATCAGTATAGCTAAAGAGATGGAACATCAGCGGGGTGGAGATATTATAGGGCAGATTGCCGAACACACGCAGCGGTTGGCCCAACTGCGCAGACAGTTCGCCAAAGTTCATGGTCATGGCGTCCTGCTGATAAATAGTCAGCTTCGGCCCTAAAAACGGATGGGTTTGCAAACGCGCCGCCAGATCGCGGTCAAGTTCAATGACCGTGAGCTTATCCAGTCGTTCGCCGACCGGCTCCGTCAGCGCCGCCAGACCGGGGCCGATTTCAACCATCGCCTGGCCTTTTTGCGGATTAATAGCAGAAACAATACTGTCGATCACAAACCGATCGTTGAGAAAGTTTTGCCCGAAGCGTTTACGGGCTAAATGGCCCTGATGGACTCGATTATTCATTGGGTATTAACAATCATTTTGATGGCGAGATTAAGCGCCGTAATAAAACTGCCGACATCCGCTTTTCCACGACCCGCCAGTTCAAGCGCGGTGCCGTGGTCAACGGAGGTTCGAATAAAAGGTAGGCCGAGCGTAATATTCACTCCCCGACCGAATCCCTGGTATTTTAGCACGGGCAGGCCCTGATCGTGGTACATTGCCAGCACCGCGTCGGCATTATCGAGATATTTGGGCTGAAACAGCGTATCAGCAGGTAGCGGCCCGTTGAGTTTCATCCCCTGCGCCCGCAGCTCGTCGAGCACCGGAATGATGGTGTCTATCTCTTCCGTGCCCATATGACCGCCTTCGCCCGCGTGCGGATTCAGGCCACAGACAAGAATGCGCGGTTCGGCAATACCAAATTTGGTCCGCAAATCGTGATGCAAAATAGCAATCACTTCGTGCAAAAGCGCAGGGGTGATGGCGTCTGCAATCACCCGTAGCGGCAGATGCGTGGTCGCCAGCGCCACGCGAAGTTCTTCGGTTGCCAGCATCATCACGACTTTTTTCGCCTGCGAACGCTCTTCGAAAAACTCGGTATGACCGGTAAACGGAATGCCTGCGTCGTTAATAACGCCTTTGTGCACTGGGCCTGTGATCAGCGCGGCAAATTCACCGTTCAGACAGCCATCACACGCTCGCGCCAGCGTCTCTACCACATAGGGGCCATTTTCTACCGTCAACTGACCGGGGATGGCAGGCGCGTGCAGCGAGACCGGCAATAGGGTCAGCGTTCCCGCGGGCTGCGGCGCAGCGGGGACATCAGGCGAGTAAGGGAGAAGCGAGAGGGGCAGGCCGAGCATGGCGGCCCGCTCCGTCAGGAGCGCGCCGTCCGCACAGACGACCAGTTCAATCGGCCACGCGCGTTGCGCCAGTTGGACGACAAGATCGGGGCCAATCCCGGCGGGTTCGCCGGGAGTGATAACAACGCGTTGCGCACTGCTCATTAGTTACTCAAAATCTTAACGTAAGCGCTGGCGCGCTGTTCTTGCATCCAGGTCGCCGCTTCTTCTGAGAATTTACGGTTCATCAGCATACGATAAGCGCGATCTTTCTGCGCCGCATCGGTTTTGTCTACCTTACGCGTATCCAGCAATTCGATCAGATGCCAGCCAAAAGAGGAGTGTACCGGCGCGCTTATTTGGCCTTTATGCAGCTTCGTCAGCGCGTCGCGGAACGCCGGATCGAAAATATCTGGCGTAGCCCAACCCAAATCACCGCCCTGGTTAGCGGAGCCCGGGTCCTGAGAGTACTCTTTCGCCGCAGCGGCAAATGTGGTTTTACCACTCTTAATGTCAGCCGCGATTTCTTCCAGCTTCAGGCGCGCCTGCTGATCGTTCATGATCGGCGACGGCTTAAGCAGAATGTGACGAGCGTGAACTTCGGTCACGGAGATACTCTGGCTCTGACCGCGCAGGTCATTTACTTTCAGAATGTGGAAACCGACGCCGGAGCGAATCGGGCCGACAATGTCGCCTTTCTTCGCAGTGCTCAGCGCCTGGGCGAAAATCCCCGGCAGCTCCTGGATACGGCCCCAGCCCATCTGACCGCCTTTTAGCGCCTGCTGGTCGGCAGAGTAGGTAATCGCCAGTTTGCCGAAATCTGCGCCGTTACGCGCTTCTTCAACAATGCTTTCCGCCTGGCGCTGCGCGTCGTTAACCTGCTCGGAGGTTGGGTTTTCCGGCAGAGCAATCAGGATATGGCTCAGGTTCAGCTCGGTGCTGGCATCGTTTTGGGTGCCAATCTGTTTTGCCAGCGCGTCAACTTCTTGCGGCAAAACGGTGATACGGCGACGAACCTCGTTGTTGCGCACTTCAGAGATAATCATCTCTTTACGAATCTGGTTACGGTAGGTTGAATAGTTCAGCCCATCGTAAGCCAGACGGCTGCGCATCTGATCCATCGTCATATTGTTTTGTTTGGCGATGTTGGCGATGGCCTGATCCAACTGCTCATCCGTGATCTTCACCCCCATCTTCTGACCCATCTGCAGGATAATTTGATCCATAATCAAACGTTCCAGGATCTGGTGACGCAGCGTGGCGTCGTCCGGAAGCTGCTGACCTGCCTGACCCGCGTTGAGTTTGACTGATTGCATTAAGCCATCAACGTCGCTTTCCAGCACGACGCCATTATTGACGACGGCTGCGACTTTATCGACTACCTGGGGGGCAGCGAAACTGGTATTCGCGATCATGGCGATACCGAGAAGCAGCGTTTTCCAGTTCTTCATACTTTTTCCATTTCAATTAACCGCAATGCGGATTACGTTGTAAATCAATCAGATCACATAGAGCTTTGGTACGGCAGAATGTTCGAACGCAACATTTCTTGCGTGCCGAGGCCGTAGTTAGAGCTCAAACCGCGCAGCTCAATGTTGAAGCCAATCGCGTTATCATAAATCGCGTGTTGTTTATCGTTATCCCAACCGTTCAGCTTACGTTCGTATCCGACGCGGATCGCATAGCAGCAAGAGTTGTACTGCAAGCCGAGCATCTGGTCTGCAGGTTTGCTCGAATTGGTATCGAAGTAGTACGCGCCGACAATCGACCAGCGATCGGCAATCGGCCAACTTGCCACCGCGCCCACCTGGTTGATGCCGTTTTTATACTGCTCTGCCGTGGAATAATACGAAGGCAACGTAGCCTGAATATATTCCGGGCTGGCATAGCGGTAGTTCAACTGTACCAGACGATCCTGATCCCGACGGTATTCGAGGCTGCTGCTGCTGGTAGCGACGCTATCCAGACGGGTATCGTACTGCACTCCGCTACGCAGCCCCCAGCGTTCTGAAATACGCCAGTAAGTGTCGCCTGCCCAAACCAGCGAACCGGTTTTGTCGTCATTCTCCCATTTAATGTTGTCATCGCCGGTGCGAGACTCCGTGAAATAGTAGATTTGACCAACAGAAACGTTAAAACGTTCAACGGCGGCATCATCATAAATGCGTGTTGTGACGCCGGTCGTGACCTGGTTGGCGGAAGCAATACGGTCGAGACCGCCATAAGTGCGGTCGCGGAACAGGCCGTTATAGTCGGATTGCAGCAAAGAAGAATCGTAGTTATAGATGCCGCTCTGGTCGCGGTACGGCACATACAGGTACTGCACGCGTGGTTCCAGCGTCTGGGTATACCCCGGCGCCAGCATCGCCATATCGCGTTCGAAGATGAGCTTACCGTCGACTTTAAACTGCGGCATGACGCGGTTAACCGAATCTTCCAGCTTATTTTTATTGTTTGGATCGCTGTTATAGCTGTCCAGATTCGTTTGCTGATAGTGCGTCGCCATCAGCTTCGCTTCGGTGTTCAGGCTGCCCCATCGGTTGGAGAGCGGCAAATTAATGGTTGGCTCCAGGTGGACGCGGGTCGCTTCCGGCATATTGTCTTTGGTGTTGACGAAATGTACCGCCTGGCCGTAAATCCGGGTATCAAACGGCCCGAGATCGTTATGGTAGTAGTTAACGTCTAACTGCGGCTCCGCAGAGTAGCTGCTGGTGTTTTGATCGTTAAAGACCTGGAATTGTTTGGTCGACACCGTAGCGTCAAAGTTTTGTACGGCGTAGCCGACGCTGAATTTCTGCGTTGCGTAGCCGTCGGTACTGGAACCGTACTTACTGTCGAAATCATTAAAGTAGCTGGAGTCGCTGACTTTGGTGTAATCGACGTTAAAACGCCACACCTGATCCATCACGCCTGAGTGCTGCCAGTAGAATAACCAGCGGTGCTTATCGCCCTCTTTGGGATGATCGTCCTCGTAAACTTTATCAGAAGGCAGATAATCTAATTCCATCACTCCCTCGCCCGCCTGCGTGAGATAACGGAATTCGTTCTCCCACATAATATTGCCGCGGCGGTGCATATAGTGCGGGGTGATGGTGGCGTCCATATTGGGCGCGATGTTCCAGTAATACGGTAAGTAGAACTCGAAATAGTTCTTGGTCGTGTATTTCGCGTTCGGGATCAGGAAACCTGAGCGACGTTTGTCACCGACGGGGAGCTGTAAATAGGGGCTATAAAAGATCGGAACCGGACCTACTTTAAACCGGGCGTTCCAGATCTCCGCAACCTGTTCTTCACGGTCATGGATGACTTCACTCCCCACCACGCTCCAGGTATCGGAGCCAGGCAGACAGGAGGTAAAGCTGCCGTTTTCCAGAATGGTATAGCGGTTTTCGCCGCGCTGCTTCATGAGATCGGCTTTACCGCGCCCCTGACGGCCCACCATCTGGTAATCGCCCTCCCAGACGTTCGTGTCTTTGGTGTTCAGGTTCGCCCAGCCCTTCGGCCCTTTAAGGATGACCTGATTGTCATCATAATGCACATTACCCAGCGCATCGACGGTGCGTACAGGTTCCGGCTGACCTTCCGCCTGCTTCTGATGAAGCTGCACTTCATCCGCTTGCAGGCGGCTATTCCCCTGCATAATGTCCACGTTGCCGGTAAAAACGGCATCGTCCGGGTAGTTACCTTTAGCGTTATCGGCATTGATAGTCACCGGCAGATCGTTGGTATCGCCTTTTACCAGAGGACGATCGTAGCTCGGCACGCCCAACATACACTGTGAGGCAAGATCGGCTGCCAGCCCCTGATGACTATAAAGGGCGCTGGCGATCATGGTGGCCAGAAGAGTGGGAATACGTTTTTTCATACGTTGTATTTATTGTTCCATCATCGGTAGCGTTGCGCGTGACAAACGGTCACAGCCTAACTTACTCATCTTCGCTGCGCCAGTGTTAATCCTGCCGTTTAGCGTCTGTGGTGTTAGGCACGGCATTGAATGACAGGTATGATAATGCAAATTATAGGCGATGTCCCACAATTGACCGTAGCCTTCATTCGCAGAAAAGCACCTTATTTTGTGGGAGATAGCCTCACCGATAGCGTAACGTTTTGGGGAGTCTATGCAGTACTGGGGAAAGATAATTGGCGTCGCCGTAGCCCTGATGATGGGCGGCGGCTTTTGGGGCGTGGTCCTGGGTCTGCTGGTGGGCCATATGTTCGACAAAGCCCGCAGCCGAAAAATGGCGTGGTTTGCCAACCAGCGGGAACGGCAGGCGCTGTTTTTTGCCACCACCTTTGAGGTGATGGGCCACTTAACCAAATCAAAAGGACGGGTGACGGAAGCGGATATTCATATCGCCAGTCAGTTGATGGATCGTATGAATTTACACGGCGATTCACGTACAGCCGCGCAGAACGCCTTTCGGGTCGGAAAAGCGGATAATTACCCATTACGTGAAAAGATGCGGCAGTTTCGTAGCGTCTGCTTCGGGCGTTTTGATCTGATCCGGATGTTTCTGGAAATTCAGATCCAGGCGGCGTTTGCCGATGGCTCGCTACACCCTAATGAGCGGGAAGTGCTGTATGTGATTGCGGAAGAGCTAGGTATTTCCCGCATACAGTTCGATCAGTTTCTGCGTATGATGCAGGGCGGCGCGCAGTTTGGCGGCGGTTATCATCAACAGTCCGGCGGCGGCTGGCAGCAGGCGCAGCGCGGCCCGACGCTGGAAGATGCCTGTAATGTGCTGGGGGTTAAAACCACCGACGATGCAACCACCATTAAACGCGCTTATCGCAAACTGATGAGCGAGCATCATCCGGACAAACTGGTCGCGAAAGGTTTACCGCCGGAAATGATGGAAATGGCGAAGCAAAAAGCGCAGGAAATTCAGAAAGCGTATGAGCTAATCAAAGAACAGAAAGGCTTCAAGTGATTGAATTGCCGGATGCGGCTAGCGCCTTATCCGGCCTACGTTAATGAATGTAGGCCGGGCAAGCGAAGCGCCCCAGCATAAATTGGCTCTGAATTTAAAAATCTGCCGGGACTTTAAACGTCATGCTGTTACCGTAAGCGGGATGGGTAATGGTCAGCATTTCGGCGTGTAACTGCAAACGCGGCGCCAGCGACAACGCTTCCGGCGAGGCGTAAAACCGATCGCCTAAAATCGGGTGGCCTAACGCCAGCATATGCACACGAAGCTGATGCGAACGTCCGGTGATCGGCTTGAGCACCACGCGGGCGGTATTATCCGCCGCAAACTCCACCACGTTATATTCCGTTTGCGCCGGTTTGCCGGTTTCATAACACACTTTCTGCTTTGGCCGGTTTGGCCAGTCGCAGATGAGCGGTAAGTCAACCAGCCCTTCCGCCGGGGAGGGATGCCCCCATACGCGCGCCACATACTGCTTTTTCGGCTCACGTTCGCGGAACTGGCGTTTTAGCTCCCGCTCCGCGGCTTTGGTCAGCGCCACTACAATCACGCCGCTGGTGGCCATATCCAGACGATGCACCGATTCTGCCTGCGGGTAGTCGCGCTGGATACGCGTCATAATGCTGTCTTTGTGCGCTTCCAGACGCCCCGGCACGGACAACAGGCCGCTGGGCTTATTGACCACCATAATGTGCTCATCCTGATACAGGATAACCAGCCAGGGTTCCTGCGGCGGATTGTAGTTTTCCATCCCCATGTACGGCTCCGTTATTGGTGCGTGACGACGATAAGACGCAGCGCGTCCAGACGCCAGCCTGCCTGATTCAGGCTTTCCAGTACCTGCTGACGGTTACTGTCGATAGCGGCAAGTTCGTCGTCGCGAATGTTCGGGTTGACGGCGCGCAGCGCTTCCAGACGCGACAGTTCCCCGGACAGTTTTTCATCCGCCTCGCGACGCGCGTTATCAATCAGCGCTCTGGCGGACTTTTCAATCTGCGTCTCGCCCAGTTGCAAAATGGCGTGGACGTCCTGTTGTACGGCGTTCACCAGTTTGCTGCCGGTGTGGCGATTCACGGCGCTGAGCTGACGGTTGAAGGTTTCAAACTCGACCTGGGCGGCCAGATTGTTGCCGTTTTTATCTAACAGCATACGTACCGGCGTCGGCGGCAGGAAGCGGTTCAGTTGTAGCTGTTTCGGCGCCTGCGCTTCCACGACGTAAACCAGTTCGACCAGCAGCGTGCCGACTGGCAGCGCTTTATTTTTCAACAGCGAAATGGTGCTGCTGCCGGTATCGCCGGAGAGGATCAGATCCAGTCCGTTACGGATGAGCGGATGTTCCCAGGTAATAAACTGCGCATCTTCGCGAGACAGGGCTACGTCACGTTCAAACGTGATAGTACAGCCGTCTTCCGGCAGGCCGGGGAAATCCGGCACCAACATGTGGTCGGACGGCGTCAGCACGATCAGGTTGTCGCCGCGATCGTCCTGGTTAATGCCGACGATATCGAACAGGTTCATGGCGAACGCGATCAGGTTGGTGTCGTCGTCCTGTTCTTCAATGCTTTGTGCGAGCTGTTGGGCTTTTTCTCCGCCGTTGGAGTGGATCTCCAGCAGGCGGTCGCGGCCCTGTTCTAACTGGGCTTTTAGCGCTTCATGCTGTTCGCGGCAGGATTTGATCAGATCGTCAAACCCGTCGGTTTCTTCAGGCGCGGCCAGATAGTTAATCAGACTGGCGTAGGCTGAATCATAAATCGCGCGACCGGTCGGGCAGGTGTGCTCAAAGGCGTCCAGCCCTTCGTGATACCAGCGAACCAGCACCGACTGGGCGGTTTTTTCCAGGTACGGGACGTGGATCTGGATATCATGCGCCTGGCCGATACGATCCAGACGACCAATACGCTGTTCCAGCAGATCCGGGTTAAACGGCAAGTCGAACATCACCAGATTGCTGGCAAACTGGAAGTTACGTCCTTCGGAGCCGATTTCGGAACATAACAGCACCTGCGCGCCGGTATCTTCTTCGGCGAACCAGGCGGCGGCGCGGTCGCGTTCAATAATCGACATGCCCTCATGGAACACGGCGGCGCGGATGCCTTCGCGTTCGCGCAGCACCTGCTCCAGCTGTAACGCGGTGGTCGCCTTAGCGCAGATCACCAGCACTTTTTGCGAACGATGGCTGGTCAGATAGCCCATTAGCCACTCAACGCGTGGGTCGAAGTTCCACCAGGTGCCAGTATCGCCTTCGAACTCCTGATAAATTTGTTCCGGATAGAGCATATCGCGGGCGCGATCTTCCGCGCTTTTACGCGCGCCCATAATGCCGGAGACCTTAATGGCGGTCTGATACTGGGTCGGCAGCGGCAGTTTTACCGTATGCAGTTCACGTTTCGGGAACCCCTTGACGCCGTTACGGGTGTTGCGGAACAGAACGCGGCTGGTGCCGTGGCGAT
Source organism: Salmonella sp. 741265050_HSA (assembly GCF_046569445.1). NCBI lineage: Bacteria > Pseudomonadati > Pseudomonadota > Gammaproteobacteria > Enterobacterales > Enterobacteriaceae > Salmonella > Salmonella sp. 741265050_HSA. The sequence goes on along the minus strand of NZ_JBKFSV010000011.1, from coordinate 94,657 downwards.
CCATCAGCATCGACACCAGCTCATCACGGGCGGCCTGCGCGTCGTCGCGATCGCTATTAGCGGCCTGCAACAGCGGTTCAATATCCTGTTCGCCGATCAGATCGCCCAGCCTGTTCAGTTCGTCGTTGCTGAGTTTATTGCCCGCCAGCAGCATGGCCACCGCATCAGCGACAGGGCGGTAGTTTTTCTGTTCTTCGACAAACTGTTCGAAATCGTGGAAACGGTTCGGATCGAGCAGGCGCAAACGAGCGAAATGGCTTTCCATCCCCAGCTGTTCTGGCGTGGCGGTCAGCAGCAGCACGCCCGGTACGCGTTCAGCTAACTGTTCGATGGCCATATATTCACGGCTCGGCGCATCGGTACTCCACACCAGATGATGCGCTTCGTCGACCACCAGCAAATCCCACTCGGCGTCGCACAAATGTTCCAGACGCTGCTTATTACGGCGGGCGAAATCCAGCGAGCAGATCACCAGTTGTTCGGTTTCAAACGGGTTATACGCGTCGTGTTGCGCTTCGGTATAGCGTTCGTCATCGAACAGCGCGAAGCGCAGGTTGAAACGGCGCAGCATTTCTACCAGCCACTGGTGTTGCAGGGTTTCCGGCACGATGATCAATACGCGTTCCGCCGCGCCGGATAATAACTGTTGATGCAGAATCATCCCGGCTTCAATGGTTTTACCTAAGCCCACTTCATCCGCCAGCAGTACGCGCGGCGCGTGGCGACGACCTACATCATGAGCGATATTAAGCTGATGCGGGATCAGATTGGTCCGCTGACCGCGCAGACCGCTGTATGGCATCCGGTACTGCTCGCTCTGAAATTTACGGGCGCGATAGCGCAGCGCGAACCGATCCATTCGATCGATTTGACCGGCGAACAGACGATCCTGGGGCTTACTGAAAACCAACTTGCTGTCGAGCAGAACTTCGCGCAACGTCACATTGGTCTCTTCGGTATCCAGGCGGGTGCCGACATAAACAAGCAGGCCATTTTCTTCTTTTACTTCATCGATATGTAGCTGCCAGCCTTCATGGCTTGTAATCGTATCGCCAGGGTTGAACATGACGCGGGTCACGGGAGAATCACTGCGCGCATACAGGCGGTTTTCCCCCGTGGACGGGAAAAGTAAGGTGACGGTTCGCGCATCCATCGCAACAACGGTTCCAAGTCCCAGCTCGCTTTCTGTATCGCTGATCCAGCGTTGACCAAGTGTAAAAGGCATATGTGTTCGGCTCTATATCTTTAATTGCAGGCATTACTCGCCATTCCCAGGCGACAGCACTGGATAATTGCGAGTATACGACCCCGCTACCAGGCTAATGTGGTAGTGGCGTTAATTAGGTCCAGGAATGGAAAGGGCGCTATGGTACTGGAAGGCGGCGCTTTCGTCACGCGTCAAAATAGCCCCAGTTGCCCGGTCAGTAGTGTAGCAAAATTATCTTCAACGAAGGGAAGAATTCCTTCCGCCACGGGTTGTAGCTGGCGGGTAAGATAGTGTTCGTAATCCAGAGGCGACTGCTGGTAATCCACGGGCTCGGGGCCGTTAACAGTCCAGACATATTTTATGGCGCCGCGATTCTGATACTGCGCCGGACGACCCCGCTTCAGGTTTTGTTCATCCGCCAGCCGGGCGGCGCGAACGTGCGGCGGGATGTTACGTTGGTACTCATGTAAAGGGCGACGCAGACGCTTACGATAAACCAGCTGCGCGTCCAGCTCGCCCGCCATCAGTTTATCAATAGTCTCGCGCACATAGTCTTGATAAGGTTCATTGCGAAAAACGCGCAGATACAGCTCCTGTTGAAAGCGCTGCGCCAGCGGCGTCCAGTCGGTCCGCACCGTTTCCAGACCTTTAAATACCATGCGCTGGCTGTCGCCTTCCTGAATCAGGCCCGCGTAGCGTTTTTTACTGCCAGTATCCGCGCCGCGGATGGTCGGCATCAGAAAACGGCAAAAGTGGGTTTCAAACTCCAGCTCCAGCGCGCTGGTCAAATTTTGCTGTTGTAACGTCTGCGCCCACCATTCGTTCACGTGACGCACCAGCCTGTGCCCGATTTCCGCCGCGTCGGCTTCTGAATGCGCACGCCGGAGCCAGACGAAAGTGGAATCGGTATCGCCATAAATTACGTTATAACCCTGCGCCTCAATCAGCGCTTTGGTCTGGCGCATAATCGCATGGCCGCGCATGGTGATTGACGACGCCAGACGGGGATCGAAAAAGCGACAGGCCGTGGTGCCGAGTACGCCATAAAAGGCGTTCATAATGATTTTAAGCGCCTGCGAGAGCGGTTTATTGCCCTGACGTTTGGCTTCATCGCGCCCGTGCCAGATTTGGCTAACAATTTCCGGCAGGCAGTGCTTTTCTCGTGAAAACCAGGCGTCAAGGAAACCTTCGGTACTGTGTTCCGGATCCGGCTGCGCCATGCCTTCGACCAGCCCGACGGGATCAATCAAAAACGTGCGGATAATCGACGGGTACAGGCTTTTATAATCCAGCACCAGTACTGAATCGTATAATCCGGGTTGTGAATCCATTACGTAGCCGCCGGGACTTGCCAGCGGCGGCACTTCGCCGAGATTGGGCGCGACATAGCCGGCGCGGTGCATTCGCGGAAAGTAAAGATGCCCGAATGCGGCGACCGAACCGCCGTGGCGATCGACCGGCAGGCCGTTGATCGTCGCGCGTTCCAGCAAAAACGGCATGATCTCGGTTTTATGGAAAATGCGCGTGACCAGCTCGCAGTCTTTCAGGTTGTAGGTGGCGAGGGCGGGTTTATCCTGGGCAAAGCGACGATCGATCTCATCCATACGATCCCAGGGATTATCAATGGATTTTCCTTCGCCGAGCAGTTCCTGCGAGACGGCTTCCAGCGAAAAAGACGAAAAATTCCAGAACGCGGATTTAAGCGCGTCAATACCATCGATAATGACTCGCCCTCTGGCCTGGGCGAAAAAAACGCCGTTTTTGAAGCCATGTTCGCGCCACTCCAGTTCGCTATTGTCTCGCCCCAGCCGTAAAGGGATACGGTAGCGTTCGGCATGTTTTTGCAGCATACGCAGGTCGAACTGCACCACGTTCCAGCCGATGATGACGTCAGGATCATGCTCGGCAAACCAGGCGTTGAGTTTTTCCAGCAACTGCGAGCGGCTGGCGACATACACAAGCTCGAAGTCCAGTTGGCGGTCATCGCCATTCGCCGGGCCCAGCATATAAACGGTACGCTGGCCGCAGCCTTCCAGACCAATGCAATACAGTTCGCCGTGTCGCGTGGTTTCGATATCCAGCGAGACCCATTTTAGCGGCGGTCGATAGTCGGGGTGGGGTTTAAGACGCGCATTGCGGATAACGCCGTTGCGCATCTCGCCGTCTACCCAAACGGGCGACGTAATAAAACGTTCCATCAGGTAACGTTCCGGCGGGCGTACATCCGCTTCATAAACGGTGACGCCGCTTTCGCGCAGCAGTTTCTCCATCCGCATAAGCTGGCGGTGAGTGCGGCAATACAGACCGGATACCGGCTGACGATGAAAGTCTCGCAGCTGGAGCGGCGTCAGGCGATAGTCTTTTTCCGCCTGTAGCAGCGAGGCGGCGCGGGAGGTCTGGCTGGTCGGAATAAACGCCACGGATTCCTGCGGTGCCAGCGTCGCCTGCACAGGGCCGTTGTCTGTCGCCAGCCAGAAAGAGACCTCCGTTCCTTGCGGCGTATCCCGCCAGTGCCGGGTTAAAATGAAACCTGCCTGCGCCACGATGATTACCTGTCTAAAAAATTCACGCTAATTATAACCTGTTTTAGGGGGGGGTACTGTTATTTTGTACAGGCATATAACGTAAAAGCCGATATCCGCTGTAATAAAAAGTTTCTCGCAGTAAGAAGCGGGTTTTCGCCCACCAGGATTTATAGCGGGTGGATCGCGTGGGTGATGAGCGGCTATCGATACCATTATCCTGAGCGATAGTTTTCAGACGCAGCATATGCAGCGGATCGCTGACCAGTAACGCTGTGCGCCATTGTTGTTGTCGCAGTATCTGTTTTGCGTAACGAATATTTTCGCGCGTCACGGTAGAGCGCTCTTCAATAAAAATCGCCTTAGCCGGAATGCCTTTTTCCAGAACGTATTGACGGGCTATCGCCGCGTCGGAAACCGTTGCGCCAGCGCCGTAGCCGCCGGTTAATACCAACGCGCGGACAATGTGTTGTTGGTAAAGCCAGATGGCATGATCCAGTCTGGCCTGAAAAACGGGAGAAGGCGTTTTTCCGCTAACGCCTGCTCCTGCGACAATCGCGCAGTCAGCTACGCGCGTCTGGTCTTGCTGACTGAACTGATAAATAGCGATAGCGTTATTGATAAACACCGTGGCCATAATGAGAATTATGCCTGCCGCGATTCTGGTGATGTAGCGATATTTCATGAATGAGTTCGTTCCCCGTGACGGGTGTAATGGATATTTTAACGATAAAAGGATTTTTAGCGTCAGATATTTTTGCTGACGTCTATTTATCAATATATACCCAAAATAATTCGAGTTGCTTAAAGGCGGCAAGGGAGTGAGTCCCCAGGAGCATAGATAACTATGTTGGGGTGAGCGACAAATCTGCCGGGAGCAGATTTGAACGTCGCGTGCGACGGCCCGTCAGGGCGAGGCCCATGGATGGGCCGAGTAATCCGTAGCCAACACATAAGCAACTTGACGTATGAAGGGTATAATGATGCTGGTGTAGACAGCTGATATAATTATCCTATAACTGCTAATTTTGAATCATGTTTATTTACAATTTTTATCCATAGGTTGGCTGTTTTGTGTCAAGTCTGTTTCCATACATTAAGTATTTTTCAGAATAGTGCTTGCTTGAATCTGTTACTTATTTCTCGGATTAACAAAAAAGCGATATTTTTTGTTTGTTTTAATTAATGAAAAGTGTAAGAATTTCATTTGAAACATCCGCACCGCCAGGTAGAAATATAATATTCCAATTGGCCGCTATGGTTAAATAAAAATGGATTACAGTGCGAATTCGTCGGGAACTCTCTGCATAATTTAATTTTTATTTTAGAATATAATTTTATTTTGACTTTCAGGTGCGGGTGTTTTTATCAAAATGTGTGGTATTCGGGAATGATCTTTTATGAATGTGAATATGCAGGCGTGTCCGGTAGGGAACGAACGTTATCTTTTCGTCAATACTCAACGCGCTAACCCTTCCATAAAAACCGTGAGTCGATTTTTTGAGTATAAAACATGGACAGATCAGATTTGGCGTACCGAAATTATTGAAAACGGCAATGCTTTTTTTCACTGGCAAGGACACGACAGAAAAAACGGGCATCGGGATACCATTATTAATTATCTGTTAAATGGGCAACGCTGGCAGTCAACAATTGAAGATTATATTTTCTTCCATGCGCTGGAAGGAAAAGTGTTGCAGGGACATTATGATAATATTATTGAATATGTGAGTTCTGATAATTACGTCTATCAAAGCGCATTTGCTGAATATATCACCGACCAGATTCATCAACGCGCCCCCAATGGGACGCGTTTTTAGAGGCATTACTGCCCGTAATAGGCTTTTGCGCCGTGTTTGCGTAGATAGTGTTTATCCAGCAGGGATTGCTGCATGTCGGGCAACTGCGGCGCAAGCTGGCGGCAGAAGATCCCCATATAGGCCACTTCTTCCAGCACGATGGCGTTATGCACGGCATCCTCGGCATTTTTACCCCAGGCAAACGGGCCGTGCGAATGGACAAGCACGCCGGGCATTTGAGCGGCGTCAATGCCTTGTTTTTCAAAGGCTTCAACAATGACATTGCCCGTTTCCCATTCATACTCGCCATTAATTTCCGCCTCGGTCATTTTGCGAGTGCAGGGAATCGTACCGTAGAAATAGTCGGCGTGGGTGGTTCCCGTCGCCGGAATCGGCTGACCCGCCTGCGCCCAGATAGTCGCGTGGCGCGAATGGGTGTGTACGATGCCGCCGATAGTCGGAAATGCCTGATATAACAAACGGTGGGTTGGCGTATCGGACGACGGTTTCTTATGACCTTCAACGACTTCACCGGTCTCCAGACTGACCACCACCATATCCTCAGCGGTCATGACGCTATAATCGACGCCGGACGGCTTAATCACCAGTACGCCGCGTTCGCGATCGACGGCGCTGACGTTACCCCAGGTAAGGGTGACCAGGTTGTGTTTTGGCAGCGCCAGATTGGCTTCCAGTACCTGGCGTTTGAGATCTTCTAACATTGTTTTCTCCCTGCCGGATGGCGCTTCGCTTATCCGGCCTACGAGCGACGGTGTGCCGGATGGCGACATAAATGCCTTATTCGGCCTACAGGACCGTAGGCCCGGTAAACGCAGTGCCACCGGGCAATCCGTTTCACCAATTAACGTTTGAAACCGTAATACACCTCGTTCCAGCGCAGCGCGTCCTTAAAGGCCGGCAGACGGGTATCATTATCAATTACCGCGATTTCGATATCGTGTATTTCTGCGAACTGGCGCATATCGTTCAGATCCAGCGCGTGGCTGAAGACGGTATGGTGCGCGCCGCCAGCCAGAATCCACGCTTCGGAGGCGGTCGGCAGATCCGGCTGCGCCTTCCACAGCGCGTTAGCTACCGGCAGTTTCGGCAGGGAGTGCGGCGTTTTTACGGTGTCAATGCAGTTGACCAGCAGGCGATAACGATCGCCGAGGTCGATCAGGCTGGCGACGATCGCCGGGCCGGTTTGGGTATTGAAAATCAAACGCGCCGGATCTTCCTTGCCGCCAATGCCGAGGTGCTGGACGTCGAGGATCGGTTTCTCTTCCACCGCGATGGACGGACACACTTCCAGCATGTGCGAGCCGAGCACCAGATCGTTGCCTTTCTCGAAGTGGTAGGTGTAATCCTCCATAAATGAGGTGCCGCCCTGCAGACCGGTTGACATCACTTTCATAATGCGAAGCAGAGCGGCGGTTTTCCAGTCGCCTTCGCCCGCAAAGCCGTAGCCCTGTTGCATAAGACGCTGTACGGCCAGACCCGGAAGCTGTTTCAGACCGTGTAAATCTTCAAAGGTAGTAGTGAATGCGTGGAAGCCGCCCTGTTCCAGGAAACGCTTCATACCGAGTTCAATACGCGCCGCTTCCCGCACGTTCTGGCGTTTATCGCCGTGGATCTGGGTGGCGGGCGTCAGGGTATAGCTGCTTTCATACTCGTCAATCAGAGCGTTGATATCGCCGTCGCCGATAGAATTCACCACCTGCACCAGATCGCCGACCGCCCAGGTATTGACCGAAAAGCCAAATTTGATTTGCGCGGCCACTTTATCACCGTCAGTCACTGCGACTTCACGCATATTGTCGCCGAAGCGGCAGACTTTTAGCTGGCGGGTATCCTGTTTAGAGACCGCCTGGCGCATCCAGGCGCCGATACGCGTATGGGCCTCTTTATCCTGCCAGTGGCCAGTGACGACCGCGTGCTGCTGGCGCATCCGCGCACCGATGAAGCCGAACTCGCGGCCGCCGTGCGCAGTCTGGTTCAGGTTCATAAAGTCCATATCGATGCTGTCCCACGGCAGGGCGGCGTTAAATTGGGTATGGAATTGCAGTAGTGGTTTGTTAAGGATACTCAGCCCGTTGATCCACATTTTGGCCGGGGAGAAGGTGTGCAGCCAGACCACCAGCCCCGCGCAGCGATCGTCATAATTGGCGTCACGACAAATGGCGGTAATCTCATCCGGCGAGGTGCCCAGCGGTTTTAATACCAGTTTACATGGCAGTTTGGCTTCGGTATTCAGCGCGTTGACCACATGCTCGGCATGTTGAGTGACCTGACGCAGGGTTTCTGCGCCATACAAATGCTGGCTGCCAATCACAAACCATACTTCATAATTATCAAAAATCGTCATTGTCGTGTCCTTAATGAGTCAGGATTGCCTGATTGGCCGGGGTCGTTGGCGCCGGCGCGGCAGTCGGAAGATAATGTTGTTCTGCACTTAGCGCCCACTGCTGGTAGCGGCGGTAAAGCTGTTCGAGGCGTTGCGCCTGTTCAGGGCGGGGGCGCAGAGTGAGTTCTACCGCGCTCGCCATGCTTTGCTGGGCGGCAGGAATATCGGCATGGACCTTCGCAGCGACGGCGGCAAAGATAGCGGCGCCTAATGCGCAGCACTGGTCGGAAGCGACGATCTGCAACGGACGATTCAGTACGTCGCAGCAGACCTGCATAATGACCTGATTTTTACGGGCGATGCCGCCAAGCGCCATCACGTTATTGACCGCGATACCCTGATCGGTAAAACACTCCTGAATGGCGCGCGCGCCGAAGGCGGTCGAGGCGACCAAACCGCCAAACAGCGCTGGCGCGTCGGTGGCGAGATTGAGATCGGTAATGACGCCTTTCAGACGTTGGTTGGCATTGGGCGTGCGGCGACCGTTAAACCAGTCGAGCACCACCGGCAGGTGATCCAGGGACGGATTTTTCGCCCAGGCGTCGGTGAGCGCTGGCAGTAGCTGCTTCTGGCTGGCGTTAATCTGGGTTTTCAGTTCCGGGTGCTGCGCGGCAAGTTGTTCCAGCGGCCAGCTCAACACGCGGCTAAACCAGGCGTAGATATCGCCGAAAGCAGATTGGCCCGCTTCCAGACCGATAAAGTTCGGCACCACGCTGCCGTCAACCTGACCGCAAATGCCTTTCACGGCGCGATCCCCGACGCTCTGTTTATCCGCAATCAGAATGTCGCAGGTAGACGTGCCGATGACTTTTACCAGCGTATTGGGCTGTGCGCCCGCGCCGACCGCGCCCATATGACAGTCGAACGCGCCGCCGGAAATCACTACGCTTTCCGGCAAGCCGAGGCGCTGCGCCCATTCGGCGCACAGGGTGCCCACGGGCAGATCGGCGGTGAAGGTTTCGCTAAATAACGGGTAGCGCAGATGACGGTTAATGCACGGATCGAGTTCATCAAAGAAGCTCGCGGGCGGCAGGCCGCCCCAGCTTTCATGCCACAGCGTTTTGTGCCCGGCGCTGCAGCGGCCACGGCGGATATCCTGCGGGCGAGTGGTGCCGGAAAGCAGCGCCGGCACCCAGTCACACAGTTCAATCCACGAGACGGCGGCCTGCGCGACGGCGCTATCCTGACGGGTGACGTGCAGAATCTTCGCCCAGAACCATTCGCTGGAGTAAATGCCGCCAATATAGCGGGAGTAGTCGACCTTGCCTGGCTTATGGCACAGACGAGTGATTTCATCGGCCTCTTCCACCGCGGTGTGATCTTTCCACAGCACAAACATCGCATTCGGGTTCTCGGCGAACTCCGGACGCAGCGCCAGGACGTTACCGTCGGCGTCAATCGGCGCTGGCGTAGAACCGGTGCTGTCAACGCCAATGCCAACGACATTTGCGCGTTGCGCGGCGCTTAATTGTGCCAGAACGGCTTTCAGCGCGGCCTCCATTGACTCCATGTAGTCGCGCGGATGATGACGGAACTGGTTGTTCGGGCCGTCGCAATAACGGCCTTCTTGCCAGCGCGGATACCACTCTACGCTGGTGGCGATCTCGTCGCCGGTGGCGCAGTCCACTGCCAGAGCGCGCACTGAATCACTGCCAAAATCGAGGCCAATTGCAATTGCCATCGTCTTACTCCATCCAGAAAAACAGGTATGGAGAAACAGTAGAGAGTCGCGGCAAAAACCGTCAGGCAGGATCCGCTAATCTTATGGACAAAAATGCTAATGCTTTGCAAAGTGTGACGCTGTGCAAATATTCAATGTGGACATTCCAGCCATAGTTATAGACACTTCTGTTACTTAATTTTATCGCCTGAACTGTACGCTTTTGTTACAAAGCGCTTTTCACAAGCGGGGTTGATACGTGCTTTCATCAAGCGCAAAGTCTTGCGGAGACGTAAGCATTGTCGTCCTGGTCAATATGGACAATTTGTTTCTTCTCTGAACATCGGGGGGTAGATAAATCATGGCTGAAACGCAAAATGATCCGCTATTGCCGGGATATTCATTTAATGCCCATCTGGTCGCCGGGCTGACGCCGATTGAAGCGAATGGATATCTGGATTTTTTTATCGATCGTCCGTTGGGCATGAAGGGATATATTCTTAACCTGACTATCCGCGGAGAAGGCGTCATTAATAATAATGGCGAGCAGTTTGTCTGTCGGCCTGGCGATATATTATTGTTTCCGCCGGGCGAGATTCATCACTATGGACGGCATCCGGACGCCAGCGAGTGGTATCACCAGTGGGTTTATTTCCGGCCTCGCGCCTACTGGCAGGAGTGGCTGACCTGGCCGACAATCTTTGCCCAGACAGGATTTTTCCGCCCGGACGAGGCGCGCCAGCCGCATTTCAGCGAACTGTTCGGGCAGATCATCAGCGCCGGGCAAGGGGAAGGCCGCTATTCTGAGCTACTGGCGATCAATCTGCTGGAGCAGTTGTTGCTCAGACGTATGGCGGTAATTAATGAGTCGTTGCACCCGCCGATGGATAGCCGTGTGCGCGATGCCTGCCAGTATATCAGCGACCATCTGGCAGACAGCCATTTTGATATCGCCAGCGTCGCCCAGCATGTCTGCCTGTCGCCCTCCCGGTTATCGCATCTGTTCCGCCAGCAGTTAGGCATTAGCGTATTGAGTTGGCGCGAAGATCAGCGTATCAGCCAGGCGAAACTCCTGCTTAGCACCACGCGAATGCCGATAGCGACCGTTGGGCGCAATGTTGGATTTGACGATCAGCTCTATTTTTCGCGGGTATTTAAAAAATGCACAGGGGCAAGTCCTAGCGAGTTCAGGGCCGGATGTGAATAAAAAGTGAATGATGTGTCCACAAAGATGTCATAAGCCGTAACTATTCGGATAATTGACGGCTTGACGAAGGGGGACGGGGTAAGCAGAATCCCTGCTTCATCACGCTGACGGACACACTATGCAAGCACTGCTGGAACACTTTATCACCCAATCCACTTTGTATTCGCTTATCGCCGTGTTGCTGGTCGCCTTCCTGGAATCGCTGGCGCTGGTGGGGTTGATTTTACCCGGTACGGTACTGATGGCGGGGCTGGGCGCGCTTATCGGCAGCGGCGAGCTCAATTTTTGGCATGCCTGGCTGGTGGGTATTATCGGCTGTCTGATGGGCGACTGGATTTCGTTCTGGCTGGGGTGGCGCTTTAAAAAGCCGCTACACCGCTGGTCTTTTATGAAAAAGAACAAGTCGCTGCTGGATAAAACCGAACACGCGCTGCATCAGCACAGTATGTTCACGATCCTGGTCGGACGTTTTGTCGGTCCGACGAGGCCTCTGGTGCCGATGGTGGCAGGGATGCTGGATCTTCCCGTGGCGAAATTTATTGGGCCGAACTTGATTGGCTGTTTGCTGTGGCCGCCGTTTTATTTCCTGCCGGGCATTCTGGCGGGAGCGGCAATCGATATTCCTTCCGATATGCAGAGCGGAGATTTCAAATGGCTGCTGCTGGCGACGGCGTTGCTGCTGTGGGTCGGAGGCTGGCTATGCTGGCGGCTGTGGCGCAGCGGCAAAGCGGCAGTCGATCGTTTAACCGCGTATTTCCCCCGCAGCCGTTTGCTGTATCTGGCGCCGTTGACGCTCGGGATCGGCGTGGTCGCGCTGGTGGTGCTGATTCGCCACCCGCTGATGCCGGTATATATCGATATTCTGCGCAAAGTTGTGGGTTACTAACGATTCCTTTGCCGGATGGCGGCTTCGCCTTATCCGGCCTACAAAATATGGGATTTGATGCCCAATAGCGCTGAGGCGCTGGCTTGACCGCTTAGTAGCTCGTCTGTTTTGCCTTGCCACGCGATACGCCCGTCGGCCACGACGATTGACCGGGGCGCAATTCGCGCCGCATCTTCCACACTGTGCGAGACCATCAACAGCGTGAGCTGTCGCTCGCGGCAGATATCGCTGACCAACGTCAGCATCTCCTGGCGCAGCGCGGGATCGAGCGCGGAGAACGGTTCATCCAGCAGCAGTACTGGCTGTTCACGTACCAGGCAGCGCGCCAGCGCTACCCGCTGACGCTGGCCGCCGGACAGTTCGCCCGGCAAACGCGCCATCAGACTCTCAATGCCCATCTGACGTGCGATAGCGTCCCGTTTTTCCCGCTGGCTGGCGTTGAGCGTTAACCCGGGGTTTAGCCCCAGACCGATATTTTGCTGCACATTCAGGTGGCTGAATAAATTATTCTCCTGAAACAGCATTGAGACCGGACGGCGTGAGGGCGGCGTAAGCGTATGATCTTCACCGGCAATAAGTAACGTACCGCTGGCAGGCGCAAGAAAACCGGCAATTAAATTCAACAACGTGCTTTTCCCCGCGCCGCTGGGGCCAAGAATCGCCACCTGCTCGCCGCGTTCTACCGCCAGCGTAAAACGCATCGGCAAATGATGGTAAAGCCAGGTGATATCAATCAGTTTTAGCATGTCGGCCCGGTAGTTTCTCTATGAGGGTAAATAACGTAAAGCAGAGCAGCAATAGTATCAGCGCGGTCACCGCTCCGTCCTGGCTGCGGTAGGAGCCGATCTGCTGATACAGATAAAACGGCAGCGTGCGGAAATTGTCATTGCCGAAAAGCGCGACGACGCCAAAATCACCGATAGAAAGTACGCAGGCAAACGCCAGCGCCTGCGCCAGCGGACGTTTCAGCGCCCGCAGTTCCACGACCTTTAACCGCGACCAGCCTTCAATTCCTAATGACTGGCACAGCATTCCATAACGGGCGGTAATATCGCGCATTGGGTTTTCCAGGACTTTTAGCGCGTAGGGGATTGCCATCAGCGCATTGGTGAAAATCACGATGCCGTCGGCGGATTCCGGTAAGCCAACGCTGTTATTGAGCAGTAAAAAGAAGCCTGTCGCCAGCACGATCCCCGGCATCGCGAGGATCAACATCCCGCTGAGTTCCAGCGTTTGTCCGGCGAATAGTTGCTGGCGTTGGCGTAGCTCGCGGCTACTCCACAGCAGCATCATGGTCAGCACCACACACAGAACGCCCGCCGCCAGCGCAATGCGTAGCGATGTCCAGACAGCCTGCCACAGAATGGGTTGCGCCAGCACCTCCGGCAGGCTGCGGTTGACGCCATCGACCACCACGGCGACCAGCGGCGGAAGCAGCAGCAGCAGCGCCAGCACGATTAATAAGGCGTCCGTCAGACGGCTGTGGAGACGATCGTCAGGATCGCGCCAGCCCTGCGTCAGCGTCATCCCCGGCGCAATCGCTTTGCTCAACCGTTGGCTTAGCAGTACCAGCGCCAGGCAGCAGACCATCTGGATTAATGCCAGCATCGCCGCGCGGGCAGGATCGTAGTCATAACTGAGCGCCTGAAAGATAGCCAGTTCGATAGTGGTGGCCTGCGGGCCGCCGCCGAGCGACAGGACCGTTGCGAAACTGGCGAAGCAGAGCATAAAAATCAGCGCCGCGACGGGCGGAATTTGGCGGCGCAGCCACGGCCATTCGACAAAACGAAAAAAATGCCAGCCGCGCATACCGAGCTGGGCGGCGAGCTGGCGCTGCTCGCCGGGAATGCTTTCCAACGATTGCAGCAACAAACGGCTCGCCATTGGCAGATTAAAAAAGACGTGCGCCAGTAAAATGCCCTGCAAGCCGTAGGGGGAGAATGTCCACTGAAGCCCCAGCATCTGCCACAGCGAGGCCAGCCAGCCCTGACGGCCATACACGCTAAGAATACCGAACACGGCAACCAGTACCGGCAGAATCAGCGTCATGGCGCACAGACGCAGCAGCGCCAGACGTCCAGGAAAACGGCGTCGATAAAGCGCGCGAGCGAGAAAAACCGCCGGGACCACAGACAGCACTGCGGACAGAAACGCCTGCCAGAATGAGAAGCGCACCACATGCCACAGGTAGCTATCCCGCCAGATTGTCGACCACGCGCCCGCCGGCGCGTTCAGCCAAAGCGCCAGAAAGGCCGCCAGCGAGACGGTTATCATCAGCGCGGCGGCGCACAGCCCCGGAGCCAGCCAGCCGGGAATTAACGGCTGACGGCGCGTTGCCATTCGCTAATCCATGCCTGGCGTTGTGCTGCCACTTGTTGCGGCGTGAACTCCAGCGTTGTGGCGGGTTTGGCCAATGATTCAAACCCTGCTGGTAAGGCGACGTCCGCTACCGGGTACATCCAGTTGCCGGTGGGTATGGCGTTCTGAAACGCCGGAGAAACCATAAACTTGAGGAATTTCTCAGCCAGTTCCGGCTGCTTACTGGCGACGGTACGCGCCGCGACTTCTACCTGTAAGTAATGGCCTTCGCTGAAGTTCGCGGCGGCGTAATTGTCCTTCTTCTCTTCAATAATGTGATACGCCGGAGAGGTGGTGTAACTGAGCACCAAATCGCTTTCACCTTTCAGAAATAAACCGTAGGCCTCGCTCCAGCCTTTCGTCACCGTCACCGTTTTGGCCGCCAGTTTTTGCCAGGCCTGCGGCGCGTTATCGCCATAGACTTTGCGCATCCACAGTAACAGCCCCAGCCCTGGCGTACTGGTACGCGGATCCTGATAAATCACCCGCCATTTTTGATCGCTCTCGACCAGTTCTTTCAGGCTTTTCGGCGGATTTTTCAGCTTGCTTTTATCGTAGACAAAGGCGAAATAGCCGTAATCGAACGGCACAAATGTGTCGTTTTTCCAGCCGCCGGGCACCTTGACCGCCTCATTCGCCACGCCGCTTTTGGCAAAGAGTTTAGTTTGCGTGGCCGCTTCCAGCAGATTGTTGTCCAGCCCCAACACCACATCGGCTTTGCTGTTCTTCCCCTCCATCCGCAGGCGGTTGAGCAGTGAAACGCCATCCTCCAGCGCCACCAGTTTCAGCTCGCAGTTGCAATCGGCTTCAAACGCTTTTTTCACCGCCGGGCCTGGCCCCCAATCGGCGGCGAACGAGTCGTAGGTATAGACGGTGAGAACGGGGTTGGCGAAAGCAGGCGCCGCGCACAGGAGTAAAAGCGGAAGATATTTTTTTAACACTTTGCACCTCAGTTAAAGAGTGGCAAAGGACTTGAGAGGTAACCTCAAATCCCTTCGCCGGCATTATCCGGATCAGGTTCGACGGGTATTTTCTCAGCGCGCGCATGAGCGCGGCACCCCGTTGAGTTCGGCGTTAGTGTAGTGATTTTGTTGCCGGGCAGCAATCAAGAGCTGGCGTTAAGGATCTGGCGGCGCAAACCACGCCGATTTAAAATCAAACCAGCCGAGGGTATTCATGCGCAGCCCGCGCATACTGCGTTGTCCCTGGATAATCAGCCAGTGGTGGATCAACGGCACAATCGCTTTGTTGGTCAGCAGCTGCTGGCACCAGTTCGCCAGGTTCATCTCGCCAGCGCGCCACTGCGCGGCGTCGTCCTGCCAGTCGCGCGGAATGCAGTTCTGCAAGAGCGGTACTTCGCACAGGTGCGCGAACAGCGAGAAATCCAGCGGCAGCGTAAAGTTAGCGCTATTGAGCCAGATATCGCTTTCGATCTCGCCGGCGTGCCATTGATCGTAGTCGATCTCCTGAATATGCAGATGCACCTGATGTTCAGCCAGAAGCGCGCTCATGATACGGGCGATAACCCGGTGCTCAATGTGTTCGCGATAGAAGGTCAGCGTGAGGGTTTCCAGCCCGGCGGGTTTTTCGCCCGGGCCTGGACGGGCGTGATGCCAGCGCGGTAAAAGCCCATAGGCCGGGAACCAGAGCTGCTGTAGCGGTTCATCGGCATGATAGAGTAAATTGGTGGGGGAGAGGACGTGGCTTACCCATTCTCTGACCTGCGGATGCGCGCCGCGCGGCGTTCTGGCGTCGAATAGCAGGTAATAGCACCCCTCTTCCAGTCGGCTTTCTATCGCTTTTTCACCGCCTTGTATCGGCCCTTCCAGCATCAAGCCGCAGGCCGGTTCTTCACTGATATCCGGCAGTACCCAGACGTTCACTTCGTCTATCAACGCCCGATAGCCGAAGTAATCATCAAAGGCGAGTATCTTGAGTTGGTTCGGCGTATTACGCCGCACGGCATAAGGCCCGGTGCCGATAGGGTGGCTGGCGAAATTAGCCAGCGTTTCCCACTCCCGCGGCAAAATCATCGCCGGGACCTGGCCCAGCAGCCACGGCAACCAGCGATCCGGCTGGGAAAGATGAATATCCAGCGTCCACGCGGTAGGGGAGTCTATCTTTGTGATGTGCGAGTAAAGCGGAAGCGTATTGATACGCGTCAGCGAGGCGATGACATCTTCCATCTCCAGCTCGCGGCCATGATGAAAATGAATGCCGGGGCGCAGGTAGAAGCGCCACAGTAAAGGGGAAATTTGCTGCCAGTGGTGCGCAATGTCCGCTTCCAGTTCCCCGTTTTCCTCATTTACCCGTGTGAGCGAACTGAAAATTTGCCGGGCAATATGGGTTTCCGAGCGACGTAATGCGGTTCCCGGCAGGAGATTATGCATCGGACGATAGTAAAGAACCCGCAGAATATGCCGCCCCTGGCGGAAGCTGCGTCCCAGATGGGAAATCAGCATTTGCCTGACAGCGCTTTTATCGCCGACCAGTTGTACCAGTTGATCGATTCGATCTTGTTCCAGCAGGTCTTCCGCCCGCTGCTGTTGCAGCGCCAGTCCGGTATACAGGAACGTCAGACGCGAACGCTTTCCGCGTCCAACTTCGGCTTCCCATGTTAGCCAACCGCGCGCCTGCATCGTATTTAGCAGCGTACGCATATGGCGACGCGAACAGTTCAGCAGATCCGCCAGCTCATTAAGCGTGGTGTCTTGCGTTTTACCGTCACAACATTGCCAGAGACGGATAAATTGTTGTTGCAGGCGACCTGAGGGCATAAAAGGGGAACTCCGATGAAAAACTCAGCAATTTTATTATCCCTATATTAGGCCAATAATATCTTTCGATGAAGCAAGAGGAAGAGGTCACTATGCACCAGTTCTGGTTGAGATATTTTGCCGCGACGGAAAAAACGTCCTGGCTGGCTTGCCTGAGCGCGCCGCAGCGCTTAAAAATGCTCGCGGAACTGATGCAGTGGGAGGCGACCGATTGAAGCCAATTGCAGACATCATGTGTGACTGAGTATTGGTGTAGGCGATAGCCTAAAATCACCCGCCAGCAGATAATATCTGCTGGCTTTTTTTATTTCGGCTGTTTCTGTGGTCACGCAGGTGGTGACCGGGCGAGTAAAAATCGTATAAAAAATGCCGGAATATCCCCGGCATGAGCGACTGATGAGTAACCCGGAGCTTGATGGCGCTACGCTTATCAGGCCTACAGAATATAATGGCAACCGGGTGATATTGCATAACCTGTAGGCCCGGTAAGGCGTCAAGGGTTACCGCATAAATGCCGGTTGTTTATTTTCGTAGGCGGCAATCGCGTCTTCGTGCTGCAGCGTCAGCCCAATGCTGTCCAGACCGTTCAACATGCAGTGGCGGCGGAAGTCGTCGATTTTAAAGCTGTAGGTCTTATCGCCTGCTTTCACCACCTGTGCTTCCAGATCCACTTCAAATTTAATGCCCGGATTGGCTTTCACCAGGGCAAACAGCTCATCGACCTGTGCGTCGCTCAGGGTTACCGGCAGCAGTTGATTATTGAAACTGTTGCCGTAGAAAATGTCGGCGAAGCTTGGCGCGATCACCACTTTAAAGCCGTAATCGGTCAGCGCCCACGGCGCGTGTTCGCGTGAAGAGCCGCAGCCAAAGTTTTCTCGCGCCAACAGAATCGACGCGCCTTGATATTCCGGAAAGTTCAACACGAATTCCGGATTTGGCTGTTGGCCCTTTTCGTCCAGGAAGCGCCAGTCGTTAAACAGATGGGCGCCAAAACCGGTGCGCGTAACCTTCTGCAAAAACTGTTTAGGGATAATTGCATCGGTATCGACGTTGGCGGCATCCAGTGGGACAACCAGGCCGGTATGCTGGGTAAATTTCTCTGCCATGGTAGTTTCCTTATTTGATGCTGCGAATATCGGCGAAGTGGCCGGTAACGGCGGCAGCGGCGGCCATCGCCGGGCTGACTAAATGCGTGCGACCCCCGCGGCCCTGACGGCCTTCAAAGTTACGGTTGCTGGTGGATGCGCAGCGCTCGCCCGGGTTCAGGCGGTCATTATTCATGGCCAGGCACATGGAACAGCCCGGTAAGCGCCATTCAAATCCTGCTTCGATAAAGATCTTGTCCAGACCTTCCGCTTCTGCCTGCGCTTTCACTGGACCTGAACCCGGCACCACCAGCGCCTGCACGCCAGGCGCAACTTTGCGCCCTTTGGCGACTTCCGCCGCCGCGCGCAAATCTTCAATACGCGAATTGGTACAAGAGCCGATAAAGACTTTATCAATAGCAACGTCCGTTAACGGTACGCCCGGTTGTAAGCCCATATAAGCCAGCGCTTTTTCGGCGCTGGCGCGCTCAACCGGATCGCTAAAAGAGGCGGGATCGGGGATGATGTCGGTGACGGAAATCACCTGGCCCGGATTCGTGCCCCAGGTCACCTGCGGCGCGATCTCTTCTGCTCGCAGGGTGACGACAGTATCAAAGGTCGCGCCGTCATCGGTTTTCAGCGTTTTCCAGTACTCGACGGCTTCGTCAAAATCGCGGCCCTTCGGCGCGTGCAAACGCCCTTTTACGTAGTTGAAAGTGGTTTCATCCGGGGCGACCAGACCGGCTTTGGCGCCCATCTCAATCGCCATATTGCACAGCGTCATGCGGCCTTCCATACTCAGCGCGCGGATAGCGTCGCCGCAAAATTCAACCACGTGCCCGGTGCCGCCGGCGCTGCCGGTTTTACCGATGATCGCCAGCACGATGTCTTTGGCGGTAATGCCCGGCGCGGCGTTGCCCGTGACTTCAATCTTCATGGTTTTAGCGCGCCCCTGTTTCAGGGTTTGCGTCGCCAGTACATGTTCTACCTCAGAAGTGCCGATGCCGAAGGCCAGCGCGCCAAACGCGCCGTGGGTGGCGGTGTGGGAGTCGCCGCAGACGATGGTCATGCCCGGCAGGGTGACGCCCTGTTCCGGCCCCATCACATGGACGATGCCCTGATACGGGTGATTCAGGTCATACAGCTCGACGCCGAACTCGTTACAGTTCTTAATCAGCTCCTGCATCTGGATACGCGCCATTTCACCGGAAGCATTAATGTCTTTAGTCTGCGTCGAGACGTTGTGATCCATCGTGGCGAAGGTTTTCCCTGGCTGACGTACCGGACGATGGTGCGCGCGCAGACCGTCAAACGCCTGCGGAGAGGTGACTTCATGCACCAGGTGGCGGTCGATGTACAGCAGCGGCGTTTCGTTTGGCGCCTCAAAGACCACGTGGGCATCAAATAATTTTTCGTATAACGTTTTGGCCATGATTACACCCCTTCTGCGACATAGCGGGCGATAATATCGCCCATCTCATCGGTACTGACTGCGGCAGCGCCCCTGGCTAAATCGCCGGTGCGAACGCCCTCTTCTAATGCGCGATTGATCGCCTGTTCAATGGCCGTTGCCGCATCGTTGGCATCCAGGCTGTAGCGCAGCAGCAGCGCCAGCGACAGGATCTGCGCAATTGGATTGGCGATATTTTTCCCGGCGATATCCGGCGCGGAGCCGCCAGCCGGTTCATACAGGCCAAATCCTTGCTCGTTCAGGCTGGCGGAGGGCAACATCCCCATTGAGCCGGTGATCATCGCGCATTCGTCGGACAGAATGTCGCCGAACAGGTTAGAGCACAGCAGTACGTCAAACTGCGACGGGTCTTTAATCAACTGCATGGTGGCGTTATCGATATACATGTGCGCGAGTTCCACATCGGGATACGTTTTCGCGACATCATTGACGATCTCACGCCACAGGATAGAGCTTTGCAGTACGTTGGCTTTATCAATAGAGGTGACTTTACGGCGGCGTTTACGCGCCGATTCAAAGGCGATACGGGCAATGCGCTCGATCTCAAAGCGGTGATAAACTTCGGTATCAAAGGCTTTTTCGTACTGACCGCTGCCTTCGCGGCCTTTTGGCTGTCCGAAATAGATCCCGCCGGTCAGCTCGCGCACGCACAGGATATCGAAACCGTTAGCGGCGATATCGGCGCGCAACGGGCAAAATGCTTCCAGTCCCTGATACAGTTTCGCCGGACGCAGGTTACTGAATAATTTGAAATGTTTGCGCAGCGGCAGCAGAGCGCCGCGCTCTGGCTGGCTTTCCGGGGGCAAATTTTCCCATTTCGGGCCGCCGACGGAGCCAAACAGAATGGCATCCGCCTGCTCGCACCCTTCAACGGTGGCTTTCGGCAGTGGATGACCATGATTGTCGATAGCAATACCGCCGACGTCATAGCGGCTGGTGGTGATACGCATATCAAAACGGCTGCGTACCGCATCCATAACTTTCAGGGCTTGCGCCATGACTTCTGGGCCGATACCGTCGCCCGGCAGTACGGCAATATGATAGTTCTTCGACATTACACGGTTTCCTTGTTGTTCTCTTTATTTTGAGCTTTGCGTTGCAATTCTTTTTCAACTTCGGCGGCGCGCCAGATATTGTTCAGTACGTGCACCATCGCTTTGGCGGAGGATTCGACGATATCCGTCGCCAGCCCGACGCCGTGGAAGCGGCGACCATGATGGTTCACGACGATATCGACCTGACCCAGCGCGTCTTTGCCCTGGCCTTTGGCGTTCAGGTCGTATTTAACCAACTCAACGTCGTAGCCAGTGATGCGGTTAATCGCCTGATAGATGGCGTCGACCGGGCCGTTGCCGTTCGCCGCTTCGGCCTTGATCTCTTCACCACAGGCCAGCTTCACGGAAGCGGTGGCGATATCGCTGGAGCCGGACTGCACGCTGAAGTAATCCAGACGGAAATGCTCTGGTTCTTCTTGCTGTTTATTAATAAACGCCAGCGCTTCCAGGTCATAGTCGAACACCTGGCCTTTTTTGTCCGCCAGCTTCAGGAATGCGTCGTACAGGTGGTCCATGTTGTAGTCTGTGTCCTTGTAACCCATCTCTTCCATGCGATGTTTCACGGCGGCACGGCCAGAGCGGGAGGTCAGGTTCAGCTGTATCTGGTTCAGACCGATGGACTCTGGCGTCATGATTTCATAGTTTTCGCGGTTCTTGAGGACGCCATCCTGGTGGATGCCGGAAGAGTGGGCGAAAGCGCCGCTGCCGACAATTGCTTTGTTGGCCGGGATCGGCATGTTACAGATCTGGCTGACGGTCTGGCTGGTGCGCCAGATTTCGTGGTGATTGATGTTGGTGTGTACGTTCATGATGTCTTTGCGCACTTTAATCGCCATGATCACTTCTTCCAGTGCGCAGTTACCGGCACGTTCTCCGATACCGTTCATCGCGCCTTCAACCTGACGCGCGCCCGCATGTACTGCCGCCAGCGAGTTGCCTACCGCTATCCCTAAATCGTCGTGGGTATGAACGGAGATGATAGCTTTGTCGATATTGGGGACACGTTCATACAGGCCGGAAATGATTCCCGCAAACTCAAACGGCATGGTATAGCCCACGGTATCGGGAATATTAATGGTTCTCGCGCCGGCGTTTATAGCGGCTTCCACCACGCGCGCCAGATCGTCAACAGGCGTCCGGCCAGCATCTTCGCAGGAGAACTCTACGTCATCAGTGTAATTACGCGCCCGCTTAACCATGTATACCGCGCGTTCGATGACCTCATCCAGCGTGCTGCGCAGCTTAGTGGCGATGTGCATTGGCGAGGTGGCGATAAAAGTATGGATGCGAAACGCGTCGGCGACCTTCAGCGCCTGTGCCGCGACGTCGATGTCTTTTTCTACACAACGCGCCAGGGCGCAAACGCGGCTGTTTTTGATGGTGCGGGCGATGGTTTGGACAGATTCAAAATCACCCGGAGAAGAGACCGGGAAGCCTACTTCCATGACATCAACACCCATGCGCTCAAGGGCCAGGGCAATCTGCAGCTTCTCTTTCGCGCTCAGGCTGGCCTGTAACGCTTGTTCGCCGTCGCGTAAGGTCGTATCAAAAATAATGACTTGCTGGCTCATGATGTGGTCCTTGTCTCCAGGGGCGCCTTGCGTCAGGCATAAAAAAACCCGCGCAACGGCGCGGGTTTTGTTTGACTTCGAGCTGACTTAATGTTGAATGCCGCCCACCGGTCTACCGCGCACAATAAATGCGTTGAGTAGTAGTAGCCCAGTGAAACGAACGATATGTGACATTAATTCAGCTCCAGCGAATGCGTTATGCTTTTAGTGGTACTGGATATGCCGTTTAATGTCAACTCTATTTTCTGTCGCTATTGCATTTTGTTGACGATATCCGGATACGTACTTTAGCTAATTGTGCTGGGCTGCGCGTCCAATAAAGGATAAAAGAACGAGTGGACATTCATACTTTTCATTGTTTGAAATATTTAGGCATTTTTGTTTGCAAGTTGGTTAGGGCAGTGGCCTGTTAAAGGTATGCTAAAGGTTTGGTTTATCTTTTTGATTTATTTTGTATTTTAACAAATAACCTTGTTTACTTAATGGATAAGGATAAAGTTATTGATAAATTAATGTTAACTTTTTAGCTATTAATAATATAAACATTTAATTGAAACTTAAATGATCATTCACTTGGTGTATGATTGTGTATTCGCCATAGTTATGGTTATATTGCTTGCGTAATTTAAACATTATGAATCGCAATGGTGTGACTCAGGACACATTACGCTTGCGCTGGCATTCTATTTGTCTCTGTCAGCGTCTTTATGTTTTCCGAATTTTAACGCTTTCCCTTTTTCTTATTTTATATGCATGGTAAATCATATTTTCAGGAATTATTTCTGCCTTCAGCCAGAAAAAGGGAGTTAAGCGTGACAGTGGAGTTAAATATGCCAGAGGTCAAAACCGAAAAGCCGCATCTTTTAGATATGGGCAAACCACAGCTTCGCATGGTTGATTTGAACCTATTGACCGTGTTCGATGCGGTAATGCAAGAGCAGAATATTACGCGCGCCGCCCACACGCTGGGAATGTCGCAGCCTGCGGTCAGTAACGCCGTAGCGCGTCTGAAGGTTATGTTTAATGACGAACTTTTTGTTCGATATGGACGAGGAATTCAGCCGACTGCCCGTGCATTTCAGTTATTTGGTTCAGTCCGTCAGGCGTTGCAATTGGTGCAAAATGAATTGCCGGGATCGGGGTTTGAGCCGACCAGCAGCGAACGTGTATTCAATCTTTGCGTGTGCAGTCCGCTGGATAATATCCTGACGTCACAGATTTATAATCGTGTAGAACAAATTGCGCCAAATATTCATGTCGTTTTTAAAGCGTCGTTGAATCAGAATACTGAGCATCAGCTACGCTATCAGGAAACCGAGTTCGTTATTAGTTATGAAGAATTCCGTCGTCCTGAGTTTACCAGCGTACCGCTATTTAAAGATGAAATGGTTTTAGTCGCCAGCCGAAAACACCCGCG
Organism: Salmonella sp. 741265050_HSA; assembly: GCF_046569445.1. Lineage (NCBI taxonomy): Bacteria > Pseudomonadati > Pseudomonadota > Gammaproteobacteria > Enterobacterales > Enterobacteriaceae > Salmonella > Salmonella sp. 741265050_HSA. Next base: position 71,238 of record NZ_JBKFSV010000011.1, on the reverse strand, counting down.
TATTAGCGGCCCGCTACTGGAAGGCGATGTTTATAATGAACAACATGCGGTTGTTTCTCTCGATCGTTATGCGTCATTTAGCCAGCCGTGGTATGACACGTCGGATAAACAGTCAAGCGTGGCTTATCAGGGCATGGCGCTTATCAGCGTTCTGAATGTGGTCTCGCAGACGCATTTGGTCGCTATTGCCCCGCGCTGGCTGGTGGAAGAGTTTGCGGAGTCGCTGGAGCTGCAAATATTGCCGTTGCCTTTAAAACTGAATAGTCGGACATGCTACCTTTCCTGGCATGAAGCGGCTGGGCGTGATAAAGGGCACCAATGGATGGAAGATTTATTAGTTTCTGTTTGTAAGCGATAAAACCGGGCAGAATAAATCAGAAACAAATTCTGGTTTATTCTGCTTTTTAGCGTATATCAAAAATTTTATGCTGAATTAACGGTGAGCGATTCTTTTCGTCGCTGTGAAAAATAGATGAATTGCTGTAAGTCTGCATTTATAAGCGATTATTTATTACCTGGTGTGATTCAGACGGAGTATTTCTCCATTTCTTCTCTTCTTGCCTCCTGATTATTCTAACCTTCCCCATCTTTACGTCATTCCACCCAATTGCCAGGCGTGATAGCGAGCGGTTAAGGTGTCCGTCAAACCGTGATGACAGGTATAAAGTGGAGGCAAGCCGTGGAGATGTTGTCTGGAGCCGAGATGGTCGTCCGATCGCTTATCGATCAAGGCGTAAAGCAGGTGTTCGGCTATCCTGGAGGCGCAGTGCTTGATATTTATGATGCGCTACATACCGTTGGAGGGATCGATCATGTGCTGGTGCGTCATGAGCAGGCCGCGGTGCATATGGCGGATGGCCTGGCGCGAGCCACTGGCGACGTTGGCGTGGTGCTGGTGACTTCCGGACCGGGAGCGACCAATGCGATTACCGGGATTGCTACGGCCTATATGGATTCCATTCCGCTGGTGATTCTTTCCGGCCAGGTCGCCACCTCATTGATTGGCTATGATGCCTTTCAGGAGTGCGACATGGTGGGGATTTCCCGACCGGTGGTCAAACATAGCTTCCTGGTCAAACAGACGGAAGATATTCCCCAGGTGCTTAAAAAGGCCTTCTGGCTGGCGGCAAGCGGACGTCCTGGGCCGGTGGTCGTGGATTTACCGAAAGATATTTTGAATCCGGCGAAAAAAATGCCGTATGTCTGGCCGGAAACGGTCAGTATGCGCTCTTACAATCCCACAACATCAGGACATAAAGGACAAATTAAGCGTGCCTTGCAAACGCTGGCGTCGGCAAAAAAACCTGTGGTCTACGTTGGGGGAGGGGCGATAAGCGCGGCCTGCTATGCGCCGCTGCGCCACATCATTGAAACCTTTAACCTGCCGGTGGTCTCTTCATTAATGGGACTGGGCGCGTTTCCTGCTACTCATCGCCAGTCGTTAGGAATGCTGGGAATGCATGGCACTTATGAAGCCAATATGACCATGCATAACGCCGACGTGATTTTCGCTGTTGGCGTACGATTTGACGACCGCACGACGAATAATCTCGCTAAATATTGTCCGAACGCGACGGTATTACACATCGACATTGACCCGACGTCCATATCCAAAACGGTTAACGCTGATATCCCGGTGGTGGGCGATGCCCGCCTGGTACTGGAACAAATGCTGGAGCTACTGGCGCAGGATGCGCCGTCTCAGCCGCAGGATGATATTCGCGACTGGTGGCAGCAGATAGAGAGCTGGCGCGCCCGTCAGTGCCTGAAATATGACGCGGAAAGCGAAAGTATTAAACCCCAGGCGGTGATTGAAACCCTCTGGCGTCTGACGAAGGGCGACGCTTACGTGACGTCCGATGTAGGACAACACCAGATGTTTGCTGCTCTCTATTACCCGTTCGATAAACCACGTCGCTGGATTAATTCCGGCGGGCTCGGCACGATGGGTTTTGGCCTACCGGCTGCGCTGGGCGTTAAAATGGCCCTGCCGAAAGAAATGGTGGTCTGCGTGACCGGCGATGGCAGTATACAGATGAACATTCAGGAACTATCGACAGCCTTACAGTATGAATTGCCGGTACTGGTTCTGAACCTGAACAACCGTTATCTGGGGATGGTGAAACAGTGGCAGGATATGATCTATTCCGGTCGCCATTCTCAGTCTTATATGCAGTCGTTGCCGGATTTTGTGCGCCTGGCGGAAGCATATGGCCATGTCGGGCTGCAGATTAACCGTCCGGATGAGCTGGAAAGTAAACTCAGCGAAGCCCTTGAGCATGTGCGTAATAACCGACTGGTGTTCGTCGATGTCACCGTTGATGGCAGCGAGCATGTCTATCCGATGCAGATTCGCGGGGGCGGGATGGACGAAATGTGGTTAAGCAAAACGGAGAGGACCTGATGATGCGCCGGATTTTATCGGTATTACTGGAAAACGAATCTGGGGCGTTATCGCGGGTTATCGGCCTCTTTTCGCAACGCGGATATAATATTGAAAGCCTGACCGTCGCGCCGACAGACGATCCGACGTTGTCGCGCATGACTATCCAGACGGTAGGCGATGAAAAAGTGCTTGAGCAAATTGAAAAGCAACTGCACAAGCTGGTTGATGTGCTGCGCGTCAGCGAGCTGGGGCAGGGAGCGCACGTTGAGCGGGAAATCATGCTGGTGAAAATCCAGGCCAGCGGCTACGGACGGGAAGAGGTGAAGCGTAATACGGAAATTTTCCGTGGTCAGATTATTGACGTTACGCCAACGCTGTATACCGTTCAACTGGCGGGCACCAGCGATAAACTGGATGCTTTTCTGGCCTCGCTGCGCGACGTGGCGAAAATTGTTGAAGTGGCGCGTTCAGGCGTCGTCGGGCTTTCGCGCGGCGATAAGATTATGCGCTGAGCAGATTCGCCGGATGACGACGCGGTTGCGTTTTATCCGGTCTACAGGCTGATATCTGGCCCAGGTCCGATAAGCGTAGCGCCATCAGGCAGGTTTGCCGGATATCAGCCAACAGGAATTATCGCCCAACCCAATATCACCGGTTGGGCTTTTTTTTTGCGAAATCCGTGGTAACCCGGAATAAAAGCGGTTGCCGGAGTGATCAAACTGCGCTTAGATGTTAACGATTTTAACCCATGCCGACATAAAGGTTATGGTTTGTACAATTTACACAAGGGGCAATTGTGAAACTGGATGAAATCGCTCGGCTGGCCGGTGTCTCGCGCACAACTGCAAGCTACGTTATAAACGGTAAAGCAAAGCAATACCGCGTGAGCGACAAAACCGTAGAAAAAGTCATGGCGGTAGTGCGTGAGCACAATTACCATCCTAACGCTGTGGCTGCCGGGCTGCGTGCTGGACGCACACGTTCCATTGGTCTGGTGATCCCGGACCTTGAAAACACGAGCTACACCCGTATCGCAAACTATCTTGAGCGCCAGGCACGCCAGCGTGGCTACCAACTGCTGATCGCCTGTTCTGAAGATCAGCCGGATAACGAAATGCGCTGCATTGAGCACCTTTTGCAACGCCAGGTGGATGCAATCATTGTTTCAACTTCGTTACCGCCGGAGCATCCCTTCTATCAGCGCTGGGCCAACGATCCGTTCCCCATCGTCGCGCTCGACCGCGCGCTGGATCGCGAACATTTCACCAGCGTGGTCGGCGCCGATCAGGATGATGCCGAGATGTTGGCGGAAGAGCTGCGTAAATTCCCGGCGGAAACGGTGCTTTATTTGGGCGCGCTGCCGGAGTTGTCCGTCAGTTTCCTGCGCGAGCAGGGGTTCCGCACCGCATGGAAGGACGATCCGCGGGAGGTGAGTTTCTTATATGCCAACAGCTATGAGCGCGAAGCCGCCGCGCAGTTGTTTGAGAAATGGCTGGAAACGCATCCTATGCCGCAGGCGCTCTTTACGACATCGTTCGCGCTATTACAGGGCGTGATGGACGTTACGCTGCGGCGCGATGGAAAACTGCCTTCGGATTTAGCGATTGCGACCTTCGGCGATCATGAGCTGCTGGATTTTCTGCAATGCCCGGTACTGGCGGTGGCGCAGCGTCATCGTGATGTCGCGGAACGCGTGCTGGAGATTGTGCTGGCAAGTCTTGATGAACCGCGTAAACCGAAACCCGGCTTAACGCGTATTCGGCGAAACCTGTATCGTCGCGGCATTCTGAGCCGTAGCTAAAGGACCGGCGGTGAAAGACTCTCTCTTCTGCCGCCGTCAAACAAATGCGTATCAGTAAAAATATCCCTTAAATAATTAAGATTATTCCTTAAAATTATCCGAAAATTCTTTTTTATTACCTTTCTTTTGCCCGAAACCGTCCATATTCCACTAATTAAGACGTAACGAGTCTTTTCCTTTGTCTTGTTTTGTTACAAGCAGGCAAGAAATCGTCGAATTAACAGCCACTTTTTGTCTTTGGCGCGACAGTCGCTCGTAGGCGCTGGTATAGCAGGCGCTGCACACGTTAAACAGGCACTGTTAACACGGTGCAATATGTCCTAAAATGCCGCTCGCGTCGCAAACTGACACTTTATATTTTTCTCGGATTATATTGAGTCCGTTTTAAACGGCGGTGGGTCTTTGGTTTTTTTCTTACAAATATTCATAACGTTAATTTGGCTTGCACGCTGGGTGGAAATTAATCAACGCAGATATTCGCCGTAAACATTGGCTTTTTTACTTAGGTAAGCGTTGTGACTTGCTTGACAAGCTTTTCCTCCGCTCCGTAAACTCCTTCGAGTGGGAATTTGTGGGATAAAGTGGTAAGAAGGGGTGAGACTGGCATGTTCCGGGGGGCAACGTTAGTCAATCTCGACAGTAAAGGGCGCCTGACCGTGCCGACCCGTTATCGGGAGCAACTGATCGAGAGCGCTACCGGTCAAATGGTATGTACCATTGACATCCATCACCCATGCCTGCTGCTTTACCCCCTGCCTGAATGGGAAATTATTGAACAAAAGTTATCTCGTCTGTCGAGCATGAACCCGGTAGAACGTCGCGTACAGCGTTTACTGTTGGGCCATGCCAGCGAATGTCAGATGGATGGTGCAGGTCGATTACTGATCGCGCCAGTTCTGCGGCAACATGCCGGACTGACGAAAGAAGTGATGCTGGTTGGACAGTTCAACAAATTTGAGCTGTGGGATGAAACGACCTGGTATCAACAGGTCAAGGAAGATATCGACGCTGAACAGTCAGCTACCGAAACGTTATCGGAGCGGCTGCAGGACTTGTCTCTATAAGATGATGGAAAATTTTAAACACACTACGGTACTGTTGGATGAAGCCGTTAATGGGCTGAATATTCGTCCGGATGGTATCTATATTGATGGCACATTTGGTCGCGGCGGCCACTCGCGCCTGATCCTCTCGCAACTGGGCGAAGAGGGGCGCTTGCTGGCGATCGATCGCGATCCGCAGGCGATCGCCGTTGCGCAGGCCATCAATGATCCTCGCTTCTCCATCATTCATGGACCTTTTTCCGCGTTGGCTGATTATGTAGCCGAGCGCGAGCTTACCGGCAAGATTGACGGGATCCTTCTCGATCTTGGCGTCTCTTCTCCGCAGCTTGACGATGCGGAGCGCGGTTTTTCATTTATGCGCGACGGTCCGCTGGATATGCGAATGGACCCGACGCGCGGCCAGTCTGCCGCCGAGTGGTTACAAACGGCGGAGGAGGCGGATATCGCCTGGGTGCTGAAAACATTCGGCGAGGAGCGTTTTGCCAAACGTATTGCTCGCGCCATTGTTGAGCGCAATCGCGAACAGCCGATGACCCGCACCAAAGAGCTGGCGGAAGTGGTTGCGGCGGCGACCCCGGTAAAAGACAAATTCAAACATCCCGCGACCCGTACCTTCCAGGCGGTGCGCATCTGGGTAAACAGTGAACTGGAGGAGATAGAGCAGGCGCTAAAAAGCTCGCTCAGCGTACTGGCCCCAGGCGGGCGGCTTTCAATCATCAGTTTCCACTCGCTGGAAGACCGTATTGTGAAACGCTTTATGCGTGAGCAAAGCCGCGGTCCGCAGGTACCGGCGGGATTACCGATGACGGAAGCGCAGCTCAAAAAACTGGGCGGTCGTGAGTTACGAGCGTTAGGCAAGTTGATGCCGGGTGAAAAAGAGGTAGCTGAAAATCCTCGGGCCCGTAGTTCAGTTCTGCGTATCGCAGAGAGGACGAACGCATGATCAGCAGAGTGACAGAAGCCCTAAGCAAAGTGAAGGGATCGATAGGAAGCAACGAGCGCCATGCCTTGCCTGGCGTGATCGGTGACGATCTTTTGCGGTTCGGGAAGCTGCCACTCTGCTTGTTCATTTGCATCATTTTAACGGCGGTGACGGTGGTCACGACGGCGCACCATACTCGTTTACTCACCGCGCAGCGTGAACAACTGGTTCTGGAGCGCGATGCATTGGACATTGAATGGCGCAACCTGATCCTTGAAGAAAATGCGCTCGGCGATCACAGCCGGGTGGAGCGGATCGCAACGGAAAAGCTGCAAATGCAGCATGTTGATCCGTCCCAAGAAAATATCGTAGTGCAAAAATAAGGATAAACGCGACGCATGAAAGCAGCGGCAAAAACGCAAAAATCGAAGCGCCAGGAAGAACAGACCAACTTCATCAGTTGGCGTTTTGCGTTGCTGTGCGGCTGTATTTTACTGGCGCTGGTTTTTTTACTTGGACGCGCGGCGTGGCTACAGATTATCGCCCCGGATATGCTGGTGCGTCAGGGCGATATGCGTTCGCTGCGTGTTCAGGAAGTCTCCACCTCACGCGGTATGATTACCGACCGTTCCGGGCGTCCACTGGCGGTCAGCGTACCGGTTAAGGCGATTTGGGCCGACCCGAAAGAAGTTCATGACGCCGGCGGCATCAGCGTCGGCGATCGCTGGAAAGCGCTTTCTACTGCGCTCAATATTCCGCTCGATCAGCTCTCCGCCCGTATCAACGCCAACCCGAAAGGGCGTTTTATTTATCTGGCGCGCCAGGTAAATCCTGACATGGCGGACTACATCAAAAAACTCAAACTGCCGGGCATTCATTTGCGTGAAGAATCCCGCCGCTACTACCCGTCAGGAGAAGTAACCGCTCACCTCATCGGTTTTACCAACGTCGACAGTCAGGGGATTGAAGGCGTTGAAAAGAGCTTTGATAAGTGGCTTACCGGTCAGCCTGGCGAGCGAATCGTGCGTAAAGACCGCTATGGCCGCGTGATTGAGGATATCTCCTCCACTGACAGTCAGGCAGCGCACAACCTGGCGTTAAGCATTGATGAACGCTTACAGGCGCTGGTTTACCGCGAACTGAACAACGCGGTGGCGTTTAACAAGGCGGAATCCGGTAGCGCGGTGCTGGTCGATGTCAATACCGGTGAAGTACTGGCGATGGCGAATAGCCCTTCCTATAACCCCAACAACCTTGCCGGTACGCCGAAAGACGCGATGCGTAACCGTACCATCACCGACGTGTTTGAACCGGGTTCTACGGTTAAGCCGATGGTGGTGATGACTGCGCTTCAGCGCGGTATCGTCAACGAAAATACGGTGTTGAATACCGTTCCATACCGAATTAACGGCCACGAAATTAAAGACGTGGCGCGCTACAGCGAATTAACCCTGACCGGGGTTCTACAGAAGTCGAGTAACGTCGGTGTATCCAAACTGGCGTTAGCGATGCCGTCCTCAGCGTTAGTAGATACTTACTCACGTTTTGGGCTAGGAAAGGCGACCAATTTGGGGTTGGTCGGAGAACGCAGTGGCTTATATCCTCAAAAACAACGGTGGTCCGACATAGAGAGGGCCACCTTCTCTTTCGGCTACGGGCTAATGGTAACGCCGTTACAGTTAGCGCGAGTCTATGCAACGATCGGCAGCTATGGCATTTATCGCCCGCTGTCGATTACCAAAGTTGATCCGCCTGTACCCGGCGAACGCATCTTCCCTGAATCCACCGTACGCACCGTGGTGCATATGATGGAAAGCGTGGCGCTGCCGGGCGGCGGCGGCGTGAAGGCGGCAATTAAAGGCTACCGTATCGCGATTAAAACCGGTACGGCGAAAAAAGTGGGGCCGGACGGTCGCTACATCAACAAATACATTGCTTATACCGCAGGCGTCGCGCCTGCGAGTCAGCCGCGCTTCGCGCTGGTGGTTGTCATCAACGATCCGCAGGCGGGTAAATACTACGGCGGCGCCGTTTCCGCGCCGGTATTTGGTGCCATCATGGGCGGCGTTCTGCGCACCATGAACATCGAACCGGACGCGCTGGCAACGGGCGAAAAAAATGAATTCGTAATTAATCAAGGCGAGGGAACAGGTGGCAGATCGTAATTTGCGCGACCTTCTTGCTCCGTGGGTGGCTGGACTACCCGCGCGAGAACTGCGAGAGATGACGCTCGACAGCCGTGTGGCTGCGGCGGGCGATCTCTTTGTGGCAGTGGTGGGTCATCAGGCGGACGGGCGTCGATATATCCCGCAGGCGATAGCGCAAGGCGTAGCTGCCATTATTGCAGAGGCGAAAGACGAGGCGAGCGACGGTGAGATTCGCGAAATGCACGGCGTACCGGTCGTCTATCTCAGCCAGCTCAATGAGCGTTTATCTGCGCTGGCGGGCCGCTTTTACCATGAGCCATCTGAAAACATGCGTCTGGTGGCGGTGACCGGCACCAATGGCAAGACCACCACCACCCAACTACTGGCGCAGTGGAGCCAGTTGCTCGGCGAAACCAGCGCAGTGATGGGGACGGTAGGTAACGGACTGTTGGGTAAAGTGATCCCGACGGAGAACACAACCGGTTCCGCAGTGGATGTTCAGCATGTGCTGGCCAGTCTGGTTGCGCAGGGCGCGACCTTCGGCGCGATGGAAGTCTCTTCTCACGGCCTGGTGCAGCATCGCGTGGCGGCGCTGAAATTTGCCGCCTCCGTGTTTACTAATTTGAGCCGCGACCATCTCGACTATCATGGCGATATGGCGCATTACGAGGCGGCAAAATGGATGCTTTATTCCACCCACCATCACGGTCAGGCAATCGTCAACGCCGATGATGAAGTTGGACGCCGCTGGCTGGCGTCGCTACCCGATGCGGTCGCGGTATCAATGGAAGGGCATATCAACCCTAACTGTCACGGTCGTTGGCTGAAAGCGGAGGCGGTAGAGTACCACGACCGCGGAGCGACGATTCGTTTTGCTTCAAGCTGGGGTGAAGGCGAAATCGAAAGCCGCCTGATGGGCGCGTTTAACGTCAGCAACTTACTGCTGGCATTGGCGACGCTGCTGGCGCTGGGCTATCCGTTAACGGATTTGCTGAAAACCGCCGCGCGTTTGCAGCCGGTTTGCGGGCGTATGGAAGTGTTCACTGCGCCAGGCAAACCGACGGTGGTGGTGGATTACGCGCACACGCCGGATGCGCTGGAAAAAGCGTTGCAGGCGGCGCGCCTGCACTGCGCCGGAAAATTGTGGTGCGTCTTTGGCTGTGGCGGGGATCGTGACAAAGGTAAGCGCCCACTCATGGGGGCCATTGCCGAAGAATTCGCGGATATCGTCGTGGTGACTGACGATAACCCGCGTACCGAGGAGCCGCGCGCCATTATCAACGATATTCTGGCCGGAATGCTGGACGCCGGGCAGGTCAGGGTAATGGAAGGCCGCGCTGAGGCGGTAACCAATGCCATTATGCAGGCAAAAGACAATGACGTCGTGCTGATTGCAGGTAAAGGGCACGAGGATTACCAGATTGTCGGCACGCAGCGTCTTGATTATTCAGACCGCGTGACCGCAGCGCGTTTGCTGGGGGTGATCGCATGATTAGCGTAACGCTCAGCAAAATTGCCGATGTCCTTGGCGCCGAACACCGCGGGGCGGATCTCACGCTCGATACGGTCATTACCGACACACGGAAAGTGACGCCGGGATGCCTGTTCGTGGCGCTGAAAGGGGAACGCTTTGATGCGCATGATTTTGCTGATAAAGCAAAAGCGAACGGCGCTGGCGCCCTGCTGGTCAGTCGTCCTCTGGATATCGATCTCCCGCAGGTGATTGTAAAAGACACGCGTCAGGCATTTGGCCAACTGGCCGCCTGGGTACGTATGCAGGTACCGGCGCGGGTGGTGGCGTTAACCGGTTCGTCCGGCAAAACCTCGGTCAAAGAGATGACCGCCGCGATTCTTAGCCAGTGCGGAAATACTCTGTATACCGCAGGCAATTTTAACAACGACATCGGCGTGCCGATAACGCTGCTGCGCTTAAACCATGATTATGACTATGCGGTAATCGAGTTAGGCGCTAATCACCAGGGAGAAATCGCCTGGACCGTTAGCCTGACGCGCCCGGAAGCGGCGCTGGTCAATAACCTGGCGGCGGCGCATCTGGAAGGCTTCGGCTCGTTGGCCGGCGTGGCGAAAGCGAAAGGCGAAATCTATACCGGTTTGCCTGAGAACGGTATCGCGATTATGAATGCCGATAATAATGACTGGCTGAACTGGCAAAGCATTATTGGCGATCGTCAGGTGTGGCGTTTTTCGCCGAATGCGGCAAACAGCGACTTTACCGCTGCGAATATCCACGTGACGTCACACGGTACCGAATTTACTCTGCAAACGCCGATGGGCAGCATTGATGTGCTGCTGCCGTTGCCGGGGCGGCACAATATTGCCAACGCGCTGGCGGCCGCTGCTTTATCAATGGCGGTGGGGGCGACGCTGATGGCGGTTAAAGCAGGGTTGGCGGCGTTAAAAGCTGTACCCGGGCGTCTGTTCCCGATTCAACTAAGTGAAAACCAACTGGTACTGGATGACGCTTATAACGCCAACGTCGGTTCGATGACCGCCGCAGTGCAGGTCCTTTCTGAAATGCCCGGCTACCGCGTGCTGGTGGTAGGCGATATGGCCGAGCTGGGCGCAGAAAGCGAAGCGTGCCACATCCAGGTTGGCGAGGCCGCAAAAGCGGCGGGTATTGATCGCGTGTTAAGCACCGGAAAACTCAGTCAGGCTATCAGCCACGCCAGCGGCGTCGGCGAACATTTTGCCGATAAAGCCGCGCTCATTGCGCGTTTACACGCTCTGCTTCAGGAGCAACCGATGATGACTATTTTAGTGAAAGGATCACGCAGCGCCGCGATGGAAGATGTGGTTCATGCGTTACAGGAGAAAGGTTCATGTTAGTTTGGCTGGCCGAGCATTTGGTCAAATATTATTCCGGCTTTAACGTCTTTTCTTATCTGACGTTTCGCGCCATCGTCAGCCTGTTGACCGCGCTGTTCATCTCTTTATGGATGGGCCCGCGTATGATCGCTCGTCTGCAAAAACTCTCTTTTGGCCAGGTGGTACGTAACGATGGCCCGGAATCGCACTTCAGTAAACGCGGTACGCCGACGATGGGCGGCATCATGATCCTGACGGCGATTGTGATTTCCGTTCTGTTATGGGCTTACCCGTCTAACCCGTACGTCTGGTGCGTGCTGGTGGTATTGATCGGCTACGGCATTATCGGTTTTGTCGATGACTATCGCAAAGTGGTGCGGAAAGATACCAAAGGGCTGATTGCGCGCTGGAAATATTTCTGGATGTCGGTTATCGCGCTCGGCGTGGCCTTTGCGCTTTATCTCGTCGGGAAAGACACACCCGCGACCCAACTGGTGGTGCCGTTCTTTAAAGATGTTATGCCGCAATTGGGGCTGTTTTACATTCTGCTGTCCTACTTTGTCATCGTCGGTACGGGTAACGCCGTAAACCTGACTGACGGGCTTGATGGTCTGGCGATTATGCCGACTGTTTTCGTTGCTGCCGGCTTTGCGCTGGTGGCCTGGGCGACCGGGAACATGAACTTCGCCAATTACCTGCATATTCCGTATTTACGCCATGCGGGCGAGCTGGTGATTGTCTGTACGGCGATTGTCGGCGCGGGATTAGGATTCTTGTGGTTTAACACCTATCCGGCGCAGGTTTTTATGGGCGATGTCGGATCGCTGGCGTTGGGCGGCGCGTTGGGTATTATCGCCGTGCTGCTGCGTCAGGAATTTCTGCTGGTGATCATGGGCGGCGTCTTTGTGGTGGAAACTCTGTCGGTCATCCTGCAGGTGGGTTCCTTTAAACTACGCGGACAGCGTATTTTCCGTATGGCGCCTATCCATCACCACTATGAACTGAAAGGCTGGCCGGAACCGCGCGTGATTGTGCGCTTCTGGATTATTTCGCTGATGCTGGTGCTGATTGGCCTGGCAACGCTGAAGGTACGTTAATCATGGCTGATTACCAGGACAAAAACGTCGTCATTATCGGTCTGGGCTTAACCGGACTCTCTTGCGTGGACTTTTTTCTCGCCCGCGGTGTGACGCCGCGGGTGATGGATACTCGCGTGACGCCGCCGGGTCTGGATAAGCTGCCGCAAGAGGTTGAGCGTCACGTTGGCGGCCTGAACGACGAGTGGCTCTTAGCGGCGGATTTAATCGTCGCCAGCCCTGGCATCGCCCTGGCGCATCCCTCTCTTAGCGCTGCCGCCAGCGCTGGAGTGGAAATTGTCGGCGATATCGAACTGTTTTGCCGCGAAGCGCAAGCGCCGATTGTGGCCATCACCGGCTCGAACGGCAAAAGCACCGTGACCACCTTAGTGGGCGAGATGGCGAAAGCGGCGGGCGTCAATGTCGGCGTTGGCGGCAATATCGGTCTTCCGGCGCTGATGCTACTGGATGCCGATCGCGAATTGTACGTGCTGGAATTATCCAGTTTCCAACTGGAAACCACGTCAAGTTTGCAAGCGGCGGCGGCAACGGTGCTCAACGTCACTGAAGATCATATGGACCGGTATCCGTTTGGTTTGCAACAGTACCGGGCGGCGAAACTGCGCGTCTACGAGAAGGCGAAAGTGTGCGTAGTGAATGCCGATGATGCGTTGACGATGCCGGTTCGTGGGGCCGATGAGCGCTGCGTCAGCTTTGGCGTCAATATGGGTGATTATCACCTTAATCGTCAGCAGGGCGAAACCTGGCTGCGAGTCAAAGGCGAGAAGGTGCTGAACGTGAAAGAGATGAAGCTTTCCGGGCAGCATAACTATACCAATGCGTTAGCGGCGCTGGCGCTGGCGGATGCCGTAGGTTTGCCGCGCGCCAGCAGTTTGAAGGCGTTGACGACATTCACCGGTCTGGCGCATCGCTTCCAGCTGGCGTTGGAGCATAACGGCGTACGTTGGATCAATGACTCGAAAGCGACCAACGTCGGCAGTACCGAAGCGGCGCTAAACGGTTTGCATGTGGACGGTACGCTACATCTGCTGCTGGGCGGCGACGGTAAGTCGGCAGACTTTTCTCCGCTGGCGCGCTATCTGACCGGCGATCGTATCCGCCTGTATTGCTTTGGGCGCGATGGCGCGCAGCTTGCCGCACTGCGTCCGGAAATCGCCCAACAGACTGAGACGATGGAAGAGGCGATGCGTTTGCTGGCGCCGCGCGTTCAGCCGGGTGATATGGTGCTGTTGTCGCCCGCCTGCGCCAGTCTCGATCAGTTTAAAAATTTTGAGCAACGGGGCGATGTCTTTACCCGTCTGGCGAAGGAGTTAGGTTGATGCGTTTATCTCTCCCCCGTCTGAGAATGCCGCGCGTACCAGGCTTTGGCCTCCTGGCCTGGCTGTTTGCGGCGCTTAAAGGCTGGGTGATGGCTTCGCGCGATAAAGACGCCGACAGTCTGATCATGTATGACCGCACGCTGCTATGGCTGACCTTCGGGCTGGCGGCGATTGGTTTTGTCATGGTGACGTCGGCCTCCATGCCAGTCGGGCAGCGCCTGGCGAACGATCCGTTTTTGTTTGCCAAACGTGATGCGCTCTATATCTTCCTGGCATTTTGTCTGGCGATGGTCACGCTACGTTTGCCCATGACCTTCTGGCAAAAATACAGCACGACGATGCTGATAGCGTCGATCATTATGCTGCTTATCGTGCTGGTCGTCGGGAGCTCGGTCAACGGGGCGTCGCGCTGGATTGCGCTGGGGCCGCTGCGTATTCAGCCTGCGGAGTTTACCAAGCTGTCGCTGTTCTGCTACCTCGCGAACTATCTGGTGCGTAAGGTTGATGAGGTGCGAAATAACCTGCGCGGCTTTTTAAAACCAATGGGCGTGATTCTGGTGCTGGCGGTGTTACTGCTGGCGCAGCCTGACCTCGGGACGGTGGTCGTACTGTTTGTCACCACGCTGGCGATGCTGTTTCTCGCCGGGGCGAAATTATGGCAGTTCATCGCCATTATCGGGATGGGCATCTCGGCGGTGATTCTGTTAATCCTCGCCGAACCGTATCGTATTCGCCGCGTTACCTCGTTCTGGAACCCCTGGGAAGATCCGTTCGGCAGCGGTTATCAGCTGACGCAGTCGCTGATGGCTTTTGGTCGCGGTGAGATATGGGGGCAAGGGCTGGGGAATTCGGTGCAGAAACTGGAGTATTTGCCGGAGGCGCACACCGATTTCATCTTCGCCATTATTGGGGAAGAACTGGGTTATATCGGTGTGGTATTGGCGCTTTTAATGGTATTCTTCGTCGCTTTTCGCGCGATGTCGATTGGCCGTAAGGCATTGGAGATTGACCACCGTTTTTCCGGATTTTTAGCGTGTTCTATCGGTATCTGGTTTAGTTTCCAGGCGCTGGTAAACGTTGGCGCGGCCGCGGGGATGCTGCCGACCAAAGGTCTTACGCTGCCGCTCATCAGTTATGGCGGGTCGAGTCTGTTGATTATGTCGACGGCCATTATGTTTTTATTACGTATTGATTATGAAACGCGTCTGGAAAAAGCGCAGGCGTTTACACGAGGTTCTCGATGAATGGTCAACCGAAGCGGTTAATGGTGATGGCGGGCGGTACCGGCGGGCACGTGTTCCCGGGACTGGCCGTTGCGCATCATTTAATGGCCCAGGGCTGGCAGGTTCGCTGGCTGGGTACCGCCGATCGTATGGAAGCGGATTTAGTGCCGAAGCATGGCATCGACATTGACTTTATTCGGATCTCCGGTCTGCGCGGTAAAGGCGTAAAAGCGCTTCTGGCGGCGCCGCTGCGGATTTTTAACGCCTGGCGGCAGGCGCGGGCGATCATGAAGCGGTTTAAGCCGGATGTCGTGCTGGGAATGGGCGGTTATGTTTCCGGCCCCGGCGGTCTTGCCGCCTGGTCATTGGGTATTCCGGTCGTCTTGCATGAGCAAAACGGTATCGCCGGGCTAACCAATCAGTGGCTGGCCAAAATCGCGACCACGGTGATGCAGGCGTTTCCCGGTGCATTCCCGAACGCGGAAGTGGTGGGTAACCCGGTGCGTACCGACGTACTGGCGTTGCCGTTGCCGCAGGTGCGTCTGGCCGGTCGTGACGGCCCGATTCGCGTGTTAGTGGTCGGCGGTTCTCAGGGGGCGCGAGTCCTGAACCAGACGATGCCGCAGGTTGCCGCCAGACTGGGCGATACGGTTACAATCTGGCATCAAAGCGGAAAAGGCGCTCAGCTCACGGTAGAGCAGGCATATGCCGGGGCGGGGCAACCGCAACATAAGGTAACGGAATTTATCGATGACATGGCCGCCGCCTATGCGTGGGCGGATGTGGTGGTGTGCCGTTCCGGCGCTTTAACGGTGAGCGAGATCGCCGCCGCCGGGTTACCGGCGATATTCGTGCCGTTTCAGCATAAAGACAGGCAGCAGTACTGGAATGCGCTGCCGTTAGAAAACGCCGGCGCAGCTAAGATTTTTGAGCAGCCGCAGTTTACTGTAGAGGCTGTCGCCGACACCCTGGCGGGGTGGTCGCGCGAGGCGTTGTTAACCATGGCGGAGCGTGCCCGCGCGGTATCCATTCCGGATGCTACCGAACGCGTCGCCAGTGAAGTCAGCCGGGTTGCCCGGACATAATTTGTGGCGGTGCCTTTTGCATCGCAGGGTTTTTCTACCCTCAATAATTTGGGTTGCAGGCAAGCCAACGCATCTGCAATTTGAAGTATGGCGGGTATTGGAGTTAATGGCGTAAAGAATGAATACACAACAACTGGCAAAACTGCGTTCCATCGTGCCCGAAATGCGTCGCGTTCGGCACATTCACTTTGTCGGCATCGGTGGTGCTGGTATGGGCGGTATTGCCGAAGTTCTGGCCAATGAAGGGTATCAGATCAGTGGTTCCGATTTAGCGCCGAATCCGGTGACCCAGCAGTTGACGAGCCTGGGGGCGACGATTTTCTTTAACCATCGTCCGGAAAATGTGCGTGATGCCAGCGTGGTCGTCGTTTCCAGCGCAATTTCCGCGGATAACCCGGAAATTGTCGCGGCGCATGAAGCGCGTATTCCGGTTATTCGCCGTGCGGAAATGCTGGCGGAACTGATGCGTTTTCGCCACGGCATCGCCATTGCCGGGACGCACGGAAAAACCACAACGACCGCGATGGTGTCCAGTATTTATGCCGAAGCGGGGCTGGACCCGACTTTCGTGAATGGCGGACTGGTGAAAGCCGCAGGCGTTCATGCGCGTCTGGGCCATAGTCGTTACCTGATTGCCGAGGCAGATGAGAGCGACGCATCCTTCCTGCATTTGCAGCCGATGGTCGCGATCGTCACCAATATCGAAGCCGACCATATGGATACCTATCATGGCGACTTTGAAAATTTAAAGCAGACGTTTATTAACTTCCTGCATAACCTGCCGTTCTACGGTCGCGCGGTAATGTGCGTCGACGATCCGGTCATCCGCGAGTTGCTGCCGCGGGTGGGGCGTCAGACCACGACGTATGGCTTTAGCGAGGATGCTGACGTCCGCGTAGAAGATTATCAGCAGATAGGGCCGCAGGGGCACTTTACGCTGTTGCGCCAGGGAATGCCGGATCTGCATGTCACGTTGAATGCGCCGGGTCGCCACAATGCTCTGAATGCCGCCGCGGCAGTGGCGGTAGCGACCGAAGAAGGCATCGCCGATGACGCTATCCTGCGCGCGCTGGAAAGCTTCCAGGGGACCGGGCGTCGTTTTGACTTCCTCGGCGAGTTCCCGCTTGAGCCGGTGAATGGTAAAGCCGGGACGGCGATGCTGGTGGATGATTATGGCCATCATCCGACTGAAGTAGACGCCACCATTAAAGCTGCGCGAGCAGGGTGGCCGGATAAAAAACTGGTGATGCTGTTTCAGCCGCACCGTTACACGCGCACGCGCGATCTGTATGACGATTTCGCCAATGTGCTGACCCAGGTCGATGCGCTGCTGATGCTGGACGTTTACCCGGCGGGCGAAGCGCCGATTCCGGGCGCGGATAGCCGTTCTTTATGTCGTACGATTCGTAATCGGGGAAAAATTGACCCGATTCTGGTTTCCGATCCGGCTCAGGTTGCGACAATGTTAGCGCCGGTGCTGACGGGTAACGACTTGATATTAGTGCAAGGCGCAGGAAATGTTGGCAAAATTGCGCGTTACTTATCTGAAATCAAGCTGAAGCCGCAAATCCAGGAGGAAGAGCAACATGGCTGATAAAATCGCGGTCCTGTTGGGCGGAACCTCTGCGGAGCGGGACGTTTCGTTAAATTCCGGCGCGGCAGTGTTGGCCGGGTTACGTGAAGGCGGCATTGATGCGCATCCCGTCGATCCGCAAGAGGTCGATGTCGCGCAGCTTAAAGCAATGGGCTTTCAGAAGGTCTTTATTGCGTTGCATGGCCGTGGCGGTGAAGATGGCACCTTACAGGGAATGCTTGAACTGCTCGGCCTGCCTTATACCGGCAGCGGCGTGATGGCCTCGGCGCTTTCCATGGATAAACTGCGCAGTAAATTGCTGTGGCAGGGCGCAGGCTTACCGGTTGCGCCGTGGGTCGCGCTGACGCGCGCTGAGTTTGAAAAAGGCCTTAGCGAAGAACAAAAAGCGCGAATTTCGGCGCTGGGTTTACCGCTGATCGTCAAACCCAGCCGTGAAGGCTCCAGCGTCGGTATGACGAAAGTAGTAGAAGAAAATGCTTTACAGGGTGCGTTATCATTGGCTTTTCAGCATGATGACGAAATACTGATTGAGAAATGGCTGTGCGGTCCGGAATTTACGGTGGCGATAGTTGGCGAAGAAATTTTACCGTCAATTCGTATCCAACCGGCAGGAACCTTCTATGATTATGAGGCGAAGTATCTCTCTGATGAGACTCAGTATTTCTGCCCTGCCGGTTTAGATGCGTCCCAGGAAGCCGCGCTACAGTCTCTCGTCCTGCAGGCATGGAAAGCTTTAGGCTGCACGGGATGGGGGCGTATTGACGTCATGCTGGACAGCGATGGTCAGTTTTATCTGCTGGAAGCCAATACTTCTCCGGGGATGACCAGCCATAGTCTGGTGCCGATGGCGGCGCGTCAGGCGGGAATGAGCTTCTCGCAGTTAGTGGTACGAATTCTGGAGTTGGCGGACTGATATGTCGCAGGCTGCGCTGAACACGCGAAACAGTGATGAAGAGACGCCTTCTTCACGCCGCAATAATGGAACGCGTCTTGCAGGAATTTTATTCCTGCTGACGGTACTGTGCACCGTGTTTGTTAGCGGGTGGGTCGTGTTAGGGTGGATGGAAGATGCGCAGCGTTTACCGTTATCAAAGCTGGTATTAACCGGCGAGCGTCACTACACGCGTAACGATGATATCCGTCAGGCGATACTGGCTCTGGGCGCGCCGGGAACCTTCATGACGCAGGATGTGAACATTATCCAGAGCCAGATTGAGCGTTTGCCGTGGATTAAACAGGCCAGCGTCAGAAAACAGTGGCCTGATGAATTGAAGATTCATCTGGTTGAATATGTGCCGATTGCGCGTTGGAATGATCAACATATGGTCGATGCTGAAGGGAACACCTTCAGCGTGCCGTCAGACCGCATCGGCAAACAGGTTTTACCCATGTTGTATGGCCCGGAAGGCAGCGCGAGTGAAGTGTTGCAGGGATACCGCGAGATGGGGCAGGTGCTGGCTAAGGATAAATTCACTCTAAAGGAAGCGGCGATGACCGCACGTCGCTCCTGGCAATTGACGCTTAATAACGGCATTAAGCTCAATCTCGGCAGGGGCGATACGATGAAAAGGTTGGCTCGCTTTGTAGAACTCTATCCGGTTTTACAGCAGCAGGCGCAAACCGATGGCAAACGGATTAGCTACGTTGATTTGCGTTATGACTCAGGTGCGGCAGTTGGCTGGGCGCCGCTCCCCCCTGAGGAATCTAATCAGCAACAGAATCAGGCACAGGCAGAACAACAATGATCAAGGCGACGGACAGAAAACTGGTAGTAGGACTGGAGATTGGCACCGCGAAGGTTGCCGCTTTAGTAGGGGAAGTTCTGCCCGACGGTATGGTCAATATCATTGGCGTGGGCAGTTGCCCATCGCGGGGTATGGATAAAGGCGGGGTGAATGACCTTGAGTCAGTGGTGAAATGCGTTCAGCGCGCCATTGACCAGGCGGAATTGATGGCCGATTGCCAGATCTCCTCGGTATATCTGGCGCTTTCCGGCAAACATATTAGCTGTCAGAATGAAATTGGTATGGTGCCCATTTCCGAAGAGGAAGTGACGCAGGAAGATGTGGAAAACGTCGTGCATACTGCGAAGTCAGTGCGCGTGCGCGATGAACATCGCGTGCTGCATGTGATTCCTCAGGAGTACGCCATTGACTACCAGGAAGGCATTAAAAATCCGGTCGGTCTTTCCGGCGTGCGTATGCAGGCGAAAGTACATTTGATTACCTGCCACAACGATATGGCAAAAAACATTGTCAAAGCTGTTGAACGTTGTGGTCTGAAAGTTGACCAACTGATATTTGCCGGACTGGCGGCCAGTTATTCCGTGTTAACGGAAGATGAACGTGAACTGGGCGTCTGTGTCGTGGATATCGGCGGTGGTACAATGGATATCGCCGTTTATACTGGCGGCGCGCTGCGTCATACCAAAGTGATCCCTTACGCGGGGAACGTGGTGACCAGCGATATCGCTTATGCCTTTGGTACGCCGCCGAGCGATGCTGAAGCCATTAAAGTCCGCCACGGTTGCGCGCTGGGTTCCATCGTCGGTAAAGACGAAAGCGTTGAAGTACCGAGCGTAGGCGGGCGTCCGCCGCGCAGCCTGCAACGTCAGACGCTGGCGGAAGTGATTGAGCCGCGTTACACCGAGCTGCTCAATCTGGTCAACGAAGAGATATTGCAATTACAGGAACAGCTTCGCCAACAAGGGGTAAAACATCACCTGGCGGCGGGGATTGTGTTAACCGGCGGCGCGGCGCAAATCGAAGGGCTTGCTGCTTGCGCTCAGCGCGTGTTTCATACGCAGGTGCGTATCGGCGCGCCGCTGAATATCACCGGTCTGACGGATTATGCCCAGGAGCCGTATTACTCAACGGCGGTGGGATTGCTTCACTACGGGAAAGAGTCCCACTTAAACGGTGAAGCAGAAGTGGAAAAACGTGTTACGGCATCAGTTGGCTCGTGGATCAAGCGACTTAATAGCTGGCTGCGAAAAGAGTTTTAATTTTTATGAGGCCGCCAGATATTACGGCCTCAGGCGACAGGCACATGACGGAGAGAGATTATGTTTGAACCTATGGAACTAACCAACGACGCGGTGATTAAAGTCATCGGCGTCGGTGGTGGCGGCGGTAACGCTGTTGAACACATGGTGCGCGAGCGCATCGAAGGTGTTGAATTCTTCGCGGTGAATACCGACGCTCAGGCGTTGCGTAAAACGGCGGTTGGCCAGACCATTCAAATTGGTAGCGGCATTACCAAAGGTCTGGGCGCTGGCGCTAACCCGGAAGTCGGTCGTAACGCGGCGGACGAAGACCGTGAAGCGCTGCGTGCGGCGCTTGAAGGCGCAGACATGGTATTTATCGCGGCAGGCATGGGCGGCGGTACCGGAACCGGCGCGGCGCCAGTGGTTGCTGAAGTGGCAAAAGATTTAGGTATTCTGACCGTTGCCGTGGTGACTAAGCCTTTCAATTTTGAAGGCAAAAAGCGCATGGCATTTGCGGAGCAGGGTATCACCGAGCTGTCCAAGCATGTGGACTCGTTGATCACCATCCCGAACGACAAGCTGCTGAAAGTGCTGGGCCGTGGTATCTCCCTGCTCGACGCGTTCGGCGCGGCTAACGACGTGCTGAAAGGCGCGGTTCAGGGCATCGCAGAGCTGATCACCCGCCCGGGTCTGATGAACGTCGACTTTGCTGACGTGCGTACCGTGATGTCTGAAATGGGCTACGCAATGATGGGCTCCGGCGTGGCGAGCGGTGAAGACCGTGCGGAAGAAGCGGCTGAAATGGCTATTTCTTCTCCGCTGCTGGAAGATATCGACCTGTCCGGCGCGCGCGGCGTGTTGGTCAACATTACGGCGGGCTTCGACCTGCGTCTGGATGAGTTTGAAACCGTCGGTAACACCATTCGCGCGTTTGCGTCGGATAACGCCACCGTGGTTATCGGTACCTCTCTGGACCCGGATATGAATGATGAACTGCGCGTGACGGTAGTGGCGACCGGTATTGGTATGGACAAACGTCCGGAAATCACTCTGGTCACCAATAAACAGGTGCAGCAGCCGGTGTTGGATCGTTATCAGCAGCACGGTATGGCGCCGCTGACGCAGGAGCAAAAAACGGTCGCGAAAGTGGTTAACGACAATACACCACAGGCGGCGAAAGAGCCGGATTATCTGGATATCCCCGCATTCCTGCGTAAGCAAGCTGATTAAGAATTAGCTGGAATTTGGGATTCTGGGCTCTTTGTGCTAAACTGGCCCGCCGAATGTATAGTACACTTCGGTTGGATAGGTAATTTGGCGAGATTATACGATGATCAAACAAAGGACACTTAAACGTATCGTTCAGGCGACTGGCGTCGGTTTACACACCGGCAAAAAAGTCACCCTGACATTACGCCCTGCGCCGGCCAATACCGGGGTCATCTATCGTCGCACCGACTTGAATCCACCGGTAGATTTCCCGGCCGATGCCAAATCTGTGCGTGATACCATGCTCTGTACGTGTCTGGTGAATGAGCATGATGTACGGATTTCAACCGTTGAGCACCTGAACGCTGCTCTGGCGGGCTTAGGTATCGATAACATCGTTATTGAGGTTAATGCCCCGGAAATCCCGATCATGGATGGCAGTGCCGCTCCGTTTGTCTACCTGCTGCTTGATGCCGGTATTGATGAACTGAACTGCGCCAAAAAATTCGTACGCATCAAAGAGACTGTTCGGGTTGAAGATGGCGATAAATGGGCTGAATTCAGACCGTACAATGGTTTTACGTTGGATTTCACCATCGACTTTAACCATCCGGCGATCGATTCCAGCAGCCAGCGCTACGCGATGAACTTCTCTGCGGATGCGTTCATGCGCCAGATCAGCCGTGCGCGTACCTTCGGTTTTATGCGTGATATCGAATATCTGCAGTCCCGCGGCCTGTGCCTGGGCGGCAGCTTCGATTGTGCCATCGTTGTTGACGATTATCGCGTATTGAACGAAGACGGCCTGCGTTTTGAAGATGAATTCGTTCGTCACAAAATGCTCGACGCGATCGGTGACTTGTTCATGTGTGGTCACAATATTATTGGTGCGTTTACCGCGTATAAATCCGGTCACGCATTGAATAACAAATTGTTACAGGCAGTCCTGGCAAAACAGGAAGCCTGGGAATTTGTGACCTTCCAGGACGACGCAGAACTGCCGTTGGCTTTCAAAGCGCCTTCGACGGTACTGGCATAACGACATACGCTGTCGTATAAAATTCGACTGGTTAACCTGGCACTCTCTCCGGCCAGGCGAGCCAGTCGTTTTTTTTACTATCCTTTATCTGCGCTTTCCTTAATACAGCCATTTTGACAGGGTTAAATGGAAACACGGCGCGTTCGCTGTTTTCTTAGCCGATTTTCACCTTAGCTTCTCGTCATTACTGCTGTAGCGCGTACGCTTTAATGATAAGATTTGTGCGCAAATTGTTTTGATTCCGTAAGCCCATGAGGGGCATATCAGGTGGCAATGACGTGAGTGGAATACTGACGCGCTGGCGACAGTTAGGCAGACGATACTTCTGGCCGCATCTCTTATTAGGGATGGTCGCGGCGAGTTTTGGTTTGCCCGCGCTCAGTAACGCCGCTGAAACCAATACGCCTGCAAGGACGACCGCCAGCACCGCGTCTAAAGTTAACTTTAGCCATCTTGCGCTGTTAGAAGCCTCTAACCGTCGTCCCAATTTCACCGTAGATTACTGGCATCAGCACGCTATTCGCACGGTGATTCGCCACCTTTCTTTTGCAATGGCGCCGCAAACGCTGCCCGTTGCCGACGCGCCGTCGCCATTACAGGCGCATCATATCGCCTTACTGAATACGCTCAGCGCGATGCTCACGCAGGAGGGCACGCCGCCGGCGATTGTTCGCCGCCTCTCCCTGGCGTATTTTGCGCCACAAACCGCATTTAGCATCCCGGCCTGGATAAGTCAGGCGCAGGGTATCCGCGCCGGTCCGCAACGTCTCAGCTAACGAAAAAAGACCCTTTTACTTTATTTGTAGCTCCGCGGCGCGGGGCATTTGAGACTTTATTATGCTAATCAAATTATTAACCAAAGTATTCGGTAGCCGTAACGATCGTACGCTGCGTCGTATGCGTAAGGCCGTCAGCCTTATTAATGCGATGGAACCGGAGATGGAAAAACTCTCCGATGACGAACTGAAAGCGAAAACCAACGAATTTCGCGCCCGTATTGAAAAAGGCGAAAGCGTAGAGAGCCTGATTCCGGAAGCGTTCGCGGTGGTGCGTGAAGCCAGTAAACGCGTCTTTGGGATGCGTCACTTCGACGTTCAGCTATTGGGTGGTATGGTGCTCAACGATCGCTGTATCGCCGAAATGCGTACTGGTGAAGGTAAAACGCTGACCGCAACGCTGCCAGCCTACCTGAACGCGCTGTCCGGCAAAGGCGTTCATGTGGTAACCGTGAACGACTATCTGGCGCAGCGTGACGCCGAAAACAACCGCCCGCTATTCGAATTCCTCGGTATGTCCGTTGGTATCAACCTGCCAGGTATGCCTGCGCCCGCCAAACGTGAAGCTTACGCTGCCGACATCACTTACGGCACTAACAACGAATACGGTTTTGACTACCTGCGCGACAACATGGCGTTCAGCCCGGAAGAGCGCGTGCAGCGTAAACTGCATTATGCGCTGGTGGATGAGGTTGACTCCATCCTGATCGATGAAGCGCGTACGCCGCTGATTATTTCCGGCCCGGCGGAAGATAGCTCGGAAATGTACAAAAAAGTGAACAAAATCATTCCGCACCTGATTCGTCAGGAGAAAGAAGATTCTGACACTTTCCAGGGCGAAGGCCACTTCTCCGTTGATGAGAAAGCGCGCCAGGTTAACCTGACCGAACGCGGTCTGGTGCTGATTGAAGAGCTACTGGTGCAAGAAGGCATTATGGATGAAGGCGAGTCGCTCTACTCGCCTGGCAATATTATGCTGATGCATCACGTCACCGCCGCGCTGCGCGCGCACGCGCTGTTTACCCGTGACGTGGATTACATTGTGAAAGACGGTGAAGTCATCATTGTTGATGAACATACCGGTCGTACCATGCAGGGGCGTCGCTGGTCTGACGGTCTGCACCAGGCGGTAGAAGCGAAAGAAGGCGTTGAAATTCAGAATGAAAACCAGACGCTGGCGTCTATCACCTTCCAGAACTACTTCCGTCTGTATGAAAAGCTGGCCGGTATGACCGGTACGGCGGATACTGAAGCCTTCGAATTTAGCTCTATCTATAAGCTGGACACCGTCGTTGTTCCGACCAACCGTCCGATGATCCGTAAAGATTTGCCGGATCTGGTGTACATGACCGAAGCGGAAAAAATCCAGGCCATTATCGAAGATATTAAAGAACGTACCGCGAACGGTCAGCCAGTGCTGGTCGGGACGATTTCTATCGAGAAATCTGAAGTGGTCTCCAGAGAGCTGACCAAAGCGGGCATCAAACATAACGTCCTGAACGCAAAATTCCACGCCAACGAAGCAGGCATCGTTGCGCAGGCTGGTTATCCAGCGGCGGTCACTATCGCTACCAACATGGCGGGGCGTGGTACCGATATTATGCTGGGCGGTAGCTGGCAGGCTGAAGTCGCCGCGCTGGAAGCGCCGACGGAAGAACAGATTGCGCAGATTAAAGCGGACTGGCAGGTACGCCATGACGCGGTTCTGGCTGCCGGCGGTCTGCATATCATTGGCACCGAGCGCCATGAATCCCGCCGCATCGACAACCAGCTGCGTGGCCGTTCCGGTCGCCAGGGCGATCCGGGTTCTTCCCGTTTCTACCTGTCGATGGAAGATGCGCTGATGCGTATTTTCGCCTCCGATCGTGTCTCCGGTATGATGCGTAAACTGGGGATGAAGCCGGGCGAAGCGATTGAGCACCCGTGGGTGACGAAAGCTATCGCTAACGCGCAGCGTAAAGTAGAAAGCCGTAACTTCGATATTCGTAAGCAACTGCTGGAATATGATGATGTGGCGAACGATCAGCGCCGTGCAATTTATACCCAGCGTAACGAACTGCTGGATGTGTCTGACGTGAGCGACACCATTAACAGCATTCGCGAAGATGTCTTTAAGGCGACTATCGACGCCTACATTCCGCCGCAGTCGCTGGAAGAGATGTGGGATATCCCGGGTTTGCAGGAACGCCTGAAAAACGACTTCGACCTGGAGATGCCGATTGCCGAATGGCTGGATAAAGAGCCGGAGCTGCATGAGGAGACGCTGCGTGAGCGCATCCTGGCGCAGTCCATCGAGGTGTATCAGCGTAAAGAAGAGGTGGTTGGCGCTGAAATGATGCGTCATTTCGAAAAAGGCGTGATGCTGCAAACGCTCGATTCCCTGTGGAAAGAGCATCTGGCGGCGATGGATTACCTGCGTCAGGGTATTCATCTGCGCGGCTATGCGCAAAAAGATCCGAAGCAGGAATACAAGCGCGAATCCT
This sequence comes from Salmonella sp. 741265050_HSA, assembly GCF_046569445.1. Classification (NCBI taxonomy): domain Bacteria; kingdom Pseudomonadati; phylum Pseudomonadota; class Gammaproteobacteria; order Enterobacterales; family Enterobacteriaceae; genus Salmonella; species Salmonella sp. 741265050_HSA. The sequence continues at coordinate 45,281 of NZ_JBKFSV010000011.1, read as the reverse complement.
TCGCTATGTTCGCCGCGATGCTGGAATCGCTGAAATATGAAGTGATCAGTACCCTGAGCAAAGTCCAGGTACGTATGCCGGAAGAGGTCGAAGCGATGGAAATGCAGCGTCGCGAAGAGGCGGAGCGCCTGGCGCAGATGCAGCAGCTAAGCCATCAGGATGACGATGCCGCCGTGGCTGCCGATCTGGCCGCCCAAACCGGCGAACGTAAGATTGGACGTAACGATCCTTGCCCTTGCGGTTCCGGTAAGAAATACAAACAGTGTCACGGTCGCCTGAGCTAATGCGATAAACTTACCGGCCTGATAAGACATAATGTGTTGCCATCAGGTCGGTGCTGGCATTATTGCCGAAGGGCGCTACGCTTATTCGGCCTGGCATTGAACACAGATAAAAAGGCGCAGGCGACTGCGCCTTTTTTATGGATGCAACAAGATGAAAAAACTGCAAATCGCGGTTGGGATTATCCGCAACCCGAACGACGAAATTTTTATTACCCGACGCGCCGCTGATGCGCATATGGCGAACAAGCTGGAATTTCCCGGCGGAAAAATTGAAGCCGGCGAAACACCAGAGCAGGCGTTGATCCGGGAGCTACAGGAAGAGGTGGGGATTACGCCAACACAGGTGACATTATTCGACACTCTGGAATATCAATTCCCGGATAGACACATTACGCTGTGGTTTTGGCTGGTTGAACGCTGGGAGGGCGAACCGTGGGGGAAAGAAGGACAGCCGGGACGGTGGATCGCGCAAAACGCGTTGAATACGGACGATTTTCCGCCGGCCAATGAACCGATTATTCGTAAATTACGCCAATTTGCGCCTTAGTGGGGGATCGCAACACGATCCCCATCGATCTTATTAGCGATTTAATGTCGACATAATTTCCGGCCAGTAGCGGGGGCCAGCTGCGGCGTCGTGAGGAAAAACCGCCTCAATTGCCGCCAGCTCCTGCGGGCTTAGGGTCAGTGATAACGCGCCGAGGTTTTCATCCACCCTGGCGCAGTGGCGGCTACGTTTCTGTTATAGCCTAATCTCGCCGGTTGATTGGTATTATCCCGGCCGCGCGCATATGGCGCCAAAACTACGCGTATTTATTGATTATTTTTGTCATAAGGCGATATTGCCGTCTCAACAGAGCCATCACTGTTAGCGCTCTTCGCTCCAGTCGTCGCTATCAGACTGGTCGCCGCTGCTGGCGATTCGTTTCTCTTCGGCGGCCCATTCGCCCAAATCAATTAACTGACAGCGTTTAGAACAAAATGGGCGGAAGGGGCTAATTTCCCCCCAGACGACCGGTTTACCGCAGGTCGGACAGTTTACGACGGTCACGTCAGACATTTTTACTCCTTAGCAACAGGCCAGTTCAAAATCAAGACGCTCCGGCACCAGACCATTTTCACTATCCAGCGGCATAAAGCGAATGGCAAAACGGCTCTTATGGCCGGAAATTTGCGGATAAAGTTGTGAATCGAGCGTCAGCATAAGACGCAGCAAATCGGCGTCGTCCCCGTTATCCTGATAAAAACCGTTCAGGCTGGTTTGCTTACGGAAAGGCGCTGAATTACGGATCAGATCAAGCACCAAAGTCAGCGCCTGGGTGAGGGGATTCAGGCTGGCAAGCCAGCTTTCAATCTGGGCGTCGCGCTGCGCCTGTTGTAGGTGTAACCAGATATGCAGAGTGGGTAAATCGAAACTGCAACAGCCGCCAGGAATACTTAAGCGTTGACGCACAAGGGCAATCAAGCGATCTTCGCGTAGCTGCTGGCCAATCCTCGGGGCGGAGATCAGCACGCTGCCCGCCGATTTTAACTGCTGGCGCAGGGCTTCAATACGGTCTTGATCGACGCCGGGAACCTCAACCCAGGCCTGTAATTTACGCTGCTGGCGCTCCAGTTCTTTCAGCAGTTCGGTACGGACTTCGCCTCGTTCGAACACATCCAGTAGATCGCTGATGTTACGGAAAAAATGCAGTGCGCCAGCATGGTCTGCAATTGGCAGGTTGATGGAGAGCTGTTGGATCAAAAACTCTATGCGCAGCCACGTACGCATCTTCTCATTGAGAGGGTGTTCAAATAGGACCTGGGTGTGCATTACGGTTTTTCCTGTGAGACAAACTGCGACGCGAGCTTAAGATAACTGGCGTGCAGGCGGGCCACATCTGATGCGATAGCATCCGGTGCGCCGTTATTATCAATAACATCGTCCGCCACGGCAAGGCGTGCTTCACGCGTCGCCTGCGCAGCGAGAATGTGTTCAACATGTTCGCGCGTAACATCATCACGCTGCATTGTGCGTATGAGCTGCGTTTCGGGCGTCACGTCAACCACCAGTACGCGGTTGGCTTTTTGATACAGCCTGTTTTCAACCAGCAGAGGCACAACCCATAACACATAGGGCGACGTAGCCTGTTGAAACTGTCGTTGGGTTTCCTGCTGAATTAAGGGATGAAGCAGAGCGTTAAGCCAGGCTTTTTCTTCCGGATGCGAAAAAATACGCTCACGCAGCGCCCGGCGACGTAACGTGCCGTCGGCGGCGATAAGTTCAGAACCAAAATGTTCCGCTATTGCGTTCAGGGCGGGCTGCCCTGGCTCAACCATCTGGCGCGCGATAATATCCGCGTCAATGACGGTTATTCCGAGGTCAGCGAAGGCATCAGCGACGGTACTTTTACCGCTGCCAATACCGCCGGTTAAGGCTACGGTATACCTCATATCTCCAGCTTCCGGAATTTTAGTTTGACAATCAAAAGGTTAAATTTTAAACATACAAAGACGATGCGCTCTGAGCATTAACCTACTATTCGCCAGGTAAATTTATGGGATTGTAACGTAAAAAAAGAGAATTTCGCAGTCTTGTACGGCCATGATTAGTGCGTATGATAGCGTCACTGGAGTTGTGAGTTTCGATTTTTCGCCATTAACCCCAGGAATCCGCACATGCGTATTGAAGAAGATCTGAAGTTAGGTTTCAAAGACGTTCTTATCCGTCCTAAACGTTCTACCCTCAAAAGCCGTTCCGATGTCGAACTGGAACGTCAATTCACCTTTAAACACTCAGGTCAGACCTGGTCTGGCGTACCGATTATTGCGGCCAATATGGATACCGTCGGGACGTTTGAAATGGCGCAAGCATTGGCCGGGTTTGATATTCTGACTGCTGTACATAAACATTATACCGTTGAAGAGTGGGCAGCTTTTATCAACACGGCTTCGGCTGATGTTCTGAAGCATGTGATGGTTTCCACCGGGACCTCTGATGCTGATTTCGAAAAAACCGTGCAGATTCTGGCGCTGAATCCTGCGCTGAACTTTGTCTGTATTGATGTGGCCAATGGCTATTCAGAACATTTTGTGCAGTTCGTCGCGAAAGCACGTGAAGCATGGCCGACAAAAACAATCTGCGCAGGCAATGTGGTAACGGGCGAGATGTGCGAAGAGCTTATCCTCTCCGGCGCCGATATCGTGAAAGTGGGAATTGGTCCTGGCTCCGTATGCACGACGCGTGTAAAAACCGGCGTTGGTTATCCGCAACTGTCGGCGGTTATCGAATGCGCTGACGCGGCGCATGGCCTGGGCGGCATGATCGTCAGCGATGGCGGCTGCACTATGCCAGGCGACGTAGCAAAAGCCTTCGGCGGCGGCGCGGATTTCGTTATGTTGGGCGGCATGCTGGCGGGGCACGAAGAGAGCGGCGGCAGCGTGGTAGAAGAGAACGGCGAGAAATTTATGCTGTTCTACGGCATGAGTTCGGAATCTGCGATGAACCGTCATGTCGGCGGCGTTGCGAAATACCGCGCGGCAGAAGGTAAAACGGTTAAATTGCCGCTGCGTGGGCCGGTGGGCAATACCGCCCGCGATATCCTGGGCGGTCTACGCTCAGCCTGCACTTATGTCGGCGCGTCTCGCCTGAAAGAGTTGACCAAACGCACCACCTTTATTCGGGTGCAGGAACAAGAAAACCGCATTTTCAATAGCCTCTAATATTCTGGCTGGCGTAAATGTGCGCCAGCCTTATCCCATCCCGCTCATCGCGTCTCCCAGATGAAAAATTGGCAAATACATCGCCACCACCAGCGTACCGATAATTAAGCCGGTGATGATCAATAACGCCGGTTCCAACAGCGACGCCAGATTATCGGCCAGCGCCAGCGTAGTTTCACTGTGGTGACGGGCAAGGTTATGCAGCATGATATCGAGTGAACCGGACGCTTCGCCCGTTCTGACCAGTTGCAGGCATAGCGGACTAAATTCCTGGGTATTTTTTAGCGCCAACCAGACCGGATTGCCCGCGGCGATCTCCTGATGTACCTGCGTTAAACTCTGTGACCAGTAAGGGCAGCCGAGGCTATCGATAGCGCTTTCCAGTCCCTGAAGAAAAGGAATGCCTGCGCTTTGGGTTAATGCCAGTACGGTGAATATTTGCGCTAGTTTCTGGCCTCTTATCAGGCGACCCATAACGGGAAGCCGTAGCAGAAGACGCTGCCGCTGCGCTTGCCAGGACGGCTTTTGTTTTACCCTGCGGTGAGCGATAGCAACGAGCATCGTCAGGAACAAGATGAGCCAACCCCATGTCGACCCCCATTGCGCTATCGCGATAATACCGCGCGTCAGAAGAGGGAGCGGGGTATTGAAGCTACGGTAAATGGCGGCAAATTCCGGCAGGACAAAGTGCAGCATGGCGAAAACGACCAGGGCGGCCATTGTCAGAATAATGGCGGGATAGCGCAGCGCCTTTTTCACGCTAACCGTAATCTGCCGTTGCGCTTTTTGCTGACGGGCCAGTTCAAAGCAGCATTCGGCCAGTTTGCCGGTCAGTTCTCCGGTGCGGATCATCGTCTGGTAGAGCGGCGGAAATACCTGCGGCCAGGAGACTAATGCGCTGGAAAAAGGGACGCCCTGTTCAAGCTCGTGAGCCAGCGTGCGCAACAGCGCTTGCCATTGTCGGTGTGGATGCTGTTTCGCAAGGAGTTCCAGCCCTTCAGAAAGCGTCAGTCCGGCATGAATGAGCGTGGCCAACTGATGAATAATTTCAGCGCTTTGCTCTTCTTTCCACAGTGCGGCGTTAACGCCTATGCGCTTGATGCGAAGCGGCATAATGCGCTGATGTTGCAGGGTGATGATCAGCGCCAGACGATTGTCCGCCCATACAACGTCTTGTTCCAGTTGACCTTTATCGTTAACGCCTTGCCAGCGCCAGAGCTGTTTAACGCTCATGGGGCATTCCCAGAACGCGCAGTATCTCTTCAAAGGACGTCATACCTTGCTCAACGGCGCGACAGCCATTTTCAAAAAGCGTCCCTGTACCGGTCTGTTGGAGGTGGGCTTCTAGTGCTTGCGCCGATGCGCCGCTCGCAATTAACTGACGTAATGCCGGGGTAACGGTTAACACTTCGAATAACGCGGTTCGGCCATAAAAGCCGTGGTAGCAATGCTGACAGCCGCTTGCCTGCCAGCGCGGTAGCGCGCTGGGCCAAAGATTGGGCGATAGCACCACGGGATCGCTCAGGCGCTGTTTGCAGTGCGGGCAAAGCTTTCTTACCAGGCGTTGCGCTATCACCAGCGTAAGCGCCGATGAGATCATCCAGCGTGCTACGCCCATTTGTTGTAAACGTATCAGGGTTTCGCTGGTGGAGTTCGTATGGAGCGTGGAAAGTACCAGATGGCCCGTTTGTGCCGCCTTAATGGCGATTTCTGCGGTATCGCCGTCACGAATTTCACCTACCATGATGATGTCAGGGTCCTGGCGTAAAAGCGCGCGCAGCACATTTTGAAAGGTGAGCCCGGCGCGGGGATGGATCTGCGTCTGGTTAATCCCATCCAGTGGAATTTCTATCGGATCCTCAACGCTACAGAGGTTGATATCCGGCGTATTCCGGGTTTGTAGCGCGCTGTATAGCGTGACCGTTTTTCCGCTACCGGTGGGGCCAGTCACCAGTACCAGCCCCTGAGGTTGCTGTAGGGCTTGTCTAAAAGCGGTAAGTTGTGCCCCGTACATGCCCAGCGTGTCCAGATCCAGCGTTTGTTCAACCTGATGCAACAACCGTAAGACGACTTTTTCGCCTTCTTTACAGGGAAGCGTGGCGATACGAAAAGAGATGCTGTTGCCCGTCAGGTCAACGGTAAATTGCCCGTCCTGCGGCAGCCGATGTTCAGCGATGTCCAAATTTCCCAGGACTTTCAATCTGGCCGTCAGCGCAAGCCCCATCTCTTTGGCGATGTCCTGCAGAATATGAAGAACGCCATCGATGCGGAGCCTTATCCGGTAGCGGCTGGCGCCTGGTTCGAGATGGATATCAGAGGCGCGTTTCGCCATCGCCGAGCGTAATGTCTGATTGAGAAGCTGGGCCGCGGTTTCTCCGCCTTTCGCGGCGTTTGCCGAGGGTGCCTGATCCGGCTTATGCCGATGATTTTCCATTTGCTGGCGAGTCCAGCACACAATATCAATCTGTTTTTGCGTGGCGAAATGCAGAGCGTCCAGTAACGCATGAGAGGGCGCGTCGACCACCGCAACAGTGATACTGTTGCTGGCGCTATTGATCAGTACAGCCTGATGACGTTGACACAAGGTGTTGAGCTGAGCGTCTTTCATCTTGTCTCCTTAGTTGGCGTCAAAACGGAAGACATCTTCACAAGCCTGTTGTAACGCGCTGTCGCTTTGAATATTGCAGTTACGCGTCCAGCCGGTAATGCCGTTAGCATTGTCCCAGGCGGGCGTCATGATGACGCTAAGCCCGCTCAGACTCTCCTGGCCGGTAAGCGTGATGACGCCTTTTTCCACGCTCATGCCCGAAACATAACGGGTGATGACGGGCGAGGGGATACCGTTGACGCCCGCATCGCATGTGTTCGTCCCACCATGTTCCAGAGCGCAGAGTTCGACGGCAGTACGGTAGGGGACAAACGTTTGCAACATATCCGTCAGCGCCGCTTTACGCAGATAGTTCTGGTAAGCCGGAATGCCAATGGCGCTTAAAATGGCGATGATGCCAATAACGACCATCAGTTCGATAAGCGTGAAACCGCGTTGTTTTTCCATTGTTCGCTCCTTGAGTTAGCTGGCGCTACTGTGGCAAACGAGGAAAGAGCGGGCGAGCGGCAAAAGGTAAAACGGGAAGGCGGATTCTGAAGATTTTCGCTGCGTTACATGACACGGCAACGTTATTGCGAGGCGCTACGAATATTTTACCGAATCACGACGCGGATCTACGGACAGGTGATTTATAGACCCGACGGCGCAGCGCCATCGGGCGGAGAGGATCAGCGAAAACGCATGGAGAGATCGAGCGCGCGTACGTGCTTGGTCAGCGCGCCAACGGAGATGAAATCCACCCCGGTTTCAGCAAATTCGCGTAAGGTTTCCGCGGTGACGTTGCCGGATACTTCCAGCCGCGCCTGGCCGTTGACGCGTTTCACCGCCTCGCGCATCTGGTCGGTGTTGAAATTATCCAGCATGATAATATCCGCGCCTGCTTTCAGCGCATCGTCCAGTTCATCCAGATTTTCGACCTCGACTTCTACCGGCACGTCCGGATGGAGCCAGAACGCTTTTTCCACCGCCTGACGAACAGAACCGGAGGCGATGATATGGTTTTCTTTAATCAGGAACGCGTCAGTGAGGCCCAGACGATGATTGGCGCCGCCGCCGCATAAAACTGCATATTTGAGCGCGGTGCGCAGACCCGGCAGCGTTTTACGCGTGTCGAGCAACTGGGTTTGGGTGCCAGCCAGCAGTCCAACGTAGCGGCGTACTTCACTGGCGACGCCGGAAAGGGTCTGGACAAAGTTTAGCGCCGTGCGCTCGCCGGTCAGCAATACGCGAGCCGGGCCGTTCAGTTCAAACACTGTTTGGTTGGCGTGAATGGCGTCGCCGTCATCGACATGCCAGGTGAGGCGCACATCATCGCCCGCCAGTTGGATGAAGACCTCTTCAACCCAGCGCTTGCCGCAGAAAACGCCGTCTTCACGAGTGATCACCGTGGCATGGGCTTGCGTATCTGCCGGCAAAAGTTGCGCGGTGATATCGTTGCCAGCATCGACTTCTCCACCTAAATCTTCACGCAGCGACTGAGCAACGGCGGCAGGGATATCGAGATTAATGCGTTCCAGTAGCGCGTCACGTCGGTCGTCTGGGTTATAACGGCGAGGCGGCATGATAAAACTCCAAATTGCTAACGAATCATAAGGTAGAAACATGCTACTCTGAAGCAGCTATAAGCACCACTCAAAAGGAGACTCCGCATGTTGCCAGATAAGGGTTGGTTGGTAGAGGCGCGACGCGTCCCTTCTCCGCATTATGATTGCCGTCCGGATGACGAAAAACCGTCCTTGCTGGTGGTGCATAATATTAGCCTGCCCCCCGGCGAGTTTGGCGGTCCGTGGATCGATGCATTATTCACCGGAACGATAGATCCAGACGTCCATCCTTTTTTTGCAGAAATCGCTCATCTTCGTGTTTCGGCCCATTGTCTGATTCGTCGCGACGGTGAAATCGTCCAGTATGTGCCTTTTGATAAGCGTGCGTGGCATGCGGGCGTATCAAACTATCAGGGGCGGGAACGTTGTAATGATTTCTCCATTGGTATTGAGCTGGAGGGGACGGATACGCTGGCTTATACCGATGCGCAGTATCAGCAGCTAGCCGCCGTGACGCGCACGCTTATCGCTTGCTATCCGGCGATCGCCGACAATATAACCGGACACTGCAACATTGCGCCTGACCGCAAAACGGACCCTGGCCCTGCCTTTGACTGGCCGCGCTTTCGCGCTTTGGTAGCCCTTTCGTCGCACAAGGAGATGACATGACGCTGTTTACGACATTACTGGTGCTGATTGTCGAGCGCCTGTTTAAGCTGGGCGAGCACTGGCAGCTCGATCATCGGCTGGAGGCGCTATTCCGTCGGATTACGCATTTTTCGATGTTGCGCACGATGGGAATGACGGCGATCGCGATGGTGGTGACTTTTCTACTGCTCCAGGCGTTAAAAGGGCTGCTATTTAACGTGCCGACGCTGGTGATGTGGATTCTCCTGGGCGTGCTGTGTATCGGCGCGGGCAAAGTGCGAGTACATTATCACGCCTGGCTGAAAGCGGCGTCCCGCAACGATCCGCATCCTTGCGAGGCGATGGCCAGCGAGCTTACGCTGATTCACGGCGTGCCGCCGGATTGTAATGAGCGTGAATTTTTGCGTGAGCTGCAAAATGCGTTGTTATGGATAAATTTCCGTTTTTACCTCGCACCGCTATTTTGGTTTATCGTTGGCGGTCCATGGGGGCCGGTAACGCTGGTGGGCTATGCGTTTTTACGGGCCTGGCAGACCTGGCTGGCGCGCTATCAGACGCCGCACCAACGTTTGCAATCCGGCATTGACGCTATTCTTCATGTGCTGGACTGGATTCCGGTACGTCTGGCGGGCGTAGTGTATGCATTACTGGGGCATGGCGAGAAAGCGTTGCCGGCCTGGTTTGCCTCGCTGGCGGATCTGCATACTTCGCAATATCAGGTGCTCACACGTCTGGCGCAGTTCTCACTGGCGCGCGAACCGCATACTGACAAAGTAGAAACCCCCAAAGCGGCGGTGTCGATGGCGAAGAAGGCCTCGTTTGTGGTGGTGGTGATTATTGCGTTGCTCACCATTTATGGGGCATTAGTATAGCGTTGTGCCGATGGCGCTAACGCTTATGCGGCCTACAATGGAAAAATCTGTAGGCCCGGTAAGCGTTAGCGCCACCGGGCAGTGCAACGGCTTAGATCGTATCGGCTGGCGGCACGCCAAAATCAGGCATCCCGTTTTCGTCCCAGCGCACCCGTTTCAGACGCGTATGGCGGTTGGGATCGTACAACGGATCGCCTTCAATTTCGGTGTAATTTCTCGCGTGGTACACCAGTACATCTTCACCTTCCGGCGTTTGCGTAAAGCTGTTATGTCCCGGCCCATACTGGCGATTTTCATAGCTGGTGGTAAAGACCGGGCGCGGTGATTTATGCCAGTTGGCCGGATCGCGCGGATCGTCGTTTACGTTAATCCACAGTAACCCCATACAGTAGTTTTCATCGGTGGCGCTGGCCGAATAGCTGATAAACAGCTTGTCGCCATGCACCACGACGGCCGGACCTTCGTTAACCCAAAAACCCCGACACTCCCAGTCGTACTCTGGCTTACTGAGCCTTACCGGCTCGCCTTTAATCGTCCACGGATTTTCCAGTTCAGCCAGATAAATATTTGAGTTACCGGCAATATCCGGCGCTTTTTGCGCCCACAGATACCACTGCTTTCCCTGATGATAAAAAGTGGTGGCATCGAGGGCGAAGGTATCAAACGATGTTTTAATTTGACCTTTCTCCGTCCACTTGCCGGTGAGTGGGTCGGCATCGGCGCACTCCAGGGCAAACATGCGGTGCTGGAACATTCCCAGCTTATCAAGCGCTTGAGTATGGGTAGCGGCAAAATAGATGTACCACTTGCCGTTGATGCGGTGCATTTCCGGTGCCCAGATGAGCTGGCTCATCGGGCCGCTTTCCGGTTTGCGCCAGACGACAACGGGGTCGGCGGCGCGCAACCCTTCCAGCGAATTAGCCCGGCGGATTTCCAGCCTGTCATATTCCGGTACGGAGGCAATAAAGTAGTAATCGCTGCCGTCGCGTAAAATAAACGGATCGGCACGTTGTTCAATAAACGGGTTTGGCCAGTTTGCCATCAGGCTTTCCTTACGCTTTCAGCGGCTTTGAGCTCCTGCAACTCACTCAATTCGCGGTAATTAGTGCGACGTTTTTCTAAATCGTCCTGGATTTTTTTCATCAGTTCACGGTCAACTTTCAGCAGACGTACCACGCCTGCGGTAATCAGATAGCCAACGCCGGGGATAACGGTAAACAACAGCATAATACCGTTCATCGCCGAGGCGCTTTGCGCTTTAGCGCTGGCGTCATAACCGTACCAGGAGAGCAAAAAGCCGACCATCGCCCCGGCAATCGCCAGGCCCAGCTTGAGGAAGAACAGGTTACCGGAGAAGCTGATACCGGTAATGCGTTTGCCGGTTTTCCATTCGCCGTAATCATCGACGTCCGCCATCAGCGACCAGTGCAGCGGGGAAGGGATCTGATGCAGAATATTGAGCAGGAAGTAGAGCGCCACTATCATCACGGTGGCTTTCGGGTCAAAGAAATAGAATGCGCAGGAGAAAATCGCCAGCGCGATATTGGTCCAGAAAAATACCTTCAATTTACACCAGCGATCGGTTAAGACTTTTGCCAGCATACTGCCGATCATCATACCGACCACGCCAAGACTAATAAAAAGCGTAGCGAAATGGGTGCTTTGTCCCATCACCCAGGTGACGTAATACATGGTCGCCGCCATACGGATAAACCCCGGGCAGACGTTACATAAGGTCAATAGCAGAATGCGTACCCACTGATCGTTTTTCCACACGTCTTTGAAATCATTCTTCATATCATCGTGCGTCGGAACGGCAGGGCGAACGCGTTCGCGGACGCTGGCAAAGCAGAACAGAAACATACCCATGCCGATAATCGCCAGCACGGTCATCGCCAACTGATAGCCTTTGGCTTTGTCGCCGCCGCCAAACCAGTCCACCATCGGCAATAGCGTTAACGATAGCAACAGCGTCGCGATGCCGACTAACACGAAGCGATAAGCCTGACAGGCCACGCGCTCTTTTGGATCATTGGTGATCACGCCGCCCAGTGAGCAATAGGGAATATTGATGGCGGTGTAGGTCACGGAAAGCAGAAAATAGGTGACGAAAGCATAGACAACTTTGCTGTTATAGCCCCAGTCCGGCGTCGTAAACATCAGAACGCTGAACAGCGCGTAGGGAAATGCAATCCACAGTAGCCAGGGGCGGAAACGACCATATTTACTTTGGGTACGATCGGCAAGCGCGCCCATCACCGGATCGGTAACGGCATCGATAACGCGTACTGAAAGGAGTAAAACACCGACTAACGCCGGGGCAAGACCAAAAATATCCGTATAAAAATAATTAACAAACAGCATGATAGCGCCAAAAATAATGTTACATCCGGCGTCGCCCATGCCATACCCGATTTTCTCTCTTACCGAAAGTCTGCCCTTATCCATTGAGACTTCTCCCCATCAGATGATGGCGGTAATTATTCGCCTGCGAGCTTTTATTTGCGTAGCAGGATCACGCCGCTGATATGGATAAAATGGTTATACGTGGGAAACTGTGAGGCAGATAACACCCTCCCCCGGACGGGGAGGGCGGAAAAGTAATGCCACGATCAGTGGGCTTTCACCGTTTTTGCCGTTTTTTCTTTACACAGGTAGCCGACGCCCAGGATGAGCAGCCATACCGGAATCAGCCACACGGAGATCGCCATACCTGGCGTCATCAGCATAATGATCAATACCGCCGCCATAAACAGCAGACAGAGAACGTTGCCGAACGGATAAAACAGGGCCGGGAAGCGGGTGTTCACGCCCTGCTGCTGTTTCGCGCGACGGAACATCATATGGGCAAGGCTAATCATCGCCCAGTTAATGACCAGCGCGGAGACCACCAGCGCCATCAGCAGTCCGAATGCGGACTCTGGGGCCAGGTAGTTGAGCAGCACGCACAACGCCGTCACGACGGCGGAAACCAAAATGGAGCTCACCGGCACGCCGCGTTTGTCGACGTTCAGCAGCGCTTTCGGCGCATTTCCCTGCTGGGCCAGACCGAACAGCATACGGCTGTTGCAGTAAACGCAGCTGTTATAAACCGATAGCGCGGCGGTGAGAACCACGATATTCAGCGCATTGGCGACAAACGTATCGCCCAGTTCATGGAAGATAAGGACAAACGGGCTGGTATCGGCGGTGACGCGAGTCCATGGCAGCAGCGAAAGCAGGACCGCCAGCGAGCCGATATAAAAAATCAGGATGCGATAGATAACCTGATTGGTAGCTTTGGGGATGCTCTGTTCCGGGTTATCGGCTTCAGCGGCGGTGATCCCTACCAGCTCCAGTCCGCCAAACGAAAACATAATAATGGCCATCATCATCACCAGCCCGGTCCAGCCATGCGGCAGAAAGCCGCCCTGTTCCCACAGGTTGCGCACGGTTGCCTGCGGACCAGCGGTATCGCTGAAGAGTAACCACGCGCCGAACAGAATCATAGCGATGACGGCGATCACTTTAATAATGGCGAACCAAAACTCCATCTCACCGAACACTTTAACGTTGGTCAGGTTGATGGCGTTAATAATCACAAAGAAGGCTGCCGCAGAAGCCCAGGTGGGGATCTCCGGATACCAGAACTGGATATATTTACCCACTGCGGTCAGTTCCGCCATGGCAACTAATACGTACAGTACCCAGTAGTTCCAGCCGGAAGCGAATCCGGCAAAGCCGCCCCAGTATTTATAGGCGAAGTGGCTAAAAGAGCCGGCGACCGGTTCTTCAACCACCATCTCCCCCAGCTGGCGCATAATCAGAAAGGCAATAAAGCCTGCAACCGCATAGCCCAGGATAATTCCTGGCCCCGCCGACTGAATAACGGAGGCGCTTCCCAGGAACAAGCCTGTCCCTATCGCGCCGCCCAATGCGATAAGCTGAATATGGCGGTTTTTCAGGCCGCGCTTGAGCTGCTCGCCGTGCTGCTGACTGTCCATCATAAAACCTCGTGTATCGGGCGCGGTTTATTTATAACGCGCTTATTTTGAACGATGCAGTAGTGCGTGTGTAAGTTTGCAATTCCGCTTTTTGTATTGATTTATTTACAGATTCGTTTTTTTAAATGTCACTTCAACTCTTTCGTCTTGATCAGAATAATGGTATGTGGCCGCGAATGCACCTGCTTTGTGCAGGGGTGATGACGAGTTGCGTAAAAAGAAAGCACTTGTAAATACCTCCTTTTATTTTCCCTTGCAGAGGTTAATTTATTTCTATTCATTATTTATGCATATAAATGCATTTAATCTGCTGTTGAATCGGTTCAGATGAGATTTTTTGTCGTTTCAAATACGTTAAATCTACCTCCTGGTGGGTAAATTTAACATTTGTGCACAGTTACAGTTTTGAAACATGATTTCTGTAAAATTGTTAAAATGTGCCTCCTTTACTGATTTCAATCAAAACCTGTATGGACAGAAGGTGAATACTTTGTTACTTTAGCGTCACAGACATGAAATTGGTAAGACCAATTGACTCCGGGCAAATGGCTTAAGACAGGAAATCATGGCCTACAGCAAAATCCGCCAACCAAAACTCTCCGATGTGATCGAGCAGCAGCTGGAGTTTTTAATCCTTGAGGGAACATTGCGTCCCGGAGAAAAACTCCCACCGGAACGTGAACTGGCAAAACAGTTCGACGTCTCCCGTCCCTCCTTGCGCGAGGCGATTCAACGTCTCGAAGCGAAGGGATTGTTGCTTCGTCGCCAGGGCGGCGGAACCTTCGTGCAGAGCAGCCTGTGGCAGAGCTTTAGCGACCCGCTGGTGGAACTGCTCTCCGATCACCCTGAATCCCAGTTTGACCTGCTCGAAACGCGCCATGCGCTGGAAGGCATTGCGGCTTATTACGCGGCGCTGCGCAGCACCGACGAAGATAAAGACCGTATTCGCGAGCTGCACCATGCCATTGAGCTGGCGCAAGAGTCCGGCGATCTGGATGCCGAGTCCGAAGCCGTGCTCCAGTATCAAATCGCCGTCACCGAAGCGGCGCACAACGTGGTATTGCTTCATCTGCTAAGGTGTATGGAGCCGATGCTGGCGCAAAACGTGCGGCAGAACTTCGAATTGCTGTATGCGCGTCGGGAGATGCTGCCGCTGGTGAGTACGCATCGCACCCGTATATTTGAAGCCATTATGGCCGGAAAACCAGAAGAAGCGCGTGAAGCGTCACACCGCCATCTGGCGTTTATCGAAGAGATTATGCTGGACAGAAGCCGTGAGGAGAGCCGTCGTGAACGCGCCTTACGCCGTCTGGAGCAGCGCAAGAATTAGTTTTTTCTGGCAGAACGTTAACCAGAAGATGTTGTGAATAACGCGTAAAAATGTGCGCGGCAACTAAACGCAGAACCTGTCTTATTAAGCTTTCTGACGAAAGTTTAATGGGACAGGTTCCAGATAACTCAACGTATTAGATAGATAAGGAATACCCCCATGTCAGAACGTTTCCCAAATGACGTGGATCCGATCGAAACTCGCGACTGGCTACAGGCGATCGAATCGGTCATCCGTGAAGAAGGTGTTGAGCGCGCTCAGTATCTGATTGACCAACTGCTTTCTGAAGCTCGCAAAGGCGGCGTGAAAGTCGCGGCAGGCGCAGGGGCCAGTAATTACATCAACACTATTGCCGTTGAAGACGAACCGGAATACCCGGGCAATCTGGAGCTGGAACGTCGCATTCGTTCTGCTATCCGCTGGAACGCCATCATGACCGTGCTGCGCGCGTCTAAAAAAGACCTTGAGTTGGGCGGCCACATGGCGTCCTTCCAGTCTTCCGCCACGATCTATGATGTCTGTTTCAACCATTTCTTCCGTGCGCGCAACGAACAGGATGGCGGCGATCTGGTGTACTTCCAGGGCCACATCTCTCCGGGCATCTACGCTCGCGCGTTCCTGGAAGGTCGTCTGACCCAGGAACAGATGGATAACTTCCGTCAGGAAGTTCACGGTAATGGCCTCTCTTCCTATCCGCACCCGAAACTGATGCCGGAATTCTGGCAGTTCCCGACCGTCTCTATGGGTCTGGGCCCAATCGGTGCTATCTACCAGGCGAAATTCCTGAAATATCTGGAACACCGCGGCCTGAAAGATACCTCTAAACAGACCGTTTACGCCTTCCTCGGCGACGGCGAGATGGATGAGCCGGAATCCAAAGGCGCGATCACCATCGCCACCCGTGAAAAACTGGACAACCTGGTCTTTGTTATCAACTGTAACCTGCAGCGTCTTGACGGCCCGGTCACCGGTAACGGCAAGATTGTTAACGAACTGGAAGGCATCTTTGCAGGTGCTGGCTGGAACGTTATTAAAGTCATGTGGGGCGGTCGTTGGGATGAACTGCTGCGTAAAGACACCAGCGGTAAACTGATCCAGCTGATGAACGAAACCGTTGACGGCGACTACCAGACCTTCAAATCCAAAGACGGCGCTTACGTGCGTGAGCACTTCTTCGGTAAATACCCGGAAACCGCCGCGCTGGTGGCCGACTGGACCGATGAGCAGATTTGGGCGCTGAACCGCGGTGGTCACGATCCGAAGAAAGTCTATGCTGCACTGAAAAAAGCGCAGGAAACCAAAGGCAAAGCGACCGTAATCCTGGCCCATACCATTAAAGGTTACGGCATGGGCGACACCGCGGAAGGTAAAAACATCGCTCACCAGGTTAAGAAAATGAACATGGACGGCGTGCGTTACGTCCGCGATCGTTTCAACGTGCCGGTTGCCGATGCTGATCTCGAAAAACTGCCGTACATTACCTTCCCGGAAGGTTCTGAAGAACACAAATACCTGCATGAACGCCGTCAGGCGCTGCATGGCTACCTGCCAAGCCGTCAGCCGAACTTCACCGAGAAGTTAGAGCTGCCTCAACTTTCAGATTTCGGCGCGCTGCTGGAAGAGCAAAGTAAAGAGATTTCCACTACGATCGCTTTCGTGCGTGCCCTGAACGTGATGCTGAAGAACAAGTCGATCAAAGATCGTCTGGTTCCGATCATCGCCGACGAAGCGCGTACTTTCGGTATGGAAGGTCTGTTCCGTCAGATTGGTATCTACAGCCCGAACGGCCAGCAGTACACCCCGCAGGACCGTGAGCAGGTTGCTTACTACAAAGAAGACGAGAAAGGCCAGATTCTGCAGGAAGGTATCAACGAGCTGGGCGCAGGCGCATCCTGGCTGGCTGCGGCGACCTCTTACAGCACCAACGATTTGCCGATGATCCCGTTCTACATCTACTACTCCATGTTCGGGTTCCAGCGTATCGGCGACCTGTGCTGGCAGGCTGGCGACCAGCAGGCTCGCGGCTTCCTGATCGGCGGGACTTCCGGTCGTACAACGCTGAACGGCGAAGGTCTGCAGCACGAAGATGGTCACAGCCACATTCAGTCGCTGACTATCCCGAACTGTATCTCTTACGACCCGGCTTACGCTTACGAAGTGGCTGTCATCATGCATGATGGTCTGGAGCGTATGTACGGTGAGAAACAAGAGAACGTTTACTACTACATCACCACCCTGAACGAAAACTACCACATGCCGGCCATGCCAGCAGGTGCCGAGGAAGGTATCCGTAAAGGTATCTACAAACTCGAAACCCTTGAAGGTAGCAAAGGTAAAGTTCAGCTGCTGGGCTCCGGTTCTATCCTGCGTCATGTGCGTGAAGCAGCACAGATCCTGGCGAAAGACTACGGCGTAGGTTCTGACGTGTACAGCGTAACCTCCTTCACCGAACTGGCGCGTGATGGTCAGGATTGTGAACGCTGGAACATGCTGCACCCGCTGGAAACCCCGCGCGTACCGTACATCGCTCAGGTGATGAACGACGCTCCGGCTGTAGCATCTACTGACTATATGAAACTGTTCGCCGAGCAGGTTCGTACTTACGTACCGGCTGACGACTATCGCGTACTGGGTACGGATGGCTTCGGTCGTTCCGACAGCCGTGAGAACCTGCGTCACCACTTCGAAGTTGATGCTTCTTATGTGGTTGTTGCAGCGCTGGGCGAACTGGCTAAACGTGGCGAAATCGACAAGAAAGTGGTAGCGGATGCGATTACCAAATTCAACATCGATGCAGATAAAGTTAACCCGCGTCTGGCGTAAGAGGTAAAAGAATAATGGCTATCGAAATCAAAGTACCGGACATCGGGACAGATGAAGTTGAAATCACCGAGATTCTGGTCAAAGTGGGCGACAAAGTTGAAGCTGAACAGTCGCTGATCACCGTAGAAGGCGACAAAGCCTCTATGGAAGTCCCGTCTCCGCAGGCTGGCGTCGTGAAAGAGATTAAAGTCTCTGTCGGCGACAAAACCGAGACCGGTGCACTTATCATGATTTTCGATTCCGCCGACGGTGCAGCTGACGCTGCGCCTGCTAAGGCAGAAGAGAAGAAAGAAGTGGCTCCGGCAGCAGCACCTGCTGCGGCAGCGGCGAAAGACGTTCATGTTCCGGATATCGGCAGTGACGAAGTTGAAGTGACCGAAGTGATGGTTAAAGTGGGCGACACCGTTGCGGCTGAGCAGTCGCTGATCACCGTTGAAGGCGACAAAGCCTCTATGGAAGTGCCGGCGCCGTTCGCGGGCACCGTGAAAGAGATCAAAGTGAACACCGGTGATAAAGTGTCTACCGGCTCTCTGATTATGGTCTTCGAAGTGGCGGGCGCAGCGCCTGCCGCAGCACCAGCGAAAGCGGAAGCCGCTCCGGCTGCGGCTGCTCCAGCAGCAGCGACGGGCGTGAAAGACGTTAACGTACCGGATATCGGCGGCGACGAAGTTGAAGTCACCGAAGTGATGGTCAAAGTCGGCGATAAAGTTGCCGCTGAACAGTCGCTGATCACCGTGGAAGGCGACAAAGCCTCCATGGAAGTGCCTGCGCCGTTCGCGGGCACCGTGAAAGAAATCAAAATCAGCACCGGCGATAAAGTGAAAACCGGTTCTCTGATTATGGTCTTCGAAGTAGAAGGCGCAGCGCCTGCGGCCGCTCCGGCTAAACAGGAAGCGGCGGCGCCGGCTCCGGCGGCGAAAGCTGAGAAGCCTGCTGCCCCGGCTGCCAAAGCGGAAGGCAAATCTGAGTTCGCTGAAAACGACGCTTACGTTCACGCTACCCCACTGATTCGCCGTCTGGCGCGCGAGTTTGGCGTCAACCTGGCGAAAGTGAAAGGCACCGGTCGTAAAGGCCGTATTCTGCGCGAAGACGTTCAGGCTTACGTGAAAGACGCAATCAAACGCGCGGAAGCTGCGCCGGCTGCTGCGGGCGGTGGTATCCCGGGTATGCTGCCGTGGCCGAAAGTGGACTTCAGCAAGTTTGGTGAAGTTGAAGAAGTGGAACTGGGCCGTATCCAGAAAATCTCTGGCGCGAACCTGAGCCGTAACTGGGTGATGATCCCGCACGTTACGCACTTCGACAAAACCGATATCACCGATCTGGAAGCGTTCCGTAAACAGCAGAACGCCGAAGCTGAGAAGCGCAAACTGGACGTGAAATACACGCCAGTGGTCTTCATCATGAAAGCGGTTGCCGCTGCTCTGGAACAGATGCCGCGCTTCAACAGCTCTCTGTCCGAAGACGGTCAGCGTCTGACCCTGAAAAAATACATCAACATCGGCGTGGCGGTTGATACTCCGAATGGCCTGGTGGTTCCGGTCTTTAAAGACGTGAATAAGAAGAGCGTGACCGAGCTGTCTCGTGAACTGACCACCATCTCCAAAAAAGCGCGTGATGGTAAGCTGACCGCTGGCGAAATGCAGGGTGGTTGCTTCACTATCTCCAGCATCGGCGGTCTGGGAACTACCCACTTCGCGCCGATTGTTAACGCGCCGGAAGTGGCTATCCTCGGCGTTTCTAAGTCGGCGATGGAACCGGTGTGGAATGGGAAAGAGTTTGTGCCGCGTCTGATGATGCCTATCTCTCTTTCCTTCGACCACCGTGTGATCGATGGTGCTGATGGTGCGCGTTTCATTACCATTATCAACAATATGTTGTCTGACATTCGCCGTCTGGTGATGTAAGCGAAAAGCCGGCCCGACGGCCGGCTTTTTTTTGATAATCTCATGGAGTTTGTGAGGTTATTAGCGAAAGCGATAATTCGTGATCCGTTTGTTGTTTCAAAATTGTTAACAATTTTGTAAGATACGGGCGGATAGAACGACCCGGTGGATGATGGGCGATCAAGTACCCCGGACCGCCGGATACAAATAAAGAGGTCATGATGAGTACTGAAATCAAAACTCAGGTCGTGGTACTTGGGGCGGGCCCGGCAGGCTATTCTGCCGCTTTCCGTTGCGCTGATTTAGGTCTGGAAACCGTAATTGTAGAACGCTACAGCACCCTTGGCGGTGTTTGTCTGAACGTCGGCTGTATCCCTTCTAAGGCGCTGCTGCACGTAGCAAAAGTTATCGAAGAAGCCAAAGCGCTGGCTGAACACGGTATCGTCTTCGGTGAGCCGAAAACCGATATCGACAAGATTCGTACCTGGAAAGAGAAAGTGATCACGCAGCTGACCGGCGGTCTGGCGGGTATGGCCAAAGGCCGTAAAGTGAAAGTGGTCAACGGTCTGGGTAAATTCACCGGGGCGAACACCCTGGAAGTTGAAGGCGAAAACGGCAAAACCGTGATCAACTTCGACAACGCGATCATCGCGGCAGGTTCTCGTCCGATCCAATTACCGTTTATTCCGCATGAAGACCCGCGCGTATGGGATTCTACCGACGCTCTGGAACTGAAAGAAGTGCCGAAGCGTATGCTGGTCATGGGCGGCGGTATCATCGGTCTGGAAATGGGTACCGTATACCACGCGCTGGGTTCAGAGATTGACGTGGTTGAAATGTTCGATCAGGTTATCCCGGCGGCTGATAAAGACATCGTTAAAGTCTTCACCAAGCGCATCAGCAAGAAATTCAACCTGATGCTGGAAACCAAAGTGACTGCCGTTGAAGCGAAAGAAGACGGTATCTACGTTTCGATGGAAGGCAAAAAAGCCCCGGCTGAAGCGCAGCGTTATGATGCGGTTCTGGTGGCGATCGGTCGTGTACCGAACGGCAAAAACCTCGATGCGGGTAAAGCAGGCGTGGAAGTTGACGACCGTGGCTTTATCCGCGTGGACAAACAGCTGCGCACCAACGTGCCGCACATCTTCGCTATCGGCGATATCGTCGGTCAGCCGATGCTGGCGCACAAAGGTGTTCACGAAGGTCACGTTGCCGCTGAAGTTATCGCCGGGAAGAAACACTACTTCGATCCGAAGGTTATCCCGTCTATCGCGTACACCGAGCCAGAAGTGGCATGGGTTGGCCTGACCGAGAAAGAAGCGAAAGAAAAAGGCATCAGCTATGAAACCGCCACCTTCCCGTGGGCAGCTTCTGGCCGTGCTATCGCTTCTGACTGCGCAGATGGTATGACCAAACTGATTTTCGACAAAGAATCTCACCGCGTGATCGGCGGGGCGATTGTCGGCACCAACGGCGGCGAGCTGCTGGGTGAAATCGGTCTGGCGATCGAAATGGGCTGCGACGCGGAAGACATTGCGCTGACCATTCATGCGCACCCGACTCTGCATGAGTCCGTGGGCCTGGCGGCGGAAATCTTCGAAGGTAGCATTACTGACCTGCCGAACCCGAAAGCGAAGAAGAAATAATCTTCTGTAGGTGGCAATGCGCCATCCGACACAGAAAAGCGGCTTTACAGCCGCTTTTTTTATGCATGGCAAATCAGATGTGTCAAATGATGGCGAAGGATAACGAAAGCGCAAAATTTATCTTTTCCGCAGCAGTACGCTTTTCAAAGCTTATGCCGTCGGTAGTGCCTTTGTCTGTCATTTGCGACCAACTAATTGTTTCATAAGAAATACCTCTCCTTACTTTGTCATCACCCTGAAATTAGTAACGCTATAAAATAATAGCGAGCTAATTATGAGGTTTGATATATGAAACTTTTTCTGACAACAGCAGCGCTAACTGCGACGTTGATTTCCGGCATGGCATTTGCCAGCGATCCCGTCATCCCCTGGGCGACTAACAGCGGCGGTACGGAAAGTACGCATATTGCGGCAATGGGCGAGGATTTGAATGCGCAGCATCAGCAGATC
The DNA here is from genome assembly GCF_046569445.1 of Salmonella sp. 741265050_HSA. Classification (NCBI taxonomy): domain Bacteria; kingdom Pseudomonadati; phylum Pseudomonadota; class Gammaproteobacteria; order Enterobacterales; family Enterobacteriaceae; genus Salmonella; species Salmonella sp. 741265050_HSA. Next base: position 23,508 of record NZ_JBKFSV010000011.1, on the reverse strand, counting down.
ACCCACACGCATGAAGGCGTATGGGCGGCCAATTCCGGCAGCATTCAGGCTGATGAAGCCGCGCTGACCAGCAACAAGCCGCCGGTACAAGGCCACCCGGAATTAATGCCGCATCAGGGCTAATGATCATGGCCTGGCGATAACGCCAGGCGCTTACGGGTTATTCGGCGACCTGCCACTGCGCGTCTGGCGCAAAACGCGTGATAGCCTGAACTTTACTCTCCGTCTCCTTGCCTAAATCCGCCTGATAAATACGATCGTCCTGGTTGACCATAAAACTCATCACCCCGGTTTCGCCGTAATGCATCGGCCAGGCCAGAAGCGCCGCGCCGTGACCGTCGTTATCGCTGATAATACGGAAATGGTAGCCGTGGTAACCCTCGTCTGGCGCTGCGGGGCTAAAGTTTGGGCCTAACGGACTGGGGACGTCGCCTGCTTTGGTTGGCCAGTACAGGCCATCTTTTTGGCCTTCGCTACTGATTATCCTGTGTGCCCAGCGATGGTTTTGTAAGTAATAGTCCTGCTGCGCATCAACGTAAGCATGCATGGCCTGTAAGGTAGAAAGTTCATTTCGCCCAATAGTACGGGTGAGGATCTCATTCCCGGCTGCCGCCATATCAAAGCGCCAGCCGCCAGTATCTTTCACCATGGGCACCGGGAGCTGCCAGTCTTCTCGTCCGACATTCAGGTGCGCCGTATTGTCTTTCTGTACAATGCGATGGCCTTCGCGCCAGTCACGATTGAAGCGGGCCACGGCCTCGGGATCGGCACCTTCCGGCGGCAGAAATTGCCGCCAGTCATCGCCCAGTAGCGCGGTAAGCTGCGTTTCGTTTTTTCCGGCTACCGCCGCGGCGAAGGCGCTGGCGGCCGCTTCCGGGGAGGGGAACCGTTCCTGCGCGTAGCCCAGCAAGGGTAACGACAGTAACAGAGCGCTTAACATAACCTTTTTCATTATCTGCTCCGGTTAACGGCGATGAAATTCATGATGTTCAGAAAAATGTTCCCGCGCGGCGGCGCGTTGCTCGGTGTTTAAGTGACTGCCGCGACGGCTTTCCAGGCCGCGTAGCTGTTGCGATTGCCATGACGGCGATCGACTGTCGTTCCCGCTAAACACATTGGCGTGCATATTCTGGCGAAATGCCTGACGCTGCTGCGGCGTAGAGGATTCAATACGCTGGCGGGCGGTGTCTCTCTGCTGTTGTGAAACAGGGTGCTGCTGGGCTTTAGCCTTCAGCTCGGAACGATGCTGCTGCGTGGTGGATTTATTCAGTGTCTGCTGCGCCGCCTCGCGACGACTGCTGTTTTGTGTTCCGTCATAGCCACGGTAATTATTACGCTGGGCAATTTGATTTAACTGCTGCGATGCCGCTTTGCGCTGTCTATCGCGGGATGTCTCGCCTGACAGGTTAGCGGGTGATGTATGGCTGCGTTGTTGGAATTGCGCCATGGCCGCCTGGCGCTGACTGTCGCGAGACACTGGCGCTTGCTGCGTTGCGCTTAACCCGCCGCTAACATTGGTGGGATGGAACCGTTGCGCAACGGTATTATTCGGATAGGGGACGCCATTGCGCCAGGCGGGATTATGCTGCCAGCCCATCGTTTGGCCCGGCAGGTTTTGCCCGGATATCCGGTTGAAATTATTGACATTGATGTTGATATTATCGCCATTATGTTGATAACCGTTACCACCATGATGGTAATCATCATCATGATGGTCGTCGTCATGGTGGTGATGATCGTCGTCATCCCAGTCTATGCTGCTGAACAACGCATAGGTGGTGGCGACGCCCAGGCTATAACCAAAACCTTTAACAAAACTGTCGGCAAACTGCTGCCCCGGAGGAGGCGGTAAATACACCGGCGGATAAGCGGTATTGGGCCAGGCGCCATACACCGTCGCGGGGTTATAGTTCGGCACGTACACCACCTGCGGGTTCGCGGGTTCAATTTTGATGACGGTCGACGGTGTCGCTGGCGTACTGGCGGATGTGGTGGTGGTTGTTGTCGTGACGGCGGTAGAAGCGCTGGACTTCGGCACGCTGGTGACGGTTTGCTGCGGCGTTGATTTTAGCGAACCGGTTTGTTGAGCGAGTAGACGCAACCTTTGCACCGCATCCATCACATCCTGTGGCTGGGCTAAGAACGCATCGCCCAGGTTTTGCACCCATTGCGGATTCTCGCCCATAAGCGCCATCAACTGGGGAAAGGCGACCAGCGATTTGACGCTGGGATCCCACGGTTGGCTGGCCACCGCCTGAATAGCGGCATCGCCCTGCAGCGTGGGGTTATCTCGCGACCACTGGACGGCCTGAACCACGTTCGCCGGGTAGGTGGAGGCCATGAGCACCTGCGAAAGCAGGGCATCGGGATAAAGCGCGACAGGCGCGACCCATTGATCGATTTGCGCAGTGGTAAAGGTCGTTTTCGCGACAGGCGCGGGCACAGCGGTCTGCGTTGGCTCAGGGGCGGGAGCCGCCGCCTGCGCGGGCGCTTCGGGAGCGCGGCTTTTCACATACAGTACGCCCGAAGCGGCAAATAACCCGGCACTGCACACAAGGGCAATGAGATGGGGTTTAAAGGGCAACGTCATTTTATCTCTCCCGATTCCAGAGAATCGCTATGGTCATTATGCCTGCCGCCGACGGGGTGCAGTTTCGCGTGAGTATAAAGGGACGATAGTTTAATTTTTAGCTAATGTTGGGATCGATAACGTTACGTGACGATCAAAGCACGAAATGAGGTAAGCATTTATGGCTGTAGCTCCCGTCTCAGTAGAGCATTAGACCATCCTTAACGATTCAGCCACTTTTTTATGTTGCTTTTTTGTAAACAGATTAACACTTAAAGAAAATCCTGTTATTGTGCCGTATGCGGTACCGGGCATTTACCCTACTAACTACTGTCTCACAGGAGCGTGAAGAGAATCGCCCATCAACAAAAGCGCCGCATTATGACAATGAGAGCGAGGAGATATCGTCGTGCTAGAAGAATACCGTAAGCACGTAGCTGAGCGTGCTGCCCAGGGGATTGTGCCAAAACCTTTAGACGCAACCCAAATGGCTGCGCTTGTCGAGCTGCTGAAGACCCCGCCTGTGGGCGAAGAAGAATTCCTGTTAGACCTGTTGATCAACCGCGTTCCTCCTGGCGTAGATGAAGCCGCTTATGTTAAAGCCGGTTTTCTCGCTGCTGTCGCGAAAGGCGACACCACCTCCCCGCTGGTCTCCCCAGAAAAAGCCATTGAACTGCTGGGCACCATGCAGGGTGGTTACAACATTCATCCGCTGATTGATGCGCTGGACGATGCGAAACTGGCGCCGATTGCGGCCAAAGCGCTGTCCCACACCCTGCTGATGTTCGATAACTTCTACGACGTAGAAGAGAAAGCCAAAGCGGGCAATGAATACGCCAAACAGGTGATGCAATCCTGGGCTGACGCCGAATGGTTCCTGAGCCGTCCGCCGCTGGCGGAAAAAATCACTGTCACCGTTTTCAAAGTGACCGGCGAAACGAATACCGACGATCTCTCTCCGGCGCCGGATGCGTGGTCGAGACCGGATATCCCGTTACATGCGCAGGCGATGCTGAAAAACGCCCGTGAAGGCATTGAGCCGGATCAGCCAGGCGTTGTTGGCCCCATCAAACAAATCGAAGCATTGCAGAAAAAAGGCTACCCGCTGGCTTACGTGGGTGACGTGGTGGGCACCGGTTCTTCCCGTAAATCCGCGACCAACTCCGTGCTGTGGTTCATGGGTGACGACATCCCGAACGTGCCGAATAAGCGCGGCGGTGGTCTGTGCCTCGGCGGCAAAATTGCGCCTATCTTCTTTAACACTATGGAAGATGCGGGCGCGCTGCCGATTGAAGTTGACGTTTCTAACCTGAATATGGGCGATGTGATTGACGTCTACCCGTACAAAGGCGAAGTACGCAATCATGAAACCGATGAACTGCTGGCAACCTTCGAACTGAAAACCGACGTGCTGATCGACGAAGTGCGTGCCGGTGGTCGTATCCCGCTGATTATCGGCCGTGGCCTGACCACCAAAGCGCGTGAAGCGCTGGGTCTGCCGCACTCTGATGTTTTCCGTCAGGCAAAAGACGTGGCGGAAAGCAGCCGTGGCTTCTCTCTGGCGCAGAAAATGGTCGGTCGCGCCTGCGGCGTGAAAGGCATTCGTCCGGGCGCGTACTGCGAACCGAAAATGACCTCCGTCGGTTCTCAGGATACTACTGGCCCGATGACCCGCGATGAGCTGAAAGACCTGGCCTGTCTGGGATTCTCCGCCGATCTGGTCATGCAGTCGTTCTGTCACACCGCAGCCTATCCGAAGCCGGTTGACGTCACCACGCACCACACGCTGCCAGACTTCATTATGAACCGTGGCGGTGTCTCCCTGCGTCCGGGCGACGGAGTGATCCACTCCTGGCTGAACCGTATGCTGCTGCCGGATACCGTCGGTACCGGCGGTGACTCCCATACCCGTTTCCCGATTGGTATCTCTTTCCCGGCGGGTTCTGGTCTGGTGGCGTTTGCCGCCGCGACCGGCGTGATGCCGCTGGATATGCCGGAATCCGTGCTGGTGCGCTTCAAAGGCAAAATGCAGCCGGGCATCACCCTGCGCGATCTGGTCCATGCCATCCCGCTGTACGCCATCAAACAGGGCCTGCTGACCGTTGAGAAGAAGGGCAAGAAAAACATCTTCTCTGGCCGCATCCTGGAAATCGAAGGTCTGCCGGATCTGAAAGTGGAGCAGGCGTTTGAGCTGACCGATGCTTCTGCCGAGCGTTCCGCTGCCGGTTGTACCATCAAGTTGAACAAAGAGCCGATCATTGAATACCTGACCTCCAACATCGTCCTGCTGAAGTGGATGATTGCGGAAGGCTACGGCGACCGTCGTACGCTGGAACGTCGTATCCAGGGCATGGAAAAATGGCTGGCGGACCCGCAGCTGCTGGAAGCCGATGCTGACGCGGAATACGCGGCGGTGATCGACATCGATCTGGCGGATATCAAAGAGCCAATCCTGTGCGCGCCGAACGATCCGGACGACGCGCGCCTGCTGTCCGATGTGCAGGGCGAGAAGATCGACGAAGTGTTCATCGGTTCCTGCATGACCAACATCGGCCACTTCCGCGCGGCTGGTAAGCTGCTGGATAACCACAAAGGCCAGTTGCCAACCCGCCTGTGGGTAGCGCCGCCAACCCGTATGGACGCCGCGCAGCTGACCGAAGAAGGTTACTACAGCGTGTTCGGTAAGAGCGGCGCGCGTATCGAAATTCCGGGGTGTTCCCTGTGTATGGGTAACCAGGCGCGTGTGGCCGACGGCGCGACGGTGGTCTCTACCTCTACCCGTAACTTCCCGAACCGTTTAGGTACCGGTGCGAACGTCTTCCTGGCTTCTGCGGAGCTGGCGGCGGTGGCGGCGCTGATCGGCAAACTGCCGACGCCGGAAGAGTACCAGACCTTTGTGGCGCAGGTAGATAAGACGGCGGTGGATACCTACCGTTACCTGAACTTCGACCAGCTCTCTCAGTACACTGAGAAAGCGGACGGCGTGATTTTCCAGACTGCGGTGTAATTTGCCTGACGGCGTCAGGCTTACCATGCCTACGCCTCTTATTGCCCGGTGGCGGCTACGCTTACCGGGCCTACAAAACCCATCGCAACTGCGGTGGGTTTTTATTTTCATTCCGCCTGCTGTTCCCGCTTTTTTTCTTCTCCGCTGCTGCGATAATGACTGTAAGGGCTTTGCAGAGGAACACATTATGGATTACGAATTTCTGCGCGACGTTACCGGAGGGGTAAAAGTACGAATGTCGATGGGCCACGAGGTGGTCGGTCACTGGTTTAATGAAGAGGTTAAAGACAACCTATCGCTACTGGATGAAGTAGAACAAGCCGCGCGTACGGTCAAAGGCAGCGAACGCTCCTGGCAACGAGCAGGGCATGAATACACGATCTGGATGGACGGCGAAGAAGTGATGATTCGCGCCAATCAGCTGGATTTTTCCGGCGATGAGATGGAAGAGGGGATGAGTTATTACGATGAAGAGAGTTTATCCCTGTGCGGCATGGAGGATTTTCTGCGGGTCGTCGCCGCGTATCGGGAATTCGTCAGTAAAGCCTGACCCTCTCTTCGTTATTGTCCCGTAACGCCAGTCGACGGACAGTTGGGGGCGGTAGTGGAAACGAAATCACCACACATTCCAGCCGGGAGTATCCCGGCTTTTTTATTGCAGAATGATTTTTTGATTTTTATTAATCATTTTAAAACTGTGATCTGACGCGTTTGTGATCTTAATTTGATTGAATATAATCGTTATGATTTTATTCAATCACAACAAGCAACAGGCGGTAAGACCATGAACATCAAAAAAGCAATAGAGCGCGTACCCGGCGGCATGATGGTCGTACCGCTCGTTATTGGCGCAGTCATTAACACCTTCGCTCCACAGGCGCTTGAGATCGGCGGTTTTACCACCGCCTTATTTAAAAACGGCGCGGCGCCGCTGATTGGCGCTTTTCTGCTGTGTATGGGAGCCGGTATCAGTGTGAAAGCCGCGCCCCAGGCGTTATTGCAGGGCGGGACGATTACGCTCACTAAGTTGCTTGTCGCCATCGGCATTGGCCTGGGCGTGGAGCATCTTTTCGGCGCGGAGGGTATTTTTGGCCTGAGCGGCGTGGCGATTATCGCGGCGATGAGCAATTCGAATGGCGGACTTTATGCTGCGCTGGTAGGCGAATTCGGCAATGAGCGCGACGTCGGCGCTATCTCTATTTTGTCTCTTAATGATGGCCCTTTCTTTACGATGATTGCGCTGGGCGCGGCAGGGATGGCGAACATTCCCATTATGGCGCTGGTGGCGGTGCTGGTTCCGCTGGTTGTCGGCATGATCCTCGGCAATCTTGATCCTCATATGCGCGATTTTTTGACCAAAGGCGGCCCGCTGCTCATTCCTTTCTTTGCTTTTGCGCTGGGGGCGGGCATCAACCTGGAAATGTTACTGCAAGGCGGACTTGCCGGAATTCTGCTCGGCGTGCTGACAACATTCGTTGGCGGTTTCTTTAATATTCGCGCAGATCGTCTGGTTGGCGGAACTGGCATTGCCGGAGCGGCGGCCTCCAGCACCGCGGGTAATGCCGTTGCGACGCCGCTGGCTATTGCGCAGGCCGACCCTTCGCTCGCCGAGGTGGCCGCTGCTGCCGCTCCGCTGATTGCCGCCTCGGTGATCACCACGGCAATCCTGACGCCAGTGTTGACCTCCTGGGTTGCGAAAAAACAGGCGCGTCAGGCTTCTTTGGAGAAAAACGCATGAAAATGATGGTTATCGCCGATGATTTTACCGGATCGAATGATACCGGCGTCCAGTTGGCGAAGAAGGGGGCGAGAACGGAAGTCATGTTGAGCGCGTCGCAAAAACCGTCCCGCCGCGCCGATGTGTTAGTCATTAACACCGAAAGCCGGGCGATGCCCGCAGATCAGGCGGCATCTGCCGTTTATGCCGCGCTTTCCCCGTGGTGTGAGACATCGCCAGCGCCGCTGGTGTACAAAAAAATCGACTCCACATTTCGCGGCAATATCGGCGCCGAAGTGACGGCGGCCATGCGCGCCAGTCAGCGAAAACTGGCCGTTATCGCCGCCGCGATCCCTGCGGCTGGACGCACGACGCGTGAAGGAAAATGTCTGGTTAATGGCGTCCCGTTACTGGAAACCGAATTTGCCAGCGATCCGAAAACGCCCATTGTCTCTTCCCGCATTGCCGAGATAGTGGCGTTGCAAAGTGAGATCCCTGTGTATGAAGTCTTTTTGCAGGATGTCCGACGCGGCGGGTTAAGCGCCTTACTTACGGCTTATGCGGCTGAGGGCGAAGGGATTATCGTCGTGGATGCGGTAGAAGAGCGGGACCTGACGTTGATTGCGCAAGCGGCGTGCGAACAACCGTCGATGCCGCTGCTCGTCGGCGCAGCTGGTCTGGCGAATGCGTTGCCGGTTGAACTTTTTATGCAAGACCGGCAGCGGCTGCCGGTACTGGTGGTAGCCGGTTCGATGAGTGAAGCCACGCGACGTCAGGTGGATAATGCGCTGTGCCGGGGACGTGCGGAGGTCGTGGATATTGATGCCGCGCGCATGGTGTCGGATCGCGCGGAGCAGGAAATCGCGTCTGTCGTAGAACAGGCCTGCGCGCTGTTAAGTCAGCATCGACATACGATTTTACGCACCAGCCGTCGCGCAGAAGATCGACAGTTAATCGACGCGTTGTGCGAAAAATCCGCGATGAGCCGTCAGCAATTGGGCGAGCGACTGAGCCAGCGGCTTGGCGTCGTCACGTTAAACATTATTGAGCAGGCGCGGATTGGCGGGCTGTTTCTGACCGGCGGCGATATCGCTACCGCCGTCGCCGGCGCACTTGGCGCTGAAGGTTATCGCATTCAGAGCGAGGTGGCGCCCTGTATTCCCTGTGGAACGTTTGTAAACAGCGAAATTGACGATCTGCCGGTCATTACCAAAGCGGGCGGATTCGGTTCAGACAGTACGTTGTGTGACGCGCTTTATTATATTGAGGAGATGTATTGTGGAGACTAAAACCGTTGCCATTACCATGGGCGATCCAGCGGGCATTGGGCCGGAAATTATTGTTAAAGCGCTAAGCGAAGACGGTCTCAACGGCGCGCCGCTGGTGGTTATTGGATGCCTCGCAACGTTGAAACGTTTACAGGCGAAGGGCATCACGCCGAACGTCGAGTTACGGGCCATTGAACGGGTCGCCGAAGCGCGTTTTGCGCCCGGCATCATTCATGTGATTGATGAGCCGCTGGCGCAGCCGGAGGCGCTGGAGGCCGGGAAAGTTCAGGCGCAGGCGGGGGATTTAGCGTATCGCTGCGTGAAGCGCGCCACCGAGTTAGCGTTACGGGGCGACGTACAGGCTATTGCTACCGCGCCGCTGAATAAAGAGGCGCTGCACCTGGCGGGGCACAACTATCCGGGCCATACCGAGCTGCTCGCGACCCTGACCCATAGCCGCGATTACGCGATGGTACTTTACACCGATAAACTAAAAGTGATTCACGTTTCAACGCATATCGCGCTGCGTAAATTCCTTGATACGTTAAGTACCACGCGTGTCGAAACGGTGATTGGTATTGCTGATACTTTCCTCAAGCGTGTGGGTTACGTTAAACCGCGTATCGCCGTGGCAGGCGTGAATCCTCATGCGGGCGAGAATGGCCTGTTTGGCGATGAAGAGACGCGTATCCTGACGCCAGCCATTACCGATGCCCGCGCAAAAGGTATGGACGTTTATGGGCCGTGCCCGCCGGATACTGTATTTCTCCAGGCTTATGAGGGGCAGTATGATATGGTGGTGGCGATGTATCATGACCAGGGGCATATCCCGTTGAAATTGCTTGGCTTTTATGATGGCGTGAATATCACCGCGGGGCTGCCGTTTATTCGGACCTCTGCCGATCATGGCACCGCATTTGATATCGCCTGGACGGGAAAAGCAAAATCTGAGAGCATGGCCGTATCGATCAAACTGGCAATGCAACTGGCATAATTCCCTGTTATGAAAGGACAACACCGTCTGGATCTCATTGTGGCGTATCTGAAAAACCATACGCTGGTTACGGTAGAACAGCTGGTTGAGGCGGTTGACGCATCGCCAGCCACTATCCGTCGCGATTTGATCAAGCTGGATGAGCAGGGCGTGATCAGCCGTAGTCATGGCGGCGTGGCGCTGCGGCGTTTTGAACCCGCCCAGCCCACCACCAATGAAAAACAACTGCGATCGCCCGCTGAAAAACGGGCGATCGCACGCGTTGCCGCATCGCTGGTCAATGCTGGCGATGCCGTCGTGCTGGATGCCGGTACGACAATGATGGAGCTGGCGAAATGCTTAACCCATCTTCCGCTGCGGGTCATCACCGTCGATCTGCATATTGCGCTGTTTTTAGCTGAGTTCCGGCAAATTGAAGTGACGATTGTCGGCGGTCGTATCGATGACAGCAGTCAGTCCTGTATCGGTGAGCATGGGCGTAAGCTGTTGCGCAGCGTGTATCCGAACATCGCGTTTATGAGCTGTAATTCATGGGGGGTAAAAACGGGCGTGACGACCCCAACGGAAGATAAGGCCGGGCTTAAACAGGAGATTATTGCTAATGCGCAGCGCAAAGTGTTGCTGGCGGACAGCAGTAAGTATGGCGCGCATTCGCTCTTTAATGTGGTGCCGCTTGAGCGCTTTAATGATGTGATTACCGACGTCAATCTGCCGCCGTCAGCGCAGGTTGAACTGAAAGGGCGCGCTTTTGCGCTAACGCTGGTGCAGCCGGAGTGACAGCGCCGTCAGGCGCTGCCAGTGGTGAATCAGACCGCAGAAATATTGCGGCCGTAGTAAATCTCGCGCATCTCTTTCCACAACGCGGCGGTGATCTCCTGGCGTTCGGTTTCAGTGAGATCTTCCGGTTTGGTGTGAAACATGTAGTGCTTAAGATCGAACTCTTTAAGCAGCATCTTGGTATGGAAAATATTTTCCTGATACACGTTTACATCCACCATGTCATACAGCGACTTCATATCTTCCGACATAAAATTCTGAATAGAATTAATCTCATGATCGATAAAGTGCTTCATACCGTTGACGTCGCGCGTAAAGCCGCGCACGCGGTAATCGATGGTGACAATATCGGACTCTAGCTGGTGGATCAGGTAATTGAGCGCTTTTAGCGGTGAAATCACCCCGCAGGTTGACACTTCGATGTCGGCGCGAAAGGTACAAAGCCCGCCTTCCGGATGGCTTTCCGGATAGGTATGCACGCAGATATGGCTCTTATCGAGGTGCGCCACCACGGTTTCCGGCAGCGGGCCGGGATGTTCGGTTTGATCGATAAGTTTCGGGTCGATCGGCTCTTCGCTCACCAGAATCGTGACGCTGGCGCCCTGGGGTTCATAATCCTGACGGGCGATGTTCAGGATGTTCGCGCCGATAATGGAGCAGGTCTCCGACAGGATCTCGGTCAGTCGGTTGGCGTTATAGAGTTCATCGATATAGGCGATATAGCCATCGCGCTCTTCTGCGGTTTTGGCGTAGCAGATATCGTAAATACAAAAACTCAGGCTTTTCGTCAGATTGTTAAAGCCATGCAGTTTCAGCTTTTTCAATTTTTATCACCTCCTTAACGTCACTGTGCGGACAGTGCGTCATGTAGATATTGCGGTAGCGCAAATGCAGCGGCATGAATAGCCGGGTTGTAATAGCGACATTTGAGGCCGGCGGCATGAAAACGCGCCTGAATAATTTCGCTCGACAGGTGACGAAGAGCATCGTTGTCCGTCGCCCAGGCGAAGGTCATGATGCCGCCGTAATAGGTCGGAATCGCCGCCTGGTAGAAGCCGACATCGCTGAAGTAATGACTCAGCTTGCGGTGGCTGTCGAGCGCTTCATCCTGTTGCAGGAAGCACACGCCGTTCTGGGCGACAAAAATGCCGCCCGGATTCAGGCAACGCTTACAGCCTTCATAAAAGGCGGAGGTAAACAGGCTTTCGCCGGGGCCTATCGGATCGGTACAGTCGGAAATGATCACATCAAAGGTCTGATGGGTCTGATTGACGAAATTCACGCCGTCGTCGATTACTAGCGTAAAGCGCGGATCGTCGTAGCTGCCGGCATTGTGGTTGGGTAAATACTGGCGGCAAAACGAGACTACGCCAGCGTCGATCTCCACCATGGTGATGGTTTCGACGTTTTTATGCCGGGTAACTTCACGTAGCATTGCGCCGTCGCCGCCGCCGATAATCAGAACGTGTTTCGCATGACCGTGCGCCAGCAGCGGGACGTGGGTCATCATTTCATGATAAATAAACTCGTCGCGTTCGGTGGTCTGTACCACGCCGTCCAGCGCCATCACGCGGCCAAAAGCGGCGTTTTCAAAGATGATTAAATCCTGGTGATCGGTTTTTTCATGATACAGAACGTTGTCTACGGCAAAGTACTGACCAAACTGGTCGTGTAGCGTTTCATGCCACATCGTATTTTCGGCCATTGGCTGATACCTCCATTGTTAACACCCGTAAAAAAAGGGCGCAACATCATAGCTAACAATGACCGTGGATGCACGGTCATTATTTCAGCAATAGGATCGCGGAGGATTATTTAACGTAGGCTAACAGGCTCAGAGAATCGCGGGCCAGAGCTTTGCATTTTTTAGCGACCGGGATACCGATGCCGCTAAGATCGCGGTAGCTGTCTTCGCCCAACGATTTCATATCGAAGGTGTCGTAGTTGCTCAGGTCCCACTGATTTTGCTGGGCAAAAAAGACCAGCGCACGGCGAATCTGACTGTTGGGTAAATTTTGGTAACCACAGTCATTTTTCAGAAAAACGAAAACTGCCGTTAAATCGGCCATATCTTCAGCTTCGGATTCAGTAAGCGCATAGCTATTTGCGCATAAGGCCATCAGGCTGCCAAACAACACGGGTCTGAAAAACGTCTTCATTGCTTCTACCACGGCATCAGGGAAAGTCAACGTTAGCATACTGAGAACGTAGCGACGACTTTTATTATCAGGATTGGTCGCGGCGTTTTCATTCTTATTGTATTGCTGTCAGGAATGGTAAAGACGTGTTGCTGGCTTGACCTTCCCGTTAGGGCAGGGTCTAAGCTTAGACACCCGCCTGTTCATTATAAGGAAATGATTATGTTACGCCGTGATTTCTTAAAATATTCAGTGGCGCTGGGGGTTGCATCAGCGCTGCCGCTGTGGAGCCGCGCCGCTTTTGCCGCCGAACGTCCCGCGTTGCCTATTCCTGACCTGTTAACGGCAGATGCGAGCAACCGTATGCAGTTAATTGTTAAAGCCGGACAGTCCACATTCGCCGGTAAGAACGCGACAACCTGGGGCTACAACGGTAATTTGCTGGGGCCAGCGGTACAGCTTCACAAAGGAAAAAGCGTGACCGTTGATATCCATAACCAACTGGCCGAAGACACGACGCTTCACTGGCATGGTCTGGAGATTCCGGGCATCGTCGACGGCGGCCCGCAGGGGATTATTCCCGCAGGCGGAACCCGCACGGTGACGTTTACGCCGCAGCAACGCGCCGCGACCTGCTGGATTCATCCGCACAAACACGGCAAAACCGGGCACCAGGTGGCGATGGGCCTTGCCGGACTGGTGCTGATTGAAGATGACGAGATTCGCAAATTGCGCCTGCCGAAACAGTGGGGCATCGACGATGTGCCGGTGATCATTCAGGACAAACGTTTCTCCGCCGATGGCCAGATTGATTATCAACTGGATATTATGACCGCCGCCGTCGGCTGGTTTGGCGATACGCTGCTGACCAATGGCGCTATCTATCCGCAGCATTCCGCGCCGAAAGGCTGGCTACGTCTGCGCTTGTTGAATGGCTGTAATGCGCGTTCGCTGAATATCGCCGCCAGCGATAATCGCCCGCTTTATGTGATCGCCAGCGATGGCGGCCTGCTGGCGGAGCCGGTGAAAGTCACCGAACTGCCGTTATTAATGGGCGAGCGTTTTGAAGTGCTGGTGGATATCAGCGACGGGAAAGCCTTTGATCTGGTGACGCTGCCGGTCAGCCAGATGGGAATGGCGATCGCTCCGTTTGATAAATCGCATCCGGTGATGCGTATCCAGCCGCTGCGGATTACTGCCTCCGGTACGCTGCCGGATACGTTGACGACGATGCCGGCGTTGCCGTTGCTGGAAGGGCTGACGGTGCGCAACCTGAAACTGTCGATGGACCCGCGTCTTGATATGATGGGGATGCAAAGGCTGATGAAGAAATATGGCGCTCAGGCGATGAGCGGCATGGATCATGACAGCATGAACGCGCATATGCAGGGCGGCAATATGGGGCATGGCGAAATGGATCATGGCAACATGGATCACAGCGGGATGAATCATGGCGCGATGGGCAATATGAATCACGGCGGAAAATTCGACTTCCATAACGCTAACTTTATCAACGGCCAGGTCTTCGATATGAACAAACCGATGTTCGCGGCGCAAAAAGGCCGACATGAACGTTGGGTCATTTCCGGCGTGGGCGACATGATGCTGCATCCTTTCCATATTCACGGCACGCAGTTCCGTATTCTGTCAGAGAACGGCAAAGCGCCAGCGGCGCACAGAACGGGCTGGAAGGATACGGTACGCGTTGAGGGCGGTATCAGCGAAGTGTTGGTCAAGTTCGATCACGACGCGCCGAAGGAACATGCCTATATGGCGCACTGTCATCTGTTAGAACATGAAGATACGGGGATGATGTTAGGATTTACGGTCTGACCGATGTCTGTGACGCAGGCCGGGTAAGGCGAAGCCGCCACCCGGCACAATGCCCGGCATACGCCGGGCATTAATGGTTATTTCGCGTCGTCAGGCAAAGCATAGGCCACGATATAGTCGCCCATCTTCGTACCAAACGAACCGTGGCCTCCGGCAGAAACGACCACGTACTGCTTACCGTTTACCTCATAGGTCATCGGCGTTGCCTGGCCTCCGGCGGGTAAACGTCCCTGCCACAGTTTTTCCCCGTTGCTCATGTTATAAGCGCGCAGGTAGTTGTCGGCGGTCGCGGCGATAAACAGCACGTTACCGGCGGTTGAGATTGGCCCGCCGAGCATGGGCATCCCCATGTTGAACGGCACCGGAACCGGCATCGGGAACGGCATACTGTCGCGCGGCGTCCCTATACGTTTCTTCCACACGATTTCATTGGTCTTCAGATCCAACGCGGAAATATAGCCCCAGGCCGGTTGTTTACACGGCAGGCCAAACGGCGAAAGGAACGGATTCAGCGTGACGCCGAACGGTACGCCGTACTGTGGCTGAATACCCGCTTCTGTTCCGGTACCTTTCGCGTCTTTCGGCGGCTCCATTGGATTACCCGGGCCGCGTGGGATCAGCTTCGAGACAAACGGCAGCGCCATCGGGTTAGCGATAGCGACCTGACGGTCTGGATCGACGGAAATACCGCCCCATTCAAACATCCCCAGGTTGCCAGGGAATACCAATGTCCCCTGCTCGGACGGCGGGGTGAAGATACCTTCATAGCGCAACTGGTGGAACATAACGCGGCACACCAGTTGGTCGAACATGGTCGCGCCCCACATATCCGCGCCGGAGAGATCTTTTTTCGGGCGGAAGGTTAAATCAGAGAACGGCTGAGTTTTGGCGACGTAATCGCCTTTTGCCGCGCCCTGTGGGACCGGTTTTTCCGGGGCGGGCACGACCAGCTCGCCATTACGTCTGTCGAGCACAAAGATATTACCGGTTTTCGCTGGCGCATAGATAACCGGAACGGTGGTACCGTCAACGGTAATATCCGCCAGCGTCGGCTGTGCCGGCAGGTCCATATCCCACAGATCGTGATGGACGGTCTGATAACTCCAGGCCAGTTTCCCGGTGGTGGCATTCAGCGCCAGGATGGAGCTGGCATAACGTTCCTGCTCCGGCGTGCGGTTACCGCCCCAGATATCCGGCGTGGTCACGCCCATCGGCAGATAGACCAGATCCAGTTTCGCATCATAGGCAGCAGGCGCCCAGGAGTTCGGCGAGTTAAAGGTAAAAGCGTGCTCATCGGCTGGAATCGAGTTCGGATCTTTCGCCCCCGGATCGAAGGCCCACAGTAGTTTACCGGTATTAACGTCAAAACCACGGATAACGCCGGACGTTTCGCGGGTAGAGAAGTTATCCGTGACCGAACCGGCAATGACAATCGTTTTATCGGTGATAATCGGCGGCGACGTCGGTTCATACAGTCCCGGCGTGGTGTCCGGCATATTAGTTTGCAGATTCAGGACGCCTTTGCTGGCGAAGGTTTCACACAGCTTGCCGGTTTCGGCATTCACCGCGAAAAGGCGACCGTCATTGACCGGAAGGATAATGCGGCGCGGACAGTCGGCGATGACCTCCGGCGAGGCGGTATCCGCTTTGGCCTCATGATAAGAGACGCCGCGGCAGGTCACATGCTGGAAAGACGAATCGGTCTTCAACTGAGGATCAAAATGCCACTTCTCTTTACCGCTGGCGGCGTCCAGCGCGAACAGACGCTGGTGAGCTGTACACAGATAAAGCGTATCGCCGACTTTAATCGGGGTCACTTCGTTGGTGATTTCGCCCGGATCGTTGGGTTGTTTCAGATCGCCGGTGCGGAAGACCCACGCTTCTTTCAGTTGGTGAACGTTATCCGCAGTGATCTGTTTCAGCGGCGAATAGCGTTGGCCTTCCTGATTACGTCCATAGGCCGGCCAGTCTTCGTCGGCGATCGACGAGCTTGTTGTGGCGGGCGTGGCGTCGGCGCGAAGCGTTCCGTTGATCTCCTGCGGGTCGTTGAAGCCAGCCCAGGTTAGAATGCCGCCGCTAATCAGCAGCGCCACGACCAGCGCCGCCACTGCGCCGCTGGAAGGAACCACCAGCCGATGCCAGACAAACGGCAATATTAGCCAGATGCCGAAAAACACCAGGATATCGCTACGCGGCGTGAGCGCCCAGAAGTCGAACCCGACTTCCCACACGCCCCAAATCATTGTCGCCAGCAGCAGGGCGGCATACAGCCACAGCGCGGCACGTTTACTGCGCCATAGCAATCCGGCCACAACCAGCATCACGAGGCCCGCGATGGGGTAGTACCAGGAACCGCCAATAGCAACCAGCCAGACACCTCCGATAAGAAGATACAGCCCGCAAAGTGCTGCAAAGAGGGCCGTCAGCGTCACGAGTAATCGTGGCGATCGTGCGTTATTTTCTGCCATAAAAAGACACCATCCCAAATTGTTAATTTTTTAGTAGCAATTAAGTATAGGAATTAACATGTGTGATCGTAATCACAAAATGAGCTTTCTTATCAAATGCCGCGAATGAATACGTTTGCTGTTATACTGCGTGCCTTGCGCGTCAATGCGGCGTTATTAGTCACCGGCATTGAGTGATTTGTTTTTAAATCATATGGTTATAAATATGAAACATACTGTTGAAGTCATGATCCCCGAAGCGGAGATCAAAGCACGTATTGCCGAGCTGGGTCGTCAGATTACCGAACGTTATAAAGACAGCGGCAGTGAAATGGTGCTGGTAGGTCTGTTGCGTGGCTCATTTATGTTTATGGCGGACCTGTGCCGTGAAGTTCAGGTTCCTCATGAAGTCGATTTTATGACCGCCTCCAGTTATGGTAGCGGCATGTCCACCACCCGCGACGTGAAAATCCTCAAAGATCTGGATGAGGATATTCGCGGTAAAGACGTGCTGATTGTCGAAGACATTATTGATTCCGGTAATACGCTGTCGAAGGTCCGTGAAATCCTGGGCCTGCGCGAGCCGAAATCGCTGGCGATTTGTACGCTGCTGGATAAACCGTCTCGTCGCGAAGTGGACGTGCCGGTTGAGTTCGTTGGCTTTTCGATTCCGGACGAATTTGTAGTCGGTTACGGTATCGACTACGCCCAGCGTTATCGCCATCTACCGTATGTTGGTAAAGTGGTGCTGCTGGACGAGTAAGCGCAGAAATGCCGGATGGCGTCGCTAAAGCGACTTATCCGGCCTATAGCTAATGGCTTATTGGTGGGGAATGTATTTCAGACTTAGGGCGGAGATACCCTTATGATAGCCGTTCTCCAGCGTTTTTTTGTTGGTGGCGGTGACGTCAAGATCGCGCAGCAGGCCATCATTGATACTGTACGCCCAGCCGTGAATGGTCACATTCTGCCCGCGTTTCCACGCTGACTGCATAATGGTGGAATGCCCCAGGTTATAGACCTGCTCCATGACGTTCAATTCATAGAGCGCGTCCAGACGTTGCTCTTCGGGCATTTTTCCCAACAGCGAGCTATGTTTAAGCCAGATGTCGCGAATATGCAGCAGCCAGTTATTAATCAAGCCCAGCTCAGGGTTTTCTACCGCAGCCTTGATACCGCCGCAACCGGAGTGGCCGCAAATGATAATATGCTCAACTTCCAGAACATCTACCGCATACTGAACCACGGAGAGACAGTTCAGATCGGTGTGAATAACCAGGTTAGCCACATTACGGTGAACAAACAATTCGCCCGGTTCAAGCCCGGTTAAACGCTCTGCGGGAACGCGGCTGTCGGAACATCCAATCCATAGAAAGCGCGGTTTTTGCGCTTGCGCCAGTTTCTCAAAAAATCCGGGGTCCTCTTCCACCAGCATTTTTGACCATAGTGCATTGTTGCTGATGAGTGTATCTATGTCTTTCATGGAAGTTAACGACCTGTAACCAAATAAGTGCGTTGGGCTAATATAGGGCAACTCCGTAGTTATTTAAACCATATATAAAGTGTAAGAACGTAAAGTAAGTGAGAATTTATGACCATTGCGCTGGAACTTCAACAACTTAAAAAAACCTATCCCGGCGGCGTTCAGGCGCTGCGCGGCATAGATTTGCAGGTCGAAGCGGGGGATTTTTACGCGCTTCTGGGGCCAAATGGAGCAGGGAAATCGACCACCATCGGTATTATCAGCTCATTGGTTAATAAAACGTCCGGGCGCGTTAACGTTTTTGGTTACGACCTGGAAAAAGACGTGGTTAACGCCAAGCGACAGCTTGGACTGGTGCCACAGGAGTTTAACTTTAACCCGTTTGAAACGGTGCAACAGATCGTAGTGAATCAGGCCGGTTATTACGGCGTGGAACATAAAGAGGCGGTTTTACGTAGCGAAAAGTATTTAAAACAGCTCGATCTGTGGGAAAAACGTAGTGAACGCGCGCGGATGCTGTCCGGTGGGATGAAACGCCGCCTGATGATCGCCCGCGCATTGATGCATGAACCTAAACTATTGATTCTCGACGAGCCGACGGCGGGCGTCGATATCGAGTTGCGTCGCTCGATGTGGGGATTCCTGAAAGACTTAAACGCCAAAGGCACCACGATTATTCTCACCACCCACTATCTGGAAGAGGCGGAAATGCTGTGCCGCAATATCGGTATTATTCAGCACGGCGAGCTGGTGGAAAATACCTCCATGAAAAATCTGCTTTCAAAGCTGAAATCGGAGACGTTTATTCTGGATTTAGCGCCAAAAAGCCCGCTGCCTAAGCTTGCGGGTTATCAATATCGTCTGGTGGATACCTCGACTCTGGAGGTGGAAGTGTTACGCGAGCAGGGAGTTAACAGCGTTTTTAGCCAACTGAGCGAGCAGGGGGTTCAGGTATTAAGTATGCGTAATAAAGCCAACCGTCTGGAAGAACTGTTTGTGTCTCTGGTGCATGAAAAACAAGGAGATCGCGCATGATGCAGCTTTACTGGGTTGCCCTTAAAAGCATCTGGGCGAAAGAGATCCACCGCTTTATGCGGATCTGGGTGCAAACTCTGGTGCCGCCTGTCATCACGATGACGCTCTATTTTATTATTTTCGGTAACCTGATCGGTTCGCGCATCGGCGAAATGCATGGTTTTAGCTATATGCAATTTATTGTGCCGGGCCTGATTATGATGGCGGTCATTACTAACTCCTACGCGAATGTCGCGTCGTCATTTTTTAGCGCCAAGTTTCAGCGCAATATTGAGGAACTGCTGGTCGCGCCGGTACCAACGCACGTGATTATCGCCGGATTTGTCGGAGGCGGCGTGGCGCGCGGGCTGTGCGTGGGGATTCTGGTGACGGCGATTTCGCTCTTTTTCGTGCCTTTCCAGGTGCATTCCTGGGTATTTGTCGCGCTAACGCTGATTCTGACCGCGATTCTGTTCTCGCTGGCCGGACTGCTGAACGCCGTGTTTGCGAAAACCTTTGACGATATCAGCCTGATCCCGACCTTTGTGCTGACGCCGCTAACCTACCTCGGCGGGGTATTTTACTCGCTGACGCTGCTGCCGCCGTTCTGGCAAGGGTTGTCGCACCTGAACCCGATCGTCTACATGATCAGCGGCTTCCGCTACGGCTTCCTGGGTATCCATGATGTGCCGCTGGTGACCACATTTGGTGTACTGGTGATCTTTATCGCCGCTTTCTACCTGCTGTGCTGGTCGCTGATCCAGCGTGGGCGCGGTTTGCGTAGCTGATACGATTCTCCTCTTCTCCAGGAGGGAAGAGGAGACTTTTGACGGCTGTCATCATTCCTGATTGGTAACCCTGATAAACTACTTGACTGCTAAGGAGGTAGGCTATGTTAGGTTGGGTGATTACCTGCCATGACGATCGCGCACAGGATATGCTTGATCGCCTGGAGAGAAAAAATGGTCCGTTGGCGCAATGCCGGGCGGTCAATTTTTGGCGCGGCCTGAGCTCAAACATGCTGAGCCGTATGATGTGTGATGCCCTCCATGCCACCGACTCCGGTGAAGGCGTGATATTTTTAACCGACATTTCCGGCGCGGCGCCTTATCGTGTAGCGTCGCTGATGAGCCATAAACATTCTCAATGTGAAGTTATTTCAGGTGTCAGCTATTCATTGATAGAGGAAATGCTTCCTTTGCGAGAGTCGATGAGCAGTTCAGCATTTCGCGACCAGATTGTCGCGCTTGGCGCACCGGATGTCACCAGTCTCTGGCATCAGCAGCAGAAAAATCCGCCTTTTGTATTGCTGCATGATTTGTATGAGTTTTGATCAATACCATTGACGACGCTTTTGCTACAATAACGGCGTTTTTTCGCCTCGGTTATGATATATGGTTATGCGCGTTGTCCTTATCTTGCTGTTCTTTTTCTCCGGTAATGTGTTGGCTGCCTTGCCCGCTCGTTATATGCAAACGACGAAAGACGCCGCCATCTGGTCGCAGATTGGCGATAAAATGGTGACCGTAGGGAATATCCGCGCCGGACAAATTCTTTCCGTAACGCCTGTTGCGGCTGATTATTATGCCTTTAAATTCGGCTTCGGCGAGGGGTTTATCGATAAAGGCCATCTGGAATCCGTGCAGGGAAAACAAAAAGTGGAAGATGGGCTGGGCGATCTTAACAAGCCGCTCAGCAATCAGAATCTGGTGACCTGGAAGGACACGCCGGTGTATAACGCGCCGGACATCAGTAGCGCCCCGTTTGGCGTATTAGTGGATAATTTGCGTTACCCCATTATTAGCAAGCTGAAAGGCAGGCTACATCAAACCTGGTATCAGATCCGTATTGGCGACAGGCTGGCTTATGTCAGCGCCATGGATGCGCAGGAAGACAACGGCATTCCGATTTTGACCTATCATCACATCTTACGTGATGAAGAGAATACCCGTTTTCGCCATACGTCCACCACGACTTCGGTTCGGGCATTCAGCAATCAAATGACCTGGCTTCGCGATCGCGGCTATGCCACGTTGACGATGTACCAACTGGAGGATTACATCCATAACCGCGCTAATTTCCCGGCGCGCGCGGTGGCTATCACCTTTGACGATGGCCTTAAATCGGTGAGTCGCTATGCGTATCCGGTATTAAAGCAGTACGGTATGAAAGCGACGGCATTTATTATCTCATCGCGTATTAAGCGCCATCCGCAAAAATGGAATCCCAGAACGCTGCAATTTATGAGCGTGTCCGAATTGCGCAAGATAAGCGATGTTTTTGATTTTCAGTCACATACCCACTTTTTACATCGGGTGGACGGGCATCGTCGCCCGATTTTATATAGCCACAGCTACCATAATATTCTGTTTGATTTTAAACGCTCGCGGCGTGCGCTCGCACAGTTTACTCCGCACGTGTTTTATCTTTCTTATCCCTTTGGCGGCTATAACGCGACCGCGATCAAAGCAGCAAAAGACGCTGGTTTCCATCTGGCGGTCACCACGGTGAGAGGGAAGGTGAAGCCTGGCGATAACCCGATGTTGCTCAAAAGGCTGTATATTCTGCGCACGGATTCGTTGGAGACCATGTCGCGGCTGATCAGCAACCAGCCGCAGGGGTAATTTACTGGTAGGTCACCTGGAAGGTGATGGTCGTTCCGAAAACGCCAGGCGTTACGGCTTCGGTGTTGGTTTTCACCAGCTTTGCGTTATAAGTGGCGCTAACCTGATAAACAGGCGCACCTATCGGGTTGCCCGCAGCGATAGTCTCTGACTGGTTATTGTGGATCTGTGAATATGCGGGAGTGCGCAGTTTTACACCTACACCTTTTGCCGCGGTAACGCTGGAATTACTGGAAATGGAATTGGTAAATAATGCCCCATCTGACGTGGTGTGTTCCGATACCACTTTCGCATCGACCTCAATGACGTTTGCGCAGGAACCCTCAATTTTAAACGACACCTCTGTTGTGTTATCGTTTTCCAGATCGGAGCGATACCAGTCCCCAAGGTCTACGGTGGTCGGCGCACGAAGCACGCAGGAAGGTGCATGCAGCGGGAGCTGGAACGACATATCATTGATATTGATCGGCACGCGGGGGTGATCGCTCTCGGTTCCGGTATGAGGGTCGCCAATCACCGCATGCCCTAGCATGCCGCCTGCTGCCGTTAAAAACTCCACGTTTGTAGGAAGCCCTTTAAATGTGGGGTCCTGATAAATATCCATCCGGGCGTGCCAGTATCTGGCATTGACGACGCCCTCGTCGTTATTCGCATCGCCTGTTTCATAGTAACTGCCCGCTTGCGGGGGAAACCACGCAGTGACGGTATTGGCGTCCGGGTAAATCGCCAGGGTGTAGTAAATTCCCTCCACGTTGGTGCGAAACGTTGCGTGACCGTTTACGTTTCCCCACAGCAATGCGTTATCGGTCATTTGCCAGACACTTTCACCGTCGTTACCAACGTTACAGGAGGACTGCAGAGGCGTGTCAAATTCAAGAAGGATCGTGGGGCTGATCTGTGTGGGGACCGAAATGGTTCCTGGCGGAAGCGGGACGATCATCGTTGACATGCCCGGCATAATTGTCCGGGTGTTGCCGTCATTAAATTTACACTCCATGGCGGCATGCGCTGCGCCCGATGCACCAATTGCGATAAGCGCGAGCCAAAAGTGTTTCAGTCTCATCAATAATTCCTTTTATTCGTAGTTCACATCCACCAGCACGTTACTGGTGACAACGCCGCTGACAACTGCGCCCGTATTCTGATAGCGCGCGTAAAACTGATAATCCGTTAAATACAGAGAACTACTTTTCCCGCTGACGTCGTAAATCACGTTAGAACTGCCATCGCTGTTTAAGACGTTAGTTTTATGGTCCGCAGAGAAAATGACGATACCAACATTTTGTGCCGCACCTGTCGTGGCATCATTTTTGAATACCTGGTTTTGATTGCTCCAAAAACCGGATTGCGGCGTAAAGCTGAATATCAATTGCTTGATGCTACCGTTATCTGCACAGTCTTCGAGACGCACGTTAAAAGGCGTGCCACCCGCCTCGTCGGTAGGCGCATATTTACTGCTGCCGTCGCTATTATAAAACCATGCCCGCGTGACGTTGGGGAGGTAGACTTCCCCCCCATTTTCCAGACTGAGTTTGCAAGTGCTGTTAACAATACTGGCGGTCAGATTGATATCTAAATTGGAACCCGCCTGGCTGATGCCAGACCAAAGCCAGCCCGTCAGACCCATAAGCAACACA